>CAZFLE010000014.1:0-87865 GCA_964519895.1 uncultured Enterobacterales bacterium | reverse complement strand
GCTGCTGGAGGGTGCCGGCCCGGACACCGGGCCTCTCCTCCAGGCCCTCTCCAGGAGCCCGATCCAAGGCCCGGTGCTGGCCGTGGTCATCCAGACGCCTCAGGCCTCGCCCTTGCCTGGCGAACCCCTCGACCGGATCCGGCTCGGGCCCCTGCCGGCCCCGGTGCTCTCCCAGCTCCTCGGCTTCCAGCTGCCGCTCCAGGAGGACCTGCAGCAGGCGCTCGTCGACCGCTCGGGAGGCAATCCAGCCTTCGCCCTCGCGCTGCTCCGCGAGCTGGTGGCTCGGGATGACCTGGTGGAGGCCCCTGGCGGCTTCGGGACGCGCCCCGGCACCCGCCTGGAGATGCCTCAGGCCCCAAATCGTTCCCCCAGGCCGCCGATCGAGGCGACTTCGCACCTCTCGAGGCCCCCCAGCGCCCCAATCCGGACACTGAACCCCGACTGGTCTCGGAGACCGGACATCCGACCCCGACTGGTCCGGATCTACCCCTCGAAAGGAAACACCCCCTGATCCGAGACCGACCCGTCCGCGTCGCCCGCCCCCTCGGGGTCGCCGGCGTCGATGCAGGGGGAGTCCGCGGACAGGTGGTAGTCCCGGGCCGCCGGATCGACGAAGCGGGGATCTGCGCTCAGGTTCCCCGCGCCGGGCCACGGTGACGACAGGTCCGAGTAGCGCACCGTGATGAACGACGGGTCGTAGTCGGTCTGGATCGCCTGGTCTCCCCACAGGATCGAGTCCTGGACCTCGTAGACGATCACCGCGTCGGGCAGGTCGTCGCGATCCCGGGACTGGAGCGCGATCGCGTTGTCCGCAAACGTCACGTGGCCCACGGTCACGTGCACTGGATCGAAGCCCTGGGACTTGCTGGAGATGCCCTTGTCGTTGCCGACCACGAGCGAGTCCAGCAGCTGCACCCTGCCGTCGTAGACCGTCACGCCCTTGTCGGCCCAGTCCCGGATGACCACGTCCTCGATGGTCAGGGTGGCGGTCGAGGTGTCGATGCCATCGTCGGTGCCCGACGCCACCACGCCGCCTCGGAACATCAACGTGTCCTCGTCCCCCTGGCCGTGGAAGTAGATGCCGTCGTTGTCGTCGTCGCCGGTCATGTCCGTGAACCAGCTGTCCTCGACCCACACGTCGCTGGCGTCGGTCTCGGGCCCCATGACGGTGCGGGTCACGTGGCAGGCCTTCAGCGTCAGGTCACTGCCCGGGAGCACCTGCATGGCCTTGCCGCCCAGGTCGCTGATCACGCAGTGCTCCAAGGTCACGGCGCTGCCATCCAGGCGCACGACGGGCCCGGTGTCCGTGTGGCCCCCGATCGGACTGTGGGCCCCGCGGGTCAGGTGCACGTAGCGGTACAGGCTCGCGGTCGGTTCATCGTGGTCCAGCTCGCCCCAAGGCAGGTCCGGGTCGGCGGCCGTGAAGGTGATGGGGGCGTCGGCGGTGCCGTCGGCCTGCACGCTGCCGTCGACGTCGATGTCCACACCCTCGGTGCCCGCCGCGACACCGTCCAGCAGGACCAGGGTGCCTGGCGCGATGGTCAGGGTCTCGCCCGCAGGGACCCGGGCGTCGGAGGTCACGTGCACGACCCCGCTCCAGCTGAGATCGTCCCCACCCAGGCGGCCGGAGACCTGGGTGACGGGGTCGTCGCTCAGATCGCGCAGCTCCGCCTGGACCTCCAGCCCCTCGACCGTCGCCGTGAGAGAGAGCTCGCCGGTTGCCGCGACCTGGACCAGGGCGCTGCCCAGGCCGTTGAACAAGGTGACCGTGTCCGGCACCACCGAGCCACCGCCCTCCAGGGTGAGGGTCGCCTGGGCATCCCACAGGCCCCGGTCGACCCGACCGTCCTCGTCGTGCACCTCGACCCGGACCACGAGCGGAATGCCGGGGAGGTAGCTGTCGCGGATTTGAAGCCGGAGGACGCGTTCTGGGGTCGTGGCGGTGGCGGTGTCGTCGGTGGCGCCGCTGTCGTCGGTGGCGCCGCTGTCCCCCGGGTCCGTGCCCCGGCTGTCGCCCGAGTCCGCCGCGGTCGTGGCGACCTCGGTGTCGGTGGTTCCACCGGCAGCCACGACCGGCGGCTGGCAGCCGGTCATGACCCAGATCCATGCGCCGATGGTCCACGACATTCAGGCATTATCAATGGGATGACTCCCCTTTGGGCGATCACAACGACGCTGTGGTTCGGGACCAGCGCCTGCAATCCCGGCGTCGTCCTCTCGGCTGACAGCGCCGTCCCGCCGACGGCCAGCACCACGGACTCGCTCCCCGTGGTGGACTCCCAGGACTCGGCGCCGCCCACCGAGACCGGCAGCCCGGGCCCGACGGATCTCGACGGGGACGGCCACGACGCCGACAGTGACTGCGACGACGACGACGCCAGCGTTCACCCCGGTGCCCAGGAGATCCCTCGGGACGGCGTGGACAACGACTGTGCGGACGGGGACGATCTGTCGGTCCCGCCCGCACTCTCGATCGACGCCCTGGACCCCGTGGGCATCACCCACGGCGCCGTGACCCAGGACAAGCCCCAGTCAAAGCTCTGGCGTCATGGCGACTACTGGTGGGCGGTGTTGGCCGACGAAGACGGCACGTGGCTCCTGCGCCTGGAGGGCACGGCCTGGGTGCGCCAACGGCAGCTCTCGCAGTCTCCGGAAGCCCGCGCGGACTGCAGGGCCGCCGGTGAGCTGGCGCATGTCCTGCTCTACGACGGCCTGGCCGGCAGCGTGGACCTGGTCAGCCTGGCCTTCGACGGCGACACCCAGACCTACGGCCCCTGGTCCGAGCGTCCCCAGGCGGTCACCCTGGCGCTGACCGACGGGGTCGAGACCGCGACCTTGGAGCTCGACGCCACGGGGCGCGCCTGGGTCGTCTGGGCGGGCATCGACACCGTGCACGCCCGTCATGCCGAGAGCCCCTTCACCGTCTGGCAGGACCTGGCCCAGCCCCTGGCCCAGGGCATCACAGACGACGACATCGCGGTGGTCGCTGCGCTGGCGACGCCCGACGGGGACGCCATCGGGGTGCTGTGGTCCGACCAGACCAGCGACGAGTGGCGGTTCCGCTTGCACCTGGACGCCGACGATCCCGACACCTGGTCCGCTGTGGAGTCCGCTGGCGCGACCGGCACCTACGGCGGCCTGGACGTGGGCACGGGCATGTCCGACGACCACCTGAACCTGGCGGTCGCGTCGGACGGCACGCTCTACGCGGCGGTCAAGACGTCCTACGACTCCACCACCCACCCGCTGATCGCTCTGCTCATCCGGGATCCGGACACCGGCTGGCGGGACTTCGAGCCCGAGCACCAGCTCAACCCCGAGGGCAGCCTGTCGCCGACCCGGCCGATCGTGGTGCTCAACGAAGCCGAGCAGTGGGTGCTGGTGGCCTACACCACCCGGGAGTCCGGCACCGACGACATCGTGGCCCGGGCCAGCGCCACCGAGCCGATCGCCTTCGCGGCCGAGCAGGTCCTGATGGCGGGCGAGGACCAGGGGCTGAACAACGTCACCAGCACGCGCCAGCTCGTCGACGACCAGGCTGTGCTGCTGGCGGGGAATCTGTCGGTGCCGGGCACGGCTTGGTCGGTGGTGGTGCGGAGCGACGGGGCGGACGAAGCGGGACGCTGAGCAGGCCCGGGCGCACCAACGCCCGTCCCGCCGAGGCCGGCGAGACGGGCGCTGGGCAATCAGCCCGTCAGACGGCCGGCGCAGCTGCGCTGGGCATCGCGGCTCGGCGGGCTGCGATGAACAGGGCCCCCAGCCCGACGACCGTGGCTCCGAGCCAGGTCAACCCACCCAGCACCGGCACCAGGTAGACCAGGTGGAGCAGGGCAAGGCCGGCCACCAGGGTGCCCAGGGCACCGGCTGTGCGACCCGCTCGGCTCAGGGCCAGGGCGCCCACGGCGTAGGCGGCGACGGTACGGGCCAGGAAGGTGGCCGGCACGTAGACGGCCATCGCCAGGAAGGACACCGGCAGGGGCACGATGAACAGGGCCAGCGCCAGGGCCAGCACCGGCACGCCGAACAGGGCGGCGAAGCCGACGCCCAGCGACACCGGGGCCTCCTCCTCGAGCAGGGCCGCAGGCCGAGTCACGAACCCGGGGAACAGCAGCAGCGCCAGGCCACCGGTGAGCAGCGAGCCCAGGAAGAGCAGGATTCGGAAGGCCACCTGGGCCCCCCAGCTGCTGTCGTCGTGGTGGTGGCTGGACCCGTCGTCAGCCTGCTTCTCGGTCCAGTCCACCGAGCCGGCCACCGACGCGCCTTCGGACAGCTGGCCCTGGGCGGGAGACTCGTAGCTCAGGTCACCGCCGATGCTGGCCTGGGGGCCGATGTGCAGCTCGGCCGTGTGGACCTGGACGTCGCCGGCCACGTCGCCGTCGATGCGCACGTCGGAGCCACCGCCCTTTACGCTGCCGACCACCGTGCCCTCGAGCTCCAGCTCGGCGCCGCCGAAGTACAGGTTGCCGCCGATGGTCACGCCTTCGGGCACGAGCAGCGACTCGCCGGCGGCGTAGAGATCACCGCCGACGTCGGCCGTGACCTCGAGCTTCTCGCCGAACAGGAAGGCGTCGCCGCCCACGGGTCCCTTGATCGACACCCGCTGGCCGGCGCCCAGGAAGTTGTCCAGCACTTCGCCGCGCAGCGTCACACGCTCACCGGCCGCAAAGGCATCGGCGGCGGTGGCGTCGATCTCGACCGTCTGGCCCGCAGCCCAGACGGTGTCGCTCCCGTGGCCGGTGACTGTCACATCTTCGTCGTCCTGGCCGCTGCGGATCTGCGTTGTCGAGCTGTCGATGACCGGGGCGGTTTCGGCCGCCTCGACCGAGTCCGGCGGCTCGGGCTCGGGCAGGTCCTGGGCCAGGGCCGGGGCCACTGCGAGGGGGGCGAGGAGGAGAGCGAGGGCGGGGAGGCGGGTCATGGCGGTCTCCGAGGCCGGGAGAGGTGTGCCCGGCGACGACTGACTTCTACCCACGGGGGCCGTGGCGACTGCCCTGGACCGGTCGAACGGTCGCAGAGACCGGTCGAGTGGTCGTGGGAGCGCCGAGTGGTCGCTCAGCCCAGGCGCTTCTTCAGGTCACGGGCACGTCGCCGAGACACGCGGATCACGCCTTCCATCCCGGTCAGCTTCGCCTCGAAGGTGCCCGACGCGAGGGGTCGGAGGGAGGCCACGGCGCCTGGCCGCAGCACCGCGGATCGGGAGACCTGGACGAACCCCGCCGGCAGGCGTGCCACGACCTCCTGGAGGGTGCCGTCGACCCGGAAGCGCCCCTCTGGGGTCCAGGCCCAGGCCGTCGCATCTTCGACCACGACCGCGGCGACGGCGTCGACATCGAGCGGGATGGTCCGGGTGCCGCGGCGGGCCAGCAGCCGCGGGGGAGCGGCGGCGGCCACTCCTGGCGAGACCCGGGGCGCGACGCTGCGGCGCACCCGCTTCAGGGCCCGCGCCAGGCCCGCCCGCTCCACCGGCTTGAGCAGGTAGTCCAGCGCCTCGAGCTCGAAGGCATCCAGGGCGTGCTCGGCGTGGGCCGTCGTGAACACCACCCGCGGCAAGGCGTCGTCGGGCAGGGTCTCCCGCAGGCGCCGCAGGGCCGTCGGGCCGTCCTCGTCCGGCATCTGCACGTCGAGGAAGAGCACGTCCGGACGCAGGGTCAGGACCTGGGCCCGCGCCGCGGCGCCGTCTGCGGCTTTGCCCACGACCTCGACGTCCGGGTGGTCGGCCAGCAGCCGCAGGAGTCGGCGGCGGCCCAGGGGCTCGTCGTCGACCACGATGGCCCGGATCACGGCGCCACCGCGGGCAGGGCCAGGGCGATGCGCGTGCCGCCGCCTGCTGGAGTGTCCAGAGCGAGGGAGGCCCGGTCGCCGAAGCGCAGGGCCAGTCGCCTACGCACGTTGGCCAGTCCGCCCCCGTGGCCTTCGCCTGGCCGCCCCGCCGACCCTCCGGCCAGCACCGCCGCCGGCAGGCCCGGTCCGTCGTCCTGGACCACCAGCTCGAGCCCCTTGGCATGGCGCCGGGCTACGATCGACACCGAGCCACCGTCAGCCCGCGCCGCCACCCCGTGCTGGACCGCGTTCTCGACCAGGGGCTGCAGCACCAGCGCCGGCACCACCTCGGTCTGAAGTCCGTCGTCCACGTCCAGGGTCACCCGCAGGCGATCGCCCAGGCGGGCTTGCTCGATGCGCAGGTAGCGGCGGGTCGCGTCCAGCTCGTCGGCCAGGGGCACGCCGCCCTCCTCAGAGGAGCGCAGGCTGTAGCGCAGCAGGTGGGCAAGATCGGTCACCAGGTCCTCAGCAGCGTCGGCGTCTTCGTGGATCAGTTCGGACAGCGCATTGAAGGTGTTGAACAGGAAGTGGGGCCGGATCTGGGCCTGGAGTGCCCGCAGCTGGGCCTCGACCGCAGCCCGACGCTCGGCGGCCAGCTCCTGCTCCCGGGTTGCGATGACCGCCGCCAGGCGCCGGTGGGTCTCGACCAGGGACGCGATTCCCACGGACACCAGCGCGACCGAGAGCGTCGCTGTGATGAGCTCGTCTCGTCGCAGCAGGGCATACATGAGACCCTTGGCCAGGACGCTCGCGATGGCCAGCAGGACGACCCCGGTGCCGGCCACGGCGGCGTCCAGTGCGCGTCGCAAGAAAGGCGGTAGATCGGCCCAGGCCGACGCCAGGAGCAGCGGCGGTAGCGCGCCGCCCAAGAAGCCCCAGCCCGCGACCCCCAGGGTCGGCAGTTCCTTGTGCATCCACAGAGACAGGGGCAGCGCGAACAGGGCGCCGCCAAGACCGCAGGCCAGGATCCGGGCCGCCAGTGCCTGGCGCGTCTTCACCGGCCACCCGCCGGGAAGCCCAGGGTCCAGGATCCGCCGGACGCACAGCGCCACGGCCTCTCGTCGGTCTCGCCGCGATCGCAGCCCGCCAGGGCGGACAACAGGAGGGCCGGGGAACCGGTGTGCATGGAGCGACCGTAGCGTCTCGGCGCCCGGTGTGAGGCGCCACCGAAGACAGCGGAATGGCGACTAGGGTTGCGAACCGCCCCCTCGGGCCTGGTGAATCCCCCGCACCGTCTCGATCGTGTCTGCGTCCTGGGCGTCCTTGTCCGACCGATAGCGCTTGACCCGCGCGAAGCGCAAGGCCAGCCCTCCGGGGTAGCGCGGGCTCGTCTGGATCTCGTTGAAGGCGATCTCCACCACCTGCTCGGGCCGCACGTGCACGGTCCACTCCGTCCGGTGGGTCTCCAGCTCCTGAAAGCGCCGGGTCTGCCAGGCGAGCAGCTCGTCGCTCATGCCCTTGAAGGTCTTGCCGAGCATCACGAAGCCCCCAGCCGGGTCGCGGGCGCCCAGGTGCAGGTTCGAGAGCCAGCCCTTGCGGCGTCCGCTGCCCCAGTCGACCGCCAGGACCACCAGGTCCAGGGTGTGGGCTGGCTTGATCTTGAGCCAGCCCTTGCCCCGGCTCCCGGCCAGATAGGCGGCACCGGGGGACTTGGCCATGATGCCCTCGTGGCCCCCTTCCAGGGCCTGCTCCAGGAAGCGGTCGGCGGCGTCGACCGAGGACGTGACCTCTCGGGGCACGATCAGGCCGTCTGGCAGGGCCCCGGCCATCGCCTCGGCCCGCGCCAGACCGTCGGCGTCGATGAGCTCCTGCCCGTTCAGGTAGAGCATGTCGAAGAAGAAGGGGGTCAGAGGCAGGCTGTCCTTGAGGGCAGCCACCCGGTCTTGACGCTTGCGTCCGAAGCGCCGCATCGTGGTCTGGAACGGGTGCGGGCGGCCGTCCGGGGTGAGGGCCAGGACCTCGCCGTCCAGGATTGCCGAGTCCACCGCCAGGGACCTTGCGGCGGCCACCACCTCGGGCACGGCCCCGGTCACCTCGCGCAGGGCTCTGGACCAGACCCGCACCCGCTCGCCGTCCTTGTGGACCTGGATCCGGGCACCGTCGAGCTTGAAGTCCAGGACCGCCTCGCCCAGGCGCTCCAGCGCCTCGCCCGGCGTCTCCGCCGTGTGCGCCAGCATCGGCTGAAGAGGCGCGAACAGTGTCACGCGAAAGGCGGTCAGGGCGTGCTCGCCACCGTCGAACGCCGCGCGAGCAGCGGCCCGCAGGTCGCCGGAGAGCATCGCGGCCCGCCGCACGGACGCACCGGGAACACCCGCCGCCCGGGCGATGCCCTCGGCCATCACCCCCGCCAGGGCCCCCTGGCGCAGCTCGCCGGTGAGCAGGCCCATCAGGAAGCGCTGTTCCTCGGGGGTGGCGTCGCCGAAGAGCGTCGCGAGCAGCCCGGCCTTCTTCGCCTTGCTGCCCTTGCCGACCGTGGCTTGGACCGCGGTGAAGACAGCGTCCACCTGGTCCATCGCCAGCGTCGACGATGGCGCCGCTTCGGTCTTCGAGGCGGCGTGGGCGCCGGCGTAGCCCACGCCGATCTTGCCCTGGAGCAGCTCGCCGGAGAGCCACGCCACGATGCGGTCGATCTCCGTCAGCCCCCGGCCGTCCAGCAGCTCCGCCAGGGCGGCGATCTTGGCGTTCCGGGACCGCGTCGCCTTGACCGCCGACCACGTGGCCACCAGGGTCTCCAGGCGCATGTTCACAGCTCCTCTGGGCGTCGAAAGGGGATGCCCACGCGCTCGGCCATGGTCCGGTCGCCGCCGGGCTTGCCCACCAGCAAGCATCGCGCCGGGTCCAGGTCGTGCTGGACGATGCCGCGCACGATCTGTCCCGGGATGGGGGTGCGACACCAGCAGATCGGCGGACCGGGCGGGTGGGGGCACCAGGTCCAGGAGATGGGCAGCTCGGAGAGGCCCGCCAGGTCCGCTGCGACGTCGCCGCCCCCTGGCCGCCAGGCGAAGCCCAGCATCGGCCAGTCCCGGTAGCGGCGCAGCACGGCGTCGGGCGGCAGGGTGTCGGCCTGGAGGAACAGGGCCCGGTTCGTGCCGGTCCAGGTCCGCTCGAAGGGCACCCGGTCGATGGTGGTGAAGCCCTCCTCCAGGCTCGGCGCCTCGAATTCCCGTGACAGACGGAAGATCACGTTGGGCCCGAACATGTTCGGGTCCTCCTTGGCCGCGACCTTGAGCTGTTCCGGGGTGAGCAGATCCCCCCGCCGGTCGAGCATGCGCAGCACCGCGTTGATCAGGGCCTGCTCGACCGGGATGTCCTTCCAGACACAACGGACCGGCACCCCGTGGCGCCACGCCACCTCGATCACCCGGTTGCGCCGGGCCCGCGCCACATAGGTGTTGTCCAGGACCCAGCGCCGCTCTCCGTCGGCGAGGCCCTGGTCGAGCATGGGCAGCAGCTGGTCCAGACGGCCCCCAGCCATGTCCCGGTTCAGTCGCCCGTAGCCTCGGTCGGTCCACTCGCTCACCAGGGTGGTCTTGCCCGACGCAGGCAGCCCCATCAGCACCACCACCTCGCCGTCGGCGTGGTCTGCCGGGCGGCGTTGGGCCTGGGGAATCCGGAGCTGCCGCCCGGCGGGAAAGGCATCGTCGAGGGCCGCGTGGTCGGCGTCATCCAGTGCGGGCAAGCCGGTCAGTGCCGCGGCCGTGGCGGGCCGAGAGGCCCCCGGCAGGGTCACGATGCCCAGATCCTTTAGCCACGCCAGGACCACCTGGTGCGGCGTCACCCCGTGGCGCTCGGCCAGGGCGAGGAAGGTCGGGTCCTTGGCCACCTTGCGCACCTTCTTCGGGCCGCCAAAGGGGGCATAGGCCATGAGCAGGATGCCGTCTCGTCGGCACTCCTCGGCGACCCCGTTGCGCAAGGGGTCGTCGACCCAGGGGCTGATCGCCACCTGGACCGCGTCGATCTGGACCAGCGCCCGGGCCTCTCGCAGCTGGGCCAGGGTCACGTTGCACAGCCCGATCCCGCGGATCACCCCAAGCTTCTTCAGCTTCTTCAGCGCCCGCACGCTGGTGGCGAGCTTCGTGCGCGGGTCCGGCACGTGGAGCTGGTACAGGTCGATGCAGTCGACCCCCAGGCGCTCTCGGCTCGCCTCGGCCGCCTGGAGCAGGTGCTTGGCCCTTCCGTTTGGGAGCCAGCGCCCGTTGGGGCGCACGAGTCCGCCCTTTGTGGCGACCTGGACCGGCCCGTCCCAGTCCGTCAGGGCTCGCCGGATGAGTCGCTCGTTGTGCCCGACGTCGCGGTCGTTCAGGCAGTAGGCGTCGGCGGTGTCGAGCAGGGTGGCCCCGGCCTCGAGCGCGGCCCGCAGGGTGGCCAGGCCGACCTCCTCGGAGCGGTCCGCTGCGGTGGACAGGCGCATGCAGCCGAAGCCGGTGGGGAGGGGAACCACAGGGTCCATTGTGCACCACCGCGGGGCCGGGCTATTCCCTGGCGAGCCATCCCCCGGGGGCGCCAGGGAGCCCAGATGAAGCGCAGCAGCCACCAGCTCGTCCTTGGCGACGCCCGCGAGCTGGGCGCTGTCCGGGACGCGACCGTCGACCTGGTGGTGACGTCGCCGCCGTACCCGATGATCGAGATGTGGGACGAGTGCTTCCGGACGATGTCCCCTGCTGCTGGCCAGGCCCTGGACCGGGGGGACGGGACGGCGGCTCTCGAGGCGATGCACCGGCAGCTCGATCGCGTGTGGGACCAAGCCCATCGGGTGCTGACTCCTGGTGGCTTTGCCTGCATCAACATCGGCGATGCCACGCGCACCATCGGGGGGCAATTCCAGCTGTTCTCCAACCACGCCCGGATCCTTGCGGGGGCCCAGCGTGCGGGCTTCACGGTCCTGCCCGACATCCTGTGGCGCAAGCCGACGAATGCCCCGAACAAGTTCATGGGCAGTGGAATGCTCCCAGCCGGCGCCTACGTCACCTATGAGCACGAGTATGTGTTGATCCTGCGCAAGGGTGGGAAGCGTCGCTTCGCGTCCCAGGCGGACAAGGCGCGCCGGCGGGAGAGCGCTTTCTTTTGGGAGGAGCGAAACGTCTGGTTCTCGGACATCTGGCAGGGACTCAGGGGCGTCGGCCAGAAGCTCGGCGCGGGCCCAGCCAGGAAGCGCAGCGCGGCGTTCCCCCTGGAGTTGGCCTACAGGTTGGTCGCGATGTACTCGCTACAGGGTGACACGGTCCTGGACCCATTCGTAGGCACGGGAACGACCATGGTCGCCGCAGCGTGCCAGGCCAGAAACAGTGTCGGTGTCGAGCTGGACGCCTCCTTGGAGAGCCTGGTCGACGAGTCCATGGGAACGGTGCCAGCTGTGGCGGCGGACCGGGGGCAACAGCGAATCCAGGCACACCTGGGCTTCGTCGAGGCGCGGCAGGCGTCCGGTAAGCCCGTCAAGCACTGCAGCGAGCGGTACGGGTTCCCTGTGATGACGCTGCAGGAAAGGGATCTGGTGCTGCATGACGCCCAGGTGGTGAGTGCGGGTGGGGGGCGGTGGGAATTCGGGCATAGTGAGTTGGGGCCGGCGCTATGATCACGAGTTGCGCTTCCTCTGCCGGGCGCTCATCTCGTCGAGCCGTCTCCGGTCGCCGATGTGCTGCGACCGCGGGAACACTGAAGTAGGATCGCTGGAGGGTGCGCGCTACTCGCCAATCGCCGTAATGTCAGACAGGATGAGAAGAATGAGTGACACCTATGTCCCCCGGGTCGGCGGAATCCAGAGCGCCGATATTGCGGTTCCCGAGCACCATTGCGAGCTCCGGTTCTACTCACGCGTGCTCACCACCGGTACGAGCCCGCTCTGGCGCGAGGACCTGTTGAACAACCAAGGAGCACCAGTCATCGGCTTGGGAGCGAGTAGCGCAGAGTACGCACATCTACCGATTCAGTGGATGCCACACATTCAGGTCGCTGACATTGCAGCCAGTGTGGCGTGCGCGATCGAGCTGCGGGGGACTGAGCTCTTGCATGGCAGAAACGACGACGGAGAGAGCCAATGGGCCGTGCTGCTTGACCCCCATGGGGCGGCGTTCGGGATCATCCCGGTGGTCCACCCAGAGGCGGCTCCTCCGAGCGAGGGCACTGTGCTTGGTGGGCGAACGGCGCCCGTGGGTCGAATTGCCTGGATCGATCTGACAGTCCCCGAGGCCCCGGCCGCCTGCGACTTTTATCGACAGGTGGTTGGGTGGTCGGTGCAGAACGTCAAGATGGAGGATGGGGAAGGTCGCTATGCCGACTACGGGATGCACAGCGCGGGTGGGCGGGCTGCGGCCGGAATCTGCCATGCGCGCGGCGTGAACAAGGGTCTACCGCCCGTCTGGATGCTCTACCTACCCGTCGGCGATATCGCGGAGAGCCGTCGGCGAGTCGACGAGGAGGGGGGGCAGATCATCAAGACGACGCTGGGGGCCAATGGGGAGCTGGCGGTGGTGGTGGTCCAGGATCCCGTGGGTGCATCCCTGGCGCTGGTCCCGGGCTGAATCAGATGCCATCGCGAGATACGGCCCCATGGAGTGGCCGAGCGAATTGCGAATCAGAGTCGATGTCGCCCGCCCAGTGTACAACGCTGCTTCGGCGCTTCGAGCGGGGGTCGAAGTAGTGCGGCACTGTTTGCTCCGGAGGGCCGGAGGGGTTGATGGACCCGGCCCTCACCCCGTGAGCCGGAGGCCTTGGGGCCGGGTCCAGCGACCCCGGAGACCCGGAGGAGCTGTGCAACCGGCATTCGGCCAGTCGGACGTCGGACGTCGGACGTCGAGACCGCGCTCGGCCAGGCGAGATCCGCGTGTGCTGCGCCACGGTGTAGGTGACACCTTCAACTGTAGGGCCCTTGTGGAACGGCTGATAGCCCCAAGCTGAGCAACCAATAGCACCTAACGCCCACTCGGTAAATGACGTGCCGGCGGAGCCGGTATGTGTCGGAGGCACACAGGAACGAGCTCTGGAGTGCATCGAGCGGAGGCCCCAGCCATCGAGTCGGCGGTCCGACGGAGTCGGACGGCGGCGGAGCCGCCGAGCCGATCTCGATTGCTTGGGCCGGAGCGGTCCCGGGAGCCCGAGACCAGCTCCGAGTGCATCCAACTGCCGGAGACCGGCCCGCAGGGCCGCATTTACCGGCAGTTAGGCGACGGAGCACCGGGACCGCTGACCCAGGCACGGCGCCAACTGGATTCACGCGAAGCCGTATCGGCAAATGGGCGATATAATGGCCGTAATAGCGTCCACAATTGAGGTGCTCTGATGAAAGCGGCGAAGCTCAGCGAGGATCTGCAGCCCGTGACGGGATTGAAGTCCCAGGGCCCGACATTGGTGAAGCAGGTCAATGACACCGGTCGCCCCGTGGTTCTGACGAAGCACGGCAAGGGGATCGCGGTCTTGATGTCACTCGAGGCCTACGAGGAACTACAGGAGCGGCTGGACGCGCTGGAACTCCAGCAGGCCGTCGCTGAGGGGATTCGGGACGCCGAGGCTGGCAATCTGCTGGATCACGAGGAGGTGAAGGCGAGGGTCTTCGCCAGGTTGCGCGGTGAGTAGACCACTGCGGATCAAGTGGTCCAATAAGGCGAACCGAGATCTGGACAGGGTGGTGGACTACTTGATGGGGCGGAATCCCGACTCAGCAGATCGGCTCGCGGCCGAAGTGTTCGAGAGGGTAGATCTGCTGGCGCATCACCCGGAACTGGGAGCTGTGGCCCTTGACGCAGACCCTAAGGGGAGAGTCCGCCACCTGGTCATCGGGCCGTTCCGAGTGTTCTACCGGCTGAAGGAAGACCGCATCGAGATCGTGAGGTTCTGGGACGCGCGGCAAGACCCAAGAATGCTGTCCATCGGCAAGTAACTGACCGCTGGCTCCGCCAGCGCGGATGACCAGACTTCCCAGGCGCCCCGGACTGTTGTGAAGGACGAGATCGTAGGTGCTCTGTCGCCGGTGCCCAATCTTCACGGTGAAGCTCATCCGCGGCAGCCGCACCACCCCATCCGCCCCCCTAGACTCTTGGGCGCTGGCGGAAAGGGAACCCCCGAACGGAAAGCAGCCACCACAGCCTCGTCCAGAGCATCCGCACCACTGGCCTCGACCACCGAACACTTCTCCAACCCACCGGACGCATCCAGCGAGACCTCGACCGTCGTGGTGAACGCAGGCTTGGTCAACCGCGTCTCCGGATCGACGGCGTCCAGGTTCTTCACCCAGCAGGACTCCACCAGCCGCTTGACCGTGTTCACGTACTCCACAGTCTGGGGGTCCATCAGCGGGGAAGAAGCGCCGGGCTCGACCGCCGCCTCGGTTGGCTCGGACGCCTCCGCTTCCCCAGCCGGCTCGCCGGGCGTGCTCGCCGACGCCGGCACGACCCACAAGACTGCCGCGAGCGAGAACCAATGAGGTGACATCGACACATCATAGCGACTCACTCACCCCAGGCCCTGGCCCACCGCCAACCGCGCGATCCGCGCCGCAGCCTCGTCCTCCCCCCCGGCCAGCGCGGCCCGTGCCGCCCTCTCCAGCAGCGACGCCACGTCCGGGTCCGTGAACCCGCAGTCCACCAGCTCCCCTTCGGCCAGGCGCAGCTCGTCCCCCAGCTGCTCACTCCGCCGCCGGGCCGCATGACACAGGATCAACCCCGCCCGCGCAGTCGCGGCCCAGCGGGGCAGATCCAGTCGCAGATATTCGTCGACCTGGGCCTGGAGCTGAGGCTCGGCACCATCGTAGTCCCCACGCTCCAAGGTGATCAGCGCCAGGTTCAACCGTGTCACATGCAAGCTGCCGGTCGCGGTCGCTTCATAGAGCTCCTGGGCCTCGCGCGTCAACGCCTCGGCCCGGTCGAAGTCCCCCTGGAGCCGGGCCAGGTCCCCCAGGTTCACACACACGTCGGCAACCCCCCAGCGACAACCGGTCTCCCGATACTCACGCCGAGCCTGCAACAACCCGGCGATGGCCTCGCGGTCCTGGCCCAACCGAACATGGCCCAGGGCACCGACGAGCTGGCAGATGGCCGCACCGACGGGGTCGTCGACCGCGAACAGATCCTCGCGCCCGGCCTGGGCCATCTCCAGACACTCGGTGTAGCGGCCCCGCTCCAGCATGACCGTGGCCAGTCGCTGACGCGCCCTGCCCAGGGCCTTGCGGTCGTCATGGGCCAACGCGTGGGCCACAGCCTCGCCCAACAAGGCCGCGGCCTCGTCGAGCCGGTTCCGGTGCCGGGCCACGTCGCCCGCCTCGGCCAACACGTGACCCAGGTTCGACCAGCCGTGCTCCCGGGCAGAGGCCAGGGTCCGCTCACAGATGGCGGCCGAGCTGGCCAGGTCACCCTGCAGGCGCCCCAGGCTGGACGCATGAAGACCCTGCTCGCTCCAGGCGACGTCCGCGGGGTCCACTAGGGCCTCGTCGAGGCAACGCTGGCGCTCCTGGAGCAGGTCCCGGGCCAGCCGGATGTCGCCGGCCACGAACTGAGCCGTGATGGCGCGCTTCAAGGGGGCGATGGCCTGTCGCAACAATCCGGCGGCGAGCCAGTGCTGAGCCTCGCGGTGCGCCGTGGCCAGGGCGTCCGGGTCGGACAGGTGCTCGGCACACGCCCGGTGCAGATCGGCCGCCCGGCCCGCCTCCCACGAACCCCGCTCCACGGCCTCGCGGAGCATCCCGTGCACAAAGGACCACGCCACGTCGGGACCCTCGGGCCCGACCCACGCCAGGCGGCGCTCCACCAGGGTCTCGACCAGCGCCCCAGAAGCCTCGGCGTCGACCAGGCCGCAGAGGGCCTGCCACTCGGCAGCGTCGACCTCCTGGCCCAGCACGGCGGCCACCTCGAGCCCCAGGCGCACCCGCTGGGGCCAGTCCGCGAGCACCTCCTCGACCCGGGTCGCCCACACCTGGTACAGGTCGTCGGGCATCTCGGTGTCTGCACCCTCCCGGACCCGCAGACCCTGGGGACCCGGGGTCAGCACACCTCGGTCGATCCAGTCTCCGATCAGCTGGACCGCAAAGAGCGGGTTGCCCGCCGTGCGGGCCTCGACCCGGGCCGCCAGCACGGGCTCGAGGCCCAGGAGCTCGCGCACCAGGGCCCGACTGCCCTCTCGGCTCAGAGCCCGGACCGGGACGGCGGTGGTGCCCTCGTGGCCGATGATCTCGTCGAGCAGCTCGGCCTCGACCGGACGATCGCTGACCTCGCCCTCGCGAAGGGTGAGGAGCACCAGCACGGGCCCGAGCTCGTCGCGGCGCTCGAGCACGCTGGCGGCGAAGATGAGCGCGTCGGGGCCCCACTGGGCGTCGTCGAGCCACAGGACCACCGGGCGCTCGGCCGACAGCCTGGCCAGCACCCGTCGCAGGGTGTGATGGCGCTCCCGGGCGCTGCTGAACCGGGCCTGGGCCGAGCCGCCCTCGGCGGTCTCGGACACCAAGGCGACCAGCCCGGCCCGATCACCGGTGGCCCCCAGGGCCCACCCGCTCAGACGACGCCCCAGGTGCTCGTCGATGGCCCTCGGGTCCAGATCCTCGCAGCCCAGGTGGCGCCGCAGCATGGCCCCCAGGCCATCCCGGGCCCCGGACAGCGGACTGTGGCGAGCGCTCAGGACCTGGGTGGCGCCGGTCTCCTGGCTGCGAGCGCACAACCAGGCCGCCAGGTGGCTCTTGCCGGTGCCCGCCGGGCCGTGGAGCACCAGGGCGCCCGCGCGACCCTCCTGGAGCACCCGACGCAGAGCGAACCAGGCGTGGTTCTGTTCGGTCTCCCGGGCCACCAGCGGCAGGGCCCGGAGGGCGAACAGGGACTCGCCCGGGGGCGGGCGGGGCGCGGCCCGGGTCTTCCAGTACCGTGGCAGGGCGGGGAGGGAGAGGGTGCCCGGGACCCGGTGCAGCGCGTCCAGCGCCAGGGCGGCGTCGACGGCGTGGCACGGGCGGTCCGCCGGGTTCTTCTCCAGGAGCCAGCGCAGCCAGCGCTCGAACCCTGCGGGCACGTCGACGAGTGGCTGGAACGACGGCGGCTCGTCGCGGACCTGGGCGCGGCAGATGGCGCTCACGTCGCCCAGCCCGGCGAAGGGACCGCGCCCGCACAGCAGCGCCCAGGTGGTGCAGCCCAGGCCATAGAGGTCGGTGGGCGGGCCGAACAGACGCCAGTCGCCGATCACCTGCTCCGGTGCCATGTACGAAGGCGTGCCGGTGGTCGAGTCGTGGGGCTCGGCACGCCGCCCGGCGTCCAGGGTGTGGGCCAGGCCGAAGTCGGTCAGGCTGGCTCCGGTCAGCCCCTGGGCCGTGGGCACCAGCACGTTGGCGGGCTTGAGGTCCCGGTGCACGAGGCCCCGGGCGTGGGCATGGGCCAGGGCCCCCAGCAGGCGGTGGAGCAACAAGCGCACCTGGGGCCACTCGGCACGCCCCAGCTGGGCCTTCAGACTGGTGCCCTCGACCCGGTCCATGACCAGGCATGGGAGTCCCGCCATCGACGCCGGTGCACCACTGTCCCGGGGCACGATGCCGTGGTCCTGGATCCGGACCACCGCCGGATGGGCCAGCCGGGCCATCGCCCGGATCTCGTTGCGCAGGGCGGACTGGACCCAGTGCTCCTGGGCCCGACGTGCGGTGATGACCTTGATGGCGCCCGGGGCCCCGGTGACGGCGTGCCTGGCCGCCCAGACCTCGCCCATGCCGCCGTGACCGATGGCCCGGTCGAAGACCCAGGGCACGGGCCGCTGGATCAACACGGGGTCAGGTCCTGGGGAGCCATGGGGACCAGGCTACCGCCCGGTGACTTCGTCGGCCCCGATGTCGGGCAGGGCATCCCGAGGCTCAGCATCCACGTCGGTGTCGGCCAGGCCAACGGCCAAGGGCTCGCCGGCGTCGATGGCGCCGGTGGCCGTGGGGTCCAGGTGCAGCGCGCCGCCTGCGGCGTCGACCAACAAGCCCGCGTCGGCGTCGGCCAGGTTGCCGGCCAGCTCGATGCTGGTGACGGTCCGGTCCCGCAGGTTGTGCGACACCAGGTTGTTCATGACCACGGCACTGGTGCCGTCGAAGCGCCACTCCACACTGGAGAAGGGCGCCTGGGTCGACCAGACGGTGTTGTGCACGACGGTGCTGTCACACGCCGACCACAGCCCGATGCCGGTGTCGAAGCCCCCCGCGCTGGCGAACAGGACGGGATCGTCGGCGAACACGAAGTTGTTCCGAATGATGCCGCCGTAGTCGTCGATGTAGGCGTCGGGGCACGTGTAGCCGTCGTGGGTCCGATCGGTGCCGTCGCTGGAGCTCGCCAGGCCGAGCCCGATGCCCCGGGCGCAGTTCACGATCACGTTGCGTTCGATCACGGTGCCTGCATTCTGGCGCCACAGGTGCAGGCCGTGCTCGGCCAGGCCGGCGTCGCACCAGAAGCCCTCGACGTGGTTGTCCCGGACCCGCCAGTTGGCACTGCGGTGCATGTCCAGACCGCCTGTGTAGCAGCCATTGCGGACCTGGGAGCGGCCGTCGGCATCCAGCAGGAGGGTCGAACAGGAGAGCTCGCCGTGGTCCACGTAGGCGGTGCCCTCCTGGTTCACCTTGACCGCCTGTTCGGCGGCGTTGTGCACCACGATGCGGTGCAGGCGAACGCCGGTGATCGACGTGTCGGCCCCCGATGCCGGGCGGACGTGCACGCCGTGGTACCAGCCGTTCTGGACGGTGAGATCGGTCACGACCACGCTGCTGGCGGTGACGGTCAGGACCGACCCACCCTGGTAGCTGGCGTCGAGCACCACGTCGGCCGGGTTCCCGGTGGCGCCCCGCAAGGTGACGCTGGGGGTCGAGACCCAGATGTCGCCAGCGACCGGGTAGGTGCCCGCGGCGAACTCCAGGGTGTCGCCCGGCTCCAGGGCGTCCACGATGTCGGCGAGCCCGGCGGCGTCTGTAGGCGCGACGCTGATCACGGAGCCGGTGGCCGCCGGCAGGCTGTCACAGGAGTCGTCGGAGCCCGTGGGGTGGGTGGTCGCCGTGTCGGTGGTCGCCGTGTCGGTGGGGGGCGGGGTGTCCGTGGTCCCCGCGGTGCCGCTGTCGGTGAGAGTGCCGGAGCCCGTGCAGGCCGCAAGCCACAGGAGGAGCGCCATGGTTGTCATTCGCCCTGGGCCGTCGCCAGGCCGGTCTGGGCCAGACTCACGTCCCACAGACGGCGCTGCACTTCGGTGTTCCGCGCGAGCTTGGTGGTGCCGCGGGACCTGTGGTCCATCCAGTATTCGCCGCTCACCCCGGCCACGTCGGGCGAGAGCCCCATGTGGATGAGCCCCCTGGCGCCCTTGGCCTCGGAGCGGGCGAACAGGGTCCCGCCCACCTTGTACAAGGTGCCCATGAAGCCACCGTTGTTGAGACCGAAGCCACTCTGCACATACCCGGGGTGCACACAGACAGCGGTCACGCCGGTGCCCTCGAGCTGCCGGGCCAGCTCAAAGGTGAACTGGATGTTCGCCAGCTTGGAGCGACAGTAGGCCGCAAACCCGGCCTTGGGGTAGCTCTTCGCGTACTCCAGATCGTCGAAGTCCATGCTGCCCCCCCGGTGGGCGTCGGACGCGGTGCTCACGATGCGCGACGGGGCACTGCTCTTGAGTGTGTCGAGCAGCAGGTGGGTCAACAGGAAGTAGGCCAGGTGGTTCAGTGCCCAGGTCTGTTCGATCCCGTCGGCGGTCTCGACCCGGTCGGTAAACACGGCCCCGGCGTTGTTGACCAACAGGTCGAGCCGATCGTGGCGGGCCAGGAAGCGCTCGGCCACGCTCCGGACCTGGGCCTGGACCGACAGATCGGCGACCAGGTACTCGCAGTGGTCGTTGCCCGCGGCCTGGATCTCGGCCAGCAGGACCTTGCACTTGTCCTCGTTGCGCCCCACGAACACGACTGTGGCGCCGGTGGCGGCACAGGCCAGGGTGGTGACGCGTCCGATGCCGCTGGTGGCACCGGTGACCAGGTGGATCGCTTCGCTCATGTTCACTCCGGAGCCAGGGAGAGCTCGAATTCGCGGGTGCCCAGCGCCTGGCCGTTGACCTGGAGCGTCACGGCATGGGGTCCGGGGTAGTAGCGTCGGGTCGACACGGGGCGCAGAGGCAGGCCCTTGGTCAGGCGCAGCACGCCGCCGGCCGGCAGGGTGCGCACGGTCCACTTGAAGACCTTGGGGGAGCGCTGGCCCCGGGCCTTGCGAAAGCCCACGACCACGTCGACCACCAGGCGCTGGTCGACGGGAGCGGTCGAGCGGAGCTCGGCGGCCAGGGCGAGCTTGCCCCCGACCCGGAAGGTGGCGGGCACCGTGAAGTCGACCAGGGACAGCTGGGGCGAGCCGTAGCCCAGGGCCGCCAGCGCACCGGGGTGGCCGCGCTTGATGAGGCTGCGCAGCCCGTGCTTCACGGTCCAGATCCGGCCGGGGGGCGCGTCCTGGAGCCACCGCTCGGCCACGGCGACGACCCGGTCCGGGTGGTCCTTGGCGAGGTCATTGAGGTGGTTGGCGACCGAGCGCTGGACGTAGCGCTCCGGGTCGTCCCGGAGCTGCTCCAGCAAGGGCAGGGTGTGGCCCGGGTCCTGCTGGAAGTGGCGGAGCCGGCGGCCCCAGGGCAGCAGGGGTCGCGTGCCTTCGCTGGCCAGGCGTCGCACGTGGGGGCTGGGGTCCACAGCCCAGCGGGCACAGACCGCGAGCGTGCGTGCGGGCTCCCGCTCCAGGAAGGGCCGGATCGCGAATTCACCGCTGAAGCGCTGGGTCACGGCGTGCAAGGCGGACATGGAGGCGTCGAAGTGGTCCAGGCCCCGGTCGGAGACCCAGCGACACAGTGGCCAGCAGGTGAAGCCGAGCCCGGCAAAGGACGCATCGACAGGGGCAGGCGGGAGTCCGGCGACCACCCGCTCGGCCGCGGTGGGGAAGTCCGGGTGCACGTGATCGGCGACGGCGGCTGCGACGTGGGCAACCCGGGCCTTGAGCGCGAGGCGGTCCAGCCCGTCGACCGCCTGGGCCACGAAGGCGGCGGCGTCCAGGTCGGGATCGCCCCGGGAGAGAATGCCGGCCAGCGTCTCCACCATCGGCTGGTCGACGCCTTCCTTGAACGGTGCCTGCTCCGGCAGCACTCACCTCCTGCACTCCGCATATCCGACCAGGGCACACCCTCCACCGGCCGCGATAGGTTGCACCGCTGGAGACCCGCCCCGTGACCTCGCTGTTCACCTGGATCGCCCTGTTGACCCTGCCCGCCCTGGCGGCTCCTCCAGCGGGAGATCCCACCGCCGAGTGCGGCTTCCAGCAGGGCCAGGTCCCGGACTTCACGCTGGACGACGTGAACCCCGGATCGGCCACCTATGGGCAACAACGCTCCCGCAGCGAGTCCCTTGGTCGTGTGCTGGTGGTCTATTTTGCGACAGCGACGTGAAGTCACTGCGTCGCGCAGGCTGCCGACCTTCAGCGTCTCTGGGACACCCACTCCCCCACCTGGGGGGACGTGGACCTGATCCTGATCAACCAGTACGGCGCCGATGAGGGCCTGCCGGACATGACGGCCGGGCTCTCGCTGCCGGTGCTCCAGGACACAGCCGAGGACGCGGTCTTCAGCAGCTACAACGCGAGCAAGTGGTTCCTCTACATCATCGACCGCGACGGTCAGATGGTGCTCTTGCACTACGACATGGACTACGACACCGAAGAAGAGCGGCTGCTGGCCGAGATCGCCGCGGTGGTGGCACCATGATCGCCCTCGCGCTCCTGCTCGGGTGCCCCCAGGCCCCAGACGACACGGCGTCGACGACCGTCACGCCGACGGACAGCACCTCGACCCCCACCGACACCGCAGAGACCGGCGACACCGGCACGCCGGCGACCCCCTGCACCCTGGTGCCCACGTCCTGGGCTGTGGGCACGTGCGCGGAACAGGCGCCCTGCACCTTCACCGGGTCCCAGAGCTACGAGTACCAGGGCTATGCCTTGGACGCCGGCGGCGACGGCGACGCCGACGGGTTCGCCGACGTGATCCTGGGCGCCCCTGGCTGGGACGCGACCGACGGCACCCGGGACGTGGGGCGAGCGCGGGTCTTGAGCGGCGGCGGACTGCCCAGCGTGGGCACCGACGCGGTGCTGGGCAACCTGGCAGGGACCTGGGAGTACGAGTCCCTGGGCCACGCGGTGGCCTGGGTGGGCGACATGACGGGCGACGGGGTCGACGACTTCGTGGCCACGTCGCGGGGCTACGACACCGAGCTGGCCGAAGCGGGGCGGGTCGCCCTGGTGGCCGGCGCGTCCGGCGGGTGGCTCGGTTGGGACCTGACCCCGACGGCCACGTGGACCGGCACGACCGAGTATGCCCGGGCAGGCCAGGCGGTGCTGCCCCTGGGGGACACCGACGGCGACGGCCTGGCAGACCTGTTGGTGACCACGGACTTCCGCAGCCACAACGGCAGCTCCGAAGCCTACGGCAGTGGCGGCGCTGCTCTGATCCGGGGCCGGGACGGGCTCGACGACTGGGACCAGGGGCTGGATGGCGTCGCGGCCCAGCTCGTGGCCGAGGACAGCACCGGGGCCGCTGGCCTGGACCTGGCCGGCGGGGACTTCGACGGCGACGGTCACACCGACGCGGCGCTGTCGGCGCCCTACGGTGGCTCTTCGAAGGGGCTGGTCTACGCGCTTCCCGGGAGCCAGCTCGACGGCACAATTGCGCTGGCCGACGCGCCGGTCCGCTGGCAGGGCGAGCACAGCTACGAGATCTACGGCTGGCGGCTGGCGGCTGGCGACTTCGACGGCGACGGCGCCGACGAGCTGGTGGTCGGGGTGCCGCTCTCGGACATCGCCTACACCGAGTCGGGTGCGGTGGTGGTCTATGCCGGAGGCCCGGCGTTCTTCGACGGCGACGCCACCGTTGTGGCGACACTCGAAGGCACCTGGGACCACCACGAGGCGGGGACGGGCCTGGCGGCCGGCGACACCAACGGCGACGGCATCGACGACCTGCTGCTCGGCGCGGTGCTCGCCTACCAGGGGCTCGTGACCAAGGGCGGGCGCGTGGACCTGTTCCTGGGCCAGGCGGGAGGCTGGACCGCGCCCACGCCCACGGCCACGCTGCACGGCGCCGGCGCCAAGGACTACCTGGGCGGCGTGATGGACGTGGCGGATCTGGACGGCGACGGCGCGGGCGAGCTGCTCCTGGGCACGGCCTACGCCAACAGCACGGCCACAGACGCCGGAGCGGTGTACCTGTTCGGCTCGTTGTTGTGATCGCGGTCTGGCTCCTGGGCTGTACCGGGGACACGGTCCTGGACACGGCCGACACCGCCACGTCGACCGACACCGGCTGCTGGACCGGCATCCGTGGGCTGCTCTACGGCGACGACCGCAACAGCCCCAGCCCGGAGCCGGGCGGCAAGGTGTTCGCGCTCTCGGCCACCGGCGATGAGCTCGAGACGGTGGCGCTGGACGACGGCAGCTGGCGGCTGCCCCTGTGGGAGCACACCTGGATCCTGAGCGCCGAGAACGCGTATGGCGACTGCTTCAGCGACGAGCAGCCCACGATCGACCTGGTCTCGTGCCAGCCCCAGGACGTCGACCTCTACACGGACCTGTGCTTCGGATAGAGGCGGCGGCATGCGCCTGATCATGAATCGCCTCATCGCCCTGCTCCTGACCGCCGGTGCCGTCGTCGCCTGCGACGGAGACACCGCCTCTGACACCGGCACCGCCGACGACTCCGGCACGGCCACCACCGTCGGCACCACCGAGACCGCCCCACCGACCGACTCGGGCGACACGGCCAGTGGGTCCGACACCCAGGACACCGACACCCAGGACACCGCACCGCCGGCCCTCAGCCTGGCCGACCTGGTGGACCACTCGGTCAACAAGGCCACGGCGGGTTGGTCCGACCCCGCCCAGGCGCTGATCCTGGAGACCCAGAAGGGCAACAACCCGCCCGGGGGCTTCAACGGCCAAGGCACCGGCAGCAAGGCCATCGCCGGCCTGCCCGGGCTGGACGGGCTGTTGCTGGGGGAGCTCGAGACCCTGACCGTCGACGCCCAGGTGGGCTCGGGCACCGCCCACCTCTACGTGAACGTCCAGCTGGACCTGGCCTGCGACGGGACCGACGTGCGCGTGCTGGTGGTCGACGAGCAGACCCTGGGCGATCCCGTGGCGACCGACGACGGCTGGCCTCGCTACACGCTGGAAGCCGCGGGTCCCCACTGGAAGGCTGTCGGCGGCCTGGACGACCTGTTGCCGGGTCACCTGGACGGCACCGGCCGACCCCTCACCGCGGTGGTCGACGCGTACCCCGCGGCCTGTCTGGTCGACTTCAGCACCCACGACGGCGGCATGCCCAAGGACGAGGTCACGTCGGCGATCATGCTGCTGCTCGGGGACTCCAGCACCACCGACGCCTACCGCTGGGGGGTGGTCCGGGTGAGCGTGAACGACACCGTGTGGGCCCCGCCCGTGCCCTGAGGGCCCCAGCGCCGATCAGCGGACCTCGTCGTAGACCCACAGCGCGCCCGCTGCCGCTGCGAGCAGGGGCTGTGTCTCCAGGTCCCCCTGACGGTCGAACCAGATCTGGTCCCGACCCCTCAGGGACACACCGCCGATGGCCCCTTGGTCATCCTGGAGCGTCCAGCCCGCCCGGTCGGTTCGCACGCCCAGGTCCACGTCGGGGCCCTGCAGGGTGCCCAGGGTCAGCCCATCGTCCCGGTCATCCACCGCAAGGAAGCCGTGAGCGTCCAGGGTCGGGCTGTAGAAGCTGCAGAGCAGCTGGTCGCCGGCCCCCATGGCACAAGCGCCGATCCAGGTGGGCTCCTCGGCCCGCTGGAGCTCGAAGTGGAAGCGGTCGGTGTCCACGCCGTCGATCTCGACGTCGTAGGGACCGAAGTTCGCGTGCACGGGGGCACCGTGTTCGCTCAGGCCCAGCACCGACATCTGCAGGGTGTCGTCGTCGCTGCCCAGGTCCAGGGTGCGTGCCGAGGCCACGGCCGACACGGCCAGGGCCGGCACCACGATCAGCGTGCTCAAGCGGTTGGAGAGAGGGGTCATCACAGCTCCCAGGGTCACGGACTCAGTGACGCTGGGGCCGGTGGGCCCTTCAGGGGAGGGACATCTGGTGACGTTCCGGGATCGGCGCTGTCCGTTCAGCCTTCGGGCAGCAGGTCCGGGGCAGGAGCGGTCATGGCGCTGACGGCGGGTGCTGAGACCGGGGGATCAAAGGTGTCCCAGACCACCATGGCGAACAGGAAGCCCGACACCAGGCCGCCGCAGCTGGCGAAGACCTTGATCCAGTCGTCTTTGGTCATGCTCATGGCGGGCTCCTGGTGTCCGTGAGGGTCAGACCAGAGATCGGCAGGCCCGCCCGGTGAGTTGACCCCGGTCAGAGGATCGGCTCGCCGTCCCGGTAGAGCCATGCGCCGTCGACCCGCTCGAACCCGCTGCGCTCGGTGAAGGAGGCGTCCTGGCCGGCTTGGCTCAGGCCCGCGCGGAACGTGACCCAGGCCCGGTCTCCCTGTTGGCTGTGCTCCGAGATCACCAGGGTCTGGAACCGGGTGCCCTGGGAGAACGCGAGGATGCTGGCGGCCCAGACGTCTCGGTCGTCCTGGTGGTGGGGCCCGTCCGGGTGGGTGGTGCGCTGGATGTAGTCCACGAGTCCCAGTGCGTAGGCGGCGAAGCGGCTCCGCATCAGGGCTTCGGCAGAGGGAGCGGGCGTGCCCTGGTGCCAGGGCTCACAACAGCGACGATACTGGCGGCCGGACCTGCAGGGGCAGCGGCGCCTCACAGCGCTACTCGACCAGGACCCAGGCCGGGATGGCCTCGTACTCCAGGGTGACCGACAGGGACTGGCAGACCCCCAGATCGTCGGGATCCAGGTCCGCGCTCAGGTTCACCAGGCCCTCGATGATCTCGGCCAGGGAGTCGACGTCTTCCTCGTAGGCGATGTCGGTGATCTCGTGGGTCGGCACCGCGCCTGCGAGGTAGCCCGAGGCCGTGCCGTCGCTGTAGAGATCGGCCCGGATGGCGGCGTCGTGCATGGTCAGCACCAGCTCGGCGTCCAGGATCTGGAGCGGCAGGGACACCGAGATGTCGCGCACCGTGACCTGGCCGTCGACGATGCTCCCGCGACCGGTCACAGGCGCCACGGTCTCGGACACCCCAAAGGTCTGCCCGTCCAGGATGTGGCCGTCGGTGCCCACGAGCGGCGTGCCGTCGCCGCGGTAGAGGGTGGCGTCGACACAGTCGTCGTTGGACAGGTCGTCGACGCCGGTGAGTTCGAGCAACAGGATCAGCTCCCCGTTCACGATGCTGTCGGCGATCAGGCCTTCGACCGCGGCGCCTTCCGTGGCCTCGAGGGCCGGCACCAGGACCGTGAAGGCGCTGTCGATGCCCTCGACGCCCTCTGGGCTGATCTGGTCCTGGCGGTAGCAGCCCTCCCAGTCCGAGCTGTCGCTGACGCGCCCGTCCAGGTCGAAGCCCCAGGTCGTGCCGTCGTCCAGAGTGCGGCCAAAGGTGAGGGCGCTGATGACCACGGTGTGCACGTCGGCCGGGTCGCCGCAGCTCTCGGCGACCTGCTCGTCGCCGGTGCAGCCGAGCAGGGCCAACAGCACCCAGCTCATCCTTCGAGCTCCGAGACGCCGTCCTCGGTGTACGTGTCGTCGCTTCCCAGCGAGGTCAGGGTCAGGTCCATGCCGCGCAGGGCGCTGAGCAGGGCCTTGTTGACGTTCTCCTGGGTCCAGGAGCGCACGTGCCGACCCATCGCGACGCCACCCGAGGCGCCCCCGGCGAAGATCAGCGGGATCTCCTCCAGGCTGTGGGTCTGGCCCTCGCTGGTCTCGCTGCACGCCATGACCAGGGTGTGGTCCAGCAGGGTGCCGTCGCCCTCGTCGATGGCGTCGAGCGCCCCCAGGAAGTCGGCCAGACCGGTCATCACCTGGGTGGCGATGCTCTCGACCTGGGGCTGATCGCCCGGCTCGTCGTGGGTCAGGTTGTGGTGCCCATCCTCGACGTCTTGGTACAGGCCGTTGTAGAGCGGCTGGCTGAACGTGTAGGACATGACCCGTGTCTGGTCGCAGGCCAGCGCCATCGCCGCCAGCTCGGCCATCGCCAGGTTCCGAGCCTCCAGCTGTGGACGGCCCTCGATGTCCGGGTAGTCCGCGTCGGGCACGGTGGGGTAGGTGCAGGCCTCGAAGGAAGCGGGGTTCTCCTCGAGCCGGGCCAGCCTGAGCTCCAGCTCGCGCACGGCGTCTGAGTGGGCCTCGAGGCGGATCTGGTCCGCGGCGCTGACCCGGTTGTTCAGGCTGTTCAGGTCCTGGAGCACTGCATCGAGCACGCTGCGCCGGTAGCCGAGACCCGGGTCGACCAGGCCTTCCTCGCCGGGCTCCCGAAAGGTGGCCCCGAACAGCATGTCGTAGACGGTGAACGGGTCGGAGTCCGCCGGGTTGTGGGCGTTGGCGCCGGAGTAGCTCACCGACTCGTCGCTGGCGACCCCCAGGTTGAGCGAACGGTAGACCGTGTCGTCGCCGATCTGTTGGGCCAGGAGCTGGTCGAAGGTGGGGCCGGCCACGGTCCAGTCGTCGTCGTCGCCGTCGGCCTGGAGGCCCGTCAGGAGCCCGGCCATGCCCGAGCCGTGGGGGATGACGTTCTCGACCTTGACGGCGTAGCCGGTCACGACCGACAGTTTCTGCTGAAGCGCCGCGAGCGGGGCGAGCTGGTCCGTCAGCGTCCAGATCTCGCCCTCGTCGGTGGGGCGCCAGACCTCGGGCCGGTTGCCATTGCCCCAGAACCACAGCACGAAGCGCTTGGGGAAGCCGGTGTCAGCGGCGTGGGCCACCCCCGGACCGAAGCTCTCGAGCCACGGCAGGGTCAGAGCCACCGGTGCACCGGCGAGCAGGCCGCGCAGGACGGTCCGGCGGCTCGTGCCAGCCCGTGGGGCCTGGGCCACGCCCGGTGGTGTGAGGCGTCGACGCTTGGGGAAGTGGCGCTTCACTGAATCGCCCCCGTGCGGCGGAAGCCGTCGCTGGTGACCGCAGCCAACAGCAGCCGCTGCACGCTGTGGTCGTAGACCGTCAGCTCGTCGCCCAGCCACTCCGCCAGGGCCAGCTCTTCGTAGGTGGGCACGTGGCCGGTGCCGACGCCCCACACGTGTTCGGTCAGGCACCCGCCCAGGTCCGGGTGGCTGCGCAGGACCCCCGCGAAGTCCCAGGCGTCGCTGAAGGACTCGCCCTCCAGGTCGCCGCTGGCGTCGATGGTGGCGCCGTTCTCGGTGTCCCGCCAGCGGCCCACCCCGTCGAAATTCTCGAACCCGAGCCCGATCAGGTCCGTCAGCTCGTGACACGTTGCGCAGGCCGGGTCCTCGAGGTGGGACTGGATGCGCTCCCGCAGGGTGGGGCTGTCCGCGTCGGGCTCGGGGATGGACGTGTCCACCCCGCTCGGCGGCGGCGGGATGGTGTGACACAAGACCACTTCCTGGATGAACTTGCCCCGGAGGGTGGCCGAGGTGCTGGTCAGGTGGGCGTTCAAGGCCAGGAAGCTGGCCTGGCCCAGGTACCCGCGGCGGCCATCTTCCGGGTCCAGCCGGACCGGTCCGAAGCCGTCCATGGTCGGGGCGGGCACGTTGTAGAGCGCGGCCAGGGAGCGATCGACCCAGGTGTCGCGGGTCGTGTACAGGTCCCGGTAGTCGCCGTCCTGGGTCAGGATGAGATCCACGATGCCCAGCAGGGTCTCTTCCCGGGCCATCGGCCCCAGCTCGGCGCTGGCGTGGGTGAAGACGGTGGGGTCCTTGGACAGGTCGTCCAGCTCGTCCAGGTGGAGGATCTCCGTGAACAGGTTGCGCACACCCTGCTCGGCCCGCGGGTCCTCGAGCAGGCGGGTGGCTTGTGCGGACAGCCCTTCTGGGGTCGACAACTCGCCGGCGGCCGCGGCGGCCAGCAGGGTGTCGTCGGGGGTGGTGTTCCAGAGCAGGTAGCTCAGCCGGGTGGCCAGCTCGTGGTCGTCGAGCCAGCGGGTCGCCGGGTCGTCGGGATCGGCGGTGCCGAGCTCCACCCGGTACAGGAAGTACGGGGACTGGAGCATGGCTGCCAGCCCATAGGTCGCCCCGGCCCGGAAGTCGCCTTCGGCCGCCCCGACCAGGCCGATCAGGTCCACCAGCCGGGCGGACTCGTCGTCGGTGAGCGGCCGGCGGTAGAACCGCACCCCCCAGGTGTCGACGAAGTCCTGGGCACAGTCCGGGTCGGTGTCCGACGCGGGCGTGCACGGCAGCATGCGGTCGTCGACCAGGGCCTGCTCGGCCAACGACAAAGCCGCGTCCTCGTAGCGCTCGACGCCCCAGGCGCTCACGCTCATCACGGTGGCCCCGACGCTCGGCAGCCCGTCGATGCGGCTGTCCGGCTCCAGGCGGGTGGGCATGGCCAGGTCATCGCCCAGCAGGTCCTGGAGGGTCTGGAGGTACTGGGCCCAGGTCAGCCGCCGCAGGGTGGGCTCGGGTGCCTGGGTCGCCGGTGGGTCGCCATGGTCCCGATCCACCGCCGTGTCCGTGCCCGACGAGCGGCCGTCGCAGGCACCCAGCGAGAGCCACAGAGCGGCAGCGATGGGCATTGGAACGGGCACGGGCACATCTTGGACCAGAGGGGAGGGGAAGTGTGGCCGCATTCACTAACAGGTGTCAGTCAAGTTGGGGTTGGGCGATCGGGGGCTGGTGGGAGGGCGTGGTAGCTTGGCCCCATGAGAGGCGGACTGGCGTTCCTGGTGGCCCTGAGCGGTGTGATCGGGTCGGTGGCCTGGGGCACGGAACGGATCTGGCCCGACGTGGACCGGTGGGAGGAGAGCGGGCAGCGGGCCCCCCAGGACGCGGCGGTGGTGGTGGGCAACGAGTCGTACCCGCTGATGGGGATCGATGTGCCGTTTGCGTCGCGGGACGCGGATGCATTTGCGCGGTTCCTGGTGCGGGGTCGAGGGGTGCCGTCGGAACAGATCCACCCCCTGATCGGTGCAGACCCCCACGAGGTCCGCGAGGCCGTTCAGCTCGCCGCCAGCCAGGTCGGCGAGGACGGTGTCTTCTGGTTCTACTTTGCGGGTCACGGGGTGGCCCACCCGAACACCGGACGGCGGATGCTGTTGGGGGACACCGCAAAGGGCGTCGATCGTCTGGACGACCACGCCGTCGGTGTCGACCAGATCACCGCATGGATTGGGGGTGGGCAGGCCATCCTGGTCATCGATGCCTGCTACACCGGCATCTCCCGCACCGGCGTGCCCTTGACCGACGACCGCTCCCTGGTGCCGGACTTCGCGCTGCCAGAACACCGGGACCAGGTCGAGTGGACCGCCGCGTCGAAGGGCCAACAGGCCCGCCCTTTGCACGAGACCCGCCACGGTGCCTTCACCTACTTCGTGTTGGGTGCGCTGAGGGGGTGGGCTGACGGCTTCGAGCAGAAGCGCAGGGACAACAAGGTCACTCTGGGCGAGGCGCACGCCTACGTGCGACAAGCGCTGGTCGATGTCGGCGTGCGGGGACAGACGCCGATGCTGCTGGCGGAAGGAATGGAGCGAGTGGTGCTCCACCAGGGGCGCCGACTCGAGCCGGCGCCCTCGCTGGCGGAGCTGCTGGTGTCCCAGGACGGGGACGCCACCTCGGAGTTCCTGGAGCAGATGCGGGATCAGAGTGTGCGGGAGCGGCAAGAGGCAAAGCTGCGCTCGCGCATCGATGCAGCGTCCGAAGACCTGCGCACTCGGGCCGCCAAGGACTGGGCGGTGGTGACCGAGGACCTGTCCGCGAACAGCCCGGCCGCCATCGAAGGGCTGACCTACTTCCTTCAGTACTACACGGGCAAGACGGTGGTGGTGGACGGTGTGGAGCACGTGGTGGTGCTGCCTCAGGTCGAGCAGGGCGTCGACCTCCTCCAGCGGGTTCAGGGCGGAGAGCGGGTGCACCTGGGCCGCGACCTGGCGGGCGAGGACCTGTCGGGCAAGGACCTGTCAGGGCGCGATCTCACCCGAGCGGACCTTCACGAGGCGGTGCTCGTGGGGACTGACCTGGGTGGCGCAGATCTGAGCCACGCGAACCTGAAGTATGCGGTGTTGCGGGGGGCCAACCTGCGCGACGCGGTGCTGACAGAGGCTCGAATGCAGGGCGCCGACTTGCGAGGCGCCAACCTGGTCGGGGCGACTCTGGAGGGCGCCCACATGAGCAGCGCCCGCCTGGACGGAACTCTGTTCGACGGCCACATGGAGTGGCCCGAGTCGGTGTCCGGCCCCAACGGGCTGCCGGCCGGGACGCTCGTCGTGGGGCCCAAGGCTCAGCTCAGCGGGGCGCAGCTCGCCGGGATGGACCTGTCCAGACTCGCCCTGATGGGCGCCGACCTGAGTGAGGCGGACTTGACTGGCGCCGACCTCTCCCGGGCCAGGATGGCGGGCAGTGGCCTGCGGCGGGCAGTGCTGGTCAGTGCGAGCTTGCGCAGGACCGATCTGCGTGGCGCCCGCTTGACCGGCGCCAACTTGGAGGGGGCGGACCTGACCCGGGCCAACCTGTGTGCGGCCGATCTCGGGGGAGCCCAGCTGTCCCAGGCCCGCCTCGCGGGCGCCCTGGTCGACAGCCGTACGCGATTCTCCGGGTCTGCTCCCCATGGCGTCGTGGTGTTAGGGCCACACACGGATCTCAGAGCCGCCGACCTGACCGATCACACGCTGTCCGGCGTGTCCTTGCAAGGCAGCAATCTCAAGGGGGTCTCCCTGTCTGGGGCCTCGCTCGAGGGTCTGGACCTGTTCGGTGCCAACCTGGAGGGCGCCCAGCTCGAGGGTGCTGACCTGATCGGCACGGATCTGCGGGGTGCCAACCTGGAGAATGCCGATCTGCGGTACGCCGATCTGAGCAGTGCCAGGCTCCAGGACGCAGATCTGACCGGCGCAGTGCTCACGGGAGCCACACTCTTGGGGGCGGTCTACTCCGGGTCCACGATCTGGCCGAGCGGCTACGCGCCGCAGAGCGTCAGGGGCCTGACGCTGGTGGAGTGAATTCGGGTCTTCAGTTCCGGGGTCGCACGCTGAGCTGGATCTCGGTCAAGCAGATGTCTTCGGCGCCGTCCGGGCGTCGTGCGTCGGTGACGACCATGCGCAATGAGTCCCGGATGGTCATGCCCTTGAGCTTCACGCGCTCGTCGCGCTTGAATTGATCGATGGACAATTCGACGTCCTGGGAAGTGTTCGCGCTCTCGAAGCGAACGCTGCGCAGGCGGCCGTTTCCGGACCAGACGGCGTGGGACTTCTGGTAGCCGTTGGACAGATAGACGCCGACGACCTGTCGGTCGCTGGGCACCGCGACGTCGATGTAGGCCGTGCCGTCTCGGGTACCGACTGGGTAGCACCACGCCGTGTCTCGGTCGTCGTCCAGGGCCAGGCTGGCGTCGCAGTCGACCTTTGCGCCGAGGACCCGACAGGCCATGGTCGACGCCACGCTGGCCGTGGCGCGGCTCGGCGAGATCTCTTCGACCCGCTGGGCTCCGGTGTCCCTGCTGCCAGAGGTCTTGCCGATGGGGGTGATGGGCTTCACGGGAGGCTCCACCGGATCCAGCTTCTTGGGCGGGGGGTCCGGCCAGAGCAGGTACACCACCAGAGCACCCGCCAGCGCGACACCGCCCAGGTAGAGGGCCCACTGCCACTTGATGGGCTCGACCCCGGGTCCGGGCGGCGGAACGGGGGGCGGGGGCTTGGGCTCTGGAGGGGCCGGGGGCGGCGGCTCACGCTCGGGCTCGCGCTCAGGCTCCTGTGGGTCCGGCGCCACAGTCGGTCCGAAGATCGGCGGCTTGGTCTGTTGCAGGTTCAGATCGTCACGCAGGGACGCGATGAACAGCTCCACGTCTTGGTGTCGGTGGGCCGGATTGTTGTGCAGCGCCTGGGTCACCGCGCCGGTGTCCAGCCCCAGTGCCCTGGCCAGGTGTCCAGCCGACCAGACCAGTCCGCACACGCCCAGGGGCTGCCCACGCCCCTTGCTCATCACGGTGCGGGCCTCGACCGGTGCGTGGCGGAGATCCAGACCCCGAGGCAGGGAGGGTTGGTCCTGGCCGAAGTCGTAGACACGCAGGACCAGGACGGCGCCGGTCTCGAACACCAACACGTCCGCCGGATCGACCAGTGGCTGAATCTTGCGCTCACCCATGTGGATGTTCTCGAGCAACGAGGCCAGGTTGGTGATGACCTTGAGCTTGAGGTCGTGGCTCAGTCCCCGGGCCTCGCCCATGGTCAGGGCACGCTCGAAGGGCAGGCCCTGAGGGGCTCTGAGCTCGACTCGCACCAGGTGCATCGGACCCAGATCGTCATCGATGATCGCCGAAGACGGCGTGAGGTGCCCGCCATCTCGTGGTGTCACCTTGCCGAGCAGTTTGACGTGGGCCCGGGCGTCCCGCTTCGACGTGTAGTCCAGGTGCCCGACACGCTCTGAGCCGGTGACCAATTCCGCCACGTTCCACTTCACGACCGTCTCTGCCATCGGTTCCACCTTGGACCGGCCGCCTCTCAGAGGTCTGGTCTGGCTTGCGCCTGGTGCGCGGGTCGCAGGCTATCATGGTGCCCGGAGGCAGGACTGAAGGACCAACTGCGACGGATCGACGTGTGGGAGATCCTCGTCGACGGCGACGACTATCTGCACTGTCGGCACGACACGAGCGCCGCTGCCCGCGCAGTGCTCGCGCCCCATCCGGACCAGGCCTCCGCAGAACTGCACGCCGAACTCAATGGACACGGTCCTCGGAGCATCGTGGTCCCGGTCACCCGGATCCAGTTCGGACTGAATCGGTGGTATGCGGTGCTCGAGCTGGACCTGGGTGCCGACTGGGGCGAGGATGCGGATCGGCGAGAGGCCCCGCCGGTCCTTGTGGCGGACTACGTGCGGGCTCTCCATCGCGCGCTGCTCGCGGCCCACAGTCAGCGAGTCCCCAGGCCTACGGTTGCGCTCCGGGACCTGAGAGTCCTGCGCGAAGAGTCCCAGCTGCGCATCTTGCGGATCCGGGACCCGGCTCGGGAGGGACTCCCCCCCGACGTCTTGGGCAGCGTCCCAGGAGACTGGGAGAGCCACCTGGTGGCGCAGCTGGACGGACTGGCGAGGGCCATGGCAGGGAACTTTGCGAGCGGAGTGGACACCCTGGAGCTGGTCCGCGAGCTGGGGCCCGGTGCCGTCACGGCCCGGGAGTTGCTCGAGGGTCTGGAGCGGGCCAGGGACGGCCTCGCGGCCCCTCGCAATCCGCCTGAGCCACCGCCGCTGCCCCCCCCGGTCTGGCAGACGCCCGTGGCGCTGCCCGAGCCGCTACCCCCGGTACACAGGGGTCCGCCTTGGTGGGCTGTCGCGTTGCTCGTGGTGGCGCTGGCCGTGCTCGGGCTGTTGCTGTAGCAGTGACGTCATCGGCCGGATCACCGAAGTGGACCGGCCCTGGCTCGCCCTCGCCCGCCCTGCCGCCGCGCCTGTGCCTCGACGTGACGCGAGCCACGACGTCAGCACAGTCACAGCAGCAGGACGGACGATTGCGTCGCCATCGTCCGATCAACTACGGTGACCCGGCCGATTCAGAGCCGAGACTCTGGAAAGTCCACGTCCATGGCCCTGCTACCGGAGGCATCGGGTCCGACAAAATGCCACCACTCGGTGCGGATCCCGGTGAACCCGGCCTGGAGCATTGTGGCCTTCAACAAGGTGCGGTTGTCGATGGCGGCCTGGGGGATCCCGCGTGTGGCGGCGGAAGCTGCGTTCTCGCTGAAGTCGTCATGCTCGGTGGGCATCAGCAGGCGCCGGCCCAGGCTGTCAACGAGTCCCAGGTCGATCGCCGTGGCCCGGTTGTGGCTGCTGCCGTTGCCGACAGGCCGGGCCACAAAACCCCTGATCGGCACGAGCTCCCACATCTTGCGCTGGACCGAGAGCGGACGGTAGCAGTCGTAGATGACAAAGCCGAGACCCCGCGCATGGATGGCCTCGTTGGCCTTGAACAACGCCGCGGAGCTGGCAGGCGTCATGTAGCAGCCCGCGCTCTCTGGGTAGACCTCCGTGCCCAGGAAGTTGTCGACTGTCGCGTAACGTAGGTCGACCACAGTGTCGCCCAGCACCTGGTCCAATCTGAGCAAGCCCTCGGCCTCGAGCGAGTCTCGAACGTGGAGGTGCCAAGCCCTGCGGTCCCGCATGACCTTGCCGGCTGCGACGACCACCCGGTCCGCTCCACGGAACCAGGTGCCCTGAGGCTCGGCGTCCACGCCTGCACCCGGGAACACGCCGAAGGCGCCGCTGACGGGCTCAGCGCGGAAGGCCTTGTCGTTGGCAAAGGCCCAGCGTCTGGCCCCTCCCCATTCCAGGATGCCTTCGTCGCCGTCTTGGGTGCCTACCCACCGCACTTCGGGGGGCTGGCGGCTCTTGAGCAGCGCCCAGGACAAGGACAGGGCTCCGAGCATGTCGTCCTGCTTGGCCTGGCCTGCAGGCATTCGGACGACCGCTACCCTCCCGTCCTCGAGCGGCTTGTTGAAGTCGGACTCGTCCACCAGATCCACAGGGCCCATCGGTGGCGGAATCCGGCTCAGCGCCTTCTCCACAGAGTCGACGAGCCAGCCGTTTCCGCGAAGAGTCACCTGGGGGCGGTCCCGTCCGGTGTCGAATCGGAGGAGGATCAGCAGAGAGTCCTCGGACCGCTGCAGCTGACGAGGAGGCTTGGACGACTTGGACACGAGCACGGGGGCCCCGTGGCGGTCCGACATGACCTCTTCGACCACCAGGCTCCAGGGCGATGGCGTGTCCTTCTTGAGGTGCACGACGACCGGGGCCTTGGCCGGGCTGGAGCGGTGTGCCGGCACCAACTCGAACATCTCGGCGCTGGTGTCCTTGCCGGAACGGAACACGCGGAAGGCTGGAACGCTCTCGTCGATGAGCCCCTCGACGGCCAAGGCCTGGCCCTGGGGCGTCGTCCACTCGCCATTCATGACGCGGGTGCCGCGGATGCTGCGATCGAGGGGTCTGGCTTCGTACACCCCGCCGTCGTCAAATGCCCACGTCCCGCTCAGATCGCCACGCTCGCGCCTGGCCTTGGCTTCCTTGGGCTCGTGTGCCCAAGCGAGCAAGCCTCGCGTTCCGTCGTCGCGGCCCCGTAGGTGGGGCACCGTGGTGCTGTCATCCCCGACTGACCAGATTCGATCCGTGATCTTCAGCACGCACTCGAGCTGCCTGCGCGGCGACATGTCGGCGGGGGGGTACCAGACCCAGGACTGGAGGTCGCTGCCAGGCGTCTCGGCCTTGGTGTAGCAGCTGTCGAGCCTAGGATATTCGCCGTCTGCGGGAACCGCCAGCCGGCCCTTGCCCTCCACCTTGCTCGAGACCCTGATCGAGTCCTCGACGTTGTTCTGGCCAGCTCCGATGGCCACGTCGATGCGGTAGCCCAGCCGCCCGGCCACCACGGCCTCCAAGAGGGGCTCCCACGCCGCGGGCGCGGCCTCGGGCAGGAAGAGGTGGCCCTCTACAGGCAGCGCCAGGTCCAGGAAGGTGGGGTGGAGGCTGTGGGCCGAGGAGCGGGTTCCAGGCAGCGGATCCTGCGCAGATCCAACCGATGCGGTCAGGCACACCGTGCCGATCGCGAAGGTGAGTGGACTCAGCAACCGACGGGCGTTGTGGCTGATCCTTTGGGTCATTCCCTTCCCACCAGGGCCCTGAGGTCCGAGATGCAGATGTCATCATAACGAGCGCCAGCCTTGGCGCCGGCGATGGTCACCAGCAGTCCCGAGGTCCGAACCGGGCTTGCAAAGGAGACGGTCGCGGGTCTTCCAAAGCCACCGCCGACATCGAAGCGCCCAATGGACTCGCCTTCGAGCGTCGCGACCTCGACTCGGGTGACTCGGCCGTTGCTCGCGTAGGTGCGAGAGTCCTTCCAGTAGCCGTTGTCGAATTCCAGGCCCCGCAAGGTGCGGGACATGGCGAATTCGAGCTCCAGGTAGTGGCCCGTGCCGGTGCCCGCGACCCCTTCGCACCATGCGGTGTCGCCTCGGCCATCGCTCAGGAACGCGGGGGAACAGTCCTGCTTGGCGCCGTCTACGGTGCACCCCCGCTGCAGCACGGTGCTGGCCGTGATGGTTCGGGGGGCCTTGCCGGTGCGGGTGACCGACCCCAGTGGCTCTGCCGCAGGCAGTGCAGCCTTGGAAGGGCGCGAGGTGGGCGGGGCCGGCTTGGGCTGGGGATCCGGTTCTGGATCTGGTTCTTCTGGTGGGACCTGCGGTCTCAAGACCTCGGGGGCCTTCTGGCCGGCGGCCAGCGGGTCAGCGCGAGCTGGCTCTGCGGCTGGGGCTGGCTCGATCTCGGAAGGTGAGATCGCCGTCCAGAGCGCCACCCCCAGCAGCAGCCCAAGGACGGCCGCACCCCCCAGCCAGGCGACCCTTGGTGGGCCGGATGCCCCGATGACGCGCGGTGGCGGACTGCGCGGCACCGGCGGGATGACCGGGGGTGGCGGACCGGGCGCCGGGGGCGGCCGGACCGGCATCGGCTCGGTCTTCTCGGGCAGAGGGGGGGGGCGGGCCGGGGCCGGCGGTAGCGGGGGCAGCTCCTCGGTGTCCACCGTCTCGTGGGGCGGGTCCGGGGTCTGTTCGACCGTGGCCGCGGTGATGGCCCCAAGCTGATCGATGCGTTCCAGCAGCTCTGCGGCGCTCGCTGGCCGTTGGGTCTGGTCTCGGGCCGTCAACTCCCGGACCAGGCCACGCAGTGGCCCCCCGAAGTGGATCGGGTCCAGGATCAGCGCATCCAGGTTCCGCTTGCGGCGCATGATCTGGATGCGCTGCTGATCCAGGGTCGGCAGATCACCCAGTGGAAAGGCCTCTTTGCCGGTCAGGGCCTCGTAGAGCACGACGCCCAGGCCGTAGAGGTCCTGGCTGTAGCCGTCGACCGGTTCGTCGCTCTCGATGGCCTCGGGCGGGAGGTAGGGCAGGGAGCCCCAGATCCTGCCCGGCTGGGTCAGCCGGGCGGCTCCGGACTGCAGGGCGATTCCGAAGTCCACCAGCTTGACGGCGTTGCTGTTCTGGTGGGCCAACAGCAGGTTCTCAGGCTTGATGTCCCGGTGGGCGATGCCGTGGTCATGCAGGTGCCTCAGCGCCGACGCGACCTGGGTGGCGAGCTCCAGGGCGTCTTCGACCCCCAACGCCCCGAGACGCTTGATGCGCGCCCGCAAGGTCTCGCCTTCGACCCACTCCATCACCAGGTACGGCGGTGTGTGGTCCAGGTCGGACTCCAGGAGCTTGACGATGGCGGGGTGGTCCAGCCTGGCGAGGGTCTGGGCCTCGCTGCGCAGGCGCGTGAGCCAGTCCTCGTCGGCGACGGCCGTGACCGGATCCAGGACCTTGATCGCCACGTCGGGCGCGTCGCCGGGGCTCGATGAGAGCCAGACCTCGCCCTGGGCACCCCGGCCCAGCCTCTCCCGGAGGGTCCAGGACTCGATCACGTCACCAGGGTTCATGAGTCGCCCCGACTTTCGGCGAGCAAGCGCCGCAACGACTCGCGGTCGTGGGGCAGCGCATTCCGCAGATCGGCTGGAGTGGCCGTGGCGCTCGGGGGCGGCGCCTGGTGGCTCGCGGGCGGCGGCGTTGCGGGGGAGGGCTCTGGCGCTGGGGTCCAGGGCGGACGGGCCATCTCCACCACTTCGCCCACCAGCCCATGCAGCGCATCGCCCTCGTCCCAGGGGACATCGAGGCCCTGTGCCACGGCTGCCAGGCCCCCACTGTGGTCGCCGGCCAGGCCAAGCAGCTCGGCTGCGGTGGGGCGCTGGTCCTGTTCGGCTGCCCGGCAGCGGGACAGCAGGTCGACGAGCGCGGGATCCACAGGTCCGGGGCCCTGAACGAGCCGCTTGGCCACGATCACGCCCACCTCGAAGATGTCGCTGGCCTGACTGTCAAGACCCCTCAGCTGTTCCGGTGCATGGCGATGACCCAAGCGCTCCGAGGGAGATTCCCGATGGCCTGCCCAGGTGCCCCGGATGGTGTCGGTCTCCCAGCACGCCAGCCCGCCGTCGCGGCGAAGGTAGAGCCCGTCGGCGCTCAGGCCTCGGTGCACCAGCTCCAACGCTTCTCCCGTGTTGGCTTGGGTAGCGCTGTGCAGGGCTTGCAGCCCCTCCGCCAGGGCGTGAAGCAGGGCCCAGGCGGTGTCGTTGTTCCAGGTGCCCGGTCGCAGTGCCGAGAGGCGAGTGCCCATCGGCTGGGCAAACGCGAGGGCCAGCCCATGGTCCAGCTTGCCGTGTCCCAGGAGCCGCGGGATGAAGGGGTGGGTCAGTCCCGACAGCGCCTCCTGGATCCGCCACACACGGTCGGAGTGCTCGGTGTCGTGCAGCCCCCCAGGCGGGATCCAGCGGACCCAGATCGGTGTGCGATCGGCCGGGTCTTGTGACCGGGCGCTGAAGAGCCAGCCCAGGCCGTCCTTGCCCAGTGTCCCGCGGAGCTCCAGAGCCATGGAGGGGGTCACGGCGGGCTCGCGAAGACTGGGGTGACCCCGCTGATGCAGGTGTCTCGCCAGCGAGTGCCAGGGGTCACTTGGGTCATGGTCAGGCGGACGGTGCTCAGCGGTTCCGAAGAAGGGATGTGGATGGTCGTCGGGACACCGTATCCCGGGTTGATCTGAACGGTGAAGGCGGGTCGTCCGTCGACCTGCACCCGCAGGGCTGCCGGGCGCCCGTTGTCCTGGTAGACCTGTTGGGACTTGGCATATCCCGGAACCACCACCAGGCTGTCCACCACTGCGGGCTCCGACAGGGTCAGCTCGACCCACTCGCCGGATCCGGTGCCGTTGCGGCCGTCGTCTTCGCACCACGCGGTGCTGTTGTTCTTGTCGGCCAGGTACCGGGCCCGGCACGCCCCCTTGTGGCCGTTGACCACACAGGCATTCAGGAGCGTGGAGCTGGCACTGAAGAAGACGGATGGGGGAGTCGGTGGCTGCTTGGGCTCGAATTTGCCTTGGGTGCCCGTCTCTTCTTCTTCTTCTTCTTCTTCTTTTTCTTGTGGCTTCACGGGTTCTTCCGCTGCGCAGACCGGCCCGGTTCCCTGCCAGCGCTTGACAGGCCGCTTGGCCCCTGGGGTCTGTCGGGTCAGGAACTCCAGCTCCGTCATGCAGGTGTCTTCGTACTTCTCGCCGGTCCGGACGTCGATGATCTGCAGCCGAAGCGCTTCGACCTGGACGGCCTGGGGCAGCAACAGGTCCTGGGGCTTGGGGCTCGATGTGTCGAGGGCGTACTCGAGGGTCTCCCCCGCTACGAGCACCCGAATGCGCATCGGCCGGCCGTTCTCTTTGAAGGTGGTGCCGGTCTTGCCATAGCCATTGCGCAGACGGATGCCCCAGATGGGCGGGGCGCCCTCGAGGGTCAAGTCCACGGTGGCGCACTCGCCATTGCCCGTCGCCCCTTCGCACCAGGCCGTGTCGGTGCGGCCATCCAGCAGGCGATCGGCGTCGCAGTCGATGAAGATCTGCCCGCCGTTCTCGGGGTCCACGATCCGCGGGTCCAAGCAGCCGACGACTTGTTCCGAGTCGGCCTGGAGAACCGAAGAAGCCACGGCCGTGCTTCCGCCGATCACGAGCGGGGGCGTGACCGGAGGAGGTGGGGGTGGCGGCGGCGGAGGTGGAGACGTGTTTCCGGGCTGCTCGTCGGGGTCCGACGTGTTCGAGAGCGGCGTCTCGGGGATCTTGGGCGTCGTGTCCAGCTGGGCCACGGCGCCCGGGGGCGAGGCCAGGGCCCGGATCACCTGTTGCCGCGCGGGCCGGACGTACTTGGATGCGCCACGCATCAGCGTGTCCAGCACCTGGCCACAGTCGGCCGACAGCGTCTCCCCGGGTCCGGGCATGCAGTCGTCGTGGATGCGGGGCGCGATCAGCACGGGGATCTTGGGCTTGACGGCGTGCTTGCCGGGGGTCTGGCGATGCTGGAACAGCGCGTAGAGCTCACGGATAGCGTCGTCGTACTCGTTCCACTCCAACGCTCTCCGCGCCTTGATGAGCCGGATGCAACCCAGGGTCGGCCGCGGATAGCCGCCGTGGATCCCGATCTCGCCGCCCGCCGTATAGGGCTTGCCCAGCACCGCGTTGCGATCCTCGTTGCTCGGATGATCGAGCTCGAAGAAGGCCGAGCCAAAACGCCGCCACTCGTCCTTGTCGCTGGAGCTCCTAGCGCTGGCGTGCAGCATCAAGTACAGCCCTTCGGGGGTCTTCTTGTCTCCCTGACGGACCTTGGGGCCCTCGTTTCGCCCATAGAAGGCTGGCCAGGTCTTGAGCGTGGACCAGGTCCCGGCGCTCGACCGGGTCACGTAGTGAAGTCGAGGACCGCCGTGTGGCCGGTTCTTGGGATCGTATTGCGTGCCCGGCTTGCACCCGTTCGTTGGACAGTCCTTGTCGAACAGGATTGCGGCATTGATCGTCGCGCCCGCGTGGTCCCGCAGCTCGCGGACGGGCAGGTCCCACCCCACCCCAAACCCCGCCGGCAGGTTCCGCCCCGACACCGGCACCGCACACACCAGCCCCACCACGGCCAGGATCAGGGCGCTCAGCCGCAACGGGAACCGATGCCGCGTTGGGGTGCCCACGCCGGCTACCCGTCCCCGTCGGCGACGGCTGGCGCCTGCATCTCGAACCGCAGCTCGGAGATGCAGGTGTCGTCGAAGCTGTCACCCTTCTGCACCGACAGGATCTCCAGCTTCAGCTCACCGTGCATCGGCTTGGGGAAGCGGAGCCGGGTCAGCCGTTGCTCCGACGTGTCCATGGTGGCGATCAGGGACTGGTCGCCGTCCTTGATCGAGAGCTTGTGGACGCGGCCGTTGGCGTTGAAGGTCTCGTTGCTCTTGGCGTAGCCGTTCTTCAGGAGCAGGCCCGCGATCGGGCCGCTTGTGGTGGGCATGACCTTGAGGGTCACCCCTTCGCCGCTGTCCGGCTTGCCCTCGCACCAGGCGGTGTCGTCGTCGCGATCGAACAAGAAGCCCACGCCACAGGTGACCAGGCCCGGCTGTCCCGGCACCCTGCAGCCCCGCTTCAGGGAAGAGCTGGCCTCGCCCACACCCGTCGACCTGCGTACATCGGTCGAGGCGCTGGCGGAGGGGCCCGGCTTGGTGGACCTCCAGCTGACCTGGCTCAAGCGGTCCAGATCGGCCATCGCCCTGACGACCTGGGCGTTCTTGGGGCGGTCGGTGCGGGTGGCCCCCGTGATCAGGCGCTCGATGGCCCCGCTGCACGCGGAGTTGAGCTTCTGGCCCACTGCCGCGTCGCAGCGGGCGTCGAATGACGGCACCACGAACACGGGCAAGGCCATCTTGGCGCCCGCGGGTTGGGTGGCGTACCAGTGCTTGTTCACCAACTGGCGCAGTTCCTTGATCGACCGGTCGAAGCCGCTGGTCTGGCCGCGGGACTGCACCACGCGGATGCAGCCGTGAGTCGCACCCGGGGCGCCCCCGTGCAGCCCGATGCCCCCGCCGGGGTCGCGCCCGTGCCGGCCGGCGTCGCGGTAGTCCTCGGGGCTGGGGTAGTCCAGCTTCAGGAACCAACCCCCGGTGCTGCGATACGGCTCCGTGCTGCCCCACCCCCCGGTCAGGAAGTAGAGGCCTTCGGGGGTACGCTTGTCGCCCTTGAAGGCCTTGTCGCCCTCGCTGGCGCCGTAGTAGGCATTCCACGCTCGCCGGACCGCCCAGCCGTCGGCGCCCTTCAAGAGCAGCCGCACGGTGGCCCGGTTCCGGCCATCGCGCTCCGAGTGCTCGCCGTCCCGGCACCCGCTCTTTGGGCAGTCCTTGTCCACCAGCAGCACGACCTTGTGTGCCCGGGCCGACGGCACCGCGGACACTGGGGCCGGGGCGAGCGCGAGCAGACCCAGCAGGCCCAGCGCGCCGAGCGCCAGGGATCGAATCCAGGTGCGATGGGGGGAACCGAGTGTCACGGGCAGTGGGGGTGCGGGCCACGGTCAGACAGCCCAGTCAGCCGATCCGGCTGAGGGGAGGGGGAGCGGGCTGCCAAGTCCGGCAGGGTAGCACGGCTCTCCGTCAGCGGGTCCACGGCCCGTTGACGCCGCCCAGCCGGATCTATAGGCTCCACCAGGTCCCGACTCTCCCGCGGGACCCTCGGAGGTACTCATGTCTGGTCGCGCCACTGGCGTCGCCCTGCTCGGCGTTCCGGCGCTGTTTGTCCTGCTCGCCGGCTGTACCAACCTGCGGTGCAAGCAGGACCCTCGGTACAGCAACGAGTGCTGTGACCTGGGCTACGACGAGGCCTGCAGCTCCGGCACTGACACGGACACCCCCACGGACACCCCCACCGACACCGACACCGACTGCGAGGCGCTGGCCGGGCACGCTCAGACCTACCTGGGCGACTACTGCAACAGCTGCCACGGCGCCGGCGGATCCGTCGAGGGCGGCTTCAACTACAGCCTGGACGTCTCCCGCATGAAGGCGACGGGCAAGATCACAGAGGGCGACTCCGCGGCGTCTCGCATCTACGTTCGGGCGGCGGCTGACACCATGCCGCCGGCGGGTAACGAGCCCCGCCCCACGGCCGACGAGACCGAGGACCTGAGGGTCTGGATCGACGAGTGCGATGCGCTGGACTGGTCCGGTGGGCTGACCCGCAGCTTCATCGATCCGAGCGACGAGCTCGACGCCATGTACGACGACATGGTCGCCAACTACGACAAGGACGAGCGGATCTACATTCGGTACTTCACGCTGGTCCACCTGTACAACGGTGGGGTCGGCGACGACGAGCTCACGACCTACAAGTTCGGCCTCTTCAAGGCCGTGCACAGCCTGTCGACGGCCAAGAGCATCACCAGCACCAACCCGGTCGCGGTGCCCATCGAGGGCGTGACGTTGTCGGACGGCAGCACCGATCCCAAGGCCCAGGAGATCCTGTTCCGCATCGACCTGCGCCACTACGGCTGGGACCGGACCCCCGTCGACGCCTGGGAGCACCTGCTCAAGGACCTGCCCCACGGTATCTCCCGGGGCGAGGCCAGCAGCCTGCGGTCCAACACCGAGAGTCGGCTGCCCTACCTGAACGCCGACTGGTTCGTGAAGGCCGCCCTGCGTCCGCCGCTGTACGGCGATGTCCTGGACCTGCCCCCGACCCTGGACGGCAACACGGGCGCCACGGCGGAGTTCCTGGAGCAGTGGGGCATCAAGCGCCTGCGCGAAGACGGGATCAACAAGCGCCAGGTGGCCCGTTCGGGCTTCCAGCAGTCGGGCGTCTCGGTCTCCAACCGCATGATCGAGCGCCACGAGACCGACCACGGGTCCTGCTGGGTCAGCTACGACTTCGCGGACTCCAGCGGGGCGGGCCGGCTGACCACCCACCCCATCGAAGGCAACGAGCCCGAGCCAGACGCGGTGGACATGGCCGGGACCTCCTTCGAGGACTTCATCTTCGACGAAGACGGCGGCGAGGTCATCTGTTCCCTCCCGAACGGGCTCCAGGTCTACTACCTGGCCAAGGCCGACGGCGAGGGCATCGACGAGGGCCCGACCAACATCGTGCTCCACGAGGAGAACGCCGAGGACGGCGCCAAGGTCATCAACGGCATCAGCTGTTTCTACTGCCACTACGCCGGACAGATCTTCAAGCCCGACGAGATCGCCGATCACTGGGCCGACAACGAGGGCCAGTACGGCTACCCCGCGGGCATCGCCGAGCTGGTCGAGGAGACCTACGTGCCGGCGGCAGAGTTCGAGGCGCTCCAGCAAGAAGACCAGGACCGCTTCCTGGCCGCCATCGAGGACATGGGTGCATCCACCAGCATCGACGCCAACGGCGAGCCCGTCTGGGCGCTCGGGGCGGACTTCCGCGAGGACATGGACCTGGCCCGGGTGCTCGGCGAATTCGGCCTGGACGCCGACGAGTTCGACCAGCACCTGGACGACGCCACCGAGCCCGAAGTCATCCGTGTGTTCGGTGGTCTGACCAGCGCCGGCGCCGTGATCGCCCGCGAGGAGTTCCTGGAGAACGCGACCCTGGCGGCCTGTGACTTCGGCCTCGCCGACAGCGATCAGTGCAATGGCGTGGACCCGTGTGGTGAGTCGGGCATCGCCTGTCTCGAGGGCCAGAGCTGCCAGACCGACGGCGGGCGGGACGATGGTGCCTGTGTGGCCGACTGAGCGAGCCTGGTTGGGCGCTTTGGCCCTGTGTCTCCTGTCGCCGGGGCCGGTCCAGGCCCAGGACCCGGCGCCGCAGAGCCGTCACGAGCGCCTGACCCACCTCTCCGCCCACGCGGCGACCCCTGCCGAGCGCGGGGAGCTGCTCTACGCCTATACCTGCTACAGCTGCCACAGCCTGCCGAGCGGCTACACCCTGTCCCGCCACGACGAGTTCCCGCCGTCCCCTCACCTGGGCGGGGGTCGGGACATGCCCACGGTGTTCGGGACCTTCTACGCCCCCAACATCAGCCCCCACCCGGATCAGGGCATCGGGGGCTGGACCGAACAGGACTTCTTCCGGGCCCTGCGCGAGGGCCGCGCCCCCGACGGCCGGGCGTACTGGCCGACCTTTCCCTTCATGGCCTACACCCAGCTGTCCGACGGCGACATCTCGGACCTGTGGGCCTACCTGAGCACCCAGCCGGCCGTCGAGAGCGAGGTGCTGCCCCACGACCCGAACTTCAAGCGGGGCCTGGCCATCTGGCGCTGGCGGGAGTTCGAGCCTGGAGCCATGGAACCAGACCCCCAGGAGACCGATGGCTGGAACCGAGGCCGCTACCTGGTCCGGGCCGTGGGCTACTGCGACCAGTGCCACACGCCCCGTCGCAAGACCGGCTTCCTGATGGACCAGTACGACATGGCGGGTGGCGCCAACCCAGGAAAGGACGAGGTCCACGCCAACCTGACCCCCGACCCCGAGTTCGGTCTGGTGGGCTGGACCGCCGAAGACTGGGTGCACTTCCTGTCGTTCGGCCACACCCCGGACGGCCGGGAGATGCGGCCGGAGTGGATCATGCTGGAGAAGATCCTGGAGGGCTACCGCTACCTGCCCGAGTCGGACAAGCGGGCCATCGCCGAGTACATGTTGAGCCTGGAGCCGATCGCGTTCGACCCGGTGGCCTACGAAGAGGCCTGGTAGGCCGCTACCACTCCACGCCGATCCGGAAGCGCGCGGTGTAGAGTCGCCCATACTTCCAGGCCTGGGCGCTGGAGTCGACGACCCGCGTGGTCTCGGGGACCTTGTACCCCCCCGGCGCCGCGTAGAACTCGCCGCCGAACCGAACGCGCTTCAGCGCCAGCAGGTCGAGTCCCAGGCTGATCGCCGGGCCGAAGTACGGGTGCAGGTTGTCGCTGACGTAGCCGTCGTCGCCGATCCAGTAGAACGTCGACGCGTCCAGCAGGCCCAGGGACACATACGGGGTGAGCTCGTTGAAGGTGACCGGTCCGAGCACACGCTCGCCCAGGGGCAGGCCCCCCAGCAGGTCCAGGCCCATGGTCGAGCCCACGAACAGGTCGTCGTAGACCGGCTGGTCCTCGCTGAACGCACCGGCGGTGTCTCCGACGGTCTTCTGCATGGTGGCGTGGTAGCGCACCCCGCCCTGGATGCGGCCGTACTGGATGCCCAGGCCCATCTCATAGGACAGGATGACCGAACGCACGCCGGCCACGGTGACGGGCGGGATGTAGCCAACGCCCAGGTACGGCGTCACCCGCTTGCCCAGCTTGTGGGTGGACACCGTGAAGCGCAGCCGGGGGGCCACCGGGGTCTTGTTCACGTCCTCGGTCTTGGTCCAGTTGAGCACGTAGCGCTCTTCGCAGCCCAGTCGCGGAATCCCCAGCACGTCGATCCCGATTGCTGCGTTGCCCGCCTTGTGGGGGATCGGCCCGTGAATCGGCGAGAATGTGGTGCTCAGCGCCGCGAAGTTGTTCAGGAAGTCGGCCTGGCGCTGTTCGTTGTAGTCGTCGGGGATGGGGATGCCCTCGCACTCGGGATCGATGGTCGCCAGTGCAGGGGCGCTGAGCAGGGTGAGCAGTCCGAACATGGGGAGTCCCGGGTCAGTCGAGGAGGGCGCCGGCGGTGATCCAGGCCTCGACATGGGCCCGTTCACAGTCGTCGAGGGCATTGCCCGGTGGCATGGGGGACGCGCCGTCGACCTCGCCCATGCGCTGCCAGAGCAGGGAGCCAGCGGCGTCGCCAGCCACGATGTAGGTCCCCGTGCCGTCGCTGACGTCGGCGTGGAGGATGTCGGTGTCGATCTCGGGACCCGCGGCACCGCCGATGTGGCAGAAGCCGCAGTGGTCGTCGAACATCTCGACCACCCCGTCCCAGGTCTCGTCGTAGGTGTCGGCGCAGCCTGTGCCGCTGTCGGTCACCGGAGGCACGTAGGAGGGCTCGGTGTAGACGGTGTCGTCGCAGGCGCACAGCACAACGGCCGCGCAGCTCAACAGGAGGGGCGTTCTCATGGTTCTCGCCTCAGGGAGCGGTGCAGGGAGGGATGGTGGCGGCGGCCAGGCTGGCCCGGGGGGTCGGCGTGCCGCCGCAGGCGTCGGCGGCGCGCACGGTGTAGCTCGCGGCGGCCACGGCCGCGCCGGGCGGCAGCCTGGCTGGGCTCCAGACGCCCGGGACCTCGCAGTAGCCGCCCCAGGTCTCGCCCTCCCAGGGGGGGGCGTCGGCCGGCACGGCGACCACCACGACCTGGTTGGTCTGGTCGCCCTGGTCGGGGGCCGGGTGCATCTTCTCGAGCACCCGTCGCTTCGCCACCTCGTCTCCGGCCGTCCCCGCAGGCCAGATGCGCCGGGCCGTCCCGTCGGGGTCCACGTCGAACACCACGATGCGGGCGGCGTCGGTGACGTCGATGGTGGGCTTGATCGGTTCGCCTTCGCAGAGGGATCCGGACCTCGCGTTCAGGTCCAGGGAGACGCCGAGGGTGTCGGCGGCGGGCGCGGAAGTGACCCCGACAGCCTTGTTCGTGAAGCACAGGTCGGGCCGGTTCAGGTCCGGAAAGGCGTCGTGGGTCATCGTGAGGGCGCCGAAGTTCTCGTGGTGCCGTGAGCCGGGCCGGCGGATCCGCACGTTCACCAGGTGGCGGCCGTCCTGGGGGGTGAATTCGAACGACACGTCGACGGCCCGCTCGTCGAGGCTGTCGACCTCGGCCAGCCCGGTCAGGTGCACGGCCAGCACGTTCCACAGGATGCGTCCGGCCCAGGTCGCGGTGCAGCCGTTGGCCTGGCGGGTCGCCCCGAGTCGGATCGGGTCGTCGCCGGCCAGCTCTCGCAGGCGCCCGGCGAGGTCCTGGACCGCCTGACCCCAGGCCTGGCCTTCGGCGCTTCGCAGGATCATGGGCATCTCGGCCTTGTAGCGAACGCTGGCGCAGGCGCTGTCCTTGCGCGCGTTGACGGGCTTCTGATCCCCGTCGCCGTAGTTGTAGGTGTACTGGGCGACCAACAGGCCGCACTGTTGGGCGTCCAGGTCCAGCTTGCCGCACCGGGCCTCGACGTTGTCGTAGGCATCCTCTCGAGCGAGTGGGATCAGGTGTCCGCCGGCCTGGCCCTTGGCCTCGCCCTCGACGACTCGCCAGCCGCCTTGGACGCTGTCGCTGGGACAGAGTGGCAGCGCGGCTCCCCCCGCCTGGGCCACACAGCCCAGCCACACGCTCGCCAGCGCAGCGATCACCGGGCGGCCTCGAGGACCTGGGCCGCGGCCTGTTCGGCCAGGTCCGCCGGCAGCATCATCAGCACCTTGACCTGGTAGCCGTGGCCCAGGGGGTCTCCGCGCTGGATCGGCTCTACACAGGCGTACTTCTTGTCCTTGACGAACGCCGCGACGGCCGACGCGGCCCGCTCCACGGCCTTGGCGTCGGCGAGTCCGGTGGTCAGGTCGCTCACGTCGCCGCCGGTGAGGGTCAGGGTGATGGAGCCGGTGCGGATGCGCTCTCCGAGCCACTCCACCACCTGGGTACGGGCGTCGGCCCGGGCCTGGTCCTTGGCCACCGACAGGGCATCCACCATCGGGCTCTCGCCGACGAAGAACTCGCCCATCGGGTCGTGAGGCGGATCGGGGCTGTCGCAGCTCCAGCTGGCCCAGGGCGGGTCAGGCACCCGCGCCGAGTGGGCCTCGAAGGCGAAGTAGGCGTCGTCGAAGTCCGTGGCCCGGCGCCACGCCATGCCGTGGCGGATCGAGACCGAGTCGTCCCCGATGTAGGGGTCGCCGGACTTGTCCATCACCCCGTCCTCGTCAAAGGCGTACTCGACCCAGCCCGTGCCCTTGATGAACGCGCCCAGGTAGCGACTGGAGCACTGGTCTTCGGCCTGGAGGCAACAGTCGCGGAAACCCGCCGGGTCGGCGATGTCCCCCACGGTCAGCGCTGCCAAATCGGCCTCGACGTGGAGCACGGTGGTGGTGCCCTTGTCGAGCACGTCCCGCCCCAGGTCCTGCTCGCCCTTCTTCACCACGAACCCGCTGGACGCGGCCAGCCGCTCCGAGAAGCGGCCCTGGCTGGCCTGTTCGGCCCCGGTGATGAACGCCGAGCAGGCGGTCTTGAAGGCGCTGCCCAGGCTGGGCTCGCCGTCGTCCGGCAGGAAGCGGCCCACGTAGGGGGACGGATCGGCCAGGGGCGTGTCCATCAGGACCCAGCTCGTGGACGGGACCAGGTTCGGCACCTGGGGGGTGGGCTCGGGCTCGGCCTTGGGCGCACAGGCGAGCATCAGCACGGCCGCCGGGAGGAGGGGACGCATCGGGGTGCCTCGGGAGGATCGCTGTTCTACCAGACCGGCGCTCTCAGATGCCGTCGTCGCCGAACCAGAGGTAGGCGGCGCCCAGCTCGCCTTCGGCGTGGGGGGCGCCGATGGCGAGATCGTCCAGGCCATCGCCGGTGGCGTCCCGCAGAGCCAGGCTCCAGCCCAGGAGCGCCGACGCGTCGTCGGTGGTGAGCTGCGCCAGGGACTTGTCCAGGTCGCGCTCGCCCGTGTAGGGCCCCTGGACCACGAAGACGGTGCTCCGGTAGGACCCGTCGTGGAAGTCGGACGGGGCGCCGATGAGGAGGGCCCGCTCGTCGGAGGTCCACGGCTGCCCCGCTGCCAGGGACCACCCCGCGTCGCTGCCCGAGTCGCTGCTCAGCTCGCAGTCCGCTCGGGCGGTGTCCAGGCTCGTGCCCGCCCCGACCGGGCCGAGCTGGACCGTCACGGTGCCCGCGCCCGGCGAGCCGATCACCAGATCGGGGTGGCCGTCTTGATCCAGGTCAGCCAGCAGCAGGGCCGCGCCGGCTTCGCCACTGGAGAAGTGGCCGACCCCGCTGGCGTCGGCGTCGTCGGTCGTCCCGCTGGCGGTGATGGGACCCAGCCACAGGAACACCTCGCCGTCCCCGGTGCCGCTGTCGCCCACCACCAGGTCGGCCAGGCCGTCGCCGTCGACGTCGCCGGTGCTCAGGGCCGCGCCCAGGTTGCCGCTGGTCTGGGAGAGCACCACGTCGGCATCGCCGGCGGACTCGCCCTGGGCGACCTGGTGCCACAGGTGCACCGCCCCAGGTGTCCTGGGTGCGCCCACCGCCACGGCGTCGTGGCCTAGGCCCTGGTGGTCCAGGCCCAGCAGGCGCCAGCCGAAGCCCGAGCTCTCCTCGCCGTCGGTGAGCGTGGCCCCGGCCGCCGAGACCACTTCGCCCTCCTTGCCGCCGAGGGTCGGATCGAACACGGCGTAGACCGGTGCGCTGTTGGTCAGGTCGGTGCCGATCAGCAGTGCCTCTTGTCCGCTGCCGTCCGGATCCAAGGCCGCCAGGGCGCCGCCCAGCCGCTCGGCGGTGTCGCCCAGCAGCGACCACGTGGCCTGGTCCAGGCTGTCTCCCGGGGCCGACGCCGGCACCCCGTAGACCTCGCCCTTGTTCTCGGTACCCGGGGCGCCGACCGCCAGCTCCAGGGCGCCGGTGCCGTCCCAGTCCACCCACGCCAGGGCCCAGCCAGCCAGGCTCGCACTCTCCCTGCCGGTCCACAGCTCGTCCGCATCGAGCGCGTCGAGCTCGCCGGACCACACGCAGCCGTTCCCGGTGCCGTCGCAGTCGTTGTCGATCCCGTCGCCGCACACCTCCAGCGCGTAGGGGGCGGTGGTCTTCTCCTCGTCGTCGCAGTCGTCGCCCAGCGTCCCAGTCCCGTCGGGCCAGGTGTCGCTGGTGTAGCCGTCGCCGTCCCGATCGAAGTCCGAGTCGTCCTGGCAGTCCTGGTCGATGCCGTCGTACCAGGTCTCGCTGGCGCCGGGGTTCACCTGGTCCGCGGTGACAGCGGCCAGGCCATTGAGTGACGCGGGCACTGTGCCGGGCTCGTCCAGGCAGTCCCCGGACTGGACCCGGGTGCCGTCCACGCCAGGGTGCAGGGCCTGCCAGTCGGTGCACTCGGCTGCATAGTCTTCGGGCACCCAGCCGTCCTGATCCCAGTCCCCGTCGTTGCCGTCGCAGTTCTGATCCTCGCAGTCGTACCAGGCGTCGGCGTCGCTGGTCGGCCCGCGGCTCGGGTCCTGGTCGTCGCACTCCTCTGTCACGGTCCAGCCGTCGGCGTCGCAGTCGAACAAGGGGTCGTAGTCGTCGGGGTCCGGGTGCTCCGCCGCCGCGACGCCCACCAGACAGTCCTGGTCGATGGCGTCGTAGCAGACCTCGACCGCGGCGCTGTGGATGGCGGGCTCGTGGTCGTCGCAGTCCCCGCCGAGCGTGCCGGCGCTGTCGGGCCAGGCGTCGGTCCGGTCCCCGTCGGCGTCGGCGTCGAAGTCGTCGTCGCCGGCGCAGTCCTGGTCCGGGCCGTCGTACCAGGTCTCCGAAGCGTCGGGGTGGACCTGGTCGGCGGTGGGCTGTGCCCAGCCCACGCCGGGCACCACGGCCATGTCCGAGGGGGTGTGGGTCGGGTCGTCCCAGCAGTCTGTGCCACCAGCCTCGACGGCGGGGTAGCCGTCCCCGTCTTGATCGGCGTCGTTGCCGTCGCAGTCCTGGTCCGTGCCGTCGTACCAGATCTCGAGGGCGCCGGGGTGGACTGTCACATCAAAGGGGTCGCAGTCGCCGTAGCCCCCCAGGTAGCCGTCTCCGTCCAGATCGCTTCGGGCCAGGTCGCCGCAGCCCAGGAGGGTGATCCACAGCCCGATCATGAGCGCCCCGGGATGACGCGGGTGGTGAGCACCAGGCCGCCCCAGGCGGTGATCAGCGAGGGGCCGGCCAGGGCCCCGGCGTCGAGCGCCAGGCCGACGCTGAGCGGACGGCTGCGAAGCCGGATGGCCCAGCCCAGGCGGGTCTGGGCACCGCCCAGCAGGAGCACACGGTCCTGGGTCCACAGCTCGACCTGGCCGCCGGCCCCGGTGCGGTCCAGGTCACGGGCCCCGCCGGCTGCACCCAGGGCGCCGACCCCGATGGACCACCGCCGGCCCTGGGCCTGGAGCCCCAGGGAGCCCGTGGCCACGGTGATGCTGTCCCGGGTGCTCACCCCGAGTCCGTCCAGCTCGGACCGGGTCGCCTGGGACAGGCCGTCGGTGTCGCGGGCGGCTCCCCAGAGCCCGAGTCCCAGGGTGGCGCGGCCGCGAGGGCCCAGGCGCAGCGCGGCGCCTAACTCGAGGCGGGACCCGACCAGGGCCCGGTCAGCTGCAGCTGAGGCGCCCGGGGCGATGGGGTGGCTGTAGACCACGGGCCCGGCCACCGGTCCTGCGGCCACCGTGGGCAGCCAGCGCCTGGACCCGGCCCGCACCAGGGCTTCGCCCCCTTCCAGGCTGCGCAAGGCCCGCCAGGACTCGAAGGGGTCGGCTTCCCGGGCCCCTGTCGAGAGGACCTGTGCCTCTGGCTCGCTCCCCGCGAGGGTCGGCCGCTGGACCAGCTCCGAGTGGGCGGCGAGCTGGCGGGCGACATAGGCCTGGGCTTCGGCCGCCGTGACCTGGCCGTCCAACAGCCCGTCCAGCTCGCCGTCCGCCCAGCCCCGCAGGGCGCCCACGACGTACCAGGTGAAGGCGCCCTGCTCGACCCGGGGCAGCGGCGCCGAGGTCTGGCCAGGCGATGCCGCGTTCCAGATCAGCACTTCGCCGTCGGGCACGAGCGCGTGGTCGGGGACCAGCATTCGCTGGCCCGGGAGCAGCTCGGCCCCGTCGCGGCCGACCCCGGTGTAGCAGGTGTCGAGGACCAGGACAGCGCGGGTGCCGGACCCCTGGGCCACCTGGACGACCTCTTCGACCGCCAGGCCCCGCGCGGGCAGGCTGCCCGCACGGGCCCTCACGTCGTCGCCCAGCAGGAGCTGCTGCCCGGTCTCCGGCGAGGCCGCGCCGTGCCCTGCATAGAAGAACCACAGGGTGCCGCCATCGCCCACGATGTCCGCGCTGGCTTGGACCGCGGCCAGGATGTCCTCGCGGCTGGCGCCGTCGTCGAGCACGGTGACCCGCTCTCCGGGCACACCCAGGGTGTAGACGAGCAGCGAGGCGGCGAGCTGGGCGTCCTGACGCGCCGCCGGCACGTCGGCCACGAAGGCATAGCGCTCGTTGCCGACGACAACAGCCGCATCCTGGGGCCGCTGGGCGCCCGTGCGCAGGGGAGCCGTCAGGTCGGGCAGGGGACCGGCGAGGGCGACCGCGCTCGTGACCCAGGCCGCGATCAGTGCTCCCGACAACATGCCCGCCTCGCCGTCGGGCGAGCTTACACCCTCAGTAGACCCGAGTTAGGACCCGAGCCACTCTCCCGACGAGGCAGTCATGGTGGGTGCGGTCCTGGTCTCCCTGGCGCTGAGCAGCCCCGCCGTGGCCGCAGAGCTCGAGCTGTTCCGCCTGACCCCCCCGCCAGCGGCGGTCGCTGCCGAGACTCCGCGCATCGCTGTCCTGCCCGCCGGCTTCGTCCTGGAGGGCTGCCGCATCAAGCACCGAGAGCCCGGCCCCTTCGACGACGACCTGCGCCAGGCGGCGGTCGAGGCGCTGGCCTGGACCTGGCCCACGCCGACCCACCCGGCCACCGTCGTGCCACCCAGCGGCACGCGCAATCCCTTCACCCTGGTCCCCACCGACGAGCTCATGGTGGCGGCGGCGGCAGCCGGGCACCCGCTCCAGCCGGGCGTCCAGATCAAGCTCAGGGAGCTGGCCGGCAAGCTGCCCGTGGACGGGGTGCTGGACCTCCGGGCCAAGAGCGTCCGCTCAAGTGACAAGGTCCGTGTCGAGGTGGAGGGGCGGATCTGCGGGACCGACTCCAGCAGCACCCTGTGGCGGGACGAGGTCGAGGTCTCCAAGTCGGTGTCCACAGTGCTCCAGGTCAACGGCAGCACGCCGGCGGCCAGCTACGTCGGCCCCGAGGCCCGGGCGCTCAACCAGGCCTTTGCGCAGCTCATGACTCGGATCGTGCCCGTCTGGGATGCGCTGACCCTGGAGGTGCCCACCGGGCGGTGCACGCGCAAGGCGATGGCGGCGCTCGAGCGAGACGGCGCGGCCAAGGCCAGGACCCAGCTCCAGGCCGACCGCACGAAGGGTGGCGCCAAGTGCAAGCCCGAGCTGGTGGCGGTCGCCGAGGCGGTGGTGCAGCTGGTGGAGGGCGACCTGCAGGGCGCCACCGCCAGCCTGGCCCGGGCCCAGGACCTGGGCGCCGAGACCGCGGCGCTCACGTCGGCCCGGGTGGTCGCCGCGACGCTCCAGAACGAAGCCCGTCAGCTCCAGGCTCTGGCGGGGGTGTCCCTGACGCCCGCCGCAGCGACGGCGAGCGTGCCGGCGCCGCCGCAGGCGCCAGCACCGCCCCAGCTGCCGTCCCTGGACCAGCCCCTGAAGACCGGTGAGCGGGCCACCCGCGACGCGGCTCTGATCGTGGGGATCGAGCAGTACTTCGTGGCGGCCCCGGTGCCCCACGCGGTGCACGACGCCGCGGTGACGTACGACCTGATCGTGCACACCATCGGGGTGCCGCGGGACCGGGTCGAGCTGCTCACGGCCAACGTCAACAAGGAGGCGATGCTCGCGGCCTGGGCCCGCACCCTCGACGCTGTCGAGCCCGGCGGCGTCCTGTGGTTCTACTTCGCCGGCCACGGCGCGGCGTCGCCGTCGACCGGGGAGCGCCTGCTCCTGGGCGACGACGTGCGGCGGGACGCGGCCCAGTTCGAGGCACGGGCGGTGGGGCTGGACCACCTGGCCGACCAGGCCGCCGCTCGCGGCGTGACGCTGATGCTGTGGACCGACGCCTGCTACAACGGTCTGGGCCGCGGGGGCGAAGCCCTGTCCCAGGGCACCCGCTCCGTGGTCCCGGACCACGCGCCGGCGCTCCAGCCCGGGCTGGGACTGTGGACGGCGGCGGGGCCCGATCAGCTCAGCGGTCCGCTGCCGGGGGTCGCCCACGGGGCCTTCACCTACTTCGCGGTGGGGGCGCTGCGGGGCTGGGCGGACGGTGAGCTGGACGGCCAGCGGGACGGCCAGGTCACGGCTGCCGAGGCCCAGGCCTATGTGCTCCGTGCCTTGCGCGAGCACCAGATCCACGGCCAGCAGCCCGTGCTCTCGCTGACCGAGCCCGCCAGCTGGGTGCTCACCCGGGGCGTGGGGGAGTCCGCGCCTTGATTTCGTGGGTTGAGCGTCGGGCGTCAGGCCGCAGTCCTGCCTGCAGGCCCTCGTTTCACGTCCTTGCTGACCTCGCGAGGTCCCTCGAGTGCTGCAAAGGCAGCCAGCGGGCACCCAGAGGCCTTGGCAGCCAAGTCCAGAGATGCGCTTCAGCCACCCGAGCGTTGCAAGGAGCGTGTCCTGCGGCTGGAGCGAGCAGGAGCCGGTGTTGCTGATCGGCGGCGTGGACGGCGCCTGGATCGTTCCCCCCCAGTGTGGTCATGTCGAGCTGGGAGATCCCGACATCCCGTGGGACTTCGAGGGCACCGAGACCATCGTCCACGGCGACTGCGAGCAGGTCCAGGCCGAGTACCTGGTTGGGGCGCCAGACTCGCGGTCCGACGACGGCCAGGTCTGGTTGCTCACGCTCTGATAGCGAGCCCGGCCGAGCGATGCCTGAGGGCCCCAGGACGCGGCCGGAGCTGATGGCAGCGACGTCTGCGTGCGCTGCTACAGCGCTCCGCCGACCACGCCCTTGGTGCGATCCGCCGTGTCCGGGCCCGTCACGGCGGCCCCGTGGGCCAGCACGACGGTCGTGGGCGGGTGGGCCTCGACGTCGGCCAAAAACGCCCTCAGAGCGGACTTCTTGTCCTTGAGGATGGCCATCATCGCCAGGTTGAAGGGCTTGTAGCCAGGGCCGCTGCCGGTGAGCTTCCACATCATGTTCAACAAGAAGTTGCCGGGAAAGCTGTCCCAGTTGCACAACAGGTCGCCGCAGTAGACGGCCCACCCGTCGCCGGTTCGGGCCCAGGTCCAGGCCTCGCCGCACTTGGTCGAAGGGGCCTCGCGGAAGCCCACGTCATCGCCCATCAGCTCCTGGAGCGCGTCCATGGACTCGAAGGCCAGGTCGAGCTCGCTCTTGGACGCGATGCGCTCGGCGGCCTTGGTCGGCGCGAAGTAGCGGGCGTCCGGGTAGCGCTCCCGCCAGGCGCCCTGGCCCAGGTGGTGGAAGCCGTTGTTGGTGGCGACCGCCGAGACCTTGCCGAAGCCGTCTAGCTGGGTGTAGTCGGCGTCGGTCAGGTTCGTGCCCGGGCTCATCACGTACATGCTGCCGTCGGCGAGTCGCGCCGCAAAGGAGTGCGCCCGCCCTTTGTCACTGAACGCGTACTCCATCGACAGCACGCCGCGCTCGGCGTCGATGACGTTCCAACCACCCATCTGAGACCTCCCTGTGGGGGCGGAGCATCTCACGGGCCCGAGACTCTGTCAGCTCTCCAGGGCGGCCAGGGCTTCGGCGATGCGGTCGGCGGCGTCGCCGTCCTGGTCGGGGTCGACGTCGGCCAGACAGGCCTGGAGCCGGGCCCGGGCGGTCTCGAGATCCCCGCGCTCCTGGGCCCGGAGCCCCAGGATCCAGCCCGCGTGCACCCGGCTCTGGCGCGGCGCCTCTTCGAAGCCGACGACCTGTTCCAGGAGCGTCTCGGCCCCGGCTTCTTCGCGCTCCAGCCGGCGCATGGCCACGAGCAGACGGACCTGGGCGGCGTGCTCGAGGCTCTCGAAGGGCGCGGCCAGGGCGGCCTCGAATAGGGGCTCCGCCCGGTCCTCCCAGCCCACGTGCTCCGCCCGCTCGGCCATGGCCCACAGCACCTCGCCCGGCCCCTTGGGGAGATCGGGGGTGGACTCGAAGCCAGCCGTGGCCATGGCCACGGCCCGCTGGAGCGGGTCCGCTTCGAACCCGGGCACCCGCTCGGCGAGCTCCAGCACGCACAGGCCCAGCCATGCCGGGTCGCGGGTCGCGGTCAAGACCTCGGCGCGGTGGGCCGAGAACAGGGCCTGGCCGGCGCCACGCAGCACCGCCACCTGGCGGTCCGAGGACAGGCCCAGATCCGGCAAGAGCCGCAGCACACCCGCCCGGACGGCGTCCAGGGTCTCGATGGCCTGGACCGCGGCGAGCAGGTCTGAGGTGCGGGGCCTGGCCCAGGCGATGGCAGCGGTGCGGTCCCGGTCCGGGCCCAGGTCGCGGAGGTGCTGCATGAAGGCGAGCACGTCGTCGGGGGTCAGCGGCATGGCCGGGTTCTAATCGGCCCGGGGTAGAACAGGGCATGACGCGACGCCTTGCGGGAGGGCTCGGGCTGGGGCTGCTGGTGCCGTCGGTGGCCCTGGGCTGGTTCAGCAGCTGGAATGCGCCGGTGCTGTCCGGGGCGCCGTTCCAGGCCGAGTCGATCTGTGCGCCATCGGGCCTCCAGATCGACCTGGTCGCCGTGCCTGGGGCCACGACCGCGTCGATCGTGGTGGTGACTCGGGCTGGATCCGCCCCGCGGCCGAGACCAGGTCCAGGCCGTGATCGGAGTGGTGCACGGTGTCGATGCGCCACGTGCGGGTCTCGCCAGGCTCCCAGTGCCAGCCCGAGTAGGAGGGCGGCGCCGCGGCCAGGCCGACGGACAGCACCCCCAGTCCCCACAGAGCTGCGAACACGGCCACCTCGGACCCGTTCTACCGCAGTGTTCAGTACCCGTGCAGCTGCGCCCAGCGCCTGCGGTGCCAGGCGGCGTCGCCGAACAGTGCCTGGCAGACCTTGGCCCGCTTGAGGAACAGGCCGATGTCGTGCTCTTCGGTCATGCCGATGCCGCCGTGGAGCTGGAGCGCTTCGCTGGTCACGTGGCGGAAGGCCTCGGAGCAGCGGGCCTGGGCCAGGCACGCCAGCGCGGGCAGCGCATCGGGGGTCGCCCGGGCGGCGGCCAGGACCGCGGAGCGGGCCAGCTCGATGTCCATGAAGCAGTCCGCTGCCCGGTGCTGCAGCGCCTGGAAGCTGCCGATGGGTACCCCGAACTGGTGCCGCTCGTGCAGCCAGGCCAGCGTGCGCTCGAAGGCGGCGGTCATGCCCCCCAGCATCTCGGCAGCGAGCAGGACTCGGGCCTGGTCCAGGCAGCGGGTGAGCAAGGCCTCGCCCCCGTCCAGGGGCTGGCAGGGGGCGTCGTCGAAGGTCACGGTCGCCACGGTGCGGTGATCCACCGACGTCTGCGGCGTCACCATGGCGTCGGCCGCGGCGACCCGCGCCAGGACCCGGGCGTCGTCCAGGGTCGCCGTGACCACGAAGGCGTCGGCGTCGGCGCCGTCCAGGACCCAGGTCTTTGTCCCCGTGAGCGCACCCCCACGGATCGTCGCGCCCCAGCCCGGCTGTGCACGGGTGTCCGGCTCCTGGGCGGCCAGGGCCAGGATGCGGGTCCCGTTCAGCAGACCCGCCAGGTCCTCGGCCTGGCCGTACAGGGCGGGACCAGCCAGCACGGTGGTCGACAGGAGCGCCGTCGGCACCAGGTGCCGCCCCAGCTCCTCGAACAGCACGGCCGCCTCGGCCAGCCCCAGGTCCAGGCCGTCCAGGGCCTCGGGCACCGCCAGCGCCGTCCAGCCCAGCTCGCCCATCGCTGCCTGCCTGCCGCGCACGTTCTCCCAGCCGTCCCGGCGCAGCTGGTCGAGCCGCCACTGGGCCTCGACGACCGCCCGGGCGCTCTGGGCCAGGGCTTGTTGCTCGTCGGTGAACACCAGGGGACCGCTCATGGCTTCTTCCCCGGCTTGCCGGTGCGCGGCAGCCCCAGGACCCGGGTCGCCAGGATGTTGCGCTGGATCTCGCTGGTGCCCCCCTCGATCGAGTTGCCCCGGGAGCGCAGGTACTGCTTGGCCAGAGCCTGTTGCTCGGCGGAGAAGGCGCTGCCCTCCCAGCCCAGCCCCCCCAGGCCCTCGATCTTCAGGGCCAGCTCCCACCGGCGCATGTTCAGCTCGGTGCCCGCCAGCTTGATGATGCTGCTCTCGGGCCCCGGCGTGCCGGCCTCGCGCACCCGCCGGATGGTCCAGCGCAGGGCGGCTTCATCCATCTCGGCCCGGGCGACCTGGTCCCGGATCAAGGGGTCGGACAGCGTGCCGTCGTCGGCCCGCCCTAGCACCCGGACCGCGTGATCCGCCACCCGGTAGTCGGTGAGGATCGGAGGCCGGGAGCCGCCGCTGGCCACCGCCTCGCCCACCATGTCGCGCTCGTGGCCCAGCAGGCTCATCGCGACCCGCCAGCCGTTGTTCACGTCGCCGATGACGCCCTCAGAAGGCACGTAGACGTCCTCGAAGAAGGTCTCGCAGAACGGGCTCGAGCCACTGATCAGAGGGATCGGGCGCACGGTGATGCCCGGGGTGGCCATGTCGAAGACCACAAAGGTGATGCCGGCGTGCTTGCGGCCTTCGGTGCGGGTGCGCACCAGGCAGAAGATCCAGTCTGCCTCGTCCGCCTTGCTCGTCCAGATCTTCTGGCCGTCGAGCCGCCAGCCGTCGCCGTCGGGGGTGGCCTTGCAGCTCAGGGACGCCAGATCCGAGCCGGACTCGGGCTCGGAGTAGCCCTGGCACCAGCGGATCTCACCCCGCAGGATGCCCCCCAGGTGCTGGACCTTCTGGGCCTCGGTGCCGTACTCCAGCACGATCGGGCCGATCATAGTCAGGCCAAAGCCGACCAGGGGCAGGGGCACCCGGCGCTCGGCCAGCAGCTCGAACCAGCGCCGGCCGCGCTCGGCGTCCAGCCCCCCGCCGCCATAGGCCCGGGGCCAGGTCGGGGCGGTCATGCCGTGGGCCAGGGCGACCTCGAACCAGGCCTGGTGCTCCGGGGACTGGAAGGTGCTGTGGCGGCCCCCCCAGTGGCCCTGGAAGGGGCTGGTGGCCGTGCCGTACAGGCTCCTCGGGGCGTACTGCTCGATGAAGCCTTCGAGGTCGGCAGGGGGGCCCTGACTCACGCCAGCATGCCCCCGTCCAGCCGCAGCCCGGCGCCGTTCATGTACCGGCCGTCGTGGCTGGCCACGAACGCGACCGCCGCCGCTGCGGCACTGGGCCCCTCAAAGGGCGCGAGCGGAGTCATCCGGGTCAACAGCCCCGGGTCGGCCCCGTCGGGGATGCGAAAGGACATGTGCATGTCGGTGGCGATGCCGCCGGGCATGATCGCGTTCACCCGCACGCCCTGCTTGACGTACTCCAGGGACATGGAGCGGGTCATGCTCAGGATCGCCCCCTTGCTGGCCGCATAGGCCGCCATCCAGGGGTGCCCGCCGATGGCGGCGGTGCTGGACATGTTCACGATGTTGCCCTTGGTCTCCAGCAGGTGGGGCAGGGCGGCACGGCACATCAAGTAGGTGCCCGTCAGGTTCACGCCGATGACCTGGTTCCACTGCGCCACGGTCATCTCGTGGCTGTGGTGGCAGCGCAGGATGCCGGCGATGTTGCACAGGACGTCGAGCCGGCCGAAGTCCCCGACGATCTTCTCGACGAGGGGGCCGATCTGTTCGGCCTGGCCCAGGTCCAGCTCATAGGCCCCGTGGCCGCCGTCCCCGAGCCGCTCCAGGGTCTCTGCCAGCCCTGCGGCGTTGACGTCGACAATGGCGCAGCGGGCCCCTTCCTCGGCCAGGCGAAAGGCGGTCGCGCGGCCGATGCCGCCGGCGGCTCCGGTGATCAGGGCGACCTTGTCTTCGAAGCGGTTCACTCGGACACTCGCATTCCGCCCAGCTTGGCGGTGGTGGCGTTGAAGTCTGACTTGAGGCGGTGCATCAATTCCGCGACAGAGGGCTGGTCGTTCATGTGACCGACGATCTGGCCCACCGGGCTCCACAGCAGGTGCTGGGCCCCGGGGGTGTCGTGGAAGCGGTGGAGGCGATCCACGGCGTCGGCCGTCAGCATGTACTGGAGCGGCATGGGCAGGGGATCGGGGTTCGCCTTGTCCTCCCAGGCATCGATCCAGCCGGTCTTGAGCAGCCGCGCCGGCTTGCCCGTGAGGGCGCGGGTCCGGATGGTGTCCCTGCTGCTGGCGGCGACCAGCTTGTCCTTGAGCAGTGGGATGACCACCGCCTCCTGGGTCGTGAGCCACATCGAGCCGGTCCAGGCGCCTGCTGCGCCCAGGGCCAGGGCGGCTGCGATCTGGCGGCCGGAGCCGATGCCGCCGGCGGCGAGCACGGGGGTCGGGGCCACGGCCTGGGCGATCTCGGGGGTCAGCACCATCGTGGCCACGTCGCCGGTGTGGCCCCCGGCCTCGGTGCCCTGGGCGATGATGATGTCCACGCCGGCCTCGACCTGCTTGGCGGCGTGGCGGGCCGAGCCGCACAGCGCCGCGATCTTCACGCCCTGGGCGTGGGCCTGGGCGATGACCTCGGGGGGCGGAGGGCCCAGGGCGTTGGCCAGCAGGCGGATCGGGTGGCGCAGGGCGATCTCGACCTGGGGCCGCATCTTCTCGGCCGTCCACGCCAGCAGGGTCTCGCTGCCCTCGCCGTCGGGAATCTCAGGGATGCCGTGCTTGGCGAGCACGTCGTCGACGAAGGCCCGGTGAGCGGCGGGGATCATGCCCTCCAGGTCCTGCTTGGAGTGGCCGGTCGCCAGGGTCTTGGCGGGCATGACGGTGTCGACGCCGTAGGGCTTGCCGTCGATGTGCTCGTCGATCCAGCACAGGTGCGCTTCGAGCTCTTCGTCGCTGTAGGCCAAGGCGCCCAGCACCCCCAGACCGCCGGCCCTGGACACCTCGACCACCACCTGGGGCGAGCGGGTGAAGGCGAAGAGGGGGAACTCGATGCCGAACAGGTCACAGAGGGGGCTGATCATCGTCCCTTGAACTCCGGCTTGCGCTTCTGGGCAAAGGCGCGGGGACCTTCCCGGGCGTCTTCGGTCTTGAGGATGGGCCAGCCCAGGGCCAGCTCCGTGGCCAGGCCTTCGGCCTCGGTCACGCCCTGGGCGGCCAGGACGGACTTCTTGATCGCCTGGACCGCCAGGGGGCCGTTGTTGGCGATGATCTCGGCCAGCCGGCGGGCCTCTGCCAGGGCTTCGCCGTCGGGCACGACCCGACCGATCAGGCCGTAGCGCTCGGCTTCCTGGGCACTGATGGGCGTGGCCAGGAGCAGCATCTCCATGGCCTTGGTGTACGGGATCTGCCGCTGCAGCCGGACCGTCGAGCCGCCCAGGGGGAACAGGCCCCACTTGGCCTCGGTCAGGGCGAACTTCGTGCTCTCGCCGGCGACCCGGATGTCCGTGGCCTGGAGGATCTCGGTGCCGCCGCCGTAGGCGTAGCCCTCGACCGCCGCGATGATGGGCTTGGTCGGCCGCCAGCTGCGCAACATCGCCTTCCACTGCAGCTCGGGGTCGTCCCGGAAGCGCTTGTGCCAAGGATTGTCCGACTGGTCCCCGTGCATCAGCTTCAGGTCCGCGCCGGCGCTGAAGGCCTTGCCGTTGCCGGTCAGGATCCCCACGCGGAGCTCGGGGTCGTCCTGGAGCTCCTGCCAGGCGTCGGCCATGCGAGCCATGAGCTCCAGAGACCAGGCGTTGCGGGCCTGGGGCCGGTTGAAGGTGATGGTGAGCACGTGGCCGTCGCGCTCGGTGAGGAGGTGGGGCTCGCTCAAGGGTGGGGCTCCGAGGATCCAGGGTGCTAGAACGTGTTCTACCGAGGGGTATACCGCATCCATGTCATGGGCGGTAGAACATGTTCTAGTTGAACCCTCGACGATGGAAGTGAAACGTGTTCCACTTCCGTCCATGGAGACCGATCCCCGCACCGAGCGCATCCTGGAAGTGGCCATCGAGCTCGCCGAGCAGGAGGGCTACGACGCCGTGCGCCTGCGGGACCTGGCGGCCAAGGCCGACGTGGCCCTGGGCACGGTCTACCGTCGCTTCTCCAGCAAGGAGGACATCCTGGCGGCGGTGCTGGAGCGCGAGGTCCAGCAGCTCTCGGCCGGGCTGGCCGAAGGCGGCGTGCCCGGGGAGACGGCGGCTGCCCGCCTCAACGCCTTCTTCTCCCTGGCGACCCGCTTCCTGGTGTCCCGGCCGAACCTGGCCCGGGCCCTGCTGCGGTCCGTGGCCAGTGGCGTGCCGGACATCGCCGAGAAGGTCACCCGGTACCACGGCACGATGGCCGGCATCATCGTGGCGGTCGTGAGGGGGGAGCCGGTGCGCGAAGACGCCGCCTGGCCCACCGCCAACGAGCGCACCCTCGCCTTCCTCCTCCAGCAGGCCTGGTTCGCCGTCCTGGTGGGCTGGAGCGGAGGCCTGCACACCGTCGACGAGGCCCTGGCGGACATGGAGGTCGCGGTGCGCGTCCTCTTGCACGGGGTCGCCATCCTGGAGACGCCCGCGTGAGCAACCGCTTTCCCTTTCCCCTGCCCACCGGCTGGTTCCAGGTCGCCTACAGCGACGAGCTGAAGCCCGGCGACGTGGTGCCGCTGCGGTACTTCGAGCGGGACCTGGTCCTGTTCCGCACCGAGGGTGGCGTGGCGTCTCTGCTCGACGCCCACTGCCCCCACCTGGGCGCCCACCTGGGCCACGGCGGCAAGGTCGACGGCGAGTCCATCGCCTGCCCCTTCCACGACTGGCGCTTCGGCGCAGACGGCGGCTGCACCAGCGTGCCCTACGCCAACAAGCAGCCGCGCAAGTCCAGCGTGGCCTGCTGGCCCCTGCGCGAGGTCAACGGCCTGTTGATGACGTGGCACGACACCGCCGGGCGGGCGCCCTTCTGGGAGGTGCCGGAGCTCGAGGAGTACGGCCACGAGGAGTGGACCGAGTACGTGCTGCGGCGCTGGACCATCCGCACCTGCAACCAGGAGATGGCCGAGAACGCCGTGGACAAGGCCCACTTCCACTACCTCCACGGCACCCGCGAGATGCCGGAGACCAAGTACGCCGAGACCCACGACCACTTGCTGCGCACCCAGTCCACGACGCCGATGACCACCCCGATGGGCGACGTGGACGGCCTGGTGACCGTGGATGCCTATGGCTTCGGGTTCACCACGACGCGCTTCACGGGGCTCGCTGAGACCCTGCTCGTCAATTCCGTGACGCCCATCGAGAACGGCCTGTGCGACGTGCGCTTCGCGTTCTCCGTCCGCAAGACCTATGGGGCGAGCGTCGCCCGGGGCATCGGCAAGGCCTTCGTGGCCGAGGTCGAGCGGCAGCTGGAGCAGGACATCCCCATCTGGGAGAACAAGGTCTTCCTGCCCCGGCCGGTGCTGTGCGACGGCGACGGGCCCATCGGGCTGTTCCGCACGTGGGCCCGCCAGTTCTACCCCTCCAGCGAGCAGCTCACGGCGACCTGAGCTCGCCCTCGATCGCTGCCCGGAAGTGGCCGAAGACCTCGACCACGTCGGTGTGGCCGGTCTCTGCGTCGGTCTGGATGCAGATGGCCGACGGCTCGGCGTTCAGCCCGGACTCCAGGGTCCCGGGCTCGGGATCGATCCGCCCCAGCACCTCGGCGTGGTTGATGAAGGTGTCGCAGGTGAAGCCCTGGCCCTCGACGGTCGTGACGTCGAGCTGGGGCAGGGGAATGGCCTGGCTTCGGAATTCGCCGGTGGCCAGGTCCAGGGTGTAGGACCACGAGCGGCGCCAGCCCGACGCCCAGATGTGCCGGGCGTCCATGGCGATCTCGCCCTGGACCTCGGTGCCCCGGGTGTCGGTGACCATGGCCACCGGGATGCGGGCCTGGAGCACGTCGTTGAAGTCGGCGACGGACCGGGTCAGGTCGCCCACGATGGCGCTGCAGGTGGTGCGGTCGTTCAGGGTCTCCATGCAGCTCCGCAGGCTCTCGCGGTTGAAGCGGGCCTGTTCGGCCGCCGAGGCGCCGTCGCAGGACAGGGGGATGTGAATGGTGAAGGCCGAGTCCGCGGCCAGGTCCAGGGTGCCCTGGCTGGCGAAGACGTCGACGATCAGCTCGGCGTCGACGCAGGTGAGGTCGTAGACCCCTTCGTAGTCGTCGGCGTCCTGGGCGAACGCGGCGGTGGGCATGGTGATCGCGAGACAGAGGATGGCCGTGCGGCGCATGGAGCACTCCGTGATCCGGGGTCTTGGACCGCCGGGTGTTGGGGGGAGCGGGTGCTCCCCGGTGATGAAGCGACGCTACAGAGCCGCGGCGTCTCCGCGGGTGCGGCCCTGTCGCGATCTGTCGCGGATCCACCCGGGATGTTGTCGGCGTGTCACCGGCGCTCTCGATACACGCGCCTGCTGGGGTCGGAGGTGTGGTGTGACAGAGCTCCTGGCGTGGGTGTTCGGCTGGGCAGACGCGGTGGGTGTGCCCCACCTGTGGGCGGCCGTGCTGCTGACGGGGGTGCTGCTGGTGGTGGTGCACGTGGCCTTCACCTGGGTGCTCCCGGCACTGGCCCGGCGGAGCCAGACCGAGCTGGACGACCGGGTGCTGGCCATCCTGGAGCGCCCGGCCCTGGTGACGGCGGTGCTCATCGGCGGTCTCGCTGCGCTGACGGCCCTGCAGGAGGCCGACGGCGAGCCCCTCCAGTGGGTGCACGCGGGCCTGGCGACGGTCGCTCTGGTGTACTGGTCGCTGGGCATCGGGCGAGCGGCCGACGAGGTGCTGCGCAGCCTGAGTCGGTCCGGATCCCAGGAGCTGGTCCAGGCCCGCACCTTGCCGCTGCTGCAGATCACCTCCAAGGTCGTGATCGGGGGCGGCGGGGTCTACGGGATCTGCCTGGCCTGGGGGCTCGACCTGACGGCGTGGGTGGCGTCGGCGGGCATCGTGGGCATCGCGGTCGGCTTCGCCGCCAAGGACACGCTGTCCAACTTGTTCGCAGGCCTTTTCATCCTGGTCGACGCGCCCTACAAGCTCGGGGACTACCTGGTGCTGGAGAGCGGGGAGCGCGGCGAGGTCACGGTCATCGGGATGCGCACGACCCGGTTGATGACCCGGGACGACATCCAGATCATCGTGCCCAACGCCATCATGGCGAACTCCAAGATCATCAACGAGACCGGCGGCCACTCCCAGATGGAGCGGATCCGCTGCCAGGTGTCCGTGGCCTATGGCAGCGACGTGGACCAGGTGCGGTCCGTCTTGATGGACCTGGCCCGGGCGTGTCCGCACTTCGCCGAAGAGCCCGAGCCCAGGGTGCGCTTCCGGTCTCTGGGGGACTCGGGGCTGGATTTTGAGCTCATGGGGTGGATCGCCGAGCCCGCGCTGCGAGGACGAGTGCTCGATGACCTCTACACCCAGGTCTACAAGCAGCTGGGCGACGCCGACATCGAGATTCCCTACCCCAAGCGCGACGTCTACCTGCACACCGTCGACCCCCAGCCGGAGCGCTAAGATGGGCCCGTGTCGGAACCCAGGGATTCAGGAGTGACGGTGGATCCGCCGGACCCGCCCTTTGCGGGCAGGTACCGACTGATCCACGAGCTGGGGGTCGGGGGCGCTGGCACGGTGTGGCGGGCCCAGGACCTCCAGGACGGCGGGGAGTGCGCGGTGAAGATCGTCGAGGATGCGGGGTCCGAGGGCCGCCTGCAGCGACGCATGGTACGAGAGGCTTCGATCCTGGCGGGCCTGGACCACCCGAACCTGGTGCGGGTGCTCGACTACGGCACCACCGGAGCCCGCGGCTACATGGCCATGGAGCTGGTGGATGGCCCCAACCTGCACGAGCTGGTGGAGCTGTCGGGGGCGGTCGAGCCAGAGCGGGCCGTGAGGCTGGTGCTGGACATGCTGGCCGGGCTCCAGGCGGCCCACGACGCCGGCATCGTGCACCGGGACGTGAAGCCGTCCAACGCGATGATCGGTGCCGATGGGCGGGCGCTGCTGTCGGACTTCGGCATCGCCCGGGACGCCGACGCGACGACCCACCTGACCGCCACGGGCACCCTCTTGGGCACCTATGCCTTTGCGGCCCCGGAGCAGCTCGAGGACCCTCGCAACGCCGGACCCCAGGCCGATGTCTACGCCGCCGGGGCGACCTTGGCCTACCTGGTGACCGCGCGGATGCCTTTTGGGCTGCACGACACCCATCGCCAGGAAGAGGTGCTGAGCGAGCTCCCGTCCGAGCTCGCTCGGGTGATCCGCCTGGCCGTGTCCTCGGCGCCAGAGGACCGGCCCGACGGGGCCGAGGGCCTGGCCCGGGCCCTTCGCGGAGAGTCGCCGCCAGGACCCGGGCGCCCTGGGGTGCTGGCAGCGGGGGTGGCCGCGGTGCTGTTGCTTGGCGTGGGGGGACTCCTGGCGCTGGATCCGTCCCCGGCCCTGGACCCGGTGGAGGCCGCGGTGTCCGATCCGGTTCCGGTCGAGGTCCTGCCTGGCCTGCCCGCACCCGCGCCGATCGAGGGGAGCGAGGAGGAACCCCCGGCGCCTCGGATGGCGGTCCCCGAGCCGGCGCCTTCGGCCGCCCCAGCACCCACTGCGCCAGGGGTCGACGTCACCCCGTCGGAGGCCCTGGCGGTCGCGGATGGCCCCGAATCGAGTGAGGATGACCAGGACCCTGACCCGTTGTCTCCCGTGCGTGTCGTGCTCAACTCCGTCCCCTACAGCGAAGTGACCGTCGACGATCGGCCCTGGGGTCGCACGCCTCTGCGGATCCAGGTCGAGCCTGGCAGCCATCGCGTGCTGCTGGTGACCGAGGACGACCGGCGTCTGGAGCGCACGATCGACTTCCAGCCGGGCATGGCGAGTCCGTGGTGTTGGGACTTCAACCGGCAGGCGGCATGTGGGTCCTGAGCCTGGCCGCTGGTGCGGCGCTGGCAGACCAGGTCCGGGTCACGGTGGATCTGGCGGATCTCCTCGCGGATCGCGTCCCGGCCTTGGTCGGCGCAGGCTCGCTGCAGGCCTGTAGCAGCGGCGGACAGAGCCTGGCGGCGCTCCAGCAACACCTGGGCCGGGCCGAAGGCGCGCTGCCGCTGCTGGACCTGGAGGAAGCCACCCAGGCGCTGGACCTGGCCGCCGAGGCCTTGGGGTGTCTGGACGAAGCCGTGGCCGGTAGTCTGGCCGCTCGGGTGGCGTACCTTCGGGGCCTGGTGGCTGTCCTGGACGAGCGGCCGGACCAGGCCCAGGAGTGGTTCATGGCGGCCCTGGCCCTGCGCCCTGCGCTGGAGTGGGATCGGAACTGGGCCCCGGACCTGCGCCCGCCCTACGACGCCGCCCAGGCGGCGACCCGGAGCCAGGCCCCGGCCCTGCTGACGATCCTGGGCACCCCGGAGCCGGGCACGCTGTGGCTCGACGGCCGGCCGCTGGTGCTGCGGCCGGGGGTGCACGAGCTGTCGCCGGGCGTGCACTACCTGCAGCTGGCAGGCAGTCCCTGGCAGACCTGGACCTTGACCCTGACCGCGGGGGGCGAGGGCACGCTCCTGCTGCCCGGCGCCTTGGGCCCCGAGGCCCTCGCCTGGGCCCAGGACCCGGCACAGCACCACCGACTGGCACCGCTCTTGGGCCTGGTGGTCGCCCCGGACAGCGCGCTGCAGGTGCATGCGGGCGGCCAGGCCTTCGACGTGGCCCCCGACACCGACAGCTGGGCCCTGGTCCGAGAGCCTCGCCACCCCGGTCGCTGGATCGCGGTCGGCGGTGGGTCCCTGGCCGCTGGCGCCGCCATGGTCGCCGCCTTGTCCTGGGCCGAGGCCCGGGGCGCTGTCCAGGACGCCAACGACGCGGCGGGGTGGGGCCAGTACGTCGAGGCCGGCGTGCGCTACGACGGCGCTGCCACGCGGTACCGGTCGTCCTGGATCGCCGAGGGCGTGGGCCTGGCTGTGCTGGGGGTCGGCCTGGCCGTGGAGTGGCGCTTCGGAGGCGGGCGATGACGCTGTGGCTCCTGATGGCCTGCCTGCCCGACTTCCCGAGCAGCACCCTGGCCGAGGATCCGGGCCACGACTTCGACGGCGACGGCTTCGTGGAGGAGCCCGGGGACGGCAGCACCGGGGACTGCAACGACTGGGACCCTGCGGTGAATCCCGCTGCGATCGAGGTCTGCGACGGGGTGGACAACGACTGTGACGCCCGGGTCGACGACCGGGACAGCAGTCTGGAGGCCGACGACTGGTGGGCCGACGCCGACGGAGACGGCTACGGCGACCCGGACGTGCTGGTCGAGTCGCGCTGTGACCCCGGTGACGGCACCTGGGTGCTCCAGGCCGACGACTGTGACGACACCAACGCCGACGTGTTTCCCGGGGCTTCTGAGGTCTGCGACGACGGCCTGGACTCGGACTGCGACGGGATCCGGCTCTGTGAGCTCACCCCCGAGACCATCCTGCTGGGGGAACGGGCGTCGGATCGCCTGGGCATGGCCCTGGCGCTGCCCGGGGACCTCGACGGCGACGGTCAGGCGGATCTGGCGCTGGGTGCCGAGGGCTACGACGCCGAGAGCGGGGACGCCCTGGCCAACGCAGGCGCGGTCTACCTGGTCTGGGGACCCGTCGAGTCCGGGATCGACGACGTGGCCGACGTCTCCTTGCGCTTGGTGGGCGCCCAGGGCAGCTTCGCCGGGCTCTCGGTGGGTGCGGCAGGCGACATGGACGGCGACGGGCTCGCCGACCTGATCGTGGGTGCCCCGGCGACCGAGACCTTCCGGGGGGTCTCCCCGCGCATCCACTTCGTGCTGGGACCCTCGGGCACCGGGGAGCTCGAGCTGGACACCGTGCCCACGTGGCACGGCGACCACGCGGTCGAGGCCCTGGCCGGGTGGTCGGTGGACGGCTGCGGCGACGTCGACGGCGACGGTCTCTCCGACGTGGTGGTGGGCGCACCCGGCGACGCGTCCCAGACCGGCGAGGTGGTGATCCTGACGGGCGCCGAGGTCAGCGGCGAGACTTCGCCGGTGTGGACCACGGTGCTCAACGGGGACCAGGCGGACGACGGCGTCGGCGAGACCGTCAAGGCCGCCGGCGACGTGGACGGAGACGGTCTCGGCGACTTCCTGGTGGGGGCCCAGCGGGAGGGCTCCGACGATCGGGGCACGGTGTGGCTGGTGCTCGCCGCCGACCTGACAGAGGGCGTGTCGTCCCTGGACGGTGTGGGGCTGGCCTTTCGCGGACTGGAGCCGGGGCAGCGGGTGGGCTCGGGCCTCGAGGTCGGCGACCTGAACGGGGACGGGCTGCGCGACCTGGTCCTGGGTGCCGCCGGTCTGGAAGACGGCGACGGCAACTCCAACGGCGGGTTCCTGCTCGTGGAAGGCGGCAGCGCGGCGCGGGTCTCGGGGGATCTGGCCCAGGTGACGACCCAGGTGACAGGCGACGAGCCCGCCCAGGGCCTCGGCACCGAGGTGACCGTGGGCGACGTAGACGCAGACGGCCGGGACGACATGGTGCTCAAGGTGCGCAAGTCCGAGCTGGTGGGCAGCGCTGACAACGTGGTCGTCTTGCTGGGCCCGCTGGAGGGGATCGTGCCTGTCGGTAGTGGCCACTGGAAGCTGTCAGGGGTCCAGGCCGAAGGGAGCGCAGGGAGTAGCCTTGCGCTAGGCGAAGACTTGCTGGAGGACGCGGGCATGGTGTTGGTGATCGGCAGCTCGGACTGGACGGACTCCGAACAGGACCAGGGCGCGGTACTCCTGGTGCCCTACCCGGGCGCACCTTGACGGCCCAGCTCGCGGAGCTCGTCGCCGGTCTTCGCGCTGCCCCGTCCTTCGAGGCTGGGGCCGCCGCCCTGCTCGCCCCGCTGCTGGCCCGCTCCATCGCCGCGCTCCAGGAGACCCCCCGGGGCCGTCGCGCGACGGTCCTTCGCGGCTGGGTGCACCGCCGCGGCGAGCGCAGCTACCAGGCGATCCACGGGGTCGAGTGCGACAGCGGCTCCCGGGGCTCTCCCGCGGCCTCTGCCAGCGCCTGGCGGGTGGTCCAGCAGACCGCAGCCCCGGTCGTGGTGGACATCGAGGCCCAGCGGCTCATGGATGTGACAGGGCGGCCCTTGCCCGTCGAGGAGGAGCAGTCCCGCTGGGGCGAAGCCACCCGCGCCCAGATGCAGGCGCGGTCCACGACCCACCTGCTGGCGATTCCCCTGCGCGGTCCCAGCGACAAGGTCATCGGTCTGGCGGCCATCGAGGTCGCTTGTCCGGCAGCGGTCGGCACGCGCTTCCCCGTCTGGGTCGACGCCGCAGCTGGCCTGCAGCTCCTGTGCGATGTCGCGACCCCTGTGCTCGCCAACCTGGCCCCTGCGCCGGTCGAGGACGCCCTGGCTGACCGCTTGCTGCCCGTGGTCGGGGCCACCATGGCCCCCGTGGTTCGCATGCTCGCGGTGTTCGCCACCTATGACGCGCCGCTCTTGATCCGCGGCTCCACTGGCACCGGCAAGACCCACCTGGCGGAGTGGGCCCATGCCCGCTCGGCACGGAGCAACGGCCCCTTCGAGTCGGTCGCCCTGCATGCCGTCGCCGAGACCCTACGCGTCGGCGAGCTATTCGGCTGGAAGCGCGGTGCGTTCACCGGCGCCGACCGCGACTACGAGGGCAGCGTGACCCGTGCCCGGAACGGCACGATCTTCCTGGACGAGATCGACAAGCTCGATCTGGACACCCAGGCCAAGCTGCTCGGCGTGCTGGAAGACGGCACCTACCGCTCCCTGGGCGACAGCCGCACGCGCAAGGCCGACGTCCGATTCATCGTAGGAACCAACGCAGAGCTCGAGACCGAGGTCCGCGAGGGCCGCTTCCTGCGGGACCTCTACTACAGAATCCACGTGCTCCCGGTCGAGCTCCCTGACCTTCGCGACCGCGCCGACGAGGTCGAAGACTGGGCCCGCTGGATGCTGGCCCGCGTCCCCGGCCCCACCCGGGGCCGTGTCGAGCTGATCGACGACGCCGCCAAGGTGCTCCGTCGCTACGACTGGCCGGGCAACCTGAGGCAGCTCCACAGCGTGATCGTACGGGCCACCGCCCTCGAGTCCTTACGGGCGGGCCATCCCAGCGAGCTCTCGGCCGAAGCCGTCCGCCGCTCCCTGGCCCTCGAAGGTGTCGGCGGCGACGACGGCGTGGTCGACACCATGGACCGCGCCGCCGAGGCCTTCGTTCGCGCTGCCCAGCGCCTGGCCCCCGACAACGGCGAGCCCTCCCCGATTCAGCTCGACCAGGCCGAGGCCCTGCGCGGACTGGTGCTCGAAGCCGCCGTACGCCTGACCGGAAGCGAACGCGACGCATTCGAGCTATTCGGTCTGCACGCCCAGCTAAAGCACGGAAACCACAAGAAGACCCTGCGCCGCGAGCTCGCCCGAGTCGACGCTCTACGCCAGACTCTCGGCGAACACTAAAACACAACGATCCGCCGCCCCGGCAGATCCCACACCAGCCGCCCAGCCTGGCGCCGAACAAGCGCCCTTCCCGTGTGCACCAGCCTCAAGTGACAAGCCCGGCACAGCGTCACAAGATTCTCCAGTTCATCCCCACCCCCCCGCGAGCGAAACACCAGATGGTGCGCCTCGACCCGCAGGCTCCGGCGCCGGCACTCGGGATTCTGGCAGCACCACCCTTCCAACTCCTTGACCCGACCCGTTCCAGACTGCTCAGGGATCTCAAGAGTCTCCATCAGCCACCTCGCCGCCGCCAACAAGTCCCCATCCACCTCTTCCGTCCCCACCACCGGCGCCGCCCCCTGGCTCGCCGCCAGCGACACCAACACCGGAGCGCCAGTCGATGTCGCGTGCTCCCGGTCCGCCGTCTCCAGCGCCTCCAGATAAGCCCGGCGCCACAGCGCTTCATCCCCGCGACCCGCATGAGCCGCCACTTCCCGCAGCTCGGCCAACGGCACCCGTCGCCCAATCACGATCCACTCCCCGACGCTCTCCTCGTCCACCAGGTCCACAAGCAGCCGCGCCCGCCGCAGCGCCAGCGCACCGCTGTCCACCGCTTCTGCCAGCTCCGGGTACCGGTCGATGTCCACCGCCAGCCTCTGATCCCGCTGCAGCGTGCGCAGACTGACCGCCAGATTCTCCCGAACCAGGTTCGCCAGCGACGAATACCCCAGCACCCGGTGCATCCCCCCCTCGGCAAATTCCCGCCACGCCCGCCCGATCCGCAGCCGATTCAAGCGCAGGTCCCGCTGTGCCTCCCGGAGCTGCACCACCCCATCCTGAAGATCTACCGGCGTCTCCCAGGCCGTGCTCATCGGCCGGAATTCCGGGACCGCCGGCGTGTGTCGCGCGTGGTCCAGCAGGGTCTCGGCCGGCACCTGGTCTCGCCACCAACCCAGCATCGTGCGGTCCGCCTGTTCATCGCTGACCGGCACGGCCAACACCAGACGCACCCGGTCCCGCGCTGCGGCCATGGTCCGCAGGTCCTGGCCCTCGAGTTCCACCCGCCGACGGTTGCGCAGCCACCGGGCACGGTCCAGCCAGTCCGCCTCGTCCCCTTCGGCACTCCGCGGAGCCTTGACGGCCACGGACAGTGGAATCACCCCCTGGGCCACCGCAGCGTGAACGAGGGGCAGGTCTGCCTCGACAAACCGAACGAGCTCCCGGAGCCAGGACGCCCCCAGCTCCAGGTGCGCCCGTGCGAACGCGGCGAAGGAGCTGTAGCCCAGGGGAAGCACGTCCTGGCGCTTGAACCAAGCTGCGAGTCTGGCGACGCGGAGGCGCAGTTCTGGCGTGTCTGTGGTGAGTGTCACAACCCGGTCCAGGAGGTCGTCGGCGAGGGTGTGGAGGCCTGGGGCTTCTTCGTGCGTCATGGGGAGAGTATATGGTGGTGGTGGGCCAAAAAATGACCGGGGTGGGAGAAATCCCGGTGCACCTCATCCGGCCACTCCCCTGCTGAATCGCCGTGGCTATCTGGACCGGAGCACCGCTTTCATCTCCCGGGAACCTCCGGAGCACAGGCTGGCATCGATTTCGCGTGATCTGGACGATATCGCCAGTCTGGATAGAATGGTCGATGACACAACCGAGGATTGAAATGGGCTCTACGAACAAGACCACCGCAGCGCTCATACTTACCGCCGGAATCGTGACTGCCTCCCTGTTCCTCGTCATCGCTACCGTCACACAGCCAGCCGAGAGTGCCGAGCCCACGGGTTCGGACCTGCCCCTGGCGACCTCATCGTATAGCTCTCCCGGGGCTTGGGCCGTGGAGTATTCGACCGTCTGTCTTACGCGCAAGGGAAGCGCCGGTGCATGTGCCTACGATGGCTCACCGACCGCGGAGAACGTGGTCCGGTGTCAGATGACAACCGCGCCGGCCTCCGCAGCCTGGCACAGTTGTGCTCTCGCTGGTCTAAACAGACTGGGTCAGGACGGCTGGCGCATCGACTTGGCGGGGCAGGATGGACCCTTCGTCGTTCCCAATCGGACCTACATCCTCACCCGCGACGGACTCAACCGTAGTCCCTAGCTTTTGATCTCGACGCGCGGCACGTGGGGTGAAGTCGAAGTCTCGTGCAATTCTAACTCACAGGCGGAATTCGCTCTGGAATGCCCCCCACAGGCGACGGCCAAACCAGCAGGTAGAAGATCGCAGCCACCGCCCCTGCAGCCAAGAGGGGCCCCGTCGCCACCCGCGTCCCTACCGCTCGACCAGCCGTTAAACTCACCCGTGCCCCCCGCGGAGCCGCTGACCTGCCCAGATCGTCTTCCAGAACCCACGTCATCCTGCTTGGCGCCGCCACACTCCTGGCACCCCTGGGGTCGTCAGGGTGCGCATCCCCGCCGCCCCTCGACCTGGACTGCAACGAAGGCCGCTCTCCCGGCACCCCGGTCGAGCCAGCCTCGCTCGCCGGCCTGTGGACCGGTGACTTCGCGCTGGAGCTCGCACACCCCGAGAGCGACCAGCCCGTGAGCGAGCTGTGCGCCGGCAGCCTGTCGCTCACCCTGGAGCACGCAGGTCTCCTGGAGGGCGCGGGAGACTGCAGCTGTCCGATCGAACAGGGCATTCCGCCGCTGTTCGAGCCCGGCTGGGACTGCACCGCGTCCCTGTCGCGATTCGCGTTCGTCGATTCCTGCGACAGTGGAACCGACTCTCCAGGCAATCTCGCGGTCCTGCGCTTCTACTGGACCGACTCGGCCGAAGAGGCGGGGATCCTCTGGGACACCATGATCACCTTCCCGTCCTCCGACGCCATCGAACTCGTGGACTCCCCCAAGCTCAGCGGTGAGTCAGCCAGCGGCCAGACGGTCCAGGTGGCTATGCCCTACCTGCGACTCCGCAGAGAGTGACGACCGTTCCCCCGGTGGCCTCTCACCGCTCACTCCGCCCCCACCCCCGCCAGCTCCCGCCCCAGATCCGACTCGGCCCCCAGCCCCAAGTCCGCCAACAACACCCCCGCCCGCGCCACCCGTTCGTCCCGCTCCCCCATCTCACCCAGCTGGTGCGCGATCCGCGCCCCGATGATCAGCGTGCGCGCCAGCTCCAGACGGTCCCCGGCCGCCACGTGCACCGCCTCGGCCCCTGCCAGCGCCTCCATCGCCGCCGGGCCGTCCCCCAGGTCCGCCAACAGCTCCGCAAGACTCGCCGAGAACGCGGCAGCGATGTCCGTGGCCCCCAGCGCTCGCGCCCTGGAGATGGCCTCGAGCGTTCGGTCCCGCGCCTCCCGGGTTCGCCCCATCTGCCGCAGCGCCAGACCCAGGTTTCCGCCGATCAGCGCGGCGACCCGTGTCTCTCCTTCTGCCTCCAACACCCGCAGCGACTTCTTCAACATGGCCGCGGCCTGTTGGAGCTCCTCGAGCCGCAGGTGCACCAGCCCCAGGTTGCCCAGCACGCTGCCTTCCGAGCGCCGGTCCCCGATCCGCTTCTGCAGGGTCAGCGCCTGCTGGTACCGGTTCCGCGCCTTGATGTAGTCCCCCCGGAACATGCACAGGCTGCCCAGGTTGGCCAGCGCCCAGGCCTCGCTGATCTCGTCCCCTTGCTCCCGGGCCAGGGTCAGCCCGGCATGGAAGGCGGAGCGGGCCTCGTCCAGCTCCCCGCAGCGCATCAGCAGCGACGCCAGCCGGACGGTCAGGCGGCCTTCCTGGAAGGCGTCCCCCGCGGCCCGCGCGGCCTCCATGCCCTGGCGCGTCGGGCCCAGCGCTTCCGACGACTGACCCGAACGGAAGAACACCCGGGCCTCGCCGTTGATCAGCTGGAGCCACACCGCCGGAGACAGCTCGGGACCCGCCCGCACCCGGCCGGCCAGGTCCAGCGCGTCCACCAACGGCCCCCGGGTCTCCAGCACCCGCATCGCCGCGAGCGCCGCACGGCACGCCGTGTCACCAGCCCCGTCGTCGAGCGCGAAGTCCACTGCCGCCAACAGGTTGTCGAGTTCGAGCTCGAGCTCCTGCCGACGAGCCAGACCGCCGTGCTGGTCCAGCAGGTCGATGGCGTCCTGGGTGCCCAGTCGAGCCAGGACCTGGGCGTGTCTCCGCCGCGCGGCCCGCCCGGGACCCAGCTGCGCCTGGGCAAAGGCCCGCACGGTCTCGAGCAGCCCGAAGCGCGGCACGTCGGGCGTCTGCGCCGGTCGCCAGCTCATCAGCAGCGACTTGTCGAAGAGCGCCTCGAGGATGGGCAGCGCCCAGGCCCGCTCGGGCCACGCACTCAGGTCCAGCACGGCCTCGGCCTGGTCGACGGTGAACCCGCCGCGGAACACCGAGCACTGGGCCAGGGCCGCCTGTTCCCAGGGCGCGAGCAGCTCCCAGGACCAGGTCAGGGTCTGGTCCAGGGAGTCCCCGACCGCCTCCAGCAGCGCGGGCAGCGGGACCTCGCCCGCCCGCGCCGCCGCCAGGTCCACCGCCAGGGGCAGGCAGTCCAGCCGGGTCACGAGCTCCAGCAAGAGGCCGCGGTCGGCCACCCGCTTGCCCGCGCGATCCTCGAACATCGCAGCCGCCTCGGCGGGGGCCAGGGGCGCCAGGGTCAAGACCCGCTCCCCCACAAGGTGCAAGCGCTCGCGAGAAGTGACCAGGACCCGCAGCTCCGGGGCCGCGTCGAGCCAGCGGGCCAGGGTCATGGGGGCCAGGTCCACCAGCTGCTCGAAGTTGTCCAACACCAGGAGCGTCGGCCCCCGCGCCGCCAGGATTCGGCCCAGCCAATCGACCAGGTCCGCGACGGTGTGGTGCCCGATCAGCGGCACCCCCAGCACCTCGGCCAGAGCCCGCAGGATCCCGGCCACCGAGCGGGCCTCGCTCAGATCCACGAACCAGGCCCCGCCGTGCACGACCCACTGGGCCAGCGTGCGGTGGGCGTGCTCCAGGGACAGTCGCGTCTTTCCGACGCCGCCCGGCCCGGTCACCGTCACCAGGCGCTCATCGGCCGCCAGGCACTGGCCCAGCGATGCCAGCGCGTCCCGTCGCCCGATGAAGGCGGACGGTGGCACGACCACGTTGGTGTCCGCCCGGGCCACCGAGACCGCCGAGCTCACGGTGGTCGGGTCCAGCCCGTCCCGCACCTGGGGTTCCGGCGCGTCGCGGAGCACCCGGGCCAGGCCGTCCCCCTCACCCCGAAGGCCTCGCAACAGGGCCATCACGGCGTTGGCGCTGGCCGGCCGGTCCGCGGCCCGTTCCCTCAGACACCGGAACACGATCTCGCCCAGCCCCGGCACCGCCCGGTCCACGTGGTCCGCCAGTCCGTCCCGGAGCCTCTCCTCGACCTGGACCACCCCCCGCAGGATGGCCTGAGGACTCTTGCCGCGAAACAGCCGCTCCCCCAGGGCTGCCTCGGCCAACAGCGCACCCAGGGCGAACAGGTCCGAGCGCCCGTCGATGTCCTCGCCGGTGGCCTGCTCGGGGGACATGTACGCCGGCGTGCCCCGCACGGTGTCCCGGTCCTTGCCGGCCATCTCCGCGGTCCACGCCACGCCGAAGTCGGCGACCCGTACGCGGCCGTTCTGATCCAGCAGCACGTTGGCAGGCTTGAGGTCCCGATGCACCAGCCCGGTGGGCACGCCGGCGACCGCGAGGGAGTGCACGCAGTCCAGGGCGGCGGCGAGCTGTTCCGCCAGCTCCACCACCGCGCGGCTCGGCAGCGCACCGTGGGCCTTCAGCAGCGCCTTGAGTGTGGTCCCCTCGACCAGCGCCATCGCCACGTAGAGGTGCCCGTCGACCGCATCGAGCTCGTACACGTCCACCAGGTTGGGGTGGCGCAGCAAGGCCCCCAGCCGGGCCTCGCGGACCAGATCGTCCACACCGCCGGTCTGCCGCTTCAGGACCTTGAGCGCGACCTGGCGCCGAAAGCCCGCCGGACCTTGCAGCTCGGCCCTGAACACACGGGCCATGCCGCCCTCACCCAGCACTCCGAGCAGGCGGTAGCGCCCGAAGTCCTCCGGCAGGTCCGCCGCGCGCAGCTTGCTCGGGTCCACCCGCTACCGCCTCATCCGGACGGCCTGGGGTGTGGGCAGGGGCCCCACGTCTGCCAGGGGGGCGTCCCGGCGCCAGTACCCCACCACGGCCCAGGTCCCGGTGAGCGCGCAGAGGGCGGTGAAGGGGTAGAGCACCAGCGGCTCCTGGGCGAGCCCGCCGAACATCGCCACGGCCAGCGCGACGGTGGCCAGCTTGCCGATCGATGACGGCTCGGGCCAAGGCGCCTGGCCGATGAAGTAGCGCCAGACCATGAACGGGAACATGGCCCCCTGCACGATCTCCCGGATGAACCACGGCAGCAGCACCCAGTAGGGCACCCAGGCGCCCACGGACAGGGTCCAGGCGAAGTTCACGAGGAAGACCTTGTCCACCCAGCCGTCGATCATGGCGCCGGTGCGCGACACCGTGCCGGTCCAGCGGGCCACCGGGCCGTCGATCACGTCGGTGAACATCGCCAGGGCCAGCAGGATGGCCAACGCCTGGGCGTCGTGGGTGAAGGCCGGGGCGGCGGCCGCCATGCTCATGCGCGACAGGGTGAGCAACCCCGCTACGTTGAGGAGGTCCCGTCCGTCGAGCTCCAGGCGGAAGTCAGCCACACCAACGGGATAACCGCCGCGGGGAGGCATCCGGAAGTGCAGCTGATCACGCTCCTGGCCGCTTGCAGCGGCACCGACACCCTGGACGACACCGCCAGCGTGGACCTGGTCACCCAGCTCACGGCCCGCGGACCCTGGCACGCCGGCTACCACCAGCGCGACGTGACCTATGCGGATCCCGCCGGCGCCGAGCGCACCCTGCGCACCGCGTTCTTCTATCCGGCAGCCGACACCGACGGCTCGGTGCCCCAGTTCCTGACGCCCTTGCCCGACGACGATCTGTGGGAGGACGCGACCGGCGCCGACGGCGCGTTCCCGGTGTTCATCTGGTCCCACGGCCACCAGGGCTACGCCGAGGCCAGCGCCTTCCTGATGGGGCATCTGGCGTCCCACGGCTGGCTCGTGGTCAGCCCCGAACACACGAACAACACGACCTGGGACGGCGCCGATCGGGACACCCACATCTACTACCAACGGCCAGCGGACCTGACCGCCGCCCTGGACGCCGTCGACGCCGCCACGGACCTGCCGGTCCAGCCCGACCTGGACACGATCATCGCCGGCGGCCACAGCTTCGGCGGCTACACCATTCACGCCTGGGCTGGCGCACCCTTCGACGTGGACCAGCTGGGCGCCGACTGCGCCGCGGGCACCGGGAACAACGGCTACTGCTCCGAGCTCACCGACGAGCTCGAGGCCATCTTTGCCGGAGACCTGTCCGACCCCCGGGTCGACGCCTTCGTCTCCACCGCGCCAGGCGACATGGAATTCTTCGGCGCCCACGGGCTGGCCCAGATCACCCGGCCGCTCCTGTACATGACCGGCTCCGAGGACTACTCCGACGAAAAGGCCGCGATCTGGGACGCTCTGCGCGGCGACGGGCACCAGCACACCCAGATCACCGGGGGCGCCCACAACGTCTTCACCGACTACAGCGGCCTCATCGAGGACCAGTCGGTCGACGCGGCGACGGGCTTCGACATCGTCAATGCCTGGGTGCTGGCGTGGGCCCGGGTGCACGCCGGAGACACCAGTGCCCAGCCACTGCTGTTCGGCGACGTGTCGGTGTCCGACGCCGCCATCGACATCCCTTAACCGAAGAACCGACGCAAGAACTTCCCGAACACCCAGCGGATCGCGCCCTTCATGTCGCTCAGCTTCTTGAAGGTATAGGGATACCAGACCATCTCTTCCTTGAGACCGAACCGGTCGGAGATGATCGGCTGGGCGTGGCAGAACCCGCGCAGGCCGCTCTCGCCGTTGACGTGCCCGACACCGGAATGTCGCCGGCCCCCGAACGGAAGCTCTAAGGCCCCATAGGTGATGCTGGCGTCGTTGATCACCACGGCGCCCGTGTGCAGCCTGCGGGCGATGCGTTCGCCGCGCGCCACGTCCTTGGTCCAGACCGTCGCGCCCAGACCGAACTTGGTGTCGTTGGCCATGGCGATGGCCTCGGTCTCGTCTCTCACCTTGACGATGGGCACGATCGGACCGAAGGTCTCTTCGGTCATGATGTCCATGTCGTGGGTCACTTCGGTCAGGACCGTGGGTTCGTAGTACAGGGGGCCGGCCTGGGTGTTGCGGGCGCCACCGACCCGAGCCACCGCACCCTTGGCGAGTGCGTCCTGGACCTGGGCGTCGACCAGGTCGATCTGGCGGTCCAGGATGAACGGTCCCACGTCGGTCTCGCCGGAGCTGGTCTGGCGCAGGGCCTCGACCCGCTCCACGACCCGCGCGACAAACTCGTCGTACACGCTGGCCACCACGTAGATCCGCTCGGTCGACGAACAGAATTGTCCTGTGTTCTGGATCGCCCCGAACACGGCGCCCGCCGTCGCCCGGTCCATGTCCGCGTCGGCGCACACGATCATGGGGTCCTTGCCGCCGAGCTCCAGCACGCAGGGCACCAGGTTGCGGCCACAGGCCTCGCCGATCTTGCGCCCTGTCGCCACGCTGCCGGTGAAGTGGATCTTGTCCACCCCCGCCTCCACCAGCGCGGCGCCGGTCGCGCCGTCGCCGGTGACCACCTGGCACACGTGCTTGGGCAGACCCGCCGCGTCCATGAGGGTCTGGACCAGGAGCCCACAGAAGCTGGTCACCTCGGAGGGCTTCACCACGACGGCGTTGCCGGCCATCAACGCCTGGACCGTGGGGTTCAGGGCCAGGATGAACGGCCCGTTCCACGGCGTGATGACCCCGACCACGCCCAAGGGCCGGTAGACCAGCCGCGCCCGCTTGTGCTTGAGCACGTGCAGTCCCACGGTGCGGTCCCTCAGGATCTTGCCCGCCCGGCGGCTGTAGAAGTTCAGGGAGTCACAGGCGGGCCAGATCTCCATGAACATCGTCTCGAGGGGGTGGCGGCCGGTCTCCTCGCCGATCTGGTCCACGAACTCGTCCTGGCGGGCGACGAGGATGTCCAGGGCCCGCTGCAGGTAGGCGCCTCGCTCCTTGTAGGACTTCGCAGCCCAGCCCGGCTGTGCCTCGCGGGCGCGGGCCACGGCGGCCTGGACCTGGGCGGGCGTCGCGGCATCGAATTCCCCGACCACGTGGCCGTCGGCAGGGCTGGTGGCCTGGTAGCGCAGACCGGCACCGGCAGGGTTCTCGATGGGCTGCACGACGGCCACAGGCTCCTCCGTGCTGTTGAGTAGAACACGTTCTAGTGACGTCGGCTACTCAACCCATCAGCGCCTCGCGGACCGACGTCTTGAGGGTCATGTCCAGGTACAGGGTCGGGCCCTCGCTCATGGTCACCCGCCCCAGGGCGGCGTGCACCGAGCCGTCGGGCAGACACAGCTGGACGATCAGCGAGTACCCCCGCGGCGGGTGCCGGCCCTCGAGGTAGACCCGGAGCTTGCCCTCGTTGAGGGACTCGTTCCAGCTGGCCTGGACCGAGGTCTTGTTGGCCCAGGCCACGGACATGCTGGACCCGTCGCCGGCCAGGGTCACGTGGGGGGCGAGCACCAGCTCGTCCTCGGGCTTGGACGGCTCTGGCGCCACCGGCACCGCGGTGGTGACCTGTGGTGCGGCGTCTCGGCCTTTGCCGAGCCCACTCCGCAGAGCCTCGCCGAGCTTCTGACGACCGCCGGTCGTGCCCATCGACCGAGAGACGCTGCGGGAGGCAGGTCGGGAGCGCTCCTCGATCCAGGCCTCGAGCTTCGCCTTGTCCCCCGGGCTGATCTCCATGATGCGGGCGGTGTAGTTGTTCCGCTGGGACACCCCGCCCAGCTCGATGGTCAGGATGCGCACGCTGGCCTGGATCACCCGGCCGGTCCCGAACAGGTCGATGCGCAGGTCGGCCGTGCCCCGAGCCAGGGCCTTGCCCCGCAGGCTGAAGGCCAGCAGCTCTGCTGTCAGCCAGGACGTCGTGCCGCTGGCTTCCGTGTTGCGCTGCTTGGCCCGCACGTCGATGGCCATCTGGACGCGCATTGATCGATCCTCTCAGAGGGTTGCCCGTAGGCCGATGATCCGCCATTCGGCCTCACAGTGCAACCCAGGGATCACCCGGCGGGCCCGCGGTCGGAGTAGGGTCTGTCATGGCTGGAGGCCCATCGGGTTCGAGGCCCCGCGCGCTGGTGATCGGGGGCAGCGGCGGTGTCGGAGCCGCGATCGCCCGCGCCTTGGCCCACCACGGCCGGGACGTGGCGCTGACCTGTCGTCGCGACCAGGCGGCTGCGGACCGCACGGCCGCAGCCGTGGTCGCCCTGGGCCAGCAGGCCAGCGTGCACACCCACGACCTGGCGGACGGCGACGCCGACGCGCTGGTGGCCGCGGTCGGGGCTGTGGACACGCTGGTGTACGCGGCGGGGCCCCGGCTCACGATGCAGTACGTGGCGACCGTGGATCCCGCGGACTGGGCCCACGCACTGGACGTCGACGCCCGCGGATTCCTGGGCCTGGTCCAGGCCGTCCTGCCACAGCTTCGGGCGCACCGGGGCAACGTGGTGGCGGTCACCACCGCTGGGGTCAGGCGGCACCCGCCCGGGGACATCCTCTCTGTGGGGCCCAAGGCCGTGGTCGAGGCCCTGGTCCGGGGCCTGGCCCGAGAGGAGGGTCGCCACGGCGTGAGGGCCAACGCGGTGGCTCTGGGCGTCATCGACGGTGGCATGTTCCCGGATCTGGTGGCTCGCGGGGAGCTCTCCCAGGCCTGGGTCGACGACGCCCTGCGACACACCGCGCTGAAGCGCTTCGGCACCCCGGCCGAGGTCGCCCAGGTCGTGGCGTGGCTGACCAGCCCGGCGGCCAGCTACGTGACCGGCCAGGTGTTGAACCTGGACGGAGGCGCGACACTGTAGGTGTTCCCCGTGCTGGCCCAGGTCCTGCTGAGCGCGATCACCGCCGGGCTGTGGTGGCGGCTCCGGCGCACGCCCGATCTGGTGCTCGGGCTGCTCCATGGACTGCTTCTGGTGGCCTTGGGGGGCGTCATCGGTGCGGCGGGGACCCGCTGGGGAGGCGCGACGTTCTTCGCGCCGGCGGGCATCGTGGCCTGGGCGCTGCTGCTCTACGTGCCACTGCTGTGGCTCGGCGCGGCGGCGGCGTGGGGTCGGCGGGCTCCCCGACAGGCCATCGCCCTGGGGCTTGCCGGGGCCTTCGGAGCTGGGGTCGGCGTGGATGCCCGGGTCGTGGAGCCCCGCTGGCTGGACGTGGTCCACCACACGGTCCAGACCGATGGCGTGGCCGGCCGCGTGGTGCTGGTCGCCGACCTCCAGACCGACGCCGTGGGGCCGTGGGAGGCCCGGGTCTTCGAGGAGATCCGGGCCCAGTCGCCCGACCTGGTCCTGTTCGCCGGGGACTACGTCCAGCTGTACCAGGCCGAGCCCTATGCCAGGGAGCTGGCTCGACTCCGGGCCCTCGTGGCGACCCTGGACCCGCCCTGGGGGGGCTTCGCGGTGTCCGGCGACATCGATCCGCCACTGGTCTGGAAGGCCGCGTTCGACGGGACCGCCATCACGCCGCTCGACGACGACTCGGTCCGGGCGGGGCCTGTGGTGGTGTCGGGCCTCGCGGTCGGCACGTCACACCGGGGACCCCTTCCCGACGCGCCCGACGGGGCGTTCCACATCGTGCTGGGCCACAGCCCGGACTTCTCCTTGGAGGACACCGGCGCGGACCTGTTGCTCGCCGGCCACACCCACGGCGGCCAGGTGGTCATCCCCGGGTTCGGACCCCCGGTGACCTTTGCCAAGGTGCAGCGGGCCCAGGGGGCCGGTGGTGCGTTTCCACGGCCCGACGGCAGCACGCTGGTGGTGTCCAGGGGCATCGGGATGGAGCGCGTCGACGCGCCCCGGGTGCGGTTCTTCTGTCGACCCGAGCTGACCGTGATCGACCTGGTGCCTCGGTGATCAGCCGGTCTTGTCGTCGCACTCCGCGGGCTGCTCGGTGATCGCCTCGACCTGGGTGTCCACCAGGTCCGCGTAGAGCTCGTCCATCTGCAGGGTGCCGCAGTAGGGCAGCCCGTCGGCACAGGGCTCGCATGCCAGGCCGACGTTCTCGGCCAGCACACAGATGTCCTCGGCGGACAGCCCCAGGGCCACCGCGGCCTCGCGGGTGTCCAGGGTGACTTCGAGGGCAATGCCCCCCAGGTAGCTGTTGTCGGCGGAGACGGTGCCGCTGGCCTGGAAGCCACTCATGTGCATCTCGGTGTCGTAGGCCGTCAGCACGACGTCTTGGCCCTCGTGGGAGAAGTAGGGCACGGCACTGAAGTCGGCCTCCGGCAGGTCCGCGGTCGTGCCGCAGGGGTCCTGGACCAGCTCGCCGCCGTCTTCGATCGCCAGGGCCACCCGGAGCTGGAACACGGCCTCGGTGGCCTGGATCACCTGGAGCAGCACGGTCTCTCCCAGGAAGGTGGAGATGATCTGCCCGACGCCGTCTCCTTGGGCGTAGCGCACGCCGGAGAAGTCTCCGGCATAGACCCGGCCCTCCAGGTCCAGCTCGCCCTCCAGGTCGCGGCCCAGCTCGGACGTGGTGAAGTCGATCCCGGCTGTGCCCCGGCAGTAGTCCAGCTCGACCGTGTAGGCGGTGTCCGGTTCCAGGGGGTCGGCGGCGGCAAAGGACACCACCAGGCCGTCTTCGCTGACGCTCTGCTCGCCGTAATAGGGGGCGATGACGGTGGCCGACGGGTCCGGCTTGCTCAGGGTGAACTCGACGGTGTCCCGGTTGTAGAACCGCGTGTCGCCGTCCAGCGGCCAGGTCTGAGGGATGGTGGTGTCGCACGTGACGGCGGGCTCGTCGGGTGTGACGACCTCTGTGCAGCCGGTCGCGAGGAGGACAAGGGAGAAGGCCGTCATGGCGTCACCGTGGGGGAAGCGGCGCCCGATATCCCGCGTTGTCCGCCTCTACCAGCCGAACCCCGGGTAGGGACGGGCCTGCTTGACCCACAGGGTCGGGGTCTCGCCCGAGTCCAGGTCGTCGAATTTGAACTCCACGTCCATGCCGTAGAAGCCGCCGCTGGCACCGTACACCGGCAGGAAGAAGTCGTGGATGGCCTGGAGTCCGACCCCCAGCTCATAGGTCTCGGCCGTGGTCAGCACCGTCTCGCCTTCGGGGACCAGGCTGCTGTGCTGGATGAACACGATCGGCTGGCCTGGGAGCTCGAAGTAGTACAGGAACTGGTCGGTGGTCACGTCGGGTTCGGGGGCCACGACGGACTCCTCGCCTTCCTGGACGTTGATGTAGAAGGCGGGCTCCAGCCCGCTCGTGTCGTAGACGTTGGCGGTGATGGCGACCCCGTTGGCCTCCTCGTCGGGGAAGCTGTGGTGGCACAAGAGCGCCATGCCGATGTCGGTGTGCTCGATGCCGAAGTACTCCCGCTCCTCGTAGGCGCGGAAGTTCCAGACGCTGGCCCAGACCGCCCGCACGGCGTCCTCGACCGGGTCTGCGGTGTTGCCCAGCTCGCCGCTCTGGGACGTGTAGAGACCGGCCCCGTTGAAGCCCGCGACGTCCTCGGCGTTGGTGCTGGAGCGGAAGCGCATGCGCTGCCCGGGGTGGTCTTCCTCGAGCTCGGCGGTCAGCGCGTCCATGAATTCGGACTCGAGCTCGGCCTGCTGGATCAGCGCCCGCAGCTCGGCCAGCATGGTGTCTCGGACCTGGACGCTGCCCTGGAAGTCCGGGTCGGCCAGCATCTCGTCGACCACGTCCCACAGGCCGTGGGTCTTCATGAAGCGGTCGTACCAGTAGACCGGGACCACGAAGCCTTCCGGTACCGGCAGGCCCTCGATCAGGGTCAGGCCGCCGAAGTGCGTGCCCTTGCCGCCGAACGCAGGCACGTTGGCGCTCAGCGCATCGGCCAGGTCCATGTTCTCCAGGTCCAGGATCAGCTCGGCGTCGGTGATCTCGGTGACGCTCAGGTCCATGGGCGTCACGTCCAGCGGCTCGGGTCGGTTGTCGTCCCACCACTGGTCGGCTTCGGCCTGGGTGACTTCGCGGATACTGAAGTCGGTGCCCTCGACGGTGAGCTCGACCCACTTGTCCTCGAGGGCCCGGAGCTCCTCGTTCTCCATCGCGCCGGTGAGGGCCATGTTGGGGGTGCCGCGGTTCTGGGAGAGCACGTTCACGTGGCTCAAGGGCGTCTGGAACTCCGCGGTGATGAGCGCGGCCACGATGGCGATGTCGTTGGGCACCGAGTCCAGCACCAGCACGTCCCGGTAGGACGGGATCTCGTCCTCGAGCTGCTGGGTCTCCATGAAGCGCAGCTTGCCCATCGCGGTGCCCAGGTTCAGGGCCTGGTAGGTGATGTCCGCGAACAGCTCGTCGGTCGTGATGACGGGGATGTGGGGGGGCAGGGTCTCGGCGGCCAGCTCCACAGCCGTGCTGTTCGGGTGGAAGTAGAGCTCCTGGTGCACGTAGAGGTCCGCGCGGATGCGGTCGAAGGCCAGGGCGATGAGCTGGGAGGTCGCCGTGTCGTATGGGGAGATCTCGTAGACCCACTTGGCCGGCTCCTCGTAGTAGGTCACCGCGCCGAGCACGAAGCGGCGGTCGGGGCTGTAGTACTCGGTGGTGTTGAACTCGCCCAGGGACGGCACCAAGGGCAGGCCATCGCCGCTCAGGTGCTCGACCGCGAAGTCCCAGTGGATGGGGTAGGTCACCGAGTCTTGGAAGTACAGGGCGTTGCCGTCGGAGCGGTCCACGACGGTCTTGACCGAGCGTGCCCCGGGGATCGACGCATCCAGGGGGGCCGAGGCCAGGTAGTCGAAGTCCTGGTGGCACCCGATCTGGGTGGCGTAGAGGGCGTCGTCGTCGGGGACCTGGCACTCCCAGACCGTGGTCTCGGAGCCGGTGCAGGCGAACAGCGTGAGGAGGAACATGGGGGCATCCTGACACGGTCAGGCGGTGCCTCGCTGGGACTTGGCGGGAGGCGTTGTGCCACCTGGGGCGCTACCGTGGGTCTCCCGCTCCCGGTCATGGTCCAGCATGTGGTCCCTGCTGCTCCCCGCCGCGCTCGCTGCGCCCCTGGCGATCGACCGCACGTGGACGGTGGTCGCGCCACCGGTGGGCCCCGACGGCACCCGGAGGGCCCTGCGCTTCATCGCCGAGCAGCTCGACGGCCGCACGGTGGACCTGGCGGGGGTCCCGCTGACCGCCGAGCGGCTCCAGCGCTGGGTCGACGCGCCGAACACCGAGCCCCTGCTCCGGGTCGTGCGCGAGGACACCCGGCGGCCCATCGATCTCGACGACCTGCTGTACTTCTTGGACGACGTGCTTGAGGCCGACCTGGCCCGAGATGCGCTGGTGTCGGTGCCCACGGGCAGGGCCCGCGCCCAGGGGCTCCTGGTCCACACCGACGACATCTGGCGCGGGCGGCCCAGGGTGTACCCACGGACCGACACGCTGCCGGTGGACGTTCCCGCCGAGCCCGACACCGTGGTCGCTGCGGCCGATGGGGACCCGCCGGGCCCGGGGTGGACGGCCAGGTTCGTGAACCCCACCGAGCGCGAGCCGCTGCTCCAGGACCTGGCGGCCCAGCGGCCCAAGGCGGACTTTGCAGCCCGAATCCGGCACCTGATCGACCAGCTCGAGGCCCAGGGCGCCGAGGTCTGGGTCACCAGCACCGTGCGCAGCCGCCACCGGGGCTACCTGATGT
>CAZFLE010000013.1:0-96641 GCA_964519895.1 uncultured Enterobacterales bacterium | reverse complement strand
AGGTGACCCGCAACCCGTCGGCCTCGGACAGCTGCGACCACTACGAGTTGGACGTGAGCAACGCGACGCCGTATTCGCCCTGAGCGGCGGGATGGGTCGAAGAGCAGCGCTATTGGCGAGCATCGTCTGGCAGGCCACCGCCTGCATGGCCACTGAAGCGGACTACCAGACGGTCCGCGATCGGCTCCAGGACATGGACCAGGACGGGGAGAGGTCGACACAGTATGGTGGTTCCGACTGTGACGACCGGGACGGGAGCGTGCACTCCAATGCCGCCGAGGTCTGCAACGGAGTGGACGATGACTGCGATGGGCAAATCGATGAAGAAGCTTCAGATGCCCTAGAATGGTTCGCGGACGCAGATGGAGACGGGTACGGCAACCCGGCCTTGAGCCTCGTTGAGTGCACCGCGCCAGCCAGTTTCGTAGATAATGACCACGACTGCGACGACGGCGATGCAGACGTTTCGCCAGAGACCGTCTGGTTCGTGGACGCCGATGATGACGGATTCGGGAACCCCGACTACCAGACTCAGCAATGCGAGGCACCTCCCGGACACAGCCTCCTGGGAACAGACTGCGACGACGGGGCCAGCGAGATTCACCCCGATGCCACGGAAATCTGCGACGAGGCCGATAACAACTGTGACGGGTCCGTCGACGTCGACGCGACGGATCAGCCCACCTGGTATCCCGATTCAGATGAGGACGGCTTCGGTGCGGAAAACCAAGGGCAGACGTCATGCGAGGGTCCCGAAGACTGGATAACCCAAGGTGAAGACTGCAACGACAGTTTCGACGATCAGTATCCCGGGGCGCCCGAGATCTGCCGGGATCGTCGCGACAATGATTGCGACGGCACGGAATCCGGATGCCTGTTCGAGGGCGAAGTGGGAATCATTGCCGCGGGTGCGGTGCGCTTCAGCGGAGGCAGCAATGGGGGGCACCTTGGCGCCTCCCTGTTCGAGATTGGCGACGTCTCTGGCTCGGGCTGGACGAACGTTGCAGTTGGTGCGCCCAGCACGAGCGATGGTGGGACTGTCGCATTGTTCTCCGGCGGTTTTACAGAGGGGACCCTCGATACCGTAGGTGGGATCCGCATCACCTCTGACAGCCCGGGACAGGAATTTGGGGCAAGCATGACCTCCATGCCGGACAGCGATGGAGATGGGTTTCCGGACCTCGTCGTCGGAGCTCCGAGCCACGACACCAGCGACTACTCGATCGGTGCGGTTCTGGTCTTCGCAAGCAACAATATTTTGGGCGGGACTACCCCAGCCGATGCGAGCGCAATCATCACCGGCAATGAAGCTCGACAACGCTTGGGGGAGTCCGTGGCATTCATCGGAACAGCCCTTTCCGATGCCGACGCGCTTGCCGTTGGAGCCCCTTTCGACCGCGACTACTCACTTACCGAGCCCGGTGAGGTCTACCTGTTCGCGACGCCTCTGAGTTCGGAGCTGGATGCGGATGATGCTGAATTCTCACTGAGCGGAGAAAACAACGATGACCGCGCAGGGGCTCTTGTGGCCTCCGCGGGCGATCTCGACGGCGATGGCTATGATGAATTGCTCGTAGGTGCCGACCAATACGAAACGTCCTCAGCCCTGGGCGCGGTCTACCTGCTCTATGGTCCGGTGACCACTTCACAGGGCCTGAGTGACGCCGACTACCGCCTTGTGCCAAGTACAAAGGACCGCGTGGGCACGTCGGTCGGAACGGCCGCCGATCATGATGGGGACGGCTACCTAGATTTGTTGATTGGGGCCCCATCCCACAGCTCTTCGGTGAACGGGGCCGGCGCCGTCCACATCATCCTTGGGCCATCTCCCACTTCCGACCTGCTCGACGATGCCAACGCCACCCTGAAAGGCGATGTTGCAGGAGAGGCCGCAGGAACATCGGTGTCCGGCACCGGAGATGTCAACAGCGACGGGTGGCTCGATGTCCTGGTGGGCGCAGACGGTCGGAGTGCTGAAGGGTCGCCGGGCGCAGCCTACCTCGTCATGGGACCAATCAGCGGCAGTGTGATCCTCAGCGAAGCTCAGGCCAAGCTCACCGGCGAGAGTGAAGCGGACCAGTTCGGTTCTGCGGTCCTGCTCGAGACCGAAAACTCAAGCGGTTACAGTCGTTTGTGGATTTCGGCGCATTTATACACGGACGAGACGACGCAGGAGGGCGCCGTGTACCAGCTCGAAGGCAATGGCTGGTGATGACTGGCAATAGCCGACACCCCCACCCCTCCCGGTTGACACCCCGCCCCTTCCCGGACGGCCTGCCAGGCTGATCCAGCGCCAAGGAACCCTGGCCCGCATCTTGCTTACCCGCTGCCTCCCCCACGGAGGAAGCGATGCGTGCACGACTGCTGGCCTGGCTCTTGTTCCAGGCCCACCCCCTCGAGATCCCCTACGACGGCATCGACCAGGACGCCGACGGCGCGGACCTGGTCGACCTGGACGGCGACGGACACCCTTCGGTGCTCGCCGGCGGCGACGACTGCGACGACCGCCGGGCTTGGGTGCACCCGGGCGCCTGGGACGCCCCTGGAGATGGCGTCGACGCCGACTGCGACGGAGACGACCCGAGCGGCGTCTGGGTGCGACCGCGCTGGGATCGGCGCGGCCGCAGGCAGCGGTCGTGATAGCGCCGATCACTCGTGTTGATCCTGGCGAGTCGCAGACAGGTCGGACGCCTGGCGTCGACGCTGGGGCGCCGATGTGGCCCGCGTCACCTCAAGCCCCAGGGGCGGCGCCAGGCGTTCGAACCGTCGGGACTCGCCCATCAACGCGAGTGATCGGCGCTATGAGGCCGCTTGGCTGGCACGTGGTGGCACACGCCACCGGCGATCGACTGCCTCTGGACACGCCGGACCGCGCCCGCTGGCTCTGGAGACGGCTGCGGGAGCACTGGCCCCAAGCCCTGGGCTGCACGCTCATGCCAAACCATCTGCACCTGGTCACACCCCGCCAGCCGGACCTGGAGCTCCTGCGACACCAGCTCGCCGGACAGGCCCGCACCGCCGGTTCGGGGCGCACCTGGCAGGTGCCCACGCCGGCAGAACCCCTGGGCAGCACAGACAAGCTGGCCCGCGTGCTCCGCTACGTCGCGCTCAACCCCTGCCGGCCCTTTCGCCATGCCGGTCGGGAGTGGGTGCTGGTCAAGGACCCCCTGGCGTGGACCTGGTCCACCCACCGGGGCATCGCCGGCGCGGCTGCGCACCCCTGGATCACCACCCAGCGCCTGGCCACGGCCTTGGGCCGGCCGCCCCAAGGCCTGCCCGCCCGGTGGCACCGCTACGTCTCCTCCGACGCCTGGGTCGCGCCGGGCGGCACCCCGCTCCCGACCGTGGTGAGACCCCGTGCCACAGCCCGGCTGGACCTGGAGGAACTGGCCAGGGCGACCCTGGCTGCGACCCGTGGTGCCCCTCTGGAGCTTCAGCGCAGAGGGCCCTCTCGCACGCTCTTTCTCACCGTGGCCTCCCTCGGGGGTTGGCGGGACCAGGAGACCCTCGCTGCCCGCGCGGACTGCAGCTCACGCACGGTCCGCAGGGCCAGCGCACCGGCAAGCCACGTCGCGGCCGTGCTCAGCTGCCTGGGGGACCCACGCCTCCTCCACCCCCAACCCCGCACGCTCGACGCGCGGCGGATGTCCGGATTCCGGACATCCAAGCCAGCTGGGGTGGCCCAACGGGCCTGAGTGTCCGGTTTTCGGACACTCACCCCCGGCGCTGCCAGAGGGGCATGAGCAAGAGCCACCAGACGGCCATCGCGGCCGATCCCACGGCGCTGCAGCCGCTGCGCTCCGCATCGATCTCGGACGTGCACACGTCGTCGGACCGCTCGGATCCCCGGCCCGCCTCGTCCTCCTGGACCAGGTACAGGCACAGGGTGTCCGCGCTCTCCCCGGTCCACGCCAGGTCCAGCCACGCCGCACCGGTCGCCACCGCCGTCACCTCGGCCAGGGGCTCGGCAGGATGGTCGACGTCGAAGACCTGGACGAGGGACAGGCCCGACTCGAAGCCCTTGAATTCCAGGTCCAGCGTGGCGCGCCAGGCCCGGTCATCGGTGCCGTCGAGCTCGCTGTGAGCCACGTCGCTCAACACGCCCCAAGGCGAGACCTCGACCTGTTCCGCGGCAAGGCCCGAGGTCCAGAACTCGTGCTGGAAGCGGTTCTCGGTGCGGTCGGTCACCAGGAGCTCCAGCCACGTCGACTCGGGCAGGTCCTCGTCTGGCTCCAGGCTGGCCCGGCCGCCCGACGACGACGCGCTGTCTTCCTGGAGCGGCTCGTCGACCCCCTCCTGGGTCAATTCCCAGATCAGCGAGCCCTCTCCGCAGTCTCCCTCCTCGAACAGCGCCAGGAACCGAGCATCGACCGGCACGTCGGTCTGTCCGTCGCCCGGCCGGACCTCGGTCAGCGCCGGCACCTGGCACGCCGTGTCCCCCGTGCTGTCCCGGTCGGCGACGGCCACCGGCAGCAGCAGCTGGAGCGCCAGCGCGATCACTCGGACTCCTCTCGCCGCACGGCGATCAGACACGCCACCACACACCACACCAGACCGGCCCCCATCACACCGACCCCCGAGTTGCAGCCGCCGCACCCGGCGTCATCGACCTCGTCCCACGCGATGTCGATGCAGGCCTCGTCGCCCAGCGCCGTCGCCTCGCCCGTCGCATCCATCTGTCGGGCTGCCAGGCAGACCTGCTCGAGGTCCGTCGACGCGATCATCGTCAGCGCCACCTCGAGCTCCCCGGTCCCCGTGGCGAACTTGGTCGCCAGCGCGGTGCCTGGCTCCGAGGTCCACACGACCTGGACCAGCCCCAGGCCCAGCACGTCGGGCTGGTGGGACACGTGCAGGTCGACTTCCACCACGCCAAGCCCCCCGCTACCAGGGTCTCCCCAGGCGTCGTAGAGCGTGACCGACGGCGCCTCCAGGATGGCCTCGACCTGGGCATCGCCAGCGGTGAAGGAGAAGCTCCGACCCAGCTCGTCGGTGTCGTCGCTCGTGTCGTCGAAGACCGTCACGGTGTAGGTCGTGCCCGGGGTCCAGCCGTCGCTGGGGAGCCAGTGGGCCAGCTCGGTGCTGCTGTCCAGAGTCACGTCCAGGTCCCAGGACTCGTCCTGGTCGCTGTCGACCTGGACGACCACCGCGCTGGACGAGCAGCCGTCCCGCTCGAAGGCCAGGGTCAGCCGCGCGTCCCACGGCACCCCTTCGGCGCCATTGGCCGGCCGGTGCTCGACCATGCGGTTGCCCATGCACCCTCCGGTGTCGGCAGGGGCGTCTCCGGCGACGAGGGCAAGGGCGGCAGGCATCCAGAGCAGGGACATGACTCGACCTCCAGGCCTTGGGAGAACCTGCAAGCCCGATGCCAAGGCCAAGTCCCTGGAATTCCAATTCGTCATCACCGGTTCCGCCCTGGGATCAAGACACCCCTGTCACGCTGCGGGCCTGACCATGGGGCCCAGCAGCGTCAGCAGCGCCGGACCGGCCCGGGGCGCCACGACGCGCACCGGCACCCGCTGCGCCAGCGTCAGCATCGGCTTGGTGTGGCAGCAGTCCAGGTCGGCCACGATGGGGTAGTCCTGCGGGCCGACCACCTCGAGGATCAGATCATCCAGCGAGAACGGAGCGTCATCGTCCGGGAACTCGACCCGCCCGATCAACAGGCCCGCGAGCCGGTCGAACACCCCAGCGAGCTGGAGCTGGCGCAGGTTGCGTTCTTCGATCGCCATGTCCAGATCCATGGTCTCCAGCAACAGCACGCAGCCGCTCAGATCGGGCACCCAGGGCGTGCCCATCAGGCAGCACAGCGTGTTCAAGTTGGCCACGATCAGAGGGGCCTCGACCCGACCCGGGCGCAGGACGCGCCAGCCGTCGTGGGGCTCCCAGGTGCGGGCCTGGGTGCGCCAGGAGCCGTCGTGCCAGCGGCCTCCCACCCGGCTCCAGTGGTCCGGCGGCGTCAGCACCCGCTCGCCTTCGGTGTGGGTGCGCACCGCCGCGAGGAAGCTCTCCAGGGTCTCCGGCAGCACCCCCGGCCACTCCCCCCACGACGGCGCCACCGCCGGCCCGTAGAACGTCGACAGGCCCGCCCCGGCGAGCAGGGCCATGTGAAGCGAGGTCACGTCGCTGTAGCCACACAGGACCTTGGGGTGGGCGCGGATCGCGTCGAAGTCCAGGAAGGGCAAGAGCGACGACGAGTTGTTGCCGCCGATGGTCGCCACCAGGCCGTCGACGTCGGGGTCCAGGAACAGGTCCATGAGCTCGGCGGCTCGCTGCTGGGGCGATCCGGACCGGTAGCCCTGGGACGTGTGCCGGCGGGTCAGCGTGCCCTCGCGCACGGTGAAGCCCGTGGCCTGGAGCTGGGCGACGCCGTGTCGATACCGGTCTGGGAACGTGGCGTGGGCCGGAAAGGAAGGTGTGAACACGCCGATCGTGGCTCCAGGGCGGAGCGGCGGCGGTCGCAAGAGGGTGCGGCTCATCGGGCCTTGTCCGGCACGCGGCCTCCGACGGTCGTCTCCAGCGCGGCAAACACGTCAAAGGCTTGCACCTGGAAGGTCCCACCGATCGGAGGCAGGGTCACCGGCATCGGCCAGTCCGCGTCGTAGGTGAGCCAGTGCATCGACTCGAGCGGGTCGGCGAACGTGAACGACACCCGCTCCGGGCGGCCGGCTGCGGTCACCGCAAGCACCCGGGCGGTCATGCCCTCGACGACCACGGTGTCGCCCACCGCAAAGCCCGGCTCGTCCCCTCGGGCGATCCGGTCCCGCCACGTGGACAGGAAGCCACCCCGGGGGGCCAGCTCCACGGTGTGGTCCCCGGTTCGCGTGAGCACGAGGTCCGAGAAGCCCGTGTAGAGGACCCGCAGGTTGCCCGGCACGGCCTCGCCGCTCAACGTGCGCATCGCGTGAGGGTAGTAGCTGACCACATCGAAGGGCACATTCAGCAGCACCACGTCAACCCCCGGCGTGTCGGGCATGGCGTCGGCGATCTGCCGGGACAGCCCGCCCAGTGCCGGCATGGCCTTGGCGCGGGTCGGGAGAGCCAGTGGCGAGATCACCCCGTGAAAGGCGATCCAGATCCAACCCAGGGCCTTGGCCCCCCAGCCGATCTGACCCCGCCGCACCGCCTGAAGACAGAGGGCGATCAGTCCGAAGCCACCCAGAGCGATCGGCGTCAGCAGTCGGTCCTGGGGCACACCTGTCGCCAGGGGCGCGGCGGTGATGATCATGCCCAGCAGGAAGAAGCGGGCCAGCGGCGAGCTCCGGAGCAGCCCCCCAAAGGCCGCCCACAGCCACGCGAACCAGAGCCCGCCGACCACCAGGCACACCCAGAGCAGGTGCGGGTAGACGACCAGCCCGTCCAGGGGGGACGCCGCCAGGTGACCCATCACGAGGACCGGGATCTGGGTGACGAGCCGCCCGACGAAAGCCACGGGGTTCATGACCGGGTCCAGGTAGTGGCCGCTGCCCACGACCCCGTAGCCCAAAGCCTGGTAGGTGATTCGCCACCCGATGGCGACGAGCCCCGCGGGCGCCAGGGTCGCCAGCCGGCGAACCAGCGGGCCCTGCTCCAGGCACAGGGCATAGGCCACCAGGTACCCGACCACCGCAATGCCGGCCTCGGCCGAGAGCACCGCCAGCGCCAGCAGGCCAGGCGCTGCGACGGCCCAGGTCCAACCCCCGCCTTGTCGCCAGCGGTGGTGGGCCGCCAGCGCCAGCGTGCCAAAGGTCATGGCCAGCAAGAGGTTGCGGCTGGCGATCCACCCCGTCGAGACGCCGTGCACGTCCTCGAACACGAAGAGGGCCGCCGCGAGCGCCGCCACCCACCGCGTGGGGATCAGCTGCCGGTAGACCACCGCAGCAGATCCGCCCATCGCTGCAAACCACAGCAAGCTGTGTGCGTGGTGCGCGGCAGCCGAGGTCCCGAACACCGAGAAGTCCAGCCAGTGGGTGATGCTGGCGAGCGGACGCCAGAAGCTCAGGTTCAGGTTCGGATGGGCCCACCAGGACAGCACGCCCGAGTCCATCAGCTGGGACCGGATGGCCGGGTCGTCCGGGAAGTAGTTGAACAGCGTCCAAGGCCCGCGCCACTCGCCCCACAGCCCCGCGTGGGTCGCCCACAGCAGGAAGTCGTCGGCGGCGAAGGGCTCGGCCAGCACGCCGAGCGAGAGCACCACCGCAAGGGCCAGCGCCACCCACGGGGCAGCGGGCCTTTCGAGCCAGGCGACGACGCGATCGGGGAGCACGGCGGGGAGTCTATCGGGCCCGGCGCGAGGGCCTGTCAGGTTCCTGCCGAAGGTCTCTACAGCGTGGTATGGTGCCGGTCCGTCCCCTCAATCCGGCCTTGGAATGGACAGCCGCAGAGACCTCATCCGAAAGATGGCCGTGGGCACAGCAGCATTTGGTGCCCTGCCAGCGCCCCGGGCCCACGCTGCCGCCTTCATCGACGCGCTGGTCCCGGGCTCCGAGCCGTGGTGGATCGTCGCCCCCCTGACCCGAGGCAGCGCCCTGGGTCACGGGTGGTTGCTGGCCTCCGTCTCGTCCCCCCAGCGCGGCGCGGTCATCCTGAACCTCGTGCACGAGACCCTCTCCCCGGTCCAGGTCCACCTGTGCGCCCACCGCGGATCTCCCCGGGGCGTCGCTCATAGCCACTTCATGGACTTCATCGTGATGGACGGCGGCCAGGGCGATCGGGCCACCGAGGAATCCCTGGGACGAGCTCTGATGGCCCTGGCACACCGCGTGTCCGCCAACGAGCTGCGGACCGAGGCCGACCCCGCCATGCTGGGCAGGCTGCTGACCCACGGGGAGCGGGTCGACCGCTTCGGCCCGGACGCCCTCTGATGAGCGCTGACAACGCAGAGGGGACCGAAGGGTCCTCGGAGCTGCTCTTCGACCTGGACGCCCACCGGGTGACCTTTGCCATCGACGAGGAGATCTACCCTCGGGACGCCATCTACGGTGCCAGCTACCTGTTCCTGGACCGTTGCTACCTGTTCCTGGGTCGGCCCGCCGACAAGACCGTCTCGGTCCAGCTCCGGACCAAGTCCGCCGCGACCGAGGACGAGCTCGTGGCCCTGGCCGGCGAATTCGCCAACGAGCTGCTGAACCAGGTCGTCCGGATCCGGGTGGGCCAAGCCACCAGCCGCATCCGCGAGTACACCCTGGCCAAGGCCTTCTTCAGCGACCCTGGGCGCAGCACCATCGACGCCTTGCTGGCCGAGCTGGACGCAGAAGAGCTCGACGAGGACCCCCTGGAGATCGAGGTCCCCTGGGAGAAGCCCGCCGATGGCTGAGACGCTGCGCTTCTCCCGCTCGCTCTACGCCGCCGAAGCCGTCCAGACCGCCGCTCGCACCTTTGAAGGGCTGGCCCAGATCAAGGTGGAGATCGGGGACCACGACGTGGTGGTCACCCTCACCGATCCCCACCCCAAGCTGGCCCACAAGCTGGCCGACGAATTGGCCAACCACGCTCTGCACCACACCATCCTGGCCGAGAGGGGCGCATGAGCCGCAGCATTCCGATCACGCTGCCCGAGCTCCAGCCGGACAAGCTCGGCCCCTTCCGCTTTGGCCACCTGGGCGGCCAGGTGCTGCTGACCAGCGACGCGGGCGAGTATCACTGGCTGAGCCCGGCCGACTTCCAGGAGCTCCTGGCCGGGCGCATCGATCCGGCCCACCCCGAGTTCCCCGCTCTTCAGGACAAGGGCTTCGTGCGCGTCGCCATGGACCTGGACGCCATGTCCCGCAAGCTGGCCCGCAAGCGGGCCTTCCTGGGCATGGGCCCGCACCTGCACGTGGTGATCACCACCCTGCGGTGCAACCAGAGCTGCCAATACTGCCACGCCAGCCGCACCGACATGGACCGGGTCGACACGGACATGTCGCTGGCCACGGCCAAGCAGGTGGTGGACTTCGCCATGAAGTCTCCGAACCCCTACCTGAACTTCGAGTTCCAGGGCGGCGAGCCCACGGTGAACTTCGACGTGATCGAGTTCGTGGTCGCCTACTCCCGCGAGAAGAACCGCTACGAGAACAAGCAGCTCACGCACTCCCTGGTCACCAACATGACCTACATGACCGAGGAGCGGGCCCAGTGGCTGGTCGACCACGACGTGCTGGTGTGCACGTCGCTGGACGGCCCAGAAGACGTGCACAACTTCAACCGCGGCTGGAAGAAGGGCGGCAACGCCTACGCCGACGTGCTCAAGTGGATGGGCCACTTCAACCAGCTCTGGGTGGACAAGGGCCGCGATCCCGACCTGTGGCACGTCGACGCGCTCATGACAACAACCCGCAGGAGCCTGGACCGCTACAAGGAGATCATCGATCTCTACGTGAGCCTGGGCATCCGGAACATCCACCTGCGGCCGCTCAACCCCTTCGGCTTCGCCACCAAGACATGGAAGGCCATCGGCTACTCCCACCAGGAGTACATGGCGTTCTACAACAAGGCCTTGGACTACATCCTGGAGCTGAACCAGCAGGGCGTTCAGATCCAGGAAGGCACCGCGTCCACCTTCTTGATGAAGATGCTCACCCCGGACGATCCGAACTTTGTCGACATCCGCAGCCCTGTCGGCTCGGGCACGGGCCAGCTGGCCTACAGCCACGACGGCACCATCCTGCCCAGCGACGAAGGCCGCATGATCCACGCGATGGGTGACGACCTGTTCGTGCTCGGCAACGTGGCGTCCAGCACCTACGAGGAAGTGGCGAACCACCCCACGCTGAAGACCCTGGCCATCGCCAGCTTGCTGGACACCCTGCCCCAGTGCGAGTCCTGCTGGAACGCGCCGTTCTGCGGGGTCCGGCCCCTGCACAACTACATGATGAACGGCGATCTGTTCGCCCAGCGTCCGAACACGTTCAAGTGTCATGAGCACATGACCATCGCGCGGCTGCTGCTCGAGAAGCTGCGAGACGACGAGTCTGGCGCCGTTGAGCAGGCCTTCCGGCGATGGACGCTGTCCCGGTCCCGGGATCCGTCCGAGAGCGTCTACTGATCTGTTCGACACCCCTGTCGGTCAGTCGACAGGAGCGCTACCGTCGCGCCGCATGAACAGCGCGTCCAGGGCTTGGATCGGGCCTTGCTGGGTAGACGGCGAACCCTCGGACACGGACAACGCCATGAGCACTCTCGATTCGGACTCCCTGCTGATCCCAGCCTGGCCGGGTGCCGATCACCCGGTCCCGGCACTGGCTGCCATGGCCGCGCTGATCGCACGGCCTGCGATCCGCCGCCACACGGGCGACCGGCTGGCCGTCACGTGGAGCCCCGGGCGGCGGCTCTACTCGCTGCGACGATGGCGGCGGGGGTGTCCTGAAGCCCAGGCCGAGCTCCGGCTGGAACCGAACCAGCTGCGATGGTTCCGCCGGCAGCTCTGGCGCCTGGCCCACGGGCAGGAGCCCCGGAGCTGGGCCTGGGTCGGTGGACGGCTGCTGACGCTGTCCCAGGTGCGGCACCGGGGGGGTCCCGGACTGCGGCTGCGCCACCAGGGATTGCCCTGCGCATGGACGGGATGGCGCGAGGACTGGGATGTCTCGGTGTGCGACCTGAGACGGCTGGTGGGGCTGCTGGTGGCGCCCAGAGAGCACCTGGACCAGGGCTAATCCGTCAGCGGGGCTGGAGGAAGCGCACCAACAGCTCCAGTCCGCAGCCGCTGCCGAAGAACCGCTCCTTGCGATCGCTCAAGATCTGCGCCGTCCAGTCGGTCAGCCCGCCGTCGATGATGGGCCAGGCGCCGCCCGGAAAGCCGTCGACCCGGATGTGGAAGCACAGTCCCGTGTAGTAGGTCGCCTGGCGGAGCCGCCCGGGATCAAAGGTCAGGGCCAGCTCCGGGAAGCGCTGGCCGAGGGGGGCAAAGACCTGGTCCCGCACCGCCTGGGTCCGTCGGGCCAGCTGGGTATCGCGGTCGGGGTCCAGCAGGTCTTCTGGCACGGCGCAATCCCGGGGCGGCGGGCTGGCTGACCGGTCCCAGGCCGCCTGGGCGTCCGGCCAGCGCTGGCCGTGCACGTCGATGCCCGCGCGGTCCGCCAGGGTCAAGGCCATTGCAGGATCGGTGACCCGGAGCTCCAACCCGCCCACGTCGTAGCCCCGCTCTCGCGCCGCCAGCAGCAGGGAGACATAGGCGTCGACGTGGCGTCGCAGGGCGTCCAGGACGAAGGCTTCGGAGGGTCCTTCGCGGCCGGCGCTGCCCAGGGCGATAAGGCGGAAGTGGCGGGTGTGGCCCTCGCTCTCGAGCTTCTGCATGCGGATCAGACGGGGGGCAGCCGCCAGGTGGACCGCTCGCTCCGGGTCCCAGCGACGCTGGTGGGCCGCCAGCCGGGCAAAGGCGATGGTCGGGTCGGACAGGACCTCGAGGTCGCGGGTCGCGGTGAGCACGTTGTCCTGGGGGGTGCCCGCCAGGGCTGCGCTGGCGCCCAAGGGTTCGACCGGAGACAGGTCGACGGCTCGGAACAGGGCCGGGATCGCGTCCCACGCGGCCGCGACCAGGCGATCGAGCTCCCGGGCGTCCAGTGGGGACGGCTGCACCTCCTTGCGATCGGAGGCGCCCAGGAGGCTGGAGGGAGACCGCCGAGCGGCACGCCGGGCGGCCACCTCGAGCTCGACCGAGCGCAGCTCGCTGGCCGGCAGGTCCTCGGCGAGCCAGCGCAGGGGATCGCCCGTGAAGCGGCGGAGGGGGCGGGTCAGGCGCCGAGGCATGGCAACTGGTGTAACGGCGGGGGTGTCGAGGGTTCGACAGGGGTGTCGGCCAGGGGGCGGTCCGTGGGCTGCGGATCGGCTCATGGAAGGGACCGAGACACTGGAACGTGGCTTGCACGCTGCAGGGACATCACCCAGCGAGGCCCCATGGGCGCGTCCAGGCAACAGGTCCCCCAGCTCGATCCGGCGGCCCGCGAGACGGTCCCTCGTGGACCCGAGCTGTACAGCGGGGCGAGCCACGGCAACCAAGCAGCGCTGGAAGAAACCGTGGGCCGGTCGCAGCCGGCCTGTGTCGGCCCGAGCGGGCTGTCCCCTGGGCAGGAGCATGAACTCTACCTGGCCATCTTCCATGCGGCGGTGCGCACCGAAGCCCACGAGCGGCTGGATGACAACGAGCAGGCCCTGTCGGACCTGGGCGATCGCTATGGGGACGTCTCGGGGTCGAGCGAAGCGTGGGAGCTGCTGCGCGAAGCCGCCGGGCGCGTCGCCGAGCTCGACGGGCTGATCACGGCAGAAGCAGATCAGGTGCGGCAGCAGGGGGCCTACGCACCGCAGCTGGGGGCGTTGCTTGGGCCCGAGGCCCTAGCAGACTCCCAGGAGTCAGCGGCCGCCGGACAGGTGCAGCTAGCACTGTTGCGGGAGCGCCGGGGCGAGTTGTTCCGGGCAGCGCCGGAGCTGGCGCTCTTCGACGCCGCGGACGTGGGCCCTGAACGGAGCGATGCCGAACTCTTCGGCGGGCTCGTTCCGCGGGTGGCCGAGGTCCGCGGCTTCATCGACGACACCCGGGCACGGATCGAGAGCGGCGATCTCGCGCTGCACGAGCTGGGGCCTCTGCTGGATGCGACCCAGCAGGCCCTGGGCATCGACGAAGCCGCACGGGCAGCGGGGGATCCACTCAGCGTCGCGGCGCTGAGCTGGCGCGACCAGGTCCAGCTGCAGGAGGCCGTGCTGAGCTGGTCGGGGCCTCTGCTGAGCTTCACCCTGGGGGTCGCTGCGGCGTTCGCGTCCGGGGGGACCGCGGTGCTGCTCGGGCTCCTCGGGGCGGGTGCGGGGCTTGCAGGCGGCGCGCGAGAGCTCGAGGGCGCCATCGATGGCTACGGCGCAGCCCGGGCCGGCGAGGGTGGCCAGGACATCGCCGGGTCGACGGACCGGGCGCGTCTTCGGCTTGTTCTGGCGTCGCTGGACCTGGTGTTGGGCGCAGCGGACGTGGGGCTGGCGGCGCGGGCGATGACGCGGATGGCCCTGCCGGCTCAGACCCTGGACGCCCAGGCGGCCAGGCTGCGGTCAGCGAAAGCCGGTGTGACGACGGCGGAGGACCTGGCACGGGATGCGGCGGAGGGGGGGGTGCCGCGGTTTGTGGTGCGGCTGGTGCCCACAAGAGCCGAAGCCCCGCCGTCCACGCTGGATGCGGCCTTTGGCCGTGGTGATCGGCCGTTCTACTTCTTCTCGCGAGTGGATGACTTGGCGGGGTACGACGGTTGTGCTGCCGACGCACTCAGGGCAGTGGGCTGGGACGAAGAGAGCATCACCGGGTTTGCGCGAGGACGGTACGTGCACGCCATCGTCATAGACACGCATGAGCTTCCATTGACTGGCTCTGTCGCTGAGATTCGTTGGGCGGACGTCCACCGGGCTATCGCCAATGACCTAGAGGACCCAGGTGCGGGCCTTCACAAGACCCTTGATGCGGCTGGCCTGGATTCTGAGACGTTCCACTTGAGGTCGAGACAGATCGAAGCGTTGGGGCCGGACTCCCCCATTCCCCCGGAGTTGGAGACCACTGCCGAAGTCCTCCGAAAGGCCTATGGCCTGAATGGCCTGTATGGCGGCAGAGGCGTGACGCTGTCGGACGCGGCGGCAGCACCCGTCGCCCGTGAATACGCGGTCCAGCCGGTGAACGGTGCGGATGTCCCGGACACGGCTTGGACCGTGGTGACCCTTGGCAAGGTGGAGTAGAGGAAAGTGATGGCTGAATCTCCCCAATCGCCAGACGTAATCGACGTGGAAGTGACCGACCGTGGCCTTCGCGTGGTCACGGCGATGACTCTGCCGAGCGGCCACCAACTCGGCTACCCCATCACCCTCGAATTGAGTTGGGTGCCCTGGTTCCTTCAGGCAATCCAAGCAGCGCTTGAGGAAGGCAGAGGAAGCGAGATCCAGCTTCCGTCAGTGAAGTTGCACGTTCAGCCAGACTCCGGCCCAGAGGACCCGTTCTTCTGGATCGGACACGCCAACGACGCAACGTCGGACAGCACAGCCGTGCGCCTTGGGAACCTCCCCACCCTCCTCGCCCTCCTCGCCCCGCACGCCCGCTGAGCCCGGATCCGAGGCATGATGCCCTGGTGACCGATCCGCTCTTCCTGCTGCTGCCCTTGCTCGCCTGTGGCGGCGACGCAACCACCAGCGGTGCGACCGACAGCGACACGGACACCGCCACCGCACAGACCACCGGGACCGCCGACTCCGCCACCCCGGACTCCGCTACTCCAACGGACACCGACACCCAGCCCCCCGAGCCCGACTACGCCTGCGGCTGGCCCCGCAACGATCCCGGCGACCTGGTCACCGGCGGCAACGAGATCGGCCACGTGATCGGCAACCTCCAGGGCACCGACCAGTGCGGCGAGGTGGTCGATCTCTGGGACATGCACGGGGCCTACAATCTGGTGTTCATCGCCGGCGCCTGGTGAGGCAGCTGTCGATCGGAGGCCGGGGGCCTCCAAGCTCTTGCAGACGACTTCGTGGCCGAGACCGGCCTGCCGTTCCGGTACGTGATCGTGCTGTTCGAAGGCTTCCAGTACGAGCCGCCGCCGCCCGAGGTCGCCCAGCAGTTCGCGAGCCTCGCCGGCGTCGACGAGGACTTCCCCGTGATCGCGGACGAAGCCCAGGTGCTCGCCGAGCTGGTCTCCGACTGGTCCGGGCTCCCCCACACCAAGGTCGTGCTGGGCCCGGACCTGACGATCCTGGACGTGCACGTGGGGCTGGCCGACGAGGAGGACGCCAAGGCCTTTGCCGTGATCCGAGAGCACGCGGGGCTCTCTCCGGCCCGCTGACCCGGACGAGTTGGGGTCGAATGTCCACTTCACCGGACCAGATGGGGTTCGGTGTCCGCGATCGGGCCGAATCTGGCCCCCAAGAGGACCGCTGGGTACCGATTTGGCCCCTGGACCACCGACAATGGCTCGATCCCGGACACTGAACCCCATCTGGTCGGCGGATCCGGACACTCGACCCCACCTGGTCCCGGTTCGGCGCCGCGAGGTGTCGAACAGCCGTCAGCCCTGTCGACAGGCAGGCACCACCGCCACCGACCAGCCCCAGCCAAGGCCGATCCACAGCCGGCCCGACCCTTGCTTCCAGCCCCTGGGAACCCAGACCGAGGTCCCCGTGGCTCCCTTCGACACGAATCCCCTGGCCGCCCCAACCTTTGACGACGAAGCCTGCGACGACCTGGCGCTGGCCCGATTCTTCTCCGGCGTCCGCGTAGAGGCGCACCGGCGTCTCGACGCGGCCGACCTGGGGCTGCAAGCCCTGGCCGATCGCTACGCCGACGCGACCCCCAGGACCTGGGCGCTGCTGCGGCTGTCCGTCGACATGGTCCAGCTGCTCGACGAGAGGGTCGACCAAGGGCAGCGACGAGCTCGCCACAGGACGCCACCGGACCCTCTCCAGCCACCGGACCCGTCGCTGTTCGCCCACATCGAGTGGGCCCGAGTCAGAGAGAACCAGCGGGCCGAAGCATCGGCCCATGCACGCCGACGCCTCCTCAACCAGCTGCCCGAGGTGGCCCTGCTCGAGCCCGACGCCCCTGGCTCCGACGGCGAGCTCAGGGACCTGCTGGTCCAGCGGGTGGCGGAGCTCCGGTCCTTCCTCGAGATCATCCGCCACCGACTCGACACCGGCCACGTGCCGTTCCACGAGCTCCCGGGCGTCGTCGAGTCGGCGCTCGCCGATCCGGACCTGGGGTCGGTCCGGGCGGCGGCTCTGGATTGGCTCGCGGACTGCCCCGAGCCTTCGCTGGTCCTGCGCTGGTCCGGGGTCCACGTGGCTCTGGAGCTTCCGGCCGACGCTGTCTTCTCGCCGTCCTGTGCTGCATTCCTGCACGCCCTTACCCAGCCCCTCCCCGCCGAATAGGGAGCTGGGGAGCCCAAACCTCCCGAGTTCCCATGACCCACACCATCGCTGGCACAGGCTCTATGGTGGCCGACGCCATCACACTGACCAGCCGGATCATCGGGCCGGAAGAGAAAGCCCTGCTCCGGTCTCACGCCGACGGCGCCACAACCCACCGCTTCGTCGGTGGCGTCACCCTGAACCACCTGGGGTGGGCAGCGCTGCTGGGCGCCGACACCGCGATCTTCGGCAAGCAGGCCGACGACGACGCCGGGCGCTTCCTGCGGGGGGGCATGGACCAGGCTGGCATCGCCCGCCACCTGGACCTCTCGGGCTCCGCCAGCAGCGAGGCCCACATCTTCGTGGCGCCAGACGGCGGACGGGCGATCTACATGGCCCGAGGGGCCACGGGCGAATTCTCACCGGACGACGTAGACACCCACTTCCGGGGGCTCATCCAGCAAGCCCGCTTCATCACGACCGAGGTCTCGCAGCTTCCCCTGGCCACGGTCCTGCGGGTCCTGGAGCGTGCCCAGCAGGCCGGGGCCACGACGGTCCTGGATCTGGACGTGCCGCTGGTCGACACCGTGCCGGCCCTGGGCTCTCTGGACGAGCTCCACGCGGTCCTGGCCCGCGTCGACGTGCTCAAGCCGTCCCTGGCCGCCGTGGGCCCACACCTGGTGCCCGGCACCACCGCCGCCGACGTTGCCCGGCAGCTCGCCGATCGCTATGGCTGCCAGCTCGTCGCCGTCACCGATGGCGCCCAAGGCTCCGTCCTGTTCGACGGCCACCAGCTCCACCGCATCCCTTCGGTCCCGATCCAGGTCGTGGACACCACCGGCGCCGGGGACGCCTTTCTCGGAGGCCTGGTCGCCGGGCTGGCCTGGGACCTGCCTGCCAGCGACGCGGCTCGCCTGGGCAATGCGTGCGGCGCCACCTGCTGCGAGCGCCTGGGCGCGTTCCCCGAGGACAAGGCGGCGTGCCGTGCAAGGGTCCAGGCGCTCTACGGCGCGATGGGCGGCGCACCCCTTCCCGCCCTGGATCCCACCGTTCCGCCCGCGACCCAAGACCCGGTCGACACCTTCCTGGCCGCAGCCTCCACGGCCACCCAGGGCCCGGACCGAGACCGGCTCGCAGCCGCCACAGACCTGATCACCACCGCCCGGCAGGCCGGCGGCAGGGTCCACGTGACTGGCGTGGGGAAGTCCGCCTATGTCGCGGGCTATGCGGCCTCCCTCCTCAGCAGCACCGGCACGCCCGCGACCTTCCTCCACGGCACGGAAGCGACCCACGGCAGCGTCGGCCAGCTCGAGCCAGGCGACGTGGTGATCGCACTGTCCAACAGCGGCACCACGAGCGAGCTCGTGGCCTCGGCACGGGCAGCCCGGGCCCTGGGCGCCAGCCTGATCGCGGTCACGGCACGAGCGGACTCTCCCCTGGCCCTGGCCGCCGATCAGGTGTTGGCGATCCCCGTCGACCACGAAGGCGGCCCGCTGGGTCTGGCACCCCGGGCCAGTGTGCTCGCCCAGGCGACTGCGCTGATGGCGCTCAGCGTCTCACTACAGGTCGCGTGCGGTCTGGACAGGGGCGCCTACAACGACCGCCACCCCGCCGGGGCGCTGGGCCAACGCTCCCAAGGGCCCGACAAGGCCTGAACCCGCAGGGCGCCTACGTCCGTGCTAACTTGGCGGTCCGTCCTCGGCGGCCTCCATGCAGCTCCTCCCCTTCCTCCTCCTGGCAGCGTGCCAGGAGAACAACGTTGGCGTGGTCGTGACCCCTCCCGTGGTCGCGATCGAGAACCCCACAGAAGACGACGAGCTCTTCGAGGGCGTGCCCGTCGGCATGGTCGGCATCGTGTCGGACCAGAGCTTCGACCGGGAGCTCGACAAGCTCACGGTCCTGTGGCTCGTGAACAATGAGCGGGTGTGCGACGACGCCGTGCTCGACGCCACCGGCGTCACCGTCTGCGAACAGGAATTCGCCCAGGGCACGGCCGAGATCCTGCTCTCGGTCACCAACCCCGACGGCGGCGCCGACGACGACACGGTGACCGTGGAGATCCTGCCCAATGGGGCACCGACCGTCGCGATCCAGACCCCCACCGCCGACGGCACCTACTACAGCGACCACCTGGTCGAGCTGCTGGCCCTGGTCGACGACCCCGAGGACCCGGCCGACGCCCTGAGCGTGCTGTGGACCGCCACCGGGCCCAGCGAGTGGAGCTTGGAGACCGCGCCCACCAGCGACGGCACCGCCGCGGGATCGGTCCAGATGGACGGCGGCGAGTGGTACGTCACGGCCACTGTCACCGACACGGCGGGCCGCACGGCCCAGGACAGTGTGACCATGACAGTCGGCAACCCGAACAACTCGCCGGAGTGCGCAATCACGGCGCCGGCTCCGGGATCTGGCGTGGCCGAGGGTCAGTCGGCCACCTTCGAAGCCACAGCTTCCGACCTGGACGTGCCCGCGGACCTGCTGACCGCCGAGTGGTCCAGCGACCTGGACGGTGACCTGGGCGCGAGCACCGTGGCCAGCGATGGCAACATCAGCTTCAGCGCAGCCAGCCTGTCTACCGGGGCCCACACCATCACGCTCCAGGTCAGCGACGAGGTCGAAGCCACCTGTACCGACACGCTGCAGTTCCTGGTCGGCACCCAGCCCAACGTCCTGATCACGGCCCCGGCCAGCGGCGACACCGCCAACCAGGGCGAGAGTGTGCTCTACGAGGCGACGATCTCCGACCTGGACCACGACCCGGCCGACGCGACCCTGGCCTGGTCGAGCAGCGTCAGCGGCGAGTTCAACACCCAGAGCGCCAGCAGCACGGGCCAGGTGACCTTTACCTCGGCGGCACTGCCCCAGGGCGCCCACACCATCACCCTGACCGCCACGGACCCCGAGGGCTTCACCGGGAGCGACAGCATCAGCTTCACGGTGAACGGACTACCCGATCCGCCCGAGGTCGCGATCGATCCGAACCCGGCGACGTCGGCCGACGACCTGAACGTCAACATCATCGCGCCCGCGATCGACCCCGAAGGCGACACGATCACGTACACCTATGCCTGGTACCAGGACGGCCTTCTGACCAAGTACGCCAGCGCCTTCGTGCCCTCGTCGGGCACCACCCGTGGCGAGACCTGGAAGGTCGAGGTCACGCCCAGCGACGGCTCGGGCGAAGGGGACCCAGGCACCGACACCGTCTCGATCGAGAACAGCCCGCCGACCGTCTCCCTGGTCCAGCTGACCCCGGATCCGGCGGGGGTCGAGGACACCCTGACCTGCACCCCCGTCGGCAGTGCTGACGCCGACGGCGACAGCGTGAGCCTGGCGTATTCCTGGACGGTGAACAGCGTCGGCATCTCGGACACGTCCAGCACCTTGTCCGGGGCCTTCGTCAGCGGCGACGCGGTCGCCTGCGTCGTGACGCCCGCGGACAGCACCGATGTGGGCACGGCAGTCACCAGCAACACCGTCACCATCGGCAACACCGCTCCGACCATCGACAGCGTCACCCTGACCCCGACCAGCGCACAGGTCTCGGACACCCTGACCTGTACGCCCAACGGGGCCGCCGATGCCGACGGCGACAGCGTCTCGACCGCCTACAGCTGGGAGGTCGGCGGGGTGGTGATCAGCGCGACCACCGACACCCTGGCGTCCCCGGACTTCGCCAGCGGCGACGACGTGCTGTGCATCGTGACCCCGTCGGACGGCACGGACTCCGGCACGCCGGTCCCCTCGAACACCGTCACGGTGGACAACACGCCACCCAGCCTCGACACCGCGACCCTGAGCCCCGACCCGGCCTACGAGGCGGACACCGTGGTCTGCACCCCCGGCACCGCCACCGACGACGACGGTGACTCGGTGAGCTACAGCTATGCCTGGACCGTAAACGGCGGCAGCGTCAGCGCCACTTCGAACAGCCTGACGGGCACCGACTTCGACAAGGACGACGGCGTCGCCTGTGTCGTGACCCCGAACGACGGCACGGACGACGGTGACCCGGTCACGTCGGACACCCTGACCATCTCCAACTCGGCGCCGTCGGTCGGAAGCGCCACCATCACGCCCACTGCGCCGATCGTCAGCGACCTGTTGGGTGTCACGCTCACCGGCTGGAGCGACGACGACGGCGACACCGAGAGCTACTACTACCAGTGGTTCGTCAACGGGAACCCCGAGTCCGGCGCCACCCTGAGCACCTTCTCCGGTGCGTTCGTGAGGGACGACGTGGTCGAGGTGGTGGTCACGCCCTGGGACGGCGAAGACACGGGCACCCCCCTGACCAGCGGCGCCGTCACGATCGAAAACGCGGTGCCGACCCTCGACTCGGTCAGCCTGACCCCGACGACCGCGACCGAGACCACCACACTCACCTGCGCCGCGAACGGCGAGAACGACGACGACGGCGACGGCATCAACCAGACCATCGTCTGGATCGTCAACAGCGTGACGCTGTCCGCCACGGGCAGCACGCTGGACGGCGGGGACTTCTCCAAGGACGACAGCGTGGTCTGCACGATCACGCCTGACGACGGCATCGACACGGGCAGCACGGTGACGTCCAACACCGTTGTCGTGGACAACACACCCCCCGAGCTGGACAGCGTCAGCTTGGGACCGGACCCGGCCTACGAGGGCGACACCCTCACCTGCACCGCAGGCACCACGTCCGACGCCGACGGCGACACGGTCAGCGTGAGCCACAGCTGGGACGTGTCCGGCGTGACCCTGTCGGTGACCAGCACGACCCTGACCAGCAGCTACTTCGACAAGGGCGACGCCGTCAGCTGCACCGTCACCCCCGACGACGGCGACGACGTGGGCACGTCGGTCATCTCGAACACCCTCACCATCTCCAACACCGCACCCTCGGGGACCAGCGTCTCCATCAGCCCCTCGACCGCCCTGGCCGACGACACGCTGACCGCGTCGCCGGCCGGCTGGAGCGACGTGGACGGGGACTCCGAGGGCTGGCTGTACCAGTGGACGGTAAACACCACCGACGTCACGGGCGCCACCAGCAGCACCTTGACCGGCGCCTTCGCCAAGAACGACTCGGTCACGGTGACCGCGTGGCCCTGGGACGGCAGCGACGCTGGCTCGCCGGTCACCTCCGCCGCGCTGACCATCGGCAACACGCCGCCGACCGACCCGGTGGTCGCGATCAGCCCGTCGAGCCCCCAGCCCGACGACGACCTGTCCTGCACCCTGTCCACGTCGAGCACCGACGCCGACGGGGACACGGTCTACTACACCTACACCTGGGAGCAGAACGGCGTCGCCACGTCCCACGCCACCAGCCTGGTCGCCGCCAGCGACACGTCGGATGGAGACACCTGGACCTGTTGTGTGAGCGGCAGCGACGGCACGGACAGCTCGGCGACCGTCTGCGACACCGCGTCCGTCAACGACACGGAGGCCCCCAACGAGCCGACCCTGAGCAGCGTCGACGAGTACCGCAACGACGACAGCATGACCCTGTCCGGCTCCTGCGAAGCAGGATGCTCCCTGGTCTTCTACCTGACCGACGCGTCGGGCAGCTGGACCGAGTCTGCGACCTGTGGCAGCGGCGACAGCTTCAGCCACACCGTGAGCCTGGTCCGGGGCGACAGCACGAGCGCCTTTGCGACCTGCGAGGACAGCGCCGGCAACGTGTCGGGGTCGTCGAACACCGTGACCACCGAGGTGTGTGACCCCGAGGACATCTGGGACAGCAGCACCTTCAGCAGTGGCTACGGCGACAGCGACACGGACCCGGTGGACTACTGGGGCACGCTCAACGACGACGGCCTGGTGACCATCACCATCGACGGCAACCTGGTCGCGACCGGCGACGAGGACTGGTACGTGATCCACACCGACGACTCGGCCTTTGGAGCCACCTCGGCCGTCCCCCAGTACGACTTCCAGATCACGATGGTGGAGGGGACCGGCACCTACACCTTCATCGCATACGCCGACTCGGTGGGCACCAGCACCCAGGAGTGCACCGAGTACCCCGACGGCTACGACGAGTTCAGCCTGACGGACACCCGGCCGTCCTGTAGCTCCGAGCCCGACTACCGCTGCGATGACGGAGATCTGGGCTATAGCTGGTACCTGGAGCTCATCCGAGATCCCTCGGTGTCCCCGAGCTGCCAAGGGTATACACTGGAAATCACCAACGGCTGAGCGAGCAATGGCCCGACACGACGACTACAGCGACGACGTCCCGGAGATCCCGGCGCTCGACCGCAAGCCCACGCAATTCCTCCAAAAGGACGAGCTGGGCCAGGTCAACGACGAGCCCTCGCCGTCGCTCTTGCTCCTCCAGGCCGCGGACAGCATCGAGCTGGACCCCGACATGCTCGATCGCAACGCACCCTTCCCGAACCTGCTCGCGACCCACTGCTCCCACGGGTCCCATGGCTCCCACGGCAGCCACGGCAGCCACGGATCCCATGGTTCACACGGAAGCCACGGAAGCCACGGGTCCCACGGAAGCCACGGGTCCCATGGGTCCCACGGCAGCCACGGCTCGCACGGATCCCACGGCCAGTGGTAGGTGCCTGACGCGGCCTCGCGCCGGCGGCCCCCCGCTGGCCAGCTCATCCTGACCGTCACCCGCGCTTGCAACCTGCGCTGCAGCTACTGCCCGACCGCCAAGGACGGCTGGCCCTCGCTGACTCCCCAGGACGCGACCCGTGCCGTGGACCTTTTCGCCCAACGCTTCGGCGGCGGCGACATCAAGCTCTTCGGCGGAGAGCCCCTGCTGGTCCCCGACGTGGTCTCGGCCGCCATCAACAGAGCGGTTGCAGAACCTCGGATCCGCAGGATCTACCTGTCGACCAACGGCCTGGGCCTGGACGAGGCCTGGCTGGACCGGGTCCGCGCCACGCCCAAGCTGATCCTGACCCTGTCCATGGACGGCACCCCGGAGGCCCACCGCCGGTTCCGGCGAGCCCTGCCCGGGGTCGCGGACAGCTATGACCGGGTGCTCGCGCTGCTCCCCCAGCTGATCCGAACCCCCCGGGTCGTGGTGACCCAGACCATCCCGCCGGCCAGCGCTGCGGGCGCCGACGAGAACCTGGCCCACCTGTTGAGCCTGGGCTTCCGCCGCTTCAACCTGCTCCCGGGCTACTTCCTGCCGTGGCGGCCGGACCAGCTCGACGCGCTCCGGGTCAGCTTCGACGCCATCGCTGCCCGGGTCACGGCCCGGTGGAGGGCGGGCCGAGCCTTCTACCTGCGCAACCTGTTCACCCGAGCGCCCACACCCTTCTTCAACACAGGGCTGGTGGTGGACGCCGACTGCACGCTGCACCCCAGCAACGTCGGCCTGAGCGCGGCCCTGGACGAGCTCCGGCACCGGACCCGGGTGGGCACCCTGGACGAGCCGCCGACGAGAGAGGCCCTGAGCGATGCCGCGAGCCGCACCAATCGACTGCTCCAGGAGGCCCTGCCCGAGCGCGTGTGGGACAGCACCCAGCGGGTCGATGCCGAGCTGACCCGGCTGTGCGAAGCCCTGTACCCGGAGTTCTTCGCCTGGCGGGCTCGCCGGCGGGGTGCGGCTTGACCGAGCGCCCCTGGATCAGCTCCCAAGGCCAGGTCATGCGGCGACTGGAGCTTCACCTGACCTACACCTGTCCCGAGCGCTGCGTGTTCTGCTCCGAGGAGCACCGGATGGACCGCTACAAGGCGTTCCCGGTGACCTGGGGCCGGGTGGCCACGGTGCTCCGGACCATGGCTGAGCGCGGGGTGGACAGCGTGCACCTGACCGGCGGGGAGCCCACCATCCACCCCCGGTTCGTCCAGGTCTGCGCTCTGGCGAAGAAGCTGGGCATGCGCACCAGCATCGGCACCATCGGCACGATGCTCAGCCGCGAGGACTTCGCCCGGAAGGCCCTGCCGGTGCTGGACGAGGCGCTCTTCAGCCTGCACGGCCCAGACGCCGCGACCCACGATCCCCTGGCGGGCCGCGACGGCAGCTTCGAGCGGGTGACCCGGGCGATCGAGACCTGCGTGCGGCTGGACCCGGACTTCGGGGCCTTCGTCAACACCGTCGTCACTCGGCGCAATGTGGACCAGCTGCCCGACACCGTCGCCCTGGCCGACCGGCTGGGTGCGCGGCTGATCGTGGTCTCCAACACCACCCCAGAAGGCGGCGGGCTGGACCACTACAGCGACCTGGCGGTGCCCCTGACCCGGCTGGCCGAGGTCCTGCCGGTGGCGGCCGCACGGGCCGAGCGGGCGGTGGTCCGCTTCTTCGCCGTGCCCCTGTGCGTGCTGGGCGACCGATGGACCCTGAGCAACGACCTGCACTGGGACCCCCGGGTCACCGTGGAGTGGCAGGACCAGCCGGGCAAGGTGGTCTTCGACGGCATCTACAGCTGGGACCCCGGGCGGAACCGGGTGCAGACAGAGACCTGTGAGCCCTGCGAACGCAAGGGGGTCTGCTTCGGCGTCTTCGACCGGTATGTGGCGCTGTGGGGAGACTCGGAGCTCCGGCCGCTGAACCCGATCAGGTGAAGGCTTGACTTGCCTGCAACGTAGGCGCAAATTGCAGGCATGCAGTACACCCTCCGCAACATCTCCCCCGCGCTCGACGCCGCGCTTAGGTCCAAGGCCAAGGAAGACGGCAAGAGCCTGAACCAGGCGGCCATCGAGGTCCTGGAAGAAGGGCTCGGTGTCACCCCGCGGCCTCGCCGGGACCTGTCCTATCTGGTGGGATCCTGGGTCGAAGAGCCCGAGGTCCAGGACGCCCTGCAGGACCAGCGGCGGATCGACGACGACCTGTGGCGATGAGGCTGGCCCTCGACACGAATCGCTACGCCGATCTGGCCCGGGGACACGAAGACGTGCTGACCCTGGTCCAGGACGCGGACGAGGTCTGGCTGCCGCTGATCGTGCTGGCCGAGCTCCGGGCCGGCTTCGTGAGGGGACAGCGCAGCCTGGAAAACGAGCGGGTCCTGCGCCGGTTCCTGGGCGAGGCCGGGGTCGGGGTGTTGGTGCCCGACCAGGCGACGACGCACACCTATGCGGCACTGTACCTCCAGCTCCGGGCCCAGGGCACGCCGATCCCGACGAATGACCTGTGGATCGCGGCGTTGGTGGTGCAGCACGGGTTGGTGCTGATGAGCCAGGATCGGCATTTTGGGCGGTTGGGGCAGATCAAGGTGGTCTAAGAGGTTGTCGGGAACTGGCGATGGGATCTGTGCTGACCCGGGCCCCTCAGCCAGGCGGCCAGGGGCTTCTGGATCCACACCAAGAGCGCCAAGGCCCCCGGGCTGGCAAGCCCCGAGGGTCCCCGGTTCGATCGCGGTCACGCTGCTCTCCTGCCTGGAGCGGTCCCTAGGCCTAGGATACCCCGCCCTACCCCCCAAAAAGCGCTACCCTGGCCCCGTGAGTGCCCCCACCCCAGCCCTGCCCGACAAGGCCCAGCTGTTCGAGATCCAGCGGGACCGCCGGCCCAACGTCGAGATCAACGTGGGCAAGGCGTGCAACAACAAGTGCGTGTTCTGCCTGGACGGACTGCCCAAGGCCGAGGACCGCTCCTACATCAAGATCGAGACCATGAAGGAGGAGCTGGAGCGCTTCTACGCCGACGGCGCCCGCAGCGTGGGCTTCCTGGGTGGGGAGCCGACCACCTACCCCAAGCTCCCCCACGCCATCGCCTATGCCCGGGAGCTCGGCTACACGCGCATCGCCATCGCCACCAACGCCACCCGGCTGCGGCTGGAGCACTACCTGGAGCGGGTGCTCGACGCCGGCCTGACCCGGGTGACGGTCAGCTCCCACGGCCACACCGCCGCCCTCGAGGACCGGCTGACCCGGGTGCCGGGCAATTTCCTCAAGAAACAGCAGGCCCTGAAGCTCCTGGTCAAGGCCCGCGACGCAGGCCGCCTGCGGGACAACGTGTCCGTGAACATCGTGGTGAATGGCTGGAACTACAAGGTCCTGCCCCGGATGCTCAAGTACTTCTTCAGCCTGGGCATCGACGACGTGCGGGCGAACTTCATCCGGACCGAAGGCTACGCCACCGAGGAAGCGAGCCTGACGCCGACCTACAAGCAGGTGGTCCCGGTCCTGGTCAAGACCGTGCTCTTGAACGAGTTCCACTGGAAGAAGAACTTCACCTTCGGCGGGTTCCCGATGTGCGTCCTGCCGCTCGAGGTCCTGGGCAACTGGCGGCTGGCCCAGCGCTACGTCGGCGAGTTTCGAGACCTGGACACGAGCTGCTCGATCCGCGCCGAGAACGGGGACGGCGTCGCCAAGGTCGACGGCGGCCGAGCCCGGTTCAACTGGCAGGACCGCAAGCGCTACGACCTGAAGCACCACCTGCCCACGTGCCAGGACTGCCGCTACAGCCACGTGTGCGAAGGGGTCTGGGGCTACTACCTGGGGGCCCACGGAGAGCGGGAGTTCTCGGCGATCCCCTGATCCGGCCACGGATGCCCTGCGGCGCCACCCCGGGTAGACTGCCGACATGACCCCGGAGATCCCACCGTCGCTTCGGCCTGCGCTGGAGTCCCTGGCAGAGCGACTGGCCAGGCGGTTTGGCAGCCGGGTTCGCTTCGTACGGCTCTATGGCTCCTGGGCCCGAGGCGAAGCCCACGAGCACTCGGACGTCGACGTCGCGGTGGTCATCGAGGGCCTGACCCGCCCCGAGTGGCGCGAGGTCATCGACATGGGCGACGACGTGGGACTCGAGACCGGCGTCTTCCTGTCCCCCTATGTGGCGCCGGGGGACCACTTCGATGGCCTCCTGGCCGGGGAACGCCTGCTCGCCCGCGACATCGTGGCCCAGGGCATCTCGGTTTGACCGAAGACCTGGCCCCCGAGCTCGAGCGGGCGCGGGACTATGTGGCGCAGGCCAGAGCCCTCATCGAGGGTCCTGGCGACTGATCAGCGCCATGACAGCCCCCCGGTCCGGGGGCTGTCGCGTCGCATCGCTACTTGATCCGAGCGTTCGCGATCTTGCGCAGCTCGATGAGCAGCTCCTTCTTCTTCTGCCACTGGGCCGCGGTGGCCTCGTTCTTGTTGAACGACGGCTGCATCTTCTTGAGCTTCATGGCGATCTCCTTGGACCGCGGGGTCCAGGGCTTGGAGCGGGCGAGCTCCTGCTGCCACCAGAGCTTGATCTGCTTGTCGGCGTCCTTGACCGTCTTGGGGGTCTTGTTCTTGCGGCCGTTGAGCCACTTGTTGATGGCCGCGACGAGCTTCTTGGGGCCGATCTTCTCGGCGCTCTGGCTGCTGGACGACGACGACTGCTTGCCGCCACCACCGCTGCTGCCGGACGCGGTCTGCTTCTTGCCACCGCCGCCGCTGCTCGACGTCGTTGACTGCTTGCCGCCGCTGCTGCTGCCCGCGTTGGCCTTGCCGCCGCTCTTGCCCTGGCCGGTGTCCTCGGCCTGTTCCTGGCGGGAGCGCTCCAGCTCGCGCTGGGCGATCTTCTGGAGCTGACGGAGCAGGTCGGACTTCTTCTGGTACTGGACCTCGGTGGCCGTGCCCTTGGTGAACGCGCCCTGCATGTTCTTGAGCCGGGTGGCGATGTTGCGGGTGCGCTCGGCTTCCTTTTGCATCTTCTCGGCGTCCTGGCGGTCGTCGGCGCCGGCCTTGGGGGTGCCGGCGTGGGTGCTGCCCGCGGCCTCTTGCTTGGCCTCCTGGGTCTGGGTCCGGTCCTCGGCCAGCTCCTGGTTGATCCAGCGCATCAGCCGGTTGTCGGCGTTCTTCTCGGCGGCCTTGTTGTTGGACTTCCAGGCCTTGTGCCAGTCCTCGACGATCTGGTTGAGCTGGGCCAGGTCGACCCGGTCGTCAGCCACGTCGCTCTTGACGGGCGCAGGGGCGGGTGCCGGCGCGGTCTCGGCCGCGGCGGGCGGGGGGGTGGCTGGCTTGGGCGCGCAGCCCAGGGCGAGTCCGACGAAGACAGCGAAGCCGCTGCCGAGAATCATGCCTCTCATAGAGTCCTCCGGAAGGTGGGCGGATTGAAACATCCGCGACCCTACGGCTCAAGACGCTCGGATCTTCAATGGACCCTCAGGCTTTCTCGGCCGCACCCCGGCGCCAGGTCTCGATGAAGTGCTCCCACATGATCGCGCTCTGGGTGCCGGGCCGGACCAGCAGCAGCGCCTCGTGGGTCCGTACCTGGAGCTGGTTGCCCACGTCGACAAAACAGACCTTCATGTCGGCGAAGTTCAGAGCCCACGGGGCGTTCCCCGTCATCTTCAGCCCTTCTGGGGTCACTGCCAGGGTCCCCGCCGCGAGCGGGCGCAGGTCGCCCTTGCCCTTGATCTCCAAGACCTCGGCATCGGACGCGTCGAGGGCGATGCCGTCCCGGGTCAAGCGCTCCCGGTCCTGGGCCGGAGGGGATCCGACCAGGGCCTTGGCCCGGTCCGAAGCCGCTGCCACGGTCAGATCGGGGGCATCGCCTTGGCCCGTCATGCGGGCCAGCACGTTGACCGACCACGCGGCGCCACAGGCGGTGCAGACGACGCGGTTCCCGTCGCGGTCATCGACGTCCAGCACGTCGAGCGCCTCGCACGCGGGACAAGCCCAGACGAAGTCGCGCAGACCATGGGCCATGCGGAAACCCAGCAGCCAACCCGCCACCTGCTCGGGCTCGTGATCGATGCGGATCCTGTCGACCACATCGGCTGTGATCTGCTCGACGGTCCAGTCCTGCGGGTAGCTCATGGGCTCGCTGTACTCCAGCTGGACCGGGATCCAGCGGGGGTACCGGGCCCAGCGGGGCTGGGACAGGTGACCGGTCAGGTTGCGACAGAACACCACCCGCGCGTCCATGCGCTTGATCAGCCGACCGATGCCCTGGCCCACGTGCGCCTGGCGACCGTCCCAGGTGCGCAGACCCTCGGGGAAGAGCGCGACCACCTGGCCGTCCTCGTAGTGGGCCACCAGGGTCTTGACGGAGTCCCGGTCCTTGACGAAGCGCTCCTTGGGGAACGCGCCCAGGGAGCGCACGAACCACGCGACCCCAGGCAAGCGGAACAGGTTGGCCGACGCCATGTAGTGCACGCCCCGGCGCAACGGCCACGCCACCCACAGCGGGTCCCAGAAAGAGACGTGGTTGCCCAGCATGAGCACAGAGCCCTTGCGGGGAAACGGCGCCCGCCAGGTCGCCCGCTGCCGGAACAGGAACACGCCGAAGGGGACCCACAAGAGCCACAGCAAGCGCCACAGGACCTGGAAGGCAAAGGTCTCTCGGACGTCTTCCAACCGCTGCGCTCCCGGACCGGCGCAGTCTACCGCGGTGGTAGCCTGCGCCCCGAGAGGCTGCTGTGGTCGTCGTCCACATCGTGTCACTGGCCCTGCGCCTGACCGCCCTGGGACTGTCGCTCATCCTCTGGCGGCGGATCCGGGACTTCCGTGTGGGGGTGTTGTCCCTGCTGGCGGCCGTGCTGGTGGCTGTCGAGGTCCGCGCGATCCAGGGCGGGGGAATCGTCGCGACGGCGCTCCGCCAGCCCGAGCGCGTCACGCTCGTCATGTTGCTCATCAGCTTCCTGCTGCTCGCCGTCATGTCGCTGCTGTGGGGGGTGTTCGGCCGGGAACAGGCGCGAACCGCCACTCTGGAAGCCACCCTGGCGAGCCTGCACGACGGCGTGGTCCGCACCGACAGCGAGGGCCGGGTCCAGGACATGAACAAGGCCGCCGAGCGGCTGACCGGCTGGAACCTGATCGAGGCCCTGGACCAGCCGGTGGCGCGGGTGGTCCAGGTGACTGCGGTGGACGGCGGAGGCGCGCTGGACCTGGCCCGATCCGGCGGCGACGGGCCCCAGAAGCTCAAGGCCGAGCTGGAGTCCAGGATCGGCGCCCGGATCGAGGTGGAGCTGACCCACACCGCGCTCGAGGACCACGACCACAACCGCACCGACCAGCTCATCGTGCTCCACGACCGGACTCATCTGCGCAAGGCCGAGGAGGAGCTCCTGCGCGCGGGCAAGCTGGAGAGCCTGGGCGTGCTGGCCGGGGGCATCGCCCACGACTTCAACAACCTGCTCACCGGCGTGTCGGGCAACGTGTCGCTGGCCATGGAGGTCCTGGCCGAGGACAGCAAGGCGTTCACCCTGCTCCAGCGGATCGAGCGTGCTGCTGTGCGCGCCAAGGCCTTGAGTCGCCAGCTCCTGACATTTGCGGCGGGGGGCCAGCCCCTGCGCAAGAACACGTCGGTCGGCCACCTGATCACCGAGACCGTGACCTTTGCCCTGGCCGGCCGCGCGGTGGACTGTGCCATGGACCTCGAGGAGGACCTCTACGCCACGGTGGACCGGGGCCAGTTCGCCCAGGTCGTGCAGAACCTGGTGATCAACGGCTGCGAGGCCATGGGCAATCGAGGGACCTTGCGGGTGAACGCTCGCTACCAGCTGGAGTGCGACGCCGTGCCCGGCCGGCCCTCTGGCGACTTCATCGAGGTCGAGGTCGTGGACAACGGCAGCGGGATCCCCCAGGCCGCCCTGCGCCGGGTCTTCGAGCCGTACTTCACGACCAAGGAGACCGGCACCGGCCTGGGCCTGGCGGTGGCCCACTCGATCATCAAGCAGCACGACGGCCAGATCCAGATCACCTCCGAGCCCGATGTAGGCACCACCATCCGCTTCTGGTTGCCGACGTCGGGACCGCCCCTGGAGACCGACCTGCCCTCGTACCACCTGGGACCCCAGGACGGGGTGCGCATCCTGGTGATGGATGACGACCCGGTGGTGTCCGAGGTCGCGGAGATGATGCTGGCGAGGCTCGGCTTCTCGGTGACCACCACCAGCGAGGGCCAGGAGGCGGTGGACGCTTGGAAGGCCGCCCGGGCCCAGGAAAAGCCCTTTCACCTGGTCCTGCTGGACATGACAGTGCCCGGCGGCATGGGCGGGCTGGAGACGCTCAAGGCCTTGCACGCCCTGGATCCCCAGGTCCGGGCGATCGGTACCAGTGGCTACTCCGGCCAGGCGGCGCTGGGCACACTCCAGGAGCACGGCTTCATCGCGGCTCTGCCCAAGCCCTTCACCCTGGCCGACATGCGCGGCGTGCTGGCCGAGGTGATGGGCGGCGAGGCCCTGCTCAGGCGCTGAGCAGCCCTGCGTGCAGCGCAGCCAGGTCACGCACCACCCGCGCTCCCAGCGCGGTCGGCTCCCCCTGTTCCTGGATCACCGACAGCCCACGGGCGTTGCTCTCCAGGACCTGGGCGCGGCGCCGAGCGAAGTGCGGGGTCTGGGACAGCGGGTGGCCCAGGGCCGCCAGGCGGTGGTGGAGCATGGCCACGGGCACGAAGGCATGGGCCGCCAGCAGCACGCCCATCAGGGGCCGCAGATCGGGACGCACAGGGCTCTCGGTCCAGGTCGTCTGCCCGTTCACGAGCACCGGATCGAGCCAGCTCACCAGGTTGAGCTTGCTGTGCTGGGCCTCGTGCACGATGGCTTCGGCCAGGGTCACCGGGTCAGGGTGCAAGGTCAGCCAAGCCAGCCCTGGGGCCTCGCGGTAGCTGGCGGAGAGGTGCCGCTCGGGCTCGAAGCCCACGGGCAGGAGTCGGGTGAGGGTCACCGGGCGCTCGGCCGCCCAGTGGGGCAGGGCCAACGCGATCAGCGCCAGGGCCTCTCTCAGGGCCGCTGTCCAGTCCTGGACGGAGCGCCCGCCCAGGTCCAGGGCGTTCCCAGACTTGTCCGGGTGGTCCTCGTGGTCCGAGAGCGGGTGGGTGTCGAGGGTCGCCAGCGCCAGGCCGTCGGCCAGCGGGTGGTAGGGGGACAGTCCCCCCGCCAGCGGGAGCCGCTCGAGGCGGTCGTCGCTGTGGCGAACCTCGATGCCCAGCGGGTCTACGACCAGGCCCCGGAGCGGGGGCTCGAAGGTCCAGGCACGACCGAGCGCGGGCACGGCCAGCCGGGACACGGGGTGGTCCCACAGCAGGGCCTGGGGCGGGCGCTCGGGGAGGGCGGCCAGCAGGTTGGGCACCCCCTCGGCGATCCGCGCCGCAGGGTCGGTCAGGCCCGCGGCGAGACACAGGACTTGGGGCAGCACGTCGGGACTGCCCACCGCCTCGAGCACGGCACCGGGCCGTGCCTGCAGGGCCTCGGTGAGCCAGTCCTGGAACCGCGCCAGGGGCCTGGAGACCGGCCCCGGGACCCGGGCGGTGACCAGGGTGCGCACGGCCAGCAGGCGGACCTTGCGCCGAAGGGTGCGCAGAGTCGTCTCGCCCGGGCGAGGCAGGACCAGGAAGCCGTGTTGCGTCACGGGCACAGGGTAGCTGCCGGGAGATCCCGGCGGTGTTCCGCGATCCGATCAGCGCAGGGACCCTGGCCGAGAGCGGCGGACGGTGGATGGCACAGGGGTTCGTCCCGCCCGCTCCAGCTGCCTGCTGAGGGCGTCGACCCGGTCGTCCCAAGTGACCATGACCCGTTCCAACGGCGCGGCAGACAGGTCCAGGTCCAGACCTGCGGCCTGGAAGAGTCCGGCCAGGTCCTGGGACCAGCCCAGGGACAGAGCCGCCATGTAGCGATCCAGGGTGGCCTTGGGGTCCCGGCGGTAGGCGGCCCAGACCTGGAGCGAACCCACCAGGGCGACTGCATAGGGGAGCTGACCGAAGGGATCCTGGAGCAGGGCCCGATGCCCCAGGTAGCCCTTGCCTCGGGTGGCTTCGAGACCCGTCCAGTCCACGTCGCCGTCGAAGCGGTGCCCCAGCTCGACCCAGGCGGCCTCGCGAGCGCGGGGGCCGTGGTGGGGGTGGTCGTGCAGCCAGAACTGGAAGGACTCGACCCGCGCGATGCCACAGAGCAGCCGAACGACTCGGCCGAGGGCCCGCAGCTGGGCGGTGATGGCATCGCGCCGGCCATAGACCGCGCCTTCGAGGTGTTCGCTGCCGATCAGCTCCATCGCGTGGCTGGCGACCTCGGCGAAGGCCACCGGGGCTGCCCGGTTCTGGACCAGACGCTGGCTGCGTCGGGCCAGGGCGTGGAAGGCGTGCCCGCCCTCGTGCAGCACCCGCACCAGGTCGTCGTGGTCCCCGGTGAAGGGGACGCGCACGGTGGGGATCTGGTTGACCCCGTGGGCGGTCCAGGCCCGGCGACCGCCCAGGGTGCCGCGCCGCAGATCGGCCAGGCCCTGATCGAGCAACAACTTGAACCAGCTGCCAAAGGACGGGTGCACCCGTTCGAAGGCGCGGTGGGCCCGCCGCGCCAGGTCGTCTGGATCCCGCAGGCTGTGGAGCGGCGGCCCCAGCTGGAGCCGGTCGTCCCAGGGCCTCAAGGGGCCCAGCCCGTGGCTCTGACGGACCAAGCTCTGCCAGCGCCGGAGCCGCGGGGTGACCACCCGCGCGATGCCGTCCAGGAGCATCCGGGCCTGTTGGGGACCAAAGGAGAAGCTGCGCTGCTCTCGCCAGCGGAAGCTCGGGTAGTCGCCGACCCGTGCGCCCTGGGCCAGCCTGGCACGGATGCCCAGGAGCTCGTCCAGGAGCAGGTCGACGCCTCGACGCTGCCGTTGGTCGTGGGCCCCCAGGGTCCACCAGGCTTCCTCGCGGCGACCGGGGCTCGCCGCGGTGCGCATCCCGTCCACCACGGGGACCGGGAGCTTCTGTCCGCGGAACACCACGGGCCGGGAGGGCTGCAGGGTGTCCAGCTCGACCAGGGCGGCGGACTCCTGGGCGCGGAGCAGCTGCAGCTCCGGCGCGTACAGGTCGACGTCGGTGCGGGTCCGCCGGAGCAGCTGGCCGAATTCCTCGGTGGGCAGGTGCCGGGCGGCCGGGTGATTGACCAGCCGCCGCGCGATGCGCAGGTGGAGCGGCTGCAGGGCCTCGTTGACCTGGCGGGCGGCCTCGAGGCGGGTCTCTGGGACCACGCGCCGCCCGCGCCACCAGGCGCGAACGTCGCCGACCCAGGACGACCAGTCCACCACCCAGCTCTCGAGCTCGTCGGCGCCTGCCAGCGGGCGGTCCACAAGCTCGCGGCCCTGGCCGGAGAGGGCCGGAAGTGGGACGTCCCGAGGGCCGTCGCCGCGGTGCCTTGGGGCGGTGCGGTCCATGGCGTGCCTGTCGGACCGGGGAACTCCGCCCGACGGCTGCACGTTACCGCGCCAACGGGCGCCAACACCAAGGGATCAGGGGCTTTGGGAGGCGGAACGGCCGACTGGGCCCAATCGGGAGCGGCCGCTGTCCAGCGGCCCGACCGGGGATCCGCGGCCGCGCTGCGGGGCGGGCGCTCACTCCCGGGTCAGGTCCACGATCTGCCGCGCATCGAGGTCGCGGATGGCCGAGCGCTGACCGTCCGGCCACTGCACCTCCAGGCGGTCCACCCGATCGTGGGAGCCCAGACCGAAGTGGGCTTCGGGCGGCGCCGAAGACGACAGGCTGGTGCCGCCCACGGCGATGGCGCGCACCTGGGTCTCGCCCCCAGCCGTCAGCACGAGCCGGGCGCCCACCGCGTCCACGTTCGGGGCGGGCTGATGCAGCCGCACCCGCAGCCAGGCGCTGTCGTCGCATCGGGCCAGGTAGATGCGCGCCGGGGCGTTGACGAACCGCTTCACGAGATCTGGGAAGCCGTCGTCGTTCAGGTCCGCCACCGCGAAGCCCATCGCGATCTCCGGGTCCGCGATGCCCCAGTCGTCGGCGGCCTGGACGAATTGCCCGTCGTCCTGCTGCAGCCACAGCCCGTCCGGCTGGGCCAGGGGGTTGGTCTCGGGGGAGTTCTCGCCCAGGCCGGGCGCCTGGCCGAAGGACACCGGGGCGTCCAGGTCCCCGTCGTTGTCCAGGTCCACCAGCTCGACGCCCCAGGCCACGTGGCGGTTGTCTTGGCCCAGCACCAGGCCACGGCTGGCGGCCGCGTCGACGTACACCCCGTCCGGACTCGACGTGAACAGCGCCAGCTCGGACCAGCTGCTCACGAGCAGGTCCGGATAGCCGTCGCCGTTGACGTCCCCGACCCCCAGGCCCATGCCCTGGAGGGGCTGGCCGGCGGCGCTCGCCTCGGAGATGTCGGTCCAGATCGGCTCCTGGTCGAAGCTGTCGTTGCGCAGCAGCACGTTGGGGATCTGGAAGGTGCCGAAGTCGTTGACCAGGTACAGGTCGGGGTCGCCGTCCAGATCCAGGTCGTGCAGGCCGGGCACAAAGGTGAAGCACCGCATGGTGTCCGGGAGCATCACGTCGCCGCGGTTCTCGAAGTCGCCACCCCCCAGGCCCAGGTAGAACTCGTTGGGATCACCGGTGCCGAAGCCCTGGCTGTCCTTGGGCGGTGGCTTGCGCCCCTCCTGGTTGGCCCGGCTGAAGTGGGCCCCGACGAACAGGTCCAGGGTGCCGTCGCCGTTCACGTCGCCCCAGGTGCTGCCGATGCTGCCGAAGTCCTCCTGCTGGAAGCCGGCGTCGTGCACCGCGAAGCGCCCGCTGCCGTCGTTGAGCCACAGCGCGTTGGGGTTTCCTCGGTTCACCGCCAACAGGTCCAGATCGCCGTCGTCGTCGACGTCCACAGCGCTGGCGGCCTCGGTCAGGTCCGTGTTCTCCGGCAGGTGGCCCGGCGGGGCCAGGGCCCAGGTGCCGTCGCCGGCGTTCAGGAACAGCTCGTCCATGCCGGCGTTGGGGAGGAACAGGTCGAACAGGCCGTCGCCGTCGAAGTCCCCGACCACCACGCCCTGGCCATAGGCGGTGGTGTCCGGCGACACGCTGGCCAGCTGGGCCTGCCAGTCCGCACCGCCGTCTTGGAGGACCATGGGCTCGGCCGCTCTCAGGTCCGGTGCTGGGCAGGAGATGGCGCCGCTGGCCGAGACGGAGACCGGGATCAGGCTGGGGTCGGCGCTGTCTGTGGCGCTGTCCTGGGAGTCCGTCGCCGAGTCCGTCCCGACTGTGGTTGCCGTGCCGGAACAGGCCGCGAGCAGCAGCAAGGTAGAGGCGGACATCGCCTGGAGGGTAGCCGCAAAACCGTTCACGGGGTGCCCCCGCAGCGTCGCTCTACACTGCGGCCCGTGCTCACCGTCCTCGCCACCACGATGCTGGCCTGCCGGCCCGCCGAGACCGGAGCCGCCGAGTCCTGGACCGTCCAGGTCCTTCGCAGCGAGACCGTCGACGACGACTACTGCATCTACGTGCACGTGCCCGCCGCGTGCCAGGAGGGGGCCTGCAGCGCCATCTACTACCTGGACGCCGACTGGAACACGGCGCTGTTCCGGGAGCTGCTCCCGGACCACCCGGCGCTGGATCCCCTGATCTCCGTGGGCATCGGCTACCCCGATCCAGGCGCCTTGAATCGGAACCGGGACTACCTGAGCCCCTACGACGAGCGCGAGCCCCTGAGTGGCGGCGGGGAGCAGTTCTACGGCTTCCTGACCGACGAGCTGGTGCCGTGGGTCGAGGCGCGCTGGCCCATCGCGGCCGAGCCCGGGAACACGCTGCTGGGCCACTCCTATGGGGGCTACTTCGCAGCCTGGGTGCTCTACCAGGAGGCGGCGCTGGCCGACCCGGTGTTCCCTCGATTGCTGTCGGCAAGTCCGACCCTGGGCTGGGCTGACGATCACCTGCTCCAGGTCGACCTGGACCAGGCGACCCTGGGCAGCGCCCAGACACCTCGCAAGCTGTTCCTGGGCATGGGGGAATTCGAGGACACGCTGTCGCTGGTGGCCTTTGACACCCTGGTCGCGCAGCTCGCGGAACGGGACGAGGACGGATTTGCGAGCCGGGACCAGAGCTATGCCGGGGCCGACCACGACGACACCGGTCCGCTGGTCCTGATCGACGGACTGGGCTTCCTGGCGGAGTGACGTCGGGCGGAGTGGCGACGCCCGCGGCGAGGTGGCACGATTCCGCCCGTGCCCCCCCTCTTGCTGGCGCTGCTGCTGCCGCTGGTCCACGCTGCGGACCAGCGCACGCTGATGCTCGGCAACAGCTTCATCGACTACAACAGCGGCATCGACAACTTCCTGGCCAAGGCCCTCGAAGCGTCGGTCGACGAGTGGCCAGAGGTCGGTACCCGACGGCTCACGGGGCCCGGCTACGGCCTGGCTGACCACCTGCTGGAGACCCTGGACGCCGAGAGCGCCTGGTACCCCGAGCTGCTCAGTCCCGGCGGGGACTGGGACCTGGTACTGTTCCAGGACCACGGCGCGATCCCGGGATTCGGGCCCGGAGACAACCAGTACGACGACAGTCTGCGCTCCGGCGGGGCCCTGAACGAGCTGGTCGCGGGCCTTCCGGCGGACACCATCCTGCTGCTGACCTGGGGACGCCTGGACGGCGACGACCGCTACCCGGACATCTACCCGGACTACAGCGCCATGCAGGACCGGCTGACCGAAGGGGTGCTGGCCTATGCGTCGGAGTGGTCCACGGCGGAGAGGCCGGTGTTCGTGGCGCCTGCGGGGCTGGGCTACCAGCAGATCCACGACCAGCTCGTGGCGGACGGACAGGACCCGGTGGCCGAGGGCACGGCCTTCCACGACCTGTTCTACGAGGACGGCGGTCATCCCAGCGAGAGCGGCTCCTATCTGGCGGCCTGCATCCTGTACGGCGGCCTGACGGGGCGCTCGCCGATCGGCCTGCCGCCCCCGGACATCGTCCCCGCCGACGCGATCGATCGGGTCCAGCAGACGGCCCACGACGTGGTCTTCGACGATCCCTTCGGCCCGGTGCCCCAGGCCTTTGTGCACAGCTGGGCGCGCTGGACCGCGGCCCAGGCGGACCCGGGGTCGGTGGTCGGCGGCGCGGTGTGGCCCCTGGTGGGGATCGACAGCGCGGTCACCCTGGACAGCCTGACCGTCGACGACGGCGGGGCCGCGTGGCTTCGGGATGGCGGTTCCCTGGCCGTCGAGGCCCTGACCCTGGGCCCCGCGGGGCAGCTGGGTCTGGATCCCGGGGCCGACCCGCCGACGGCAGAGACGGCCACGCTGGCCGGGCAGGTGCGGCTGCTCCAGGCGCCCAGCGGGGTGCGCACGCTGCTGATCCGCGGGCCGGGCATCACCGCCGACGGGGCCACCCTGGTCGACGGAGAGGGCTTCCACCTGGCGACCGACGCCGAGGGGCTGTGGCTCATCTCCGACGACGCACCGACGGACTCGGGTGCGCCGGACTCCGGCGACACGGACACCCGCGACTCGGCGCCGCCCGCCGACTCCGGCGGCACGGATCCCGTGAGTCGCTGCGAGGGCTGCAGCGCCGGGCCGGCACACCGCGACGGCGCTTGGGGCCTGGCCGCCCTGGGCTTGCTCGTGGGCCTTCGGAGGCGCCGTGCGGCCTGAGGGGAGCTGGCGCGAGCGGGCCCTGTGCGCCGGCTGCGGGGGGCCACTGGACCCGCGGCTGACCTGTGCCGGGTGTGGGCGGGTGGCCCCTGAGACCCGCGGCCTGGCCTTTCTGGGCGGGCAGGCGCCGCCGCCCCTGGAGGACCGGTCGACAGAGGGCCGCCAGTGGGCCCGCAAGGCCCGTCGTCCGGCCTGGGACCTGTACGCCGCCTACGACCCCTTCAACGAGGCCCAGCGGGCCCTGCTGCCCTTGATCCCTCGCCTGAGAGAGCGGCTGGCACCAAGGGATCGGATCCTGGACCTGAGCTGCCGGACCGGGTGGAGCGGGGCCCTGCTCGCCGGGCTCTTCCCCGACGCCGAAGTCCTGAGCGGCTGGATCGGGCCTCGAGACGTGCTCGGCGTGCGGGGCTACGCCTGGTGGCTCTCCGAGGACCTGCGTCCGGACAACTGGGACGTGGCCTTCTTCGATCCGCTGGCCGCCCTCCCCTTCCAGGACGACAGCTTCGCGCTGGTGTACGGCCACGATCTGGTGCACCACGCGGACCCCGAGCGCTTTCTGGCCGAGTGCCTGCGGGTCGCCGCCCCGAACGCGCCGCTGGTCTTTCCCCACGTCCACCTGGCCGACGCCGAGCCGGACCCATGGTTCGCCCGGGAGGGCACCCTGCGCACCCAGCGGGACTACGAGCAGCTCTTCGCCAGGGTGTTGGGTCCGGGTCAACAGGGCTGGGTGCTGTCGGAGAAGGCGCTCCTGAGCGCAGCTGTGGGCGTCGACCCGCACCAGGTGGTGCGCCGGCGTCACTACAATGCCTGTCTGTGGGTGGGGCCCACGGCGCCGGCAGCGAGCCGGCCAGCCCGCCGGCCTCGGGCCCAGGACGACCGGGTGCTGCTGAACCCGCTGGCGCGGCTGGACCCGGCCACGGGCCAGGCAGGCCCCGACCCGCAAGCCATGGCCGGGGGCGCGGGGGAGATGTTGGCCCGCCACCCCGCCCATGCCGCGCGCCTGGAGTCCCCGCCGCTGGACACCGTGGACCGGACCCTGCTGTTCCGGGCGGCTCGCTTCGACACAGTGGCCGAGCTCGCAGAGCGCGCCGCCATCCCGGTCCCCGAAGCGCTGGAGCGATTGCAGGCTCTGGAGCGGGCGGAGCTGATTCGGCTGGCTCCGGTCTCGGCGGCCACAGCCCGGCTCCAGGCCTACTACCGCACGCAGCACGTGCTCCCCCTGCCCGGCACCGACACCCTGACCCGGCTCTGGCAGACCCGCGTCCAGGCCCACGGCGGTGAGCCGCTGTGGGTCGGGGCACGAGACGGCAGCGTCTTCAGCTACGCCGACGCCGACCTGGTGGTGCGCATGGCGGCGACCCTGCTGCGCAGGCTGGGGGTCGGTCCGGGCACCCGGGTGCTCGCCCAGTCCGGGATGCACCCGGAGCTGCCTCTGCTGTTCTGGGCCACAGCCCTGCTCGGGGCGAGCTTCGTGCCGGTCAGCGATGCCCTGGGCGCGGACCGCCTGGCCGGGGTGGTCGCCCAGGTCCAGCCCGTGTTGACCCTGCTCGCCGATCTCTCCCGATGGCCACTTCCTCCAGGGGCAGCGCTGGGCTTCGGTGACGCCGACGGGCCTCTGCCGTCCTTTGCAGAGGCATGCGGGGCCTGTGAGCCCCTGGGCACGCTTCCGCCGGCGGCCGAGGACCAGGAAGCCGCCGTCCTGTTCACCAGCGCCAGCTCGGGCCCGCCCAAGGGTGTCCGGCTGTCCCACGGCTCCCTGGCCCGGTCCGCCACCGCTCTGTCGGACTGCTTCGGCCTGGAGCGGTCCGACCGGCTGTTGGGAACGGGCGGGGTGCACACCATGAGCGGGCTGCGCAACGCCTGCGTGGCGCCGCTGATCGAGGGGGCCTCGCTGCTGATCCCCCAGGACAAGGACCTGGCCTCCCCGGCCGGTGTGGCCGGGATCGCTGCCCGCTGGGGGGCGACCCACGTGACCACGACCCCCGCCTGGCTCGCGGGCTGCCTGCGCACGGGACCTCGCCTGAAGCCCCTGCTCCAGGGGCTGCGCGCGGTCCTGTGCACCGGCGCACCGCTACCCCGCGCCCTTCGGCAGGGCTTCACCGACGCCTTCGGGATCGCGGTGCTGAACTACTACGGCCTCACCGAGACCGGCGGCATCTGCGTCGGTGTCCGGGCCGACCAGGCCCAGGCCCAGGATCCGGGCATCGGGCGACCGGTGGGGGCTCTGGTCGAGGTCCGGGACGATTCTGGCCGGCCGGTGGCACCGGGGAGCTGTGGGCTGTTGTGGGTCTACACGGACAACCGGGCGCTGGGCTACCTGGGGGACCTGCCGCTGCCCGTGGACGCCCACGGCTGGGTGCGCACGGGCGATCGGGTGCGGATCGGGCCCGAGGGTTGGCTGGCACTCGAGGGGCGAGCCGATCGGCTCCTGCTGCACCACAACGGCGAGAACATCCAGCCCGAGGAGATCGAGGAAGCCCTGGTCGAGGTGGGCGGGTTCGCCCAGGCCTATGCCTGCAGTCGGCGGGACGGCGCCGGGGTGGATCGGATCGTGGCCCTGGTGGCCGGATCGTCGCCCCCGTCGGGCTGGAGCCAAGCGGTGGCCGACCGGCTGAGCCCCGCCCATGTCCCCGAACGGCTGGTGGTGGTAGAGGCACTTCCCCTGGGGCCCGCCGGCAAGGTGGACCCCCGCGCGGCCCAAGCGCTGCTGGATCAGGACTCGGAGGCCCTGTCGTGACGCTCCAGACCCCGTTCCGGGCCCCCGAGGCCGCGCCCAGGCGACCCCTGATCGAAGGCCCGGCGCCCCTGAGCTTTGGCCAGCTCGCCCTGCGGTCCGGTCGGACCCGAGCGCTGCTGGCGGATCTGCCGGCCGGGACCCGCGTCGCCTGTGCACTGCGCGACGACGATGCCCTGGCGGTGGTCTTCGCCGCGTGCCTGGCCCAGCAGCTGTCCCTTGTCGTCCTGGACCCCGGGGCCGGGGCTGCCCAGGTGCACCACACCCTCGGGGTCACGGACACCCGGGTCGTGTTCGCCGAGCGGGACCTGGTCGCGCTGTGGGCCCTGGAGTCCCACGGTGGCCTGACCGTGTGGCCCCACGAACCGCCCGCCAAGAGCACCCTGTTCTCCCGACTCCTAGGCAAGCGGACCGAGCTCAGCCAGGCGTCCTGGCCGGCCTGCGCCCAGGCCCTGGAGCCCCTGACGGACACACCTCCCCACCCTGGGCCGGACACCGAGGCCCTGGTCCTGCGCACGTCGGGCACGTCGGGTGTGCCCAAGCTCGCGGCGATCACCCGGGGCAACCTGGACGCCCAGGCCGCGACGATGACCCGCCACCTGGGCCTGGGGCCGGACGCCAGGGTCCTGAACCTGTCGCCGGCGAGCCACGTGGACGGGATCACGGGGCTGTACATCGCCCTGGCGACGGGCACGACCCTGGTGCGCTTCGGCGACTTCAACATCCCGCGCATCCCCGAGCTCCTGGACACGATCTACCGACACAGGGTCACCGCCGCCGTGGTCACCCCGACCTTGCTCCGCCTGCTGCTGAAGTTCGCGAACGGGCTGGGTGAAGCCCTGGCGACCGATGACCTGGCCCTACTGGTGTCCACGGCAGAGCCGCTCGAGCCGGAGCTGTGGACCGCCTTCGAAGAGGAGACAGGCGTCCCGGTCTGCAACATGTATGGCATGACCGAGGTGGGCAATGTGCTGTTCTCCGGGCCAGACCCCGAGAGCCGTCAGCTGGGCACGGTCGGGATCGCGGTGGATGCCGCGGTGCGGGTGGTGGACTCGGACGGCGAAGAGGTCGCGGATGGTGCGGTGGGTGAGCTCCAGGTCCGAGGTCCGTCGGTCTTTGCCGGATACCTGGGCGACGAGCCCGGCGAGCCCTGGTTCGCGACCGGCGACCTGGTGACCCAGGCCCCCAGCGGCCACGTGACGGTGGTGGGCCGCAAGAAGTCCACCGTCATCGTGGGCGGTCGCAACGTGCACCCCGAGGAGGTCGAGCGGGCCCTGGCGACCCACCCCGCGGTGGCGCGGGCGGCGGTCGTGGGCCTGCCCGATCCGCTGTGGGGCGAGCGGGTGGTCGCAGCGGTGGAGGCCGATGGGGACCAGCTGACCGAGGCCGAGCTCTCAGCCCATGTGGCGTCACGGGTGGCGGACCACGCCGTGCCCCGCCAGCTTCGGGTGGTCTCGGCCCTGCCGCGGGGTCACAGCGGCAAGGTGGATCGGGCCGCGGTCCAGGCGCTGCTGGCAGACGACGCCGATGCCGGTCAGCTGGCCGCCCAGGACCTGGAGGTCCAGGTGCTGGCGCTCGCTGCGGCGGCGTTCCGGGTCCCCGTGGCGGACCTGAGTGTGGGCGCCACCTCCCAGGGCACCCGGGGTTGGGACTCCATGGCCCACCTGGACCTGGTCATTCGGCTCGAGCAGCACTTCCGCATCGCCCTGCTGCCGCGGGAGATCATGGCCCTCGAGACACTGGGGGACGCGGTCCAGCTCGTGGCGGAGCGTCGGGCGGGCTGAGGGGTGTCCCGGCATCCGCTGACCCCGTGGGGGCTGGTCCTGGTCATGGTGCTGGGGTTCTGGGGGATCCGAGCGAGGGGACCCCAGGGCGTGCGCCACCCCCACGCCGAGGCCATCTCGCGCAGCCTGGAGGCCGCGGAGCAGCGCCAGGACGACCGACCGCTGCTCCTGTTCATCGGCGACTCGCGGCTGCACCACTGGCTGCCCCCGGCCGATGCCCTGGAACAGGCCTGGGGAGCCGATGCCCCCAGGACCGCGCGGGTGACCGCGGCCGGACTGAGCCTCCAGACCCTCGCACCGATGCAGGCCCGGGTGCTCGCGCTGGCGCCCAGCTGGGTCGTGATCCAGCTCGATGCCCTGGTGCCTTCGGGGCGGGATCGGGGGGCTGCCTTTTCCCGGCTGCGCCGGCGACTCCTGGCGCCGCGCATCGCTGGGCCGGAGCGCACGGACCTGCACCGGGAGAAACTCGAAGGGCGCTGGGCCCAGGGCGAGCCCGGGGCCCCGGCTGCGGCCCTGGCGGCGTCCGAGGAGTTTCTGCGGGCTCTGGGCGAGACAACCGTTCGGGTCCTCACCCTGCCCCGCAGTCCTGCGGAGCTCGCCCTGGCCGACCGGGACTGGCTGCAGGCGCAGCGGGACCAGGCGGGGGCGATGTTGACCGGGCCGAACCAGGCGCTGATCCGGGCACAGGCGCCAGCAGACGGGGACGCCGCCTTCCACGACCACGTGCACCTGTCCGAGACCGGACGGGCCGGGTCGCTGCCAGCGACCCTGGAGCTGCTGCGGGCCCAGGTGCGCTGAGTGCCCCAGCTCACGCCCTTCTTCGCGGTGTTCTCGGTGGCCGCAGTGGCGCTGTATTGGGCCGTGCCGCGGGCGTGGCGGCCCGGGGTGCTTGCGCTGACCAGCACGGCCTTCCTGGCTGTCCTGGACCCGGTCGACGCCGGGCTGATGATCGGCCTGGTGGCCTGGACTTGGCTGGCGCGGGCGCACCCAGCGGCTGGCATCGGCGCGCTGGTGGCGGTGTTCGTCGCCCTGCGGGGACTGGAAGCTGGCCAGGCCATCGCGCCCCTGGGCTTCGGCTTCCTGGCTTGTCGCCTGGTGGCCTGGCTCGCCGACCGGGACGCCCACGCACCCCACGGCTGGTGGGCGCTCTACAGCTATGCCCTGTTCTGGCCCGCGGTGGTGGTGGGGCCGATCCATCGCTTCCCGGAGTTCGTGAGGGACCAGCGCCGCCAGCGCTGGGACCCGCAGCTGGTGGCCGACGGGCTGGAGCGGGTGCTCTACGGTCTGGCCAAGATCACCGTGTTGTCTCACTGGCTGGTGGGGGTGCACCTGTACAACGCGGTCCAGCTGCACCTGGCGGTGCCCCGGGACGCGGGCACTGTGCTGGCCGAGTGCGGCCTGTACGGACTCCAGCTCTACCTCAGCTTCGCCGGCTGCTCCGACGTGGCCATCGGCCTGGGGCGGGTGCTCGGGTTCCGGCTCCCCGAGAACTTTCACTGGCCCTTTCTCCAGCGGAACCTGTCGGCGTTCTGGGAGAGCTGGCACGCCACCCTGTCGCTGTGGTGCCGGCAGCACGTGTTCCTGCCGGTGTTCTCACGGAGTCGGCGCACGATCCCGGCGCTGGTGGCGAGCATGCTCGCCCTGGCGGGCTGGCACGAGCTGAGCGGGCGCTACCTGGCGTGGGGCGTCTACCACGCCGCGGGGCTGGCGGTGCTGCGGCTCTATCGGGTGCACGCGGCGGACCGGCTGCCGGAGCTGCCGGGCCCGCTGGGCCAGGTGCTGGCGACGGCGCTCACCGTGTCCTTCGTGGTGCTGGGCTTCGTGTTCACCAAGAACGCGGATCCGACCGCTATCGCCGCGGACCTGCGACTGCTGGGGGGCCTGTGAGCCGGCTCCGGTGGCCGGACGGCTGGCTCGGCGTGGTGCTGCGGCTGGCGTGGTATCTGGCGGTGATCTGGGCGATCGCTCAGGGGCTCGAGGCGCCAGAGGGGAGCTTTCGGTATCTGGGGATGTAGTGGTGGCTACTGCCCTGTTACAAAATGCCTATTTTAGCCTATCTATCGTTCGTCCTTGTTCTCCAGCGCCGTTCGCGGCGCTGGCGGATCGGGGGCCGTGAATCGGAAGGTGAGGGACAGCCGGAAGGGGGTCGCCGTGCCGTCCTGGATCAGCGGCTCGAGGCGCCAGGCCATGGCAGCCGGGATCGCCTCGCCGCTGAAGGGGGCGGGGCAGTTCAGCGTCTCCACGCGCCGGGGCTGGCCCTGGGCGTCCACGTGGAGCTCCAGCACGCACAGTGTCTCCAGGCCGTCGGCAGGCGCCCGCTCGGGAAAGTCCGGCTGGCGGCGCTCGAGCACCACGACGTCGTCCCAGGTCATCAGAGGCGCCGGCTCGGCGTCCTGGGCCATCGCCGTCGCGCCTAGCCACAACGAGAAGAGCACCATGCGGACCTCCTGCCGGGGGGCACGCTACCACCCGGGGTCACTGGCCTTCGAATGCGGCGACCGCCTCCCTGAACCGCTCCGGAATGTCGACCTTGGCCAGGGTGGTGGCGTCGACGCACACGCTCACCAGGTGCCCTTCGGCGAGCACCGCGTCGCCACGCAAGGCCTGGAGCTCCGTGCGCATGCTGGTCCGCCCCAGGTGCACCACCTGGGTCCGGATCCGGACCGGGTCTCCGAAGCGGGTCGGATCCCGGTAGCGGCACACGGACTCGGCGTACACGAAGTCCACGCCGTCCCGAGCCCGCAGACCCGCGTAGTCACAACCGATCGCGGTCAGGTACGCCGTGAGACCTTCGTCGAAGTAGGTCAACAGGTTGGCGAAGAACACGTGGCCCTGGGCGTCGGTGTCCGCGTAGCGAACGGTGATCGGGTGGTCGTGGGGCATCTCCGGGGCCCTACCAGTGGGGCGGCACCTGCTCTTCCATCGGTGCCTCCTCGCCGGGGTCCTGGTTCACCTGCTCCCGCAGGGCATGCAGCTCGTGCATGAGCTGGTCGATGCGGGCGCTCTGGGCACGGACCACCTCGTCGAGCTGGCGGATCAGGTCGTCCTGGAAGGTCAGACGGATCTCCAGGTCTTCCACGCGGCGCTCCAGCTCCTCCACAGGCCACCTCCGGGCTAAGCGGGGGCCATGCGTATCCTCCTGACCGGCGCCGGGTCCTGGCTGGGCCGAACCCTGGTCCAGCGGCTCCATCGGGAGCACCAGCTGCTCAGCCTGGGCGAGCCGGCCGAAGGCGCAGTCGAGGCCGCCGGGCGGCTGGGCGACGAGCCGTCCCTGCGGCGCGCCCTGGAGGGGGTCCAGGTCGTCCTGCACATGGCGTCGGCCACCGGCGAGGACGGACGGAGCGGCTTGCTGCAGGCCGCCTCCTGGGCCCGGGTGAAGCGGGTGGTGTGGGTCGGACACGCGGGCACCCTGGACCAGCGGGGGCGGAGTCCGGCGCTGGAGCGCTTGCGCCTGGCGAGCCAGGCGGCCTGTGGGACCGAGACCCCCGCCGTGAGCCTGCTCCAGCCAGCCACAATGCTGGGTCCGGGCCGCCCCGGGGGACCGCCGCCGGTGATCCAGGCCTGGCTCGACGGGCGCGTCCACAGCGCCCCGGGTGGGGGCCTGGCCTTCGTCGACGTGCGGGACGTGGGCGGCGCTGTCGAGGCGGCGATGACCCGCGGGCCGACCGGCGTGGGCCTGCCTCTGGCGGCAGCGGCGTGGAGCTTCCAGGCGTTCTACAGCACCCTGGCCCACCTGTCGGGGCGGACCCCGCCCCCGCCGGACCCGCGGCACTGGCTGGCCGGCGAACACCCACCAGAGCTCGATCCCGCCGGGCTGGCCTGGCAGGTCGACAGCCGCCAGGCCAGAGACGCGCTCGGCTGGTGGACCCGGAGCCCGGACCGCTCCCTGGGGGACACCCTGGCGGATGCCGGGGTCGTCCGGGGTTAGGCCCCAGCTCAGGAGGTGTACGTGCGCAAGGCCGTCATCGCGGGGATCGTGCTGGTGCTGGCGACTCCAGCCCAGGCCAAGAAGTTCAAGCCGAGCAAAGCGACCGAGGCCGAGCTCCTGGAAGAGCTGACCCGGGCCCAGGCACCGGACCAACTCCTGGTCTTGGACGAGCTCGAGAAACGCCAGCTGGCCACCGCCTGTCCGGCGTTGGCCGAGCGCAACAGGATCGACGACGCAGCAGGGGTGCGAGCCCGGTCCCTGCAGCTCATGGCCGGGCTGGACTGCCCGAACCTGCTCGATGCCGCAGTGCTCTCCGCAGGGGGGGACAAGCACGCCCAGAACCGGCTTGCGGCCCTGGACATCGTCCGGGCCGAGGGCTCGGACAAGCAGGTCGGCCTGCTGCTGTCCGTGCTCCAGAATGACAAGTCTGTCCAGGTCCGCCACAAGGCCCTGACCCTGGCCATCGAGACCGGCTGGGAGGGCACGGCGCCCCTGCTCGCCACGGCTCTGCGCGACGACTACACGGTCATCGTCCAGGACGCCGCCGTGGTGCTCCTGGCGGCCCAGCACGCCGAGTCGCGCCAGGCCCTCTACGAAGAGATCCCGACCCTGAAGCCCGCCGAGCGCGAGGCGGTCATGACCGTCTGGCAGGACCACCCGATGCCCGGCGACAAGGGCTACCTCCTCGCCACCCTCGACGACAGCCACACACCGGTCGCCGTGTCCGCCGCCGTCGCCCTGGGCAAGCTCGGGGATCCGTCCGTGCTGCCCGTCCTGCAGGAAAAGCAGGCCCGGGAAAAGGACAAAGCCATCCGCAAGGCCCTGGGCCAGGCGATCAAGGCGCTGGAGTCGTGATGAGACGAACCTGGATTCCCCTGCTGGCGTTGCTCGCGGCGCTGCCCGCCCACGCGGCCAAGTTCAAGGCCTCCAAGGCCACCGGAAACGAGCTGGTCGCGTGCCTGTCCGACCAGAAGCCGGACATCCAGGAGCGCTGCCTGGACGAGATCGCCGACCGTCGACTGACCCAGGCGTCGGCCCAGGTGGCGGAGCTGGCGGTGGGCTCCCGCAGCGGCGACGTGCGCCACCAGGCCCTGGCCACCCTGGAGCGGCTCGGCGGCACCGAGCTGGTGCCCACCGCACACCAGGCCGCGCTGACGGACAGCGAGGTCCGCAACCGCCAGAAGGCCCTGCGCCTGATCGAGCTCTACGGGGGCACAGACTCCCAGGACGTCGTCGGCCAGGTCATCGCCGAAGATGTCGACGCCACGACCCGCCGCAAGGCCGTGCTCATCGCGTCCAAGAAGGGCATGTCAGACCTGGAGCCCCTCCTGCTCACCCAGGGCATGAAGGACCCAGACCCCCAGGTCGCCCTCGAGAGCGCCAAGGCGGTGGTGCTGTTCGGCAACCCGGACAGCCGCCCGGCGGTACACGCCCAGATGCTCGAGCACCCGGACGAGCGAACCCGCGAGTGGATCATTCGAGCGGTCGAGACCTCACCGATGCCCCTGGACCAGGACGCGCTGGTACAGGCCCTGGACGACCCGCACCCCCACTCGGCGCGACACGCGGCCCGTGCCCTCAAGAAGCTCGGGGACCCCGCCGTGGCGCCGATCCTGCGAGACAAAGCGATGAGCGCCAGCGATCCCGCGGTGGCCCAGGAGTTCTCGGCGGCGGCTGAGCACCTGGAGCTCATGGCCCACGGCCAGGACGACGGTGGCATCTGACCTGGCGCTGACGACTGCGGTCGTCGACGCCCTGTTCGCCGAAGCCGAAGCCTGCTGGCCCCGGGAGTGCTGCGGCGTGGTGATCGGTGTCGCCGACCGGCCCGCGAGCCTGCGCTTCGTGCGCTTCGAAAACCTGATGGACAAGCTGCACGCCGCCGATCCGGTCCAGTACCCCAGGGACGCCCGGACCGCCTACGTGCTGGACGCGCTGGCGCTGCAGCGCCTGGTGGAGCGGGCCCAGGACGCTGGCGAGGCACTGGTCGCCATCTGCCACAGCCACCCGGAGTGCCCGAGCTACTTCTCGGAGACCGATCGCCGAGCGGCGTCGCCCTGGGGCTCGCCCAGCTGGCCGGACGCCGTGCAGATCGTGGTCGCGGTCTTCGGCGGTCGTGTGGCGGAGTGCAAGGGCTTTCGCTGGGATGGTGCGGGCTGGCCAGAGGTGCCCTTGGCAGGGTTACCCGACCTGCCCGGGGCGCCGCCGGGGGCGGAGCGGTTGGACCTCTGAGTCCAACAGGCCGGGATGATTTCAAGAGTGACTCAGCAGCCCATCATCGACTGGATCGCCGGAGCGACGCTGACCAGAGGGTTCATGGCTCTGGTCGCGCTCATGCTCGGGCTCTTGATCGCGGGGGTCTGGCGCACCAGCGGCCGCGGCACGGCCCTGGCGCTTGCAGCGGCTCTGGGTCTCGGGCTGGCCGGGACAGGCTTTCTGGCCCTGCGTGGCGATCTGTTCCAGGCGGAGCCGCTGCCCACGCCCTTGATGCGCTGCTTTGCCGGCGCCATGGTCCTGTGCCTGGCGATCGGGCTCTCTCCTGTCGGCCGTCGACTGGCCCAGGGCACTCCCTTGTGGGTGCTCGTCGGGATCCATTCCTTTCGCCTGCCCCTGGAGCTCCAGCTGCACGAGCTCGTTGCCTTGGGCCTGCTGCCCGAGGCAATGACCTGGACTGGCCTGAACCTCGACGTGATCACCGGGGTCTCGGCGCTGCCCGTGGCCGCCTGGCTCCGTCGGCACCCCAGCCGCACCCTCGCCCTGACCTGGACGGGCATGGGTCTGGTGTTGCTGGGCATCGTCCTGACCGTCGCCATCCAGACCGTGCCCGGGCCACTGCAGCGCTTCGAGCCGCCGAATGGGGTCGTGCAGCGAGTCCCCTGGGTCTGGCTTCCCACAGTGTTGGTGCCGTCAGCCCTGCTGGGTCATGTGCTGGTGCTGCGCCGCTTGATCGGCTGGCGGCGGGACGCTGTGGGCGGATCCTGAGCCCACAGGCTCGGCAGGTCGTCTCGGTCCAGGTCCGTCTGGTAGTCGCCCAGGAAGCGGTCGACGGTGTGCTTGAAGCGCTCGGTCGCAGCCAGGGCCTGCTGCAGGTGGGGTGCCCACGGCGGGCCCTGGGCCCGGTCCAGAGCGTCGGTGGCCAGGGCCACGACCCGGGCCTCCAGCTTGCTGTCGTCGAGGGGCTGGAGCGGGGCTGACGGGATGCGGTCGTAGTACTGGCGAAAGAAGCCGGTGGGCCCCAGGAAGCTGCGCAGCCCGATGCTGTCGGCGAGGGCGGCCTGGACCCGCAGGCCCGCGAGCTCGCGGGGATCGCTCAGGCCGTCCAGGGGAAAGCCCCAGTCCCGTTCGTGCAGGGTCTCGGCGCCGTTGGTGACCCAGTGACAGAGCTCGTGGAACACCATCTGGGCGACCGCGTCGTCGGGGTCCAGGTCCTTGCGCGGGCCCAGCTCCAGCAGACCCGTGCCGTCGGTCGCCGAGAAGATGTCCGGGTTCCGCCGCACGGTCAGGCCCAGCCGCTTCGCCGTCGCCAGCCAGACCAGCTCGAGGGGATCGATGTAGCGGGCCTCGATGGGCCGCTCGTAGGACGCTTCCATGGGGCGCTCTAACCCCCAGAGTCCGTCTCCGGCCTGCGCCCATGACGCGGAGAGGGGTCGAACGCGACAACTGGCGCGCGGAGGCACCCTGAACGCGACACTTCTGGCGATCTGGCCCCGATCTGGCCGCCCAGTTGACCCCAAACGGGCCCCTGAGACAGCTCGGGGACCCAAAGTGTCGCGTTCGACCCCGCTCCGCGCGGCGACTGTCGCGTTCGACCCCTCTCCGCGTGCCCGGATCGGATACCGCCGCCCCATGGAGCCCGTGCCCACCCCCGACTGCGCCGACTGCGGCGCCTGCTGCCGCGAGGCCTACCACGCGGTCGAGGTGGCGGACGACGACCCGGTGCACCGGGTACGTCCGGACGTCCTGGTGCAGATCGAGGGTCGCTGGCAGATCCGCCGCACCGGCGACCGCTGCAGCCAGCTGCTCGGGCAGCTCGGGTCGTTCAGCTGTCAGAGCTACGCCGAGCGGCCCCAGTGCTGCCGGGACTTCGAGCAGGGCAGCGACAACTGCCGCGAGGCACGGCAGCGGGTGGGCCTGCCGGTCTGAACAGGGACTACCCCTCGAACGCGGCGTCGGTGATGTCCAGGCCCCGGTCGATGATGTCGAAGCCGTGGGCCAGGTCGTCCTCGCTGATGGTCAGGGGGGGATTCACCATGAAGCTGCCCCAGCGGACAAAGGTGAACAGGCCCTCCTGGCGGAAAAACGCCCCGAGCGCCTTCATGGCCGGGTGGCTGCCGTTGTAGGGCGCGATTGGATCGCCTGCGGCGTTCTTGTGCACGTCGATCATGCCGAACATGCCGATCGAGCGGAATTCACCAAAGGAGCGGTGCTTGGCCTGGAGCCGCTCCAGGTGGCCCCGGATCACGCCCTCCATGCGGGCCGAACGCGCCACGAGCTCTTCGTCCTCCATCACCGCGATGACCGCCAGTGCGGTGGCCAGCCCGACCGGGTGGGAGTTGTAGGTCAGCCCGCCCCAGAAGGTGTTCTGGCGGAAGTGCTCGGCGATCGGATCGGAGAGCCCCACCGCGCCCAGGGGCGCATAGGAGCTGGTCAGGCCCTTGGCCATGCTCACGATGTCCGGGGTGACCCCGGCGTGTTCGAAGGCGAACCACTTGCCCGTCCGGCCGAAGCCGCACATGACCTCGTCGCAGATCAACAGGATGCCATGCTTCTGGAGCAGCGCCTTGAGCCCGGCCAGGTAGCCGGGCGGCGGCGGCAGCACGCCGTTGGTCCCCGTGACCGTCTCGATGATCATCGCCGCGATGGTGTGGCCGCCCTCGTACTCGATGACCTCTTCCAGGTACTCCAGGTTTCGGCGGGTGCGCTCCTGGGGGGTGTCGCCGAAGCTCACCTTGTAGGGCTGGGGGTCCAGCACGCGCACGTGGCCCGCGGGACCGGGCTCGTTGGCCCATCGGCGTGGGTCGCCGGTGACCTGCATCATCAGGTTGGTGGCGCCGTGGTAGCTGCGGTAGCGGCTCAGGATCTTGTGGCGGCCGGTGTAGAGCCGGGCCGCCCGAATGGCGTTCTCGTTGGCTTCGGCGCCGCCTAGGGTGAAGAAGAAGGTGTTGATGTCGCCGGGCACCAGCTGGGCCAGCTTGGCACCCAGCTCGGCACGCACGCGGGTCGCGCTGTGGGGAAAGGCGTAGATCAGCTCGTCGAGCTGGGCCTTCATCGCGGCGATGACCCGGGGGTGGCCGTGCCCGATGTTCACGCTCATCAGCTGGCTGTTGAAGTCCAGGATGCGCTCGCCGTCCAGGGTCTCGAGCCAGGATCCGCTCGCGCTCTTGATCGGAAGCGGAGCCACGGCGTCGCGAGGCGCCCAGTTGAACAGGGTGTGCTGCTTGCAGAGGTCGACGATCTGCTGGGTGTCCACGGACGACTCCTGGGGAAGGAAGGGCAGCCTAATGGCGCGGTCTGAGGTGGGCTATGGTGCGGCCATGAACGACGCGGACTGGCTGCGGAAGCGCTGGAAACACCGCTTCCACGGCTGCGTGGTCATCCCGGCCGCCCTGTTGCTGGGCGGGGCGGGCGTCGTCTTGCACCTCTGGACCTGAGACGACCCGACTGCTGACCGCGGCGTTCGGCTCAATCCCCCGTCCTCCCCGGCCGATGCAGGGGTCCCGAGGAGGCGGAGGGGCCGCTTGGCCAGCATCGAAGGCGTCAGCACCACCACCCTGACCACGGTCACGTCGACCGCCACGGCGAGCTCTGCCAGCGCCGACGACGCGCCCGAAGACACCCTGCTCGTCATCGACACCCAGGACAGCCTGGCGGTCAGCCTGGATCGGGCCGGAGAGCGCCTGGACGAGCTCCGGGACCGCGGCCCCGCCGACGAGGCGACCGCCACCGGCGCCACCCTGGACCTGGATCTGGAAGGCACGCCCGCACAGCTCAGCAGCACCGAGGAGGTCAACACCCTCCCGACGGCCTTCGACCCGCGGGAGCCCGAGCTGGACGGCTACAAGAACCACCGGGTCAAGACCACCAGCGACGTCACCGTAGGCGGCGTCTACACCGGCACCACCGACGAGGTCTACACCTTCGTGGTCCACCGCCACCGGGAGATGCCCGACAAGCGGGAGACCAAGTTCGACGTCTACGACCAGGACGGCAAGCTCGTGGACCTCATCGCCATGCCCGCCGGCCACCCGCCGGACGAGGCCTGGGAGACCCCCTACGGCATCACCCTGAGCTTCACCGCAGGCAAGCTGGTCTACGGGGAGAGCTTCACCGTGAACCTCTACGCGGTGGACGGCAGCCGCGCCGAGGCCGACAACCCCTTCGACGGCACCGGGAGCCAGGACCCCAACCTGGAGCCGGGCCTGGGCGTCACCGCCGGTTCCTTCCAGGTCAACGGGGTCATGATCGACGTGGCCGCCGACGACACCATCACCGCGGTGCTCGAGCGCCTGAGCGCGTCTGCGGCGGGGGTGGTGGGTTGGTTCGACGAGGGCACGGACACTGTGGTGCTCCAGAGCCTGGACGGCGACACGGACATCGTCCTGGACGCCGACACATCGGGGTTCCTGGACGCGATGAAGCTGAGCGACGCGGTGGTCAGCGGCGGGGTGGGTGGCGATCTGGGCCGGCCCCTGGACCAGCTGGCCGACCTGTCCGCCGTCAGCGCCGGCACCTTCCGCATCAACGACATCGAGATCGCCGTCGATCCCGCCACCGACAGCCTCCAGGACGTGTTCGACCGGATCGCCGCCGAGCTGCCCTTCGTGGAGGCCAGCTGGGACGAAGGGGCCCAGGCCGTGCAGCTGACCAGCGGCGGCGGGCCGATGATCCTGGTCGACGGAGACAGCGGCCTGCTCGCGGCTCTCGGGCTCGAAGACGGTCTCTACGGGCCACCGCCCATGACCAAGACCCAGTCCCGCAAGGTGGTCGCCGAAGCCAAGCTGATCGCCAACAAGCTCGAGGAGCTCGCGGATCGCGAAGGCGCCCAGGCCAGGGCTGCCATCCTGGCGTCCATCGTGCAGCACCTGCAGCACCTGGTGCCGGACATGGACCCCCTCAAGAACGGGCGCATCTCCACCGCGTTCCTGATCGAGGCCGCGGACCGGGACGCCGCCGCGCTCCTGGAGGCCCTGGCGGGCACCCCGGACGAGCACGGCCGCGGCGGGCTGATCGGCGACGCTCTGAAGATGACCGGCGCCGAGGACCTGTCCCGGGTCGACGTGGTGGCCTGACCGGGCCGATCAGGCAGCGAGCGGGTCCCGGCCCAGAAACCGCACGGTCAAGACACAGGCCGTGAGACCCAACAGGAGGCAGACGGGCCACGGCAGCCCCAGCCCCACGGGCAACGTGCCCGCCACCACGCTGATGATCCCGGTCGCAAAGGCGTAGGGCAGCTGGGTGCGCACGTGGGCCACGTGGTCACAGCCCGTGCCCAGGCTGGAGAGCACGGTGGTGTCCGAGATGGGCGAGCAGTGATCGCCCCAGCAGGCGCCGGACAGCACCGCACCGACGGCGGCGAAGGCGATGGGCATGCTGTCGGGCGCGACGGCAAAAGTCAGGGGCACCACCATGGGCATCAGGATGCCCATCGTGCCGAAGCTGGTCCCGGTCGCGAACGCCGTCAGCGCCGCCACCAAGAACACGAGGGTCGGCAGCAGGGCCGCAGACAGGCTGCCCTCGAGCACGCTGACCAGGTACCCGGCGGCGTCGAGTTCGCCCATGCCAGCGCCCAGAGCCCACGCCAGGAAGAGCACGATGAGCGCATCGAAGAGGGCGGACATGCCCCCCACCGCCGCGTCGAAGGCCTCCTTGGCGCCCAGTGCCCGCTGGCCCACGGCGATGACGATGGCCAGGCACACACTGGCGACGGACGCCCGCAGCATGGCGTCGTAGCCGTCGGCGTTGCCCAGGATCTCGAACAGGGCCGCACCGGGCTCGGACGCGGCGGTCCCCTGGGCCCACAGGTCCCACGCCGCCACACCGATGAGCGACGCGATGGGCAGAACAGCCAGCCAGAGCCGGCTGGCGGGCAGGTCCTGCTCGGTGGCCTGGTCGGGGTCCGGCTCTGCCCGGGCAGCGGCCTGCTCGGCCTGGACCATGGGCCCGAAGTCCCGTCCGGTAAAGGCGATCAGCCCCACGAAGGCGATGGTGAACAGGCTGTAGAAGCGGTACGGCACCCCCTCCACGAAGAACGCATAGGGGTCCATGGTCTGGCCCGCCGCCACCAGTCCGTCCCCGACCAGGCCGACCTCGTACCCCACCCACGTACTGACCAGGGCCAGGCTCGCGATGGGGGCAGCGGTGGAGTCGACGATGTAGGCCAGCTTCTCCCGGCTGATCTTGAGCCGGTCGGACAGCGGCTGCATGGACGAGCCGATGATCAGGCAGTTGGCGTAGTCGTCGAAGAAGATGGTCAGGCCCGCGAGCCAGCTGGCGACCATGCCGCTGCGGCGGGTGCGGGCGAAGCGGATCACGAACTCGACCAGGGCCCGGGTGCCCCCGCCCTTGGACAGGATGCCGACGGTGGCCCCGACGAACAGCGAGAACAGCGTCACCTTCATGTGATCCCGGTCCGCCACCGCGTCCAGGATGAGCGGGTCCACCAGGTGGATGGCCCCGGCGATCGGATTCCAGCCCTCGACCATGGTGGCCGCGAGCCAGGCTGCCAGGGTGAGGGCCAGGACCACGTTGCGGTACCTGAACGCCAACACGATGGCGGCCAGGGCCGGAAGGAGGGACAGGACGCCGAAGGGATGCATGTCCTGGGTCTAACGATGCCGGTCGGGGTAAGGGGGGGGCGATGGCACGACACGCACTCCTGGTGGGCGGGACCCGCGGCATCGGACGGGCCCTGGCAGCGGATCTGCTCGGGGCGGGCTGGGCGATCACGCTGGCCAGTCGGACCACCCGGGCCCAGGAGCTCGAGGAGGCTGGCGCGACCTGGCGACCCTGCGACGCTTCGGACCCCGCGGCAGCCGCCGACCTGGTCGCTGCCTGCGAGCCGATCGATGCGCTGATCGTGTGCGCCGGTCCCTACCACCGTGTCCCATTCTTCAAGGAGACCGCCGAAGGCTGGCGGGGCATGTTCGCCAACAACCTGGACCCGGTGTTCTTCCTGGGCCAGGCGGTTCTCCCGGGCATGCGCAAGCGCGGCTGGGGGCGCATCCTGACGTTCTCGATGGCCAACGCCGCCAAGCTCCAGGCCAACCCCCGAGTGGCCGCCCACTACGTGGCCAAGTCCGGCGTGGTCGCGCTGACCCGGACCCTGGCCCGGGTCGGGGCCAACCGCGGCGTGACCGCGAACTGCATCTCACCGGGCTTCATCGACTCCGGCTCGGCACCCCCCGAGGAGCTGGCCGAGATGGTGCCCAAGATCCCGGCCGGCCGCGTGGGCACGGTCGATGAGGTGGTCGCCCTGGCCCGCTTCCTGCTCTCTGACCAGGGCGCCTACGTCAACGGCGCCGACGTGCCGATCAGCGGCGCCTGGGGGCTGTAGACCCTGCCTGGCACCGCCTCCCGACGGCTGGCCCTCTGGTACATGCTCTCGGTCGGCAGCCTGGGCGCGCTGCACCCGTTCTTTGCGCCCATCCTGGCCGACGCCGGCGCCAACGGGGTGGTCATCGCCGGCGTCCTGGGCATGTTCCCGGTCGGCATCCTGGTCTTCGGACCCCTGTGGGCCATGTGGGCGGATCGGCTCGGGGACCCCCGCCGCGTGGTGCTCCGGGCGGCGGTGGGCTGTGCCTTGGGAGCCGCGCTGCTGTGCTTGCCCGGGCCCTGGGCGTGGCTCGTGCCCGGCGCCCTGTTGCTGGCCATCTGCCGCACCCCGCTCTTCGCCGTGGTGGACGCGGTGGCGGTCGAGCACCTGGGGGGCGAGCGCTACGGCCAGGTCCGGCTGTGGGGCTCGGTCTCCTTCATCGCCATTGTCCAGGCCGCCGGTCAAGCGCGAGACGTCTGGCCCCGGGCTCCGCTCTGGATCACCCTTGCCCTGTTCGCCGGCATGGTGGCCATGAGCTCGCGACTGCCCCGCCCAGAGCGCGTGCCGCCGGTGGACTGGGCGGCGGCCCTACGAGCCCTTCGCGACCACCCCGTGCTGCGTCCCCTGGCAGGAGTCGCCGTCCTGCACGGCGCCACCCTGTCGATGTACGACCACATGTACGGCCTGCACCTGGAGTCCATGGGCTTCGACGGCGGGCTGCTGGGCACTGCGGTCGGTCTGGGCGTCGCCGCGGAGGTCCTGGTGATGTGGGGCAGCGCCCCCCTCCTCCGGCGCTTCGGCGGCCTGTCGCTCATGGCCATCGCGGTGGTGAGCGGCGTGCCGCGCTGGTGGGGCACGGCGATGCTCACCGACCCGACCTGGCAGGTCGCGATCCAGGCTCTGCACGGCCTGACCTTTGGCGCCTGGTGGATCGGCGGCGTGAAGCTGTTCGCGGAGTCCGCGCCCAAGGGGCTCGAGAACACCAGCCAGTCCATCCTGTTGGCGTCGTCATTTGGCGTCGGCTCGATCATCGCCATGATCACGACGGGCACACTGCTCGACACCCAGGGCACCCAGGTCCTGTTCCAGGCGTCCGCCGTGCTCTCGGTCCTGGCGGTGCTGGGGCTCTCTCGAGTCGCGCTGCGCAGCCGTCAGGGGTAGAGACGGCCCGATGTCGGTCGATCTCCTGCTCTCCAGCGGCTTCCTCGCGTTCGGGCGCCAGGCTGGCTTCCTCCAGGCCATCGAGGACCGGGGGCTCCAGGTGGGGGCCGTGGTCGGCACGTCCTCTGGCGCCCTGGCCGGGTGCCTCTGGGCGGCGGGCTGGTCGGCCCGGGACCTGTTCGACGCGCTCACCGAGCGGCTTCCCCTGGCGTCGGTGCGGCCCAGCCCCACGCCCTGGCGCGGGCTGTTCAGCATGCGGGCGGTCATCGCGGACCTGGGCGTCCGCGTTCCGGCCACCTTCGACGAGCTGGAGCGGCCCCTGGCGGTCGGCGTGATGACCCCGAGTGGTGGCCATCGGCTGGTGACCCACGGTGCGCTGGCCCCGGCCGTGGCGGCCTCCTGTGCCATTCCCCGGCTGTTCAGCCCTGTGAGCGTCGACGGGCAGCTGTGCGCCGACGGGGGCTTCAGCGACCGCATCGGCGCCCGGGCCTGGCGGGCGTGGCGGGGGGAGCAGGCCGCCGTGGTGCACATGGTGGATCGATCCGGTGGCGCCGACACCGATCCGGGTGTGCACGGCCTGGTGGTGGTCCGCACACCCCGGTCCTTCGCCCGGCTCTGGGACCTGGGCGAAGTCGAGGCGCGCTTCGACGAAGCCCGCCGGCTGACCCACGCCATCCTGGACGGCGCAGACGTCACCGGTGCCCGGAGCGGATAGGCTTGCAGCGAGTGCTCTGCCCAGGTGATCGCGCGTGGTCCTGTTGGTCTCTGCCGTGCGAGAGGAGCTCGGGGCGCACCCCGGTGAGCCTCTGGGTGTCGGCCCCGTCGTGAGCGCAGCCCGCATGGCGACCGTCCTGCGGGAGCGCCAGCCGGCAGCCGTGGTGATGGTGGGCACCGCGGGTGCCTACCAGGGCGGGCCCGCGGTCGGCACCGCCGTCGTGGCCGAGCGGGTCGGCTTGTCCGAGGGTGTCGCAGCAATGGGCCTGGGGTACGTGCCCAGGGCGCCCCAGCCGATTTCTTGTGACAGCAAGCTGCTGGCGCGGCTGGACGGCCCCAGGGTCTCGGTGCTGACGGTGTCGGCGATCACGACCGACTCGGTCCTGGCAGGTCGCCTGTCCGACGGCTGGCAGGTCGAGCAGATGGAGGCCTACGGCGCCGCGGTGGCCTGCGCCCAGGCCGGTGTGCCCTTTGCCGCGGTCTACGGCATCTCCAACGTGGTGGGCCCCGACGCACACACCCAGTGGCTGGCCTACCGACACGAAGCCCAGCTCCGGGCCCTGGCCGTGGTGGCCCCACTGCTGAACGGTGGGTCCAAGTGAACTGGACCGACGTGCCCATCGTGGCCTTCGACACCGAGACCACAGGGCTGAACCCTCACGACGGGGACCGGGTCATCGAGTTCGCCGCGGTCAAGATCTGGACCGACGAAGACGGCCGCGTGGCCCGGGTCGAGCCCTACACCAAGCTGTTCAACCCCGGCATCCCGATCCCGCGCAAGGTCACCGAGATCACCGGGATCGACGACGACACGGTCGCCGACGCGCCGGAGTTCGAGACCCACGGCCGCGAGATCCGGCACCTGCTCCAGGGCGCCATCTGCGTGGCACACAACTTCCCCTTCGACCGGGCCTTCCTGACCGTGGAGTTCCGGCGGCTGGGCCTGCCCTGGCCCGACCCGGTGGCCGAGATCGACACGGTGGACCTGTCCATGCGGTGGTTCCAGGGCGCTCGCAGCCACAAGCTCGGTGACCTCTCGGAACGCCTGGACGTCAAGCTCGAGGGCGCCCACCGCGCGACCAACGACGCCGAGGCCTGCGGCCGCTGCTTCGTCGAGCTGGCCCGCCGACACGACGCGCCGGCGAACCTGGTCGGCATGCTCGACTGGGCCGATGCGCTGGGACGACCCCCCGAGAACGCCTACCTGGGCCGGGGCGAGTCCGGGCTGCTGGAGTACTTCGACGGGCCTCACCAGGGCGATCCGGTGGAGCACCACCCGGTCCACCTCCAGTGGCTGACCTATGCCAAGGCCCGCCAGGACGGTGCGTGGGGGTTCCGCTATCCAGAGTCGCTGCGGCGCTGGGCCGAACGCTTCCTGCGCGTTCGATGCTCGGGGCGGGCGCGACAGAACCCCAAGAGCTTCGGGCCGGGGGACTGGACCCTGGACTCGAATGCGCTCCCTGTCGTGGAGCGGTAGAGGACTCCCCATGCCAAAGCCTCTGACCGCCACCTGCCTGGCCCTGCTGGGGGCCTGCGCCTTCCTGTTGTGGCATCTGTCGACCGGCATCGCCGAGCTGAAGGATCAGGTCCAGGACCTCGAGGCGGCGGTCACGGCGCTCCAGCTCTCCCAGGCCGCTCCGGCGGCTGCAGACAGTCCTCCCACGCGGCCGGACCTGTCGAGCAAGCGCGCCAAGGCCGGCAAGGCGAGCAAGGGCGGCAAGGCCGGCAAGAACGGCAAGGCAGGTGCAGGCGCCAAGGACCGGGGAGCGCAGATGGCCGAGGTCGTCGCGACCTTTGCCCAGGAGCAGGCCCTGGACGAGGACACCACCGCTGCGCTCAACCACGCCCTCACGACCCTGAGCACGTCGGTCAAGGCGAGCCGGGCGAGCGGGGGTGGCGGCGATCCGTCGTCGATGCGCGAGCAGCGACAGGCTCACTTCGGCGACTTCGAAGCGTCGGTTCAGGAGATCCTGGCGCCCGAGCTGGCCCAGGAGCTGCTGGACCAGATCAAGGCGAGCCGCGGGGGCGGCGGGCCGCCGCGCTGAGTCACAGGTCCGTGCGGGTGACCCCTTCGACCTCGAGCACCAGGTCTGCGCCATAGGCGGACGCCGGCGTCTGAAAGCCGGGCTTCAGGTTCCCGGCCAGCACGCGCTCGGCGATCAACAGCCCGGCGATGGCGGTCATGCTGTAGCCACTCGGGCCCACCAGCCGGGCCGAGACGACTGTGCCTTCCGCATCGGAGACCTCGGCGACCACGAACATGGCTGCGGCGTCCCGCTCGGCCTGGTCCGGCCCAGCGGGCAGCGTGTCGAGCCGGGCCTTGAGGCGCGACTGGACGAACGGGGTCGCCAACAGCCCGCCAAAGACCCGCCCCGCCTTGATGCCCAGGCGCGTGGCCGGAGGCAGGGAGAAGTACGTGATGATGTTCGGCACCCCCGTCGAATAGAACGCCGTCGACACGTCGCCCCAGGGAATGGCGATGCAGGTCCTGGGGCCCCGCCCGAAGTCGAAGGAACGCGACTTGTGCCCCGCAGGCACCTTGCAGATCTTGCCGTCCCGGCGCACGGCGCCGCCCTCGTTGACGCTCTCCAGCGCCGTGGTCGCCGTGCCGTGGCTCATGCCACCGGTGGACAGCAGTCCCAGCTCCAGGTGGGTTGCGGTGGGCAGCAGCTTGGCCACGTGGGCGGCCAGGCAGTCGCTCGGCACCACATCGGCTCCTACTCCGGGCATCGCCATCAGGTCGGCCGCGGCGAACTCCTGGGACCGTGCGGCCAGGGCCTCGAAGACCGCGATCTCGCCGGTGATGTCCAGGTAGTGGGTGCCCGACGCCACGCAGGCATCCGCCATGGGCTTGCTGGTCCGACTGAAGGGCCCTGCACAGTGGAGCACACAGGTCGTCTCTGCCAGGGCATCCGCAGCCGCCTCCAGGCCAAAGATGCGACACTCCAGGCCCAGCTCCTCGGCCAGGGGCCGGACCTTGTGCTCGCTGCGGCCCGCCAGGACCGGCCGCCCGCCCTGGGCCGCCGCTCGCCGCGCGATCAGCTCGCCGGTGTAGCCGTTGGCGCCGTAGATCATCAGGTCGGTCATCGCCACTCCTGGGGAAAGTCCGTGCCCGAAGACAGATCTTCGAGCCCGGAGAGGGAGTAGCGGTACCACCGCGTCTCTTCCACCACTTCGGTGCCCACCAGGTGTTGTTCCTTGATCACCACCACCACCCCGTCCAGCCCCCCGAGGGCCAGCACGGCTCGCGCGAGGGGATCCGGCCTGGCCAGATCCCCCAGGGCCCTCCTGAACTTCTTCTGCCGAGCGAGCGCATCCTGGACCCCCGGGGGGAGCTCGTGGGGGACCAGGCTCACCCAGCCGCCGTTCGCCTCGCCCACCAGGCCCGTGGCCACGGCCAGCTTGGGAACCGTGTACATGGCGAAGCCACCGAAGCGCCAGGCATCGAAGTGCCAGGCACGCCACGCCGCGTGGTGCACCGCCGGCCAGACCAGGAGCAGCCCGACCACCAAGCACACCAGGCGAGTCCGGAGCGTGGCACTCAATTGAACGTCCACGCTGGCAGCCAGCCCGCCAGGCTGGCGATCAGGGCGGCATCGAGGACCACGAGCACCGGCACCAACCGTCTCAGCCAGGCCGCACGCTGGAAGCTCAGGAGCAGCACCGTCATCAGGCCCGCGAAGAACAGCTCCCGCGCCCCCAGCTGGACCCCCAGGATCAGGGCCACCGCCGCCCAGCTGGCCCAGCGCCGCGTCCGCCGCTTCAGCAGCAGGGCGGCCAGCAGGATCTCGGCGAGCCAGGTGCCGTTGGAGATCGCGAGTCCTGCGGCAGAACCCAGAGCCCACTCGCCACTGCCGGGAGCCGGCTGTCCCCGAGCGACCAATGCGGCGACCTCGCCGCTGGGCAGCAGCCAGGCAAAGGCCTGGGCGAAGCCCTCCTCCATGGCGATCGCCGACGCCAGGAAGCTCCCCTGGACCCAGGTCCCGTGGAGCAGCTTCTGGAGGCCGGACCAGCCCAGCACGGCGACGGCCACCCAGCGGCAGCCAGCGATGCCCAGGGGGCGCTCCGGTCCAGCGACGGCCACCAGGGCGAGCGCCAGGGCCTCGACGAACAGGTGGTTCGCCACGAAGGGGAAGCACCAGATCACCTGGACCCCGACCGCGAGTGCGGTCAGTCCGCAAGCCAGCGCCGGCCGCCAGCGCCACAGCACCAGGCAGCCCAGGACAGCGAGTGCGAGCCCGAAGCGCCACTCGGCGGCCGGGGTGTCCAGCACCAGGGCCAGCTGCAAGGTGCGAGCGAGCTCGTGGATCAGCAACAGGCCGCTCAGGGCTCGCCAGACCCCATCGCCCTGATCGGGATCGACGCGACCGACGGCCCAGATCCAGCCGGTCAGATCCCGATGTCCTCGTTCCACAGGTCGGGCTGCTCCCTCACGAACCGGGCCATCAGGGCGATGCACCGGGGGTCCTGGACGACTTCGAGGGCGACACCCCGGGCCCGGAACAGGTCTTCAGCGCCCATGAAGTTCCGGTTCTCCCCCACGATCACACGGGGGATCCGGTACAGCAGCGACGTGCCCGTGCACATGATGCAGGGCGACAGCGTGCTCACCAGGGTGAGCTCGGGCCAGTCCCGGCGGCGCCCGGCGTTGCGGATGCACACGACCTCGGCGTGGGCGGTCGGGTCTCCGGTCTGGACCCGCAGGTTGTGCCCACGGGCCACCACGTCCCCAGCGGGGCACACCAGGACCGACCCGATCGGCAGCCCGCCCTCGGCGAGCCCCTGCTCGGCCTCTGCGAGCGCCGCGTCGAGCCAGGATGCTTCCACGGCGGCATCATGTCACAGCACTGCGCCTCACTGGAGCGGGTCCACCCGAGCGCATAGACCCAACTCCCCACCCCCGAGGCCCCCTGATGTGGACCCGCGTCGCCTTCGCCCTGTCGCTCACCGCCTGCGGGCCCAAGACCGCTCCCGAGCCGGCGCCAGAGCCCGTCTCCGAACCCGCTGCGGCGGTCGCGCCAACGATTCTCCTCGACGGGGTGCGCACCACCGTGCGCTGGGACGACGGAGACACCTTCAAGGTCGTGACCGACGACGGCTCCAAGGGCGCCCGGGCCCGCCTGGCCGGATTCAACACCCTGGAGTCCTATGGCCCGGTTCACCGCTGGGGTGACTGGACCGCCCAGGAGCTCTTCGCGCTGTCCAAGGCCGGTGGCGAGCTCGCCGAGGGCCAGGTCTGGGCCTGCACGACCCTTCCCGGCGGGGGCGGCTATGGCCGGGACAAGGTCGACTGTGCTGGCCTGCGGACCGCGCTCCTGGAGGCCGGCCTGGCCCACCTGTTCGCCTTCGACGGCACCCCTCTGGCGGCCGATCTCGAAGTCCAGACCGCGGCCATGGGGGCCGGCGCCGGCATGTGGGCCAAGGGAGCCCCCAGCGTGGTGGTCACGTCGCTCCACTCCCTGGACGAGAAGCCCGACCAGACCGAGACCTACAACCGGGTCGCCGACACCGCGACCGGCGTCGCCCGCAAGGTCCTGCACGGCGAGACCTACGCCCCCTGCCAGGAGGTCTGCGTGGACGACGCCTGCATGGTGTACGTGCCCTACAAGCAGCGGTACGGGGACAGCCGGGCGGCATGCCTGAGAGAGTGAGCGCCCGAGCCCCCGCGGTCGGATAGGCAGCCGCCGTGCTGACCGCTATGCTCCTCGCCTGCGCCACCCACCAGGGCGTGGCCGCCGATGCCGCCGGACCCACCTGGGTGGACCTGGGACCGGACTCGCCCAGGCTCTGCGTGTCCGAGGTCCCGCTGGCTGGCAAGCTCCCGGACAAGGGCTCGGCGTGGCGCGACGGCGTGGCCGCGCTCCAGGTGGGCGATCACGAGCTCGCCGCGGCCCACCTCCAAGGCGACCACCCCGGCCTGGCCGCCGCTCGGGCTGCCCTGGACCTGAGCGCCGGCCGCATCGAGGACGCCCGCGGAGCCCTGCGAGACCTGGCGAATGCCTGGCCCGACGACGCCTGCCTCCAACACGCCGCGGGGCTGGCCTACTTCCGCGCCGGCAAGCTCAAGTCCGGCAATGGCTTCGTCAAGGCCGCGGTCCGCCTGGACCCGACCCAGGCCGACTACCACCTCCTCGAGGGCCTGACCCGGGCCTGGCAGGGGGACCGGGACGGGGCCAACCGGGCCTACCGCGCGACCCTGACCCGGTCGCCCCACCACCCCCTGGCCAGCGTGCTGTTGGCGCGAGACGCCATCGCCATCGGCGACGCGGCCAGCGCCATCGGGTGGCTCGAGGACGCCCAGGCGGGTGGCATCGACGTGGCCGACCAGCTGCCCCAGGCCTACTTCGCCGCGGGCCGTCTCGAAGACTACCTGCGGGTGACGTCCGCCGCCGGCTGGCCCCTGGGAGATGGGGGAGCATTGGCCACCGCCGATGAACCCCTGGCCGCGCTCGGCGAGCTCTTGGGGGTGGTCGGCGACACCCTGACGGTCGAGCTGGTCACATCGATGGGCGCCCTGACCTGTGAGCTGTTCTGGCGGGACGTGCCCGTGACCGTGGCGAACTTCGTCGGCCTGGCCACCGGCTCCCAGCCCTGGACCGACCCCAGGACCGGCCAACCCGGCCAGGGATCCCTGTTCGCCGACACCCCGCTGCACCGGGTCATCCCGGACTTCATGATCCAGATGGGCGACCCCACCGGCACCGGGTCGGGCCACCCCGGCTACCGCTTCGACGACGAGATCGTCAGCCACCTTCGGTTCGAGCGTCCCGGCATGTTGGGCATGGCGAACAACGGCCCAGACCGCAACGGCAGCCAATTCTTCGTGACCGAGAAGACCGTGCCGCACCTGGACGGCAAGCACACGATCTTCGGTGCCTGCGACCGCGCCAGCCTGACCGTGGTCAAGGCCATCGCCCGGGTCCCGGTGAACGCGGCGAACCGTCCCGTCGAGGATGTGCTGCTCCTGGACGTGAGGGTCGTCAGTCCGTGATGTCCTCCAGGATGCCCGCCGACCGACGGGTGTGATCGAACTCCTGGACCGGATCCAGCAGCAGGTTCCGCTGGAGCACCTCACGGGCCGCGTCCTTCTGACCCGTCGCCGCCATCCGGGCGCCCTGGCGGTAGTTCACGCGCAGCTGGTCCTCGACCTTGCGGATCATCAGCGGCACCTGTTCGCGGCAGGTCACGCAGTCCGGCCGCAGGGTGTGGGCCTGGCGGTAGCCCAGCAGGGCGGATGACCACTCGGCGGCGTGGGCGTGGGCCACGGTCCGTGCCAGGAGCTCTTCGTAGACCGTGCCTTCGGGGGCCGGCTCGGCGCCGTCGGGCAGGTCCCAGGGCCCGGGCAGCCGGACCGTGAGCGCCAGTGCGGCCCGGGCCGGATCGGGGTCCAGAGGGGCGCTGGCGAGTCCTTCCTGGGCCTGGGCCAGGCTGGACTGGACCCCGGCGTCCCCGCCGATCTTGTCCAGGCAGGCCTCGAAGAGGAGGGTGGCTTCGGCGAAGCGTCCCTGGGCCAGGGCCGCTTCGGCATCGGCCAGGCCCTGGCCACACTCGCCGGCCTTGCTGGGCGCTGGCTCCTCTTCTGCCGGGGACACGCCGGTGCCCCACACCAGGGCAAGGCCCAAGGCGCCCACTGTCCATCCCTTCGGTCTGCTCATGCGCGTGCCTCCTCGAGCTCCTGGGCGGCCGCTTCCGGCACGCCGTCGACATCGGCCAGGCTCACCAACACGGCCACCAGGAACGCGAGTCCGAACGCCGGTGGTAGCTCGCCCATCGCGCCGAAGATCTCGCCGACGACCGGCAGCTTCGGCGCCAGGAATTTGAACAGCGGCACGCCCAAGAACCCAGTGATCATCGCCGCCAATGCACCCCTGCCGGTCATGCGGGGCCAATAGAGCGACAGGATGATGACCGGGCAGAAGGTGGCAGCGATGCCGCTCCAGCCGAAGATCACGAACCAGAAGATGGTCCGATCCGGGGTGGAGAGCGCCACCCCCAGCGCGACCGCCAGGCCCATCACGGCCAGGCCAAAGGTCGCCTTGCGGGACAGACCGAGCAGGTCCTGATCGGACAGCTCCGGGTGTCGCACCTTTTGGTACCAGTCCCGCACCGCCGCGCTGCCGGCGACCACCAGGAGCGAGTCCACGGTGGACATGATCGCCGAGAGCACGATGGCGATGTAGAGCCCCACCAACACTGCGGGGAAGGTGTACTCCACCAGGGCGGGCAGCACGGCCTCGGCGCCACCGAAGGCCCCCATGTCCCCGCCCGGTCCGGACAAGGCCACCCGCCCCACCATGCCGATCAGCACCGCGCCACTGTCCGCGAGCAGCGTCCAGATCAGCGCCACCGCCGTGCCCTTGCGGATCTCGGACTCGTCGCGCAGGGCGATGAAGCGCACGAAGATCTGGGGCGAGCCCAGAAAGCCCAGGCCGATGAGGGCCAGGCCCAGGATCTCCGCCGTCGCGACCGGGGTCCAGCCGGTGCCGCCGGTGGCGCTCATCAGGTCAGGCGAGATCGCGGTCAACCCGCTGGTGACCGCGCCCCAGCCCCCCGCGGCGCCAATGGCCACCACCGGCAGGATGACCAGCCCCAGGAACATCAGGGTGCCCTGGAAGACGTCGGACCAGACCACCGCCAGGAACCCGCCGGTGGTGATGTAGGCCACCACCACCGCGAACCCGACGGCGATGCCGGCGAAGTAGTTCCAGCCCAGGAAGCTCTCGAAGGCCTTGCCCGTCGCGTCGATCTGGGCCGACACGTAGATGGTCACGAAGACCGTCAGCGCAAACGCCGCCACGATGCGGATCCGGTGGCTGGTGTCCCCGAAGCGGGACTCCAGGTAGTCGGGCACCGTGATGCTGTCGTAGCGGGTGGTGAGCCGGTGGAAGCGCCGGCTCAGGAGCAGCCATGCGCCGGCGACCCCGAGCACCTCGCCGAGCACGACCCAGAAGGCCTTGGCGCCGATGGCCGCGCCCATGCCGGTGAGTCCCAGCAGCAGCCACGCGCTCTCGCCGGTGGCCCGGGCCGAGAACGCGACGGAGAAGAAGCCCAGGTCCTTGCCGGCGGCGAAGTAGTCCTTCAGGTCCTTCATGCGGCGGGACGCGACCACGCCGATGCCGAGCAGGATCGCCAGGTACCCGATGACCCCGAGGAGCTTGGCGAGCTCCACGGCTAGTGCTGATTGAACGCGACCAGGCCGCGCTCCTCGTCCGTGCCCGGGATGGTGTTGTCGAGCAGCAGTGCCAGGAAGGCGCCCACCGCCATGCCGGTCTTGCCCAGGGTGTTGAGGATGTCGGAGAGCCACGACAGCGTCTCGCCCAGGTCGATGGGCGTGGCGTTGAAGTACTCGGGCAGGCTCAGACCCATGAAGAAGGCGAAGCCCAGGATGAACAGGTTCCGGGCCGAATTCAGGTTGATGAACTGCAGGTTCGACAGGCCCACGCTGGCGATCATGCCGAACATGGCGCAGTACATGCCGCCCACGATGGGCTGGGGAATGGTGGTGAACAGGGCGCCGAACTTGGACACCGTACCCAGCAGGATCATGAGGATGGCGCCGGCCTGGACCACCCGCCGGGAGCCGACCCGGGTGAGCCCGATGGCGCCGATGTTCTCGCTGTAGGACGTGGTGCCGTTGCCGGTGCCGATGATGCCGGCGACAAGGCAGCCGATGCCCTCAAAGGTGATGCCGCGGTTGATGGTCTTCTCGTCCGGCGGTGGAGCGCCCGACAGCCGGGCACAGGCGTAGTAGTCGCCGATGGACTCGACCATCGACGCGATGTAGCCGGCGAACATGCCGATGAAGGCCGCGGCGCCAAACTGGGGCATTCCCCACTGGAAGGGCATCGGGACCCGGAACCACGGCGCGTTCTCCAGGTTGGTGATGCTGGTGTAGGACGGGTGCTCGGGCCCGAACAGCCCGACCGCGGTGCAGATGCCCGCCACGGCCCACGCCCCCACGATGGCCATCAGGATCGGGTAGAGCTCGAACGCCCGGTTCGTCTTGCGCAGGTACTGGCTGAACACGATGATCAGCGCGATCGTCAGGCCTCCGATCGGCCAGTGCAGGCCCGCGACCGGGGCTCCGAACTTGAACAGGGACAGGCCGATCAGGGCGATGGTCGGCGCGATCGTGATGGGCCCCACGAAGCGCAGGAGCTTTCCGATGAGTCCGCTGGCGCCGATGGCGATCTCGGTGAGCGCACCCAGGATGATGGCGCCCTGGACGTGCTGCATCCGCACCTCCCAGCCCTCGTTGGCCAGCGCCGCCATGCCGCAGATGGCAAAGGTCGGCGCCAGGAAGGAGAAGGTGCCGCCCTGGACGATGGGCAGGCGGTTGCCCCAGGTGACCTGGATGAAGGTGGTGATGCCGCTGACGAAGAACATCGTCGCGATGAGCCACCCGAGCTCGACGGGGTCCGTGAGCCCCAGTGGGCCGCTGACGATCAGCGGGATCGCCAAGGTCGATCCGAACATCGTCAGGTAGTGCTGGAGTCCCAGCACCACCGTCTCGACGGGGGGTGGGGTGTCGTCGATCCCGTAGATCAGATCGTGGTTCTTGGCAGATGGCTCAGCCATGGTTCAGCTCCACTCGGGGGCGCGGCATGGGCCCCGGAGAGGAAGGAGGGAGGCCCTGATCCGCGCGGATCGCCGGGAGGGTACCACTGCCCCCCCCATCCGACGCCTAGCGCAAGAGCTCGCCCGTGCCCGCCCGCTTGATGAACGCGCCCTTGCCCGTGGACGAAGCGGTGTCGTTGTGCACCACGACCCGGCCGCGGCTGATCGCCGTCTTGGTCCAGCCCTGGAGCTCCCACCCCTCGTACGCGCTGTAGTCCACGTTCATGTGGTGGGTGCGCTCGTCTTCGACGGTGACCCGGCGGATCTCGTCGGGGTCGAAGATCACGATGTCCGCGTCGCTGCCCGGCGCAATGGTGCCCTTCTTGGGGAACATGCCGAAGTTCTTGGCCGCGGCGGTGCTGGTCAGGTTGACCCACTCGTTCAGGGTCAGCCGGCCGCTCACGACGCCGTGGTGGTAGATCGCGGTCATTCGGTTCTCGACGCCGGGGGCGCCGTTGGGGATCTTGGTGAAGTCCTCGAGACCCATCTCCTTCTGTCCCTTGAAGCAGAACGGGCAGTGGTCTGTCGCGATCGCGGACAGGTGGCCGTACTTCAGGCCGTTCCAGAGCACCTCCTGGTTCCACTTCTCCCGCAGAGCGGGCGTCATGACGTACTTGGCGCCCTCGAAGTTCGGGCGGTCGTAGAAGGTCTCGTCGAAGAGCAGGTACTGGGGACAGGTCTCGGCCTGTACGTCGACCGCCCGGGCCCGGGCCCGCTTGACCTCGTCCAGGGCGTCCGAGCAGCTCAGGTGCACGATCCACAGGGGCACGTCCGCCACCTCGGCGATGGCGATGGCCCGGTGCACGCCCTCGGCCTCCATGCGGGTCGGGCGCGTGTGGGCGTGCCAGCGCGGCGCCAGCTTGCCGTCCCGCACAGCAGCTTTGACGATCTCGTCGATCACGATGCCGTTCTCGGCGTGCATGCAGATCCGGGTCCGGTTCTCGCCGGCCCGGCGGAAGGCCCGGTAGAGCGTGCCGTCGTCGACATAGAGCACGCCCGGGTAGGCCATGAAGAGCTTGTAGGACGTGACGCCCTCGTCCCGGAGCCGATCCATCTCGGGCAGCCGCTCGTCGGGCATGTCCGTCACGATCATGTGGAAGGCGTAGTCGATGCTCGCCTTGCCGGTGGCCTTCTCGTGCCACTGCTCCAGGCCCTTCAGCGTGCTCTCGCCCTTGGTCTGGATGGCGAAGTCCACGATGGTGGTGGTGCCGCCAAAGGCCGCGGCCAGCGTGCCGGTCTCGAAGTCGTCGGCGCTGGTGGTGCCACCGAAGGGCATGTCCAGGTGGGTGTGGGGATCGATGCCGCCGGGGATGACGAGCTTGCCGCTCGCGTCAAGGGTCTCGTCGGCCGTCACACCCAGCTTGGTACCGATCGAGACGACACGCTCGCCCTCGATGTACACGTCTGCATAGTAGTCGTCGGTGGCGGTGACGACGCGGCCGTTCTGGATCAGGATCGACATCGGATTCAGCCCCTGGGTGTGCCGGGTGGGAGGGCCGCGATGCTACCAGAACAGGGGTCGGTCTCAGGGCTGCTCGCTGTACGACACGCCAGCCCCCTCCAGGCTCGCGCTGACCCCCTTGCGCAGCCCCACCACGCTAATGGCCTCGTGGCCTGCGCAGCTCGCCAGCGCACCGCCCAGCGCGGCGCCGTCGACCGCCACGAGCGCGTCGGCGTGACCGCGCACGGCCGCCAGGTCTCCGTCGAAGGCGATGAGGGTCTCCAGGGCCTGGGCCGAGCCGACGAAGCGAGCCGGCCATCCCCGCACGGCCGCTCCCTGCACCGGTCCCAGCCAGCTGTCTGGCACGCCGTCCGTCGCAAGCCAGGCCAGCCGGTCCCGCAGCACGCGGATGGTCGCCCCAGCGGCGCCCGGCGGTACCTCGGCGTGCAGGTCCAGCCGGGCGACCCCTGCGGGCCACCGCTGGATCCGGGCCCAGGGGGAGTAGGCCCCGATCGCGCTCTCGCGGAGCTCGTGGCGCAGCATGCGCTGGAGCACCCCCTGCAAGAGCTCGGCCTGGGCCGGCCCGTCGACGTCGACCAGGCAGCTCAGGACCACCTGGGTCTGGCTGCGGGAGCTGTCTTCGAGGAACACGACGCTTGGCTGCGGTGGCGCTGGGGATGGCACCGGTTCCGCAGGCACCGGCGGCTTGCCACCCAGCTCGCCGAAGCGCTGCTGGAGCGCCGTGCGGAGATCGGCGATGTTGAATTCACCGACCAGGTAGAGCGTGCTGCCCTGGGGCGACCACAGCGACGAGAAGCGCTTGTTGAGGTCGCGCGTCGGCACGTCCCGGGCCCCTCCCAGCACGGCGGCGTGCCACGAGCGGCCCACCGGGTGGCCCGGTGCCAGCGCGTCCAGGCGGGCCCGGGCGGCCCGGGCGCGCGGCTCGCGGGCCAGGTCCTCTTCGAGGGCCTGGGCCAGGGTGATCCGGGCCTCCTTGTCCGGCACCCAGCCTGACTCCTCGGCGGCGTGTCGGACCAGGTAGAGCAGCTCGTCCAGGTTGCCGGAGCCGCCCGAAGCCACGATGCGGTGGCGCCTTCCATCGGCCCACAGGCCAAAAGTGCCGGCGATGCGCGACGCGCTGTACCAGTGACCCCGAAGCTGGCCCAGGCCCAGGTGCAACATGCGCCACAGCACTGGGTCCCCGTCGGGCAGTACGTCGGCCCGAAGCCCGCCCGGCGACACCAGGCCTACGCGGATCACCGGGACCCGGCCGCCTCGAAGGGTGACCACCCGGAGCCCGTTCGCCAGGGTCTGCTCCTCGAGACCCCGCAGCCGGGGCTGGGCGACCTTGAAGGGGACCTGGTCGGTCCAAGGCTCCGGGGGATCCGGGGGACCGGTCAGCAGCTGGGATGTCACGACCTGGGACGGTCCGGCCCCGATGCGGACCGCCACCACGTCCTTGGGCTGGAGCCACCGCTTCACGAAGTCGAAGTAGGCGTCGGGCCCAAAGGCCAGGATGCTCTCCGAGGTCTCCTGGAAGAAGGCCGGGGAGCCTCGCAGGTGGTTGTAGCGCTCGCTCCGCGTGGCCTCTGGCGTCACAGCGTGGCGCTCGTCCAGCGCCCGCAGCAGGCGGCCCTGCTCCTGGAAGACCGACCGGGCCAGGTCGTCCTGCTGTTCGGGACCGAGCTCGGCCCAGATCCAGGGAATGCGCTTCATCACCCGGCCCAGGAGCCGCTCGGCGTCCTGGCCGGGGGCGAGCGGGACCCAACAGGACAGCAGGCTGGAGCGGGTCCGAGGCACCACCCAACACGATGGCTCCAGGTCCCGCTCGACGGTGCCGAGCTCCGCCCGGACCCGGCCCTCGACCGCAGCGGCGGCCACGTTGGGCACCGCTTCGCCGGGCCACCCGCCCGGGAGTCCCCAGCCGAAGACCAGGACCGGCTGCTCCCAGGGGCGCTCCAGCTGGCCCAGGCCGGGGGTCGGGGTCAGGGTCGGGGCCTCGTCGGACACCTGCCTGCGGGGGGAGCAGTCGCCTTGCTTCGGCCGGGAGCCGTCCTGGGCGACCCACATCAGGTCCGCGGGCAGTGCGTCCTGGACGAGCTGGGCGGTGCGGGATCGGTCCAGGTCGCCGGTGACCGTCAGCGTGATGTTCCACGGCCGGTAGGCCTCGCCGGCCAGAGCCCGCGCATCCTCCAGGGTCGTCGCGTCCAGGGCCGCTTCGGTCCCGCTGACCACCCGGGAAGGGTCGCCTGGAGGGTAGAGCCGCTCCCCGAGCACCTCGCCGACCGTCTGGTAGGCCCGGGTCCGCCCCTCGCGGAGCTCGCTGCGCACAGCGCCGCGCTCCTCGACCAGCCCCGCCTGGTCGACCCCGGCCAGCGGGTCCACGATGCGCGCAGCCTCGAGGGCGAGCAGCGACCGCAGCGCGTCCTTGGGGGCCCGGGTCCGGAACACCGTGACCTCGTCGTAGGTGAAGGCATTGCGCTTGGCACCCAGGGCCCGCAGCCGCGCATCGACCGTCTCGCCGTCGTCGGGCCGCGATCGGAACCACAGGTGCTCGACCAGGTGGGCCAGGCCCTCCCGACCCGCCGGGTCGTCCAGCCTGCCCCGCCCGACCACGCTGGTCACGCTGACCACCGGCTGGCGGCTGTCCTGGATCAGCGTCACCCGCAGACCGCTGGGGAAGCACAGCTCCGACGCCATGAACTCGGCCTCGACCGGGATGTAGTCGAAGGGCGGGGGCGCGCCGAAGCCCTTGGCGGCCAGGCCGCCGGCGAGGGCCAGCGCCGTCAGCGTGAGTCGCCAAGCCCCTGATTCGTTCACGACCGCCTCGGGGGCCCCTGTTGGCCACCGGGGCCGATGATATCCTCGGCCCCTTCCTCAGCCCCGGATTCCCCGTGTCCAACAAGCTCGCCACGACCATCAACGGCCTGGAGTTCGACAACCCGTTCATCATCGGGTCCGGCCCGCCGTCGACCAATGCGCGCATCATCTCCAAGTCCTTTGCCGCCGGCTGGGGCGGCTCGGTGGCCAAGACGGTCGCCCTGACCAGCACCCCGGTCGTGAACGTCCAGCCCCGCTACGGCAAGCTCAAGGCCGCCACCGGTGGTGTCATCGGCTTCGAGAACATCGAGCTCATCAGCGACCGCACCCTCGAGGAGTGGGAGGACGACTTCAAGCGGGTCAAGGACGAGTGGCCGGACAAGATCCTGATCGGCTCGGTCATGGAGTCCTATGACAAGGGCCGCTGGCAAGAGGTCGCGAGCCGGGTCGTCGCCGCCGGCTGCGACGCCGTCGAGCTGAACTTCTCCTGCCCTCACGGCCACCCGGAGCGCGGCATGGGGGCCGCCATGGGCCAGGACCCGGACCGCGTCGAGACCGTGACCCGCTGGGTCTGCGACGCCATCGACGTGCCGGTCTGGGCCAAGATGACCCCCAACATCACCGACATCCGGGTGCCGGCAGCCGCAGCGAAGCGCGGAGGCGCGTCGGGCGTGTCGGCCATCAACACGATCCTGGGCTGCATCGGCATCAACATGCGCACGCTCAAGCCCATGCCGACGGTCGAGGGCCACAGCACGCCCGGGGGCTACAGCTACCTGGCGGTCAAGCCCATCGCCCTGCGCTTCATCTCCGAGATGGCCCTGGCGATGCCCGGCTTCGACATCTCCGGCATCGGCGGCGTGACCAACGCGACGGACGCCTTCGAGCACATCCTGGTGGGCGCTACCACGGTCCAGTCCTGCACCGGGCCGATGCTCCAGGGCTTCGAGATGGTCACCGAGCTCAAGGAGGGCCTCCATGCCCACCTGGAGAAGCACGGCTTCGACACCGTCGCCGATGCGGTCGGCCACTCCCTGCCCTTCTTCACGACCCACCACCACCTGGTCGAGCTCCAGGCCGAGAAGAAGGCCCGGCGGGCCGCGGCCAAGGCCGCCAAGGAAGCCGCGGCGAGCATCGACCGCGACACGGACTGGGGCAAGGGCAGCTTCCAGGAAGAGGTCGGGCGGCTGGCGAGCGAGTAGACCGCTACAGCAGACAGCCGTCCCACGCGCCAGCGAGGCCATCGGTGGCTTCCATGGTGCCGGCATAGCAGCCGTCGGCGTAGCGGGTGCCTTCGTAGACCGTGCCACCGTCCCACTCGATCTTGAGCTCCTTGTCCTTCTTCTTGGTGGACCAGGTGCCCCAGGCGCTGGTGGGCTCGCTGTAGAAGTCGCCAAAGGTGATCCAGACGGCCTCGATGGTGCCGTCTTCGTACAGCACGGTCTCGACCACCGGGCAGGCGGGATCGGTGGTGGACATGCCCCAGCAATAGAGGATGTCGAAGTCGGTGGGCGCCGAGACCAGGCCGTCGCCACCACCACCACCACCGCCGCCGCCATTGCCGTTGCCGTTCCCGCCACGGGCCGCTTCTGCGGAAGGCAAGGTGCCGAGGGAGAGAAGGACGGCGAAGAGGAGCGTGCGGTGCATTGCAGGTCCGGGAAGGGGCCACCCGCCGGGCTTCGCCGACCATCGGCGCCGTCTGTGCAGGCCACGCCAGCGTAGGTCCGGCTTGCAGCTCTTGGACCTTACCGATTCCTAAAACAGGGCCAGCACCTGGGTCGCGTCGCGCCCCCAGGCACGCTCCAGAGTGGCCTGCAGGGCCAGGGGGTCGGCATCCAGCCCCGCCAGGGACCACAGCCGCACGCTGCCATCCCAGCTGCCCGTGGCCAGCACCTGGCCCGACGGGTCGAAGTCGACCGACGCCACCCGCGTCTCGTGGCCCCGCAGCTCGGCGACGCGACGCAGCTCGGGCAGCGCCCACAGGCTCGTGCGACCGTCCAGGTGACCGACGGCGAGCAGGTCTGCGCCTGGGCGCACGGCGACGTCGACCACTCGCGCATCCGCCAGCTCCGCCTGTGCCACCGGCTCACCGTCTCTGAACAGCGCCAAGACCTGCCGCTCGGCCACCACCAGCCAGGGTCCCGCCGCAGCAACCGCGACGGCCCCCGGCCGCGAGAGCAGAGCCTCGGGCACCCCTTCGCCGCCGCCCACTCGCCAGATACCGCCGTCCTGATCGAGCACCACCGCGCCTCGACCGTCCGGGTCCAGATCCAGGTCGCCCGGCCGTTGAGGCAGCGGCTCGAGCCGCGCCGGCTGGTCCGGCGGGTTGCCCCGCCAGACCTCCAGGCCCAGGTGGTACGGCGCCCCGATCACGGTGTCCTGGTCCAGCCACACCACCCGCCGTTGGCCCCTGCCGCCAGGCTGCCCGACCACCTTGCCCGTGGCCGCGTCGGCAATGCTCAGACCCCGCACCTGGGCATTCGCCAGGGCCAACCAACGGCCGTCCGGCGAGAAGGCCAGGTCCTTGAGCACGCTGCCGTGCTCCCGGACGGTGTAGCGCAGCGTGCCCGGGGCCAGGTCCCAGACCCGGGCAGCGCCATCCCCGTGGGCCGACGCCAGCGTCCGAGCGTCCGGGGAGAAGCGCACGGCGGCGATGCCCGAAGCGGTGACCAGGTGGCGCTGGCGGGTGCTGTCTGGTAGCGCCCAGTCCTCGACAGCCTGCCCGACCACCCGCAGGGTCTGGCCGTCGTCGCGCCAAGCCACCTGGGCCCGGGTGCTGGGAACGCGGGCGACCAGGGCGCCCGAGGCGATGTCCCAGACCTGGACATCGCCGCGCCCGCCGGCAACCGCCAGCCGGCCCCCGCGCAGGGCGATGTCCGAGGGGGCGTCCGGACCCAGGTCGACCCGCAGAAGCTCCGCGCCGGTCTCCAGGTCGAGCACCACCACGTTGCCGAAGACCGTGCCCACGGCCGCCTGGTCACGACCGTCCGTGGCCAGCGAAGCGATCATCGGGATGCCGAGTTCCGGAGCAACCTGGGCCACCCGCGATCCCATGCCAGCCTGACCGAAGTGCCCCACCGCGACCTCGCCATCGCCACAGGCCACCAGGATGCGGCCGTCGGGGCTGGCGTCGGCCGCGAGGGTGATGATCGAGCGGGTGCAGTCCGGGCCCTGGATCTCGCCGCCGGTGGACAGGGACAGTTGTCGGGCCTTGCCGTAGGCCAGGGTGAGCAGCTGATCGCCTGCGGGCGCGGCCACCACCTGCATCGACGGGCTCCACAGGCTGACTGTGACCACCTCGGTCCCGTCGGGCTGCCGGACCCGGATGGCCCGGTCGGTGGTGGCGAGGGCCAGCGCACCGCTCCCGAGCAGGGTCACACCGACCACGTCGTCGTCCCGAGCCAGGGTCTCGTCGACCAGGCCGCGCAGGTGAACCGTTCGACCGCGCGCACAGGCCACCTGTTCTCCGGTCGGGGTCAAGGTCAGCAGGTCGCAGCGCGGCAGGGACGTGGCCGCCGTGCGCACCGGGCGGCGCTCCGGGTCGAAGGCCGCGAGCACTCCGCGGGCCCGCGGGTCCTCGCGCAGGGCCAGGGACGCTGCCGCCAACAGCTCGGCCTCGGCCCGCTGCCCCCGACCGGCGCTCTCCAGCGCCTGGGAGAGCAAGGAGGCAGCGGTCTGGAGCTCGGCCTCGCCCAGGGCGACACGGGCCTGGTCCTCGGCGGCTTGAGCCCGGTCGCGCTCCAGCGCGGTGTCGCGCCAGCCCGTGGCCAGGGCGCTGACCACCGCCACGACCGCGACCACCGCGACCGTCAGCGGCACCCGCCAGGCGGCCCAGATCCGGGCCAGGTGGTCCCGGACCCCGTAGGCATAGGCCCCCACGTGCCGGCCTTCGACCCAGGCGGAGACGTCGTCGGCCAGCGCGGAGGCGTCGGGGTAGCGATCGCCGGGCGCTGGGGCCAGGGCCCGGTCGACCACGGCCACGAGCTCGGCGGGGACCGGGGGCACCAGGTCGGTCAGCGGGGGTCGTTCAGCCGGGGCCGGACCACCCGCCAGCAGCTCCCACAGGACCGCCCCGAGACCATGCACGTCGGCCGCCGGCGTCAGCGGTGCTCCGGCCGCTTGCTCCGGCGCCATGTAGCCCCGGGTGCCCACGACCCCACAGGGCCCGGGGGGCCCGGCCAGTCCCCAGTCCACCACCAGCGTCTCACCAAAGCCGCCGAGCATCACATTCGCCGGCTTGAGATCCCGGTGGAGCACGCCCTGGGCGTGGGCGTAGGCGACCGCCTCGCAGGCGTCGAGGAAGCGCCGGACCAGCCGGAGCCGCTCCGCCAGGTCCGGGGTCTCGGCGATGGCCTCGGCCAGGCTCTGGCCCCGGACCACGGGCATCGTGTAGTAGGGCCGGCCGTCGGCCGTGCGCCCTGCGTCGTAGACCGGCACGATGCCGGGGTGGGCCAGACGGGCCGTGAGGCTCGCCTCCTGGAACAGGCCGTCTGCGGCCCCGGGCACATCGGCCCGAGGCGTCTTCAGCGCGACCTCGCGGCAGAGGCGCTGGTCCCGGGCGGTCCGCACCTCGCCCATGCCGCCCTCACCCAACAGACCGCCTTCGGGGTAGCGGTCCTGCTGGGGCACGTCGAAGGGACCCTCCTCCGACTCTTGTTCCCCGCCCTGGACCAACCCCAGCGACGCGCCCGAGAGCGCCCGGCGGCCCCGTCCATCCGAGCTGCTCATCAGGTCCGGTCCTCGACCACGTCGTGAGGGTAGAGCACCAGCTCGACACAGCCTGCGCCGTCGCTGCGCACCAGGTCCGTGCGGAGCTGGTCCTGGCGCAGTCGTCGCCGGAGTCTGGACAGCGTCACGTCGAAGCGGGGCCGCAGCACGTCCAGATCCGGCTCCCGGGGCCAGAGCTGTCCCGCCAAGACCGACCACCCCACCGGCCCGTCGAGGGCCACCATCTCGGAGACCAGACGCGCCAGGATGCCAGACAGGATCACGGCCGGCTGTCCCTCTCGGTGCAGGTGGACCGTGTCGTAGTTCGCCACCAGCCGCAGGGGGGCGCCCACGCCGCCGACCTGGCGGGTCGGCGACTCCCCAGCAGCCGCCAGGGACAGCAGGACCACGTCGCAGCGGTGGGCCCCCACCTGGACCGTGTCCCCCGGCGCGAGCGCCATCGAGGCCTGGCCCTGCTGCTGAATCCGCCAGCCGTTGCCGGTGTCCCAGAGCCAGGCAGAGGCGCCGTCCCGGTAGCCCTTCTCGATGCGCAGCCCCTGGTCATCGACCAAGGAGCAGACCCCGGGCAGGGCCTGCCGGGCCAGCCCGCCGCCGACCAGCCCCAGCACGCCGTCGGGCAGGTGGACCTCGACCACGTCCAGCTGGAGTCCCCGGGCCAGCTGCAGCACGAGTCCCGAGCGCAGAGTGGCCTCGGAGACCGGTCGGCCGTCGACCGCAAAGGCCCCCCGCAGCGCGATCAACTTCAGCGAGCGCTCCCGCAGGCTGACCATCGCGTGGGCCTCGGAGATCCGGGCGTCGTCCAGCTGGAGCGCCGCCGACCACAGCCGACCGACCATGTCCCCGTGCACGAGCTCGTAGAGGCGCCCGTCGGGGGCTCGGACACGGACGAAGGCTCGCATGCCAGTCCAGGGTAGCCGGAATTGCCGGGCGCTCGTTCGACCGGGCCGGGGCATACTCCGGGTCTCTGGAGGGACAACATGCTCGCTCACACGCTCCTGGCCCTGCTCGCCTGCGGGGACGACACCACCACCGGCGACACCGCCACGGCGCCGACCGAAGACGTCGACGCGGACACCGACACCGACGCCGACTCCGACACGGACAGCGACTCCGATGCGGACTCGGACACCGACACCGACACCGACGCGGACACCGACACCTGGTCCAGCGTCTGCCCCCGATACGCCGCCTACCACGCGGTGGGCGACACCCGGACCTACACGACCACGGCCGAGTACGAAGCGGGGGTGGGCTACCCCGGCACCTACACCAGCGAGGTCACGTCGTTTGCAGCAGACGGCAGCGCGGTCGAGGTCACCACGACCGGGTCCTATGAGATCCCCACCTATGACTACTACCGGTGGGTCTTCACCGAGCACTTCAAGTGCGACGTCGACGGCCTCCACTACCTGGGCTTCGAGCAGGACCTGGAGTACAGCCTGAACGGCACGCCAGGGAGCGCGTGGTCCGAGACCACCTTCGACAGCGGCACGGTGGTCGTGCCGGCCGGACTCGAGGTCGGTGACACGTGGACCACCACGTACAGCGGCAGCTCGACCACGTCGGCGGGCACGTCGTCGTTCTCGTACACGTCCGACTACACCTGTGCCGAGATCGTGGACTGGACCACGCCAGCGGGCACCTTCAGCACGCTCAAGACGACCTTCTCCCAGACCACCGACGGCGGGACCACCTCGGGCGTCATCTACTACGAGCAGGACCTCGGCTACGTGGACAACCTGGTGTTCCAGCTCACGGACTACGGCCCCTGACAGCGGTGTCGCCCCTCACCCGGGTGACATCTCCTGACATTCCGACCGATGCGCTCCAGGTGCGGGTCGACGCCCGCTTCCGGACCCTGGCACGGGTCCTGCTTGGTGCTTGGTCAACCCACCTCACGGAGTTGACCCATGACCGCTCGCACCGCCCTCCTCGCCGCCTCCGCGCTCTTCACCCTCGCCGCCTGCAGCTACTACTGGCAGCAGTCCGCCGAGTCCGACCAGGTCCCGGTCTCCTTCGAGACGGCGGAGTCCGAAGCGGTCATCGCCGTGGACATGGTCCTGGCGTCCACCGACGACGAGGCCCTCGACTGCGGCCTGCTGGACTACACCTTCTACCTGGACGGGGGAGACGCGACCCTGGGCACCTTGGACTTCAGCGTCTTCAACGGCGTGGACCAAGCGGCCGTGGAGACCGGGACCATCGACCTGGCCGAGAACCCCTTTGCCGAGCTCGTGCGGAGCACCGCCTGGACCGAGTCCTCGGACGACGCCTGCATCGCGCAGATCGACGTGGTCCTGACCAGCCCCGACGGTGCAGCGCTCGACGTCCTGATCAAGGGCGTGGCCTCGGACTCGTCCGCCGGGCCCGACGACAACCCGGGCGCGACCGAGCTGACCGTGACCGCCGACCTGGTGGAGTGACAGCGAGACCTGGGCCCATCCGCCGTCGACCCGGTGTTATGCACCTTCGGTGCTCCGCCCCGAGACCCTGATGGGCCACGTCTCCTCCCCCGTCCACTACCAGAACTACATCGGGGGGGAGTTTGTCCCCGCCGGCGCCGGCGAGACCCGCGAGAACCGCTGTCCAGCCGACGGCGAGCTCCTGGGTCAAGCACCCTGGTCCCAGTCGTCGGACATCGACGCCGCAGTCGCCGCAGCCAAGGCGGCCTTTCCCGGGTGGCGGGACACCCCGGCGCCCGTCCGCGGCGACAGGGTGGCCAAGCTCTCCCGCCTGATCGAGGACCGGGCCAGCGACTGGGGCCGGGCCCTGAGCCTCGAAGAGGGCAAGGTCTTCGGAGAGGGCCGGGGCGAGGTCCTCAAGACCCTCAAGTACCTGAACTTCGCTGCGGGCGACGCCCGGCGCATGACCGGCATCACCGCGCCCAGCGAGCTGCCCGGCACCTTTGCCTTCACCACCTGGCGCCCTCATGGCGTGGTCGGTCTCATCACCCCGTGGAACTTCCCGGTGTGCATCCCCCTGTGGAAGATCGCGCCGGCGATCATCGCTGGCAACACGGTGGTGCTCAAGCCCGCGCCCGAGACCCCCTGGACGGCGCACCTGATCGCCCAGGCCGTGGCCGAGTGCGGCTTCCCCGCCGGTGTCGTGAACGTGGTGCACGGCGACGCCGAGCCCGCCAAGGCCCTCATCGAGCACCCCGACGTGCACGCCATCAGCTTCACCGGCTCGACCGAGGTCGGTCGCATCATCGAGGCCCGGTGCGGGGCGCTGCACAAGCCGATCCAGTGCGAGCTGGGCGGCAAGAACCCGATCATCATCTTCGACGACGCCGACGTGGAAAAGGCCGCCATCGCCACGGCCTTTGGCGCCTTTGGCTCGACCGGTCAGCGCTGCACGGCCACCAGCCGGGCCATCGTGCACGAGTCGGTGGCCGACGCCTATGTCGCGGCTGTCACAGAATTAGGCAAGGCCGTGGTCCCGGGGCACCCCCTGGACAGCGCCACCACCATGGGCCCGTCGGTGTCCCAGCGCCAGCTGGACCAGGTGCTCAAGTACATGGCCATCGGCGAGGGCGAGGCCCACAAGGTCCTGGGCGGCGGCCGCGCGACCGCGAATGGACTGGACCGGGGCTACTTCCCGAACCCGACGCTGTTCGACCACGTGGACCCGACCTGTCGCATCGCCACCGAGGAGATCTTCGGCCCCGTGCTGAGCGTCATCCGCTTCTCCACCGTCGACCAGGCCGTCACCGCAGCCAACGGGGTCAAGTACGGACTCACGAGCGCGGTCTACACGTCGAACATCGGGACCGCCTTCGACCTGATCAACCGGCTCGACACCGGCATGACCCAGGTCAACTCTCCGACCCCGGGGGGCGAGGGCCACCTGCCCTTTGGGGGCATCAAGGCCACGGGCACCGGGCCACGGGAGATGGGTCCGGACGCGTGGCGCTTCTACGCCGAGTCCAAGACCGTCTACATCAACCACGGCGGTGCCAAGCGCACCGGCAGCTTCTACTGATCCGGTGCACGCTCGCAGGGGCATGACCCTGGTAGAGGTGCTGATCGGGGTCGCGATCCTGGGCATCCTGGCGGCGATCGCCATTCCGCGCATGCAAGAGGCCCGGAACCGGTCGCGCAGGGCCGAGGCCCAGACCAACGTGCGCGGCATTCGCACGGCGCTGTTCGGCGCCAGCTTCAGCGGTTCGAGCCAGGTGTTCACCGGGGCGGGTCCGTCGCCGCGGACGGACAGCCAGCTGGACAAGAAAGCCGTGCCCTGGGTGTCCGACGCCGGCTTCGACTTCCTCGGCTACGCGCCGGACGGTGACGTGCGCTGCAACTACACCATCAACCTCGAGGACCTGGACAACATGTTCGTCCGCGGGGCCTGCGACGTGGACAACGACGACGAGCTGGCCGAGGTGCTGATGACCGCGACGGAGAATCCGTACCTGGCGACGCCGAACGAGGTGTACTGAGCGCCGGGGTCTGGTGGCACCGCACGACTGTCCGAAGACCGGACACTCAGCGCCCTTGGGGTCCCCCAAGCACCCTGAGTGTCCGCTTTCCGGACACTCGCCACGCGCCCGGGACCTCAAGGCATCTCGGTCACCACCTCGACCCCGTCGGCGCCTTCGAACCAGCAGACCAGCGCTCCCGCCACGCTCAGCCCACAGGTCTGGGTCGTCCCGGCGTCGAGGTCCACCATGACGGGCAGCTCCGCAGGCACCTGGGCCAGCGCGCCATTTCCGCTACAGCTGACCACCCCTGCGTCATCCAGCACACACACGTGGCTCTCGCCCACGGCCACGTCCACGAACCCCGTCCCGTCCGGTACCGTGAACGGCGTGCCGGGCCCCCAGCAGGTCACGGCGCCGTCGGCCCCGAGCCCACACGCGGCACCCCCGACGTCCACCTGGACCAGGTCCGACAGCTCGGGCGTCGTGCCCGCCAGAGCACCGTCGCACAAAGGCACCCCCGCCGGCAGCAGGCCGCACACGGACTTCCCGCTGACCATCAGTGAAGCCTCGACCCGCTGCTCATAGAACAGCCCGGTCAGCACCCGGGTCTCGCCCCAGCAGTCCAGCGCGCCGATGTCGTCGTGGCCACAGGCCAAGGCATCTCCGCGCTCGACGGTGACCAGGTCGCTGTCCGGCACGATCGAGGTCCCGTGCTGGTCCGGGTCCCAGCAGGTGACGTCGTCGCCCTGGACCCCGCACCCACCGGCGGACACGTGGGAGAACAGGCCCGCCGGGGTGTCCTGGCTCCGGGACCAGGCAGCATCTGTCACATCAAAGCAGGCCAAGGTGCTGGTGGGGGTGAGCACACAGGTTCGCGCACCTTCGCTGCTCAGGCCGGTGTAGGCCGGAGGCGAGGCAGTGTCGGTCGGGGTGCTGGAGTCCGGGACCGAGTCGGTGACGGCCGCCGTGGCCGTGTCGCTGGTGGTCGTGGTGGTGTCGCTGGGACAGGCCAGGAGCAAGGTCAAGATCATGGGTCCAGCCTGATCACGGTGGTCTCTCCGGGGTCGAGCCACGCCGTCACCGTGAGCTCGGTGCCGGTGGGGGTCCACGAGAAGTCCTCGCCGTCGCCGTAGACGACCTGGCCGCTGTCCGAAGTCCCCAAGGTGCCCACGTCCACGACGGCCTGGGGGCCTTCGCTGGCGCCCGCGTTGTAGAGGGTCAGGTAGACCGGACCCGTGCCGAAGCGCTCGACCCATAGACCCTCGTCGCTCACAGCCACGTGGCTCACGGGCTCCCACCCGGCTTCGTCGAGGGCCAACAGGGTCGGCATCACCGCCTGGAACAGCGGCCTGTAGGCGTCGGTGAGCTCCGGGCGCGACCAGAACGTGTCCCCGCCCCCGGTGTCGTCGAAGAAGCTCGGGCCGAAGCCCCAGAAGAGACAGGCCTCCAGGTAGGACAGGACCTCGTCGTCGCTCAAGGTGCTGTAGTCGACGTTGTTGAGGAAGCCGAAGGGGCGGGGTCCGGCGAGCACGCGCAGCAGGGAGAGGTGGCTGTCGTCGACCCGCTCGTACACGCCGTCGTCGTCGCGCCAGCCGTGCTCCACCCCCAGCACGTCCAGGGTGTGCACGTAGAAACCGAACGCGCTCAGGTCCAGGTTCGCCATGCGCAGGCGGCCGTCGCTGGTGAAGTCGGCGAACACGTGCTCCAGGCCCTCCAGGTTGCTCCACGCCCCCAGCAGAGCCGGCTCGAACACGCCCTGGGCGTAGACCGGGGAGTGATCTGCGGTGGCGAAGTGCTCGGGGTTGTAGTTGAGCACCTCGGCGCGGGTGGTCAGGCTGTCGATGTACTCGCCGTCCAGGGCGAACGCCGTCTCGTCGTAGTCCGCCTGGGCCTCGGCGTTCCAGTGGTCGGTGGTCCAGTTCTCCCCGTAGCTGCCCGGATCGAGCTCGGGATCCGCGTTCACGAAGAACCGCGCACAAGGCTCCGGACACCAGGACCGGCCGGTCAGGACCTCCATGCGCGGCTGGCCGTCGCGGTCGTGCACCACCGAGGTCAGAGCACCTCGCGCCTCGACCTCGTTCGACGACTGCCCGGCGGCGTAGAGGGCCTCGACCACGGCCAGCACTTGTGCCGGGTCGTCGGTCGCGGTGCCTTCCGGGAGCTCGATCGGGTCCATGCCCGGCTCGTACAGGTAGCGAAAGGTCAGGATGTCGGCCGCGTCGTCAGAGGCCGTGTAGTCCGGGTCGGGCACCGCGCCGTCCCCGATCTCGTGGAAGCGCAGCCCGAAGTCATCCGGGTCGGCCAACCCACTCAGGTCGTCAAAGGCCACCCACAGCCCCCCGGTGCCGACACGGCGCTCGAACAGCTCCGGCAATGCGTCTCGGTAGGCCTGGACCAGCCCGCGGAAGCCGTGCTCCGGGGCCACCGGAAGGACCACGAAGCGAAAGTCGCCCGCAGACGGGCTGCGAGCCACTGCGGTGGACAGGCCCAGGTCCACCGCGATGACCAGCTGACCGGTGTCGGCGTGAAAACCCGTCCGCGCGTACTGGGGAGCGTCCAGGGGCCACCCCACGCCCAGCCCGGCCGCATCCCGGCCGACCCCGCCAAAGGGATAGCGGCCCTTGGCTCCTCGGGCCCCGACGGGCTCGTCGGACCCGATCTCGCGCAGGGACTCGAAGGACCCGGTGGCCGTGAGCGGCCTGTCGTCGCGGATGGCGTGCCACCAGGTGCCGTCGCCCGAGCCCGCGGGAAGGGCCAGGTACAGAGTGATCGCACGGTCCGTCGCGGTGGTGTCGGTGACCGTGCCCGAGACCTCCAGGTGGCCCGCAGCCGCGGTCCAGGTCGCCTGGAGCGACAGGCCCAGCTCACCGGCCGAGCCCTCCTGGACCAAGGCGTCCCCCGTGTCGACCACCGAGCCGCCAAAATGCACCCAGTCCGAGCCGTCGGCCTGGTCCCGCACGAAGAAACCCGTGTCGGAGCGGTGGTCGGTCCCACCCAGCTCCACGCCGTCGACGGACAAGGCACCGACCGTGCCTCCGGGCGCGTCCAGGGTCAGCGACAGTCGGGCGTCGGCGCTGACCAGAGTGAGCTGTGACTGCACCTCTGGCACCGGCGCGTCCTCGGCCAGAGCGGTCTCGCCGTCGAAGCCGATCAGGGTGTCCTGGACCTCGTAGATGCCCAGATCGTCGAACCACGCGGTGCCCTGGGTGTAGCGGAACATCGGGTAGAAGCGCACCCGCTCCAGGGCGCCGACCGGCTGGACGAGCTGCTCGAGTCCTTCCCAGTCATGGGTGCCCGGTGAGAAGGGCAGCACCTCGGTCTGCACCAGGCTGTCCGCGCTGTCCGCGAAGTCCAGGTACAGGCTGTAGTCGCTTCCGTTGGCGCCGGACACCGCCTCGGCGCGGCTCCAGCCCTGGACCAGGAGGGTGGCCGTGGTGCCACCGAGCGGAACCTTCTGGTAGCCGCCGTACCAGCCGGTCGCATCGGGGGCGTCGGCTCGCCCGCTGTAGGGCGCCGACCGCGCGACCGTGTCGTCCGCAGACCAGCTGCCGACCCCGGTGGACCAGCCTTCGAAGGCGCCGTCGCCGTCCACCCGATCCAGGCTCCCGTTCACCACCAGGTTCGGACCCAGGGTCAGCAGAGCGGGCTCCAAGGCCTTGTGCACGACCCAGCTCTCGGCCGTGGGCACAGGCGCGGTGTCGGTGGCTGGTGTGCCGCTGTCGCCGGTCTCTGTCTCGGTGTCCGTGTCCGTGTCCGTGTCCGTGTCCGTGTCGGTGTCCACGTCAGCTGGGCCGGTCGGGGCTCCTGAGTCCGCGGGCTCGTCTCCGCACGACCACACCAACGCAATCCACAGGACTCCCAGCACGCCGCCTCCGAGGCGAGAGCATCTCACGGCATCCCCCTGCTGGGTTAGGCGGACGCCCATGCGCATCCTCGGCCTCGCCCCCCTCGCCGCCCTCCTCGTCGCCTGCACCATCTCCGAAGACGACTTCCCTGCCGAGTACGCCGAGACGTGGTGCGACCGGGCCCAGGAGTGCGACCCCGACGGCTTCGAAGACCTGTTCGGCGACGACGTCGAGCAGTGCGAGGAACTCAACGGCGACGCCGCCGAGGTCTGGCTGGACCTGGCCGACCTGGCCGGCGAGACCTACGACGAGGGCCTGGGCTACGAGTGCGTGAGAGACACGAAGAAGGCCTCCTGCGACGAGCTCGAGGACGGCGACGTCGACTGCGACGTGTGGACCGACGAGTAGGTCCCGTTGGCCACCCAGCCCAACACCGTCGCGGCGGTCGACCTGGGGAGCAACAGCTTCCACATGATCCTGGCCAGGGTCCGGCCCCAGGGCCTGGAGATCCTGGACCGCAACAAGGAAATGGTCCGGCTGGGAGGGGGACTGGACGCCAAAGGACGCATCCGCCCCGAGACCAGCGAGCGGGCCCTGGCATGCCTGGCCCGCTTCGGTGAGCACCTGCGCGGTCTGCCCAGCGGGGCGGTCCGGGTGGTCGGCACCAACACCCTCCGCCGGGCCCGAGACAGCCAGGCCTTCCTGGACGCCGCGAGTCAGGCCCTGGGCCACCCGGTCGAGGTCATCGCCGGGCCCGAGGAAGCACGGCTGATCTACCTGGGCGTGGCCCACGCCATCACCGACGAAGGCCGCCGGCTCGTGGTCGACATCGGCGGCGGATCCACCGAGTGCATCGTGGGCGAAGGCTTCGAGCCTCTGGAGACCCACAGCCTGTACATGGGCTGCGTGGGCTGGACCCAGCGCTTCTTCAAGAGCGGCCGCATCAGCGCCCGGCGCATGTTCACCGCCGAGCTGGCAGCCGGGGCGGAGCTCGAGCCCATCGCCCGGACCCTGCGCACCCTGGGCTGGGACCGGGCCATCGGAGCCAGCGGCACCATCCTGGCCGTGGAGCGTGTCCTGGCCGCCCAGGGCTTCTCCGATGCGGGCATCACGGCGACCGGTGTGCGGCGCCTGCGGGATCTACTGGTCGAGCGCGGTCACAGCGACGCCCTGGGCGACCTGGGCATCGGCGAGGAGCGGCGCCCGGTGTTCGTGGGCGGCGTCGCCGTGCTGAGCGGTGTGTTCGCCAGCCTCAAGATCGAGCACATGGACGTGAGCCGCGGGGCCCTGCGCGAGGGCGCCCTCCACGACCTGCTCGGGCGCATCCGCCGCGAGGACGTGCGGGAGCACACCATCCGGGCGCTGGGCGCCCGCTTCGGGGTCGACCGCAAGCAGGCCGCCCGGGTGGAACGCACCGCCCTGGCCCTGTTGGACCAGCTCCCCGAGGACTGGGCCGGTGCCCGGTCCGAGGCAACGCGCCTGTTGCGTTGGGGCGCCCGGCTGCACGAGCTGGGGCTGTCGCTGTCCTGGCGGGGCCACCAGAAGCACGGCGCCTACCTGGTCGCCCACGCGGACCTGCCGGGCTTCTCCTTGCTCGGACAGCGCATCCTGGCGGCGCTGGTGGGGGGACATCGGCGCTCCGTGGATCCGGCGAGCTTCGCCGCCCTGGGCTTCCGCTCGGCGGGGCCAGCCCTCCGACTGTGCTTGCTTCTGCGCCTTGCCGTCGTCCTGAACCGCAGCCGCAGCGGCCGCAGTGTGCCCCCGGCGACTCTGACGGCCCAGGGCACCGCGCTCGCCCTGGCCTTTCCCGCCGACTGGCTCGAAGCCCACCCCCTGACGGCCTTCGACCTGGAACAAGAGACCGCGCAGCTGGCCCGGATCGGCTGGACCCTGACCGTCAGCAGCTCGGGTTAGGCCCCAGGTATGGGCCGCTTCCACGAGTCGATCCACGGCGTCTACTTCGACGATCTGGACCCCTTCGAGATCCTGCACAACGCCCGCTACCTGTTGCTGTTCGAGCGCACGATCGGCCAGTTCTGGCACAAGCTGGGCTGGGGCGGCACCCTGGACGCCCAGCGCAACCCCGACCAGTTCCACCTGGTCCGTGCCAACACCGTCGAGTACCTGCGGCCGGTCATCGGGGTCGGCAAGGTGCGGGTCCGGCTGGAGATCGAGCGGCTGGGACGCACGTCCTTGACCTTTCGCTTCCAGGTCCTGCCGCAGGATCAGGACCTGCCCTACGCGACGGGCACGCGCACCGTCGTGCGGGTCGATCCGGGCACCCGCAAGCCCGCCCCATGGTCCCAGTCCTTCCGCGACACGCTGGAGCCCTACCTGGCGTAGCATCGGCGCCCATGGCCCTGCTGCTCTCGCTCTTGACCCCAGCGCTGGCCCTGGAGCTCGACCGACTCGACCTGGACGCCCTGACCGACCAGCTGGTGCCCGAGCTCGAGGCTGCCACCAGCAGGACCTTTCTGGACGTTCCCAAGGTCCACGTGGTGAGCCGCGACGAGCTCTACCAGCGCGTCCTGGACGGCCAGCTCGCCGTGCGACGGCTGATGGGGCTGGGCGAGATCTCTGCGGCAGAGCTCCAGACCTGGAGCGACATGACCAGCGACGCCATCGGCTTCTACACCTATGCCGACCGGCAGATCTACCTGGTGACGACCGGCGTCGAGGACCTGTTCGCGGACTACGTGGTGCCCCCGGACTTAGAGCAACCCCTGGTCCGCTGCGTGCTGGCCCACGAGCTCGTGCACGCCCTGCAGCACCAGTACCAGCCCTACCCGGAGATCACCGACGCGGCCCAGGAGCCCGTCGCAAGAATGCTGCGTGAAGGGCACGCAAACCTGGTCTCCAGGCCTTTCTGCGCCGACGAGACGGTCCGGCGCTTCTTCCACTTCAACGACGGCCTCGACATCCTGGCGGTGCGGGGCCTGGGAGACGAGATCCCGTTCCTGTACGGCTATGGCGAGCGCTACCAGGAACAGCTCAGCGAGCGCCACGGCCCCGAAGCCGGCTGGTGGGCGCTGTCGGCGCCCCCGCCGAGCCGAGAGGCCGTGGCTGCTGCGGTCGATCCGCACCTGCTCCAGGGCTGGCGTGGCACGGGCGTGCTCGACGAGGCCGCACGCCGCCTGATGTGGCCCGGCGCCCAGGGCCAGGTCCAGCCCGCGTCCCCGGCCGAGCTGCTCCAGCAACAGCTCGGAGCCGCAGGCGTCACGGGCCTGGTGTCGACCCAGGCGGGTCTCCACTTCAGCGCCAGCGAGGACAAGCGCTCGGTGACGATCATGGCCTTCGCGTTCTCGGACCCGGCCGAGGCCGTCCGCCAGCTCGAGCACCGCCGCAGCGACCTGGAGCATGGCAAGGGGGACGGCGAGGAGCTGTTCTTCTGGGGAGAGGTCGGCGCGTACTTCGGCCGGTTCAAGATCAAGGTGCCCAAGAAGCTCGGTCAGCCCTTCGACGACGCCTTCGAGACGAAGATCGTGATCGACGAAGGCCGGGAGTACCTGGAGTCCTGGGTGGTGCGGGACGGGCTCGTCGTGGCGGCAGCGGCCGTCGGCACCGAGCTGAAGAGCCGGGACCTGGCCGAGGCCCTGGCACTCGTGCTGGCCCAGGACCTGCCGACCCGGCCTCCGCCCGAGCCGGAGCCCGGTCCCCTGGGAATGGCCGTGCCCGAAGTGCTGCCCGCGGCCACCACACCCAGCTGGGAGTACCCCTTCCTCCAGGTCTTCCGGGACATCAACGCGGAACAGTGGGGGGCCTGCATCGCCGGGGTTGATGCCATGCTGCCGGACGCACCGCCGGACGCCCGGGACCACGTGGCGATGGTCGGCTGGACCTGTGGCCTGGCGTCGGACGACCCGGACACCGCCACCCGCTTCCTCGACCAGCTCGTCGACGTGGCCGCCCTGGACCCGGAGCTGCTCATCGGACACGCGGCGCTCTACTCGCAACAACGCCGTTGGCATGACTGCCTGGCGCACCTGGAGCGCATCGAAGCCGCGGGAATCGACCTGCCGATCGAAGCCGTGGACCTGAAGATCGCCTGCCTGGTGGAGAGCCGTCGGCTCACCGCAGCCGCAGCGGCGGCGTCTCGGCGCGAGGGCACTCCGCTCATGCGCGTGAACGTGGCCTATGCCCTGCTCAATGCCCAGCGCTGGCAGAAGGCCATGCCGATCCTCCAGGAGGCCTGCCCCAAGCTCTCCGGCCAGGCCCGCCACGACTGCACCGACGTGATGGACCAGCTCACGCCCAGGACCCGCTGAGCACGACGCGGTCGAGCGCATTAGAAGGACCCGGTTCGGCCCTTGGGCGGCAATGGCGGATCACGGCCAGACCGGCAGTCACATCGAAGCCTCCCTGAGTCGGGACCTGGGCTTGCCCAGCGCTCTCGCCATCGGCGTCGGCACGATGATCGCCGCGGGCATCTTCACGCTCTCGGGCCTGGCCGTGCGCAACGTGGGGTCGTCGGCCATCGCGGCCTTCCTCGTCGCGGCAATGGTGGCCCTGTTCACGGCCCTCACCTACTGCGAATTCGCCGCGCTCTACCCCCGCTCGGGCGAAGGCTACTTGTACGCCCGGCGGACCTTTCCGGCCCCGGTGGCCTGGTTCGTCGGGTGGTGCCTCTTCCTGGGGTACTCCGCGTCCTGCGGCTTCTACATCTCCAGCCTGTCGGTCTACTTCCAGGAATTCGTCTGGCACAGCCCCTGGAAACAAGGCGCGGGCCTGGTCTCGCTGTTGCTGCTCACCCTGCTCAACACCAAGGGCACCAAGGAGAGCGGCACCTTCCAGATCGTGGTCACGGTCGGCAAGGTCGCGCTGTTGATCTGGTTCGTCGCCGGCGGCCTGCCCAACGTTACCGGCCAGCTGATGCTGGACCGGGTGAGCACGGACGTGGTCGCGATCACGTCGACGTCGGCCATGGTGTTCATCACGTTCTTCGGCTTCTCCGCCATCGCGGCATCGGCCGGCGAGGTCAAGGACCCGGTCAAGAACATCCCTCGGGCCATCTTCTGGTCGATGGGCATCGTCACGGTGCTCTACACCCTGGTCGTGGCCGTGATCCTGGCCGCCGGACTGACCGAGTACAACGAGGCCGCGATGGGCGCCGCAGCCCAGCTCTTCCTGGGGCCCGTGGGGGGTGCGGTCATCGTGGGTGGGGCCCTGTTCTCCATGGTCTCGGCGTCGAATGCCTCGATCATGGCCGGCAGCCGGGTGACCATGGCGATGGCTGCGCTCGGTCACCTCCCGGCCGCCCTGGCCCGGGTCCACCCGCGCACCCGCACACCGGTGGTGGCGCTCTTCGTCGTCGGCAGCACCATCGGTCTCTTCGCCGTGATCCTGCCGCTCGAGGACCTGGCGCACTTCGCCGACACCGTGCTGCTGCTGGCGCTGATCCTGGTCAACGCGGCGCTGATCGTGCACCGCCGCCGCCACCCGGACCTGGAGCGGCCGTTCCGGGTGCCCTTCGTGCCCCTGCTGCCGGGCATGGGCATCGTGGCCAACCTGTACCTGTTGAGCCAGATCGCCCACCACGGGCTCCCGTTCTGGATGGCCATCACCACCCTGTTGGTGGGCATGTTGTGCTTCCTGGTGTGGAAGGGACTGCGCAGCGAGGAGCACCAGATGGCCGGCGAGCCATCGTGGGTGGCCCACGAACACGCACCCGCCGTCGCCAGCCGCTTCCGGGTGCTCGTGCCGATCGCCAACCCGGCCAACATCAATTCCTTCATCGACCTGGCCGCCTGTGTCGCCAAGGAGCGCGACGGCGAGATCATCGCCCTGCGAGTCGTCACCGTGCCCGAGCAGACCATCCCCACCCTCCAGGACGAGGTGATCCAGGGCGAGGCCGAGCTGCTGGAGCAGGCCCGTGCCAGGGCCGCCGAGAAAGGCGTGCCCGTGACGTCCCTGGTGGTGGTCGGACACAACGTCGCGCGGGCCATCCTCGAGGCGGCCCACAGCCGCAGCTGTGACCTGATCGTCCTGGGCTGGAAGGGCTACACGTCGACCGCGCGGCGGATCCTGGGCGAGATCACAGACACCGTCGTGACCCACGCCAAGGCCGACATCGTGGTGATGAAGCGGGTCGGCGATGGCCCCGTGCGCCGCTTCCTGCTGCCGACCGCCGGTGGAGAGCACGCCCAGCGGGCCGAGGCCTACACCGCCAGCTTGGCGCGCACCCTGGACGGGACCATCACCCTGTGCAAGGTCATCGGCGCCCAGGCCGAGCCCGAGCTCGCCGCCCAGGCCCAGACCACCCTGGACGAGGCGAGCGAGCGCCTGGCCAGGGTCGACCAGGTCGACCGGAAGCTCCTGCGCAGCGACGATGTCGTGGACGCCATCCTGGCCGAGGCCCAGGCCCACGACGCCATCGTCATCGGAGCCGCAGGGCCCGCCAGCTACCGTCAGCTGCTCATGGGCACCGTGCCCGAGACCGTCGCGCGGTCCGCTGACCGGACCGTGATCATCGTGAAGCGCCACAACCGGGTCAAGGCCATGATCGGCCGTGTCCTGGCCGCCTGAGGAGACGTCCATGCCAACAGCCACGTGGAAGGGCCAGGTCCTGGCCCAGTCCGACGACACGGTCGTCGTAGAGGGAAACCACTACTTCCCCGAGAGCGCCTTGCGCACCGAGTGGTTCCGGCCAAGTGACCACCACACCTTCTGCAGCTGGAAGGGCCAGGCGTCGTATTTCCACCTCGAAGTCGAGGGCCAGCACAACCCCAACGCAGCTTGGGTGTACCCCGACCCGAATCCTGCAGCCGAGCAGATCCGCGGCCGGGTGGCGTTCTGGAAGGGCGTGGTGGTGAAGTGATTTGACGGACGGACATCCATCCGCCAAGCTCGCGCCGTGAACCCCTACGACCTCGCCGTGATCGGTGCCGGCCCCGCCGGCTACGCCGCCGCCATGCGGGCGTGGGACCACGGCCTGCGGGTGGCGCTGGTGGAGAAGGGCCCCTTGGGGGGTGCTGGGGTGCACAACGGCGCTCTGTCCAGCAAGACCTTGTGGGAGCTCTCCCGGGACTATCGCCGAGCCCTGGCCCGAGACCGGGGCTTCGTCGCCGAAGACGTGGTCGTGGACTATGGCCAGGTCGTGCACGCGGTCGAGAACGCCGTGAGCGAGCGCACCCGCCAGCTCGAGCGCCAGCTCGACGCGCTCGCCGAGCCCCTCCACGGCCACACGGGCTCGATCACCCTGATCCGAGGGAGCGCCCGCTTCCTGGACCCGCACACCCTCCACGTCACCGGGGTCGAGCCCGGCGACGAACACAGTGTCACCGCCAGCCACTTCATCCTGGCGACTGGCAGCAGGCCCCGGGAGCTCCCGACCATCCCGGTCGACGGCAAGCACATCGTCACCAGCGAGCAGCTGATGCGCTTCGACCGCTTCCCGCGGTCGCTGGTCATCCTCGGTGCCGGGGTGGTCGGCTGCGAATTCGCCACGATCTTCGCAAATTTCGGGCAGACAAAGGTCTACCTCATCGACCGGGCAGACCGGATCCTTCCGTTCGAAGACGACGACGTCGCCACCGTCTGCGCCGCCAACCTCGAAGCCCGCGGCGTCACCATCCACCACCAGGCGCAGCTGCTGGACATGAAGGTCGCCAACGGCCAGGTCCACTACACGATCAAGCACCGCCACGGCGGCGTGGAGACCATCCAGGTCGAGCGGGCCCTGATCTCGATCGGACGGGTGCCCAACACGGCGGGTCTGGACCTGGACCGTGCGGGCCTCACGGTCACCGAGCGGGGCCACCTGGACGACCAGGACACCCGCACCGCGGTGCCCCACATCTACGCCGTGGGCGACGTGACCCACGACCTGGCGCTGGTCTCGGTGGGGGAGATCGAAGGCCGGCACGCCGTGGAGCGCATCTGCGGAGACCCCCAGCCCCTGAGCTACGAGAACGTCTCCTGGATCATGTTCCTGGACCCCGAGGTCGCCGGCGTCGGGCTGAACGAGCAGAAGGCCCAGGAGAAGCGCATCCCGTACCGGGTGGCCGTCTACAGCTACGAGTTGGTCGCCCGGGCCATCGCCATGCGAGCGACCGGGGGGTTCATCAAGCTCCTGGTCAGCGACTGCGACGAAATGAAGATCCTGGGGATGCGGGTGCTGGGCGCCCACGCATCGACCAGCATCGAGACTGTTGCATTGATGGTCCGCCAGAATCGCTCGGTCAAGGAGCTGGCCGAGCTGCTGCACCCCCACCCCTCCATCACCGAGGGCCTCCAAGACTGCATCCGCATGTTGCTGGGGTCGTCGGTGTTCAAGCCCCAGGTCTTCCAGGGCGCACTCAGGGTGTCCACCATTCGGTACGACGAGAGCTGACCGTCCCGGAGGCAATGATGCAGTCCCCCCGTGCCCTGGCGCTCGCCCTGCTGTTGACCGGCTGCGCCACCACGTCCACCACGCCGCCGGCGGACGCAGCCCCAGAGGCCCAGGAACCCCCCACGCGCACCGGGGTCGTGCACCGCAACGACACGCCCTACACCCTGGTCGGGCCGGCCCTGGCCGTGGGCGACAAGGCCCCGACGGCCGCGCTCAGGAACGCCCAGCTGGCGCGGGTGACCCCGGACTTCGCCGACGGGCGGCCCAGGGTGGTGCTCATCGTGCCGTCCCTGGACACGCCGACCTGCGGCATGCAGACGCGGACCTTCAACGGCGAGGCGTCGGACATGGGCGACCAGGTCGAAGTGCTGGTCATCAGCCGCGACCTGCCCTTTGCCCAGGCCCGCTTCTGCGGGGCCCATGGCATCGATCGGGTCGTGCCTCTGTCGGACTACGAGAGCGGCGCCTTCGGCCAGTCCTGGGGCCTGTTCATCCAAGAGACCGCGCTCCTGGCCCGGGCGGTGGCGGTGATCGACGGGACCGGCACGGTGACGTACCTGGAGGTGGTCCCCAACCTCCCGGACGAGCCGGCCTATGCCCCGGCCCTGGCCGCCCTGGCCGCACTCGTGGACACCGCGGAGTAGCCCCTGGCCACCCCGAGCAGCCAGGTCACAGGGTGGGAGACCCCCCTCCGCGGCGCCCTCGTGGCAGGCTGGCTGCTGTGCATTCCCGGCGTCCTGCTCCTGGACGCAGGACCGCGCGTCTTCTGGACCGTGCTGGTGGCGTCGCTGCCCCTGGTATGGATCGGCCTGGGGTACCACCGCTGGCGGCGGCTGTGTCCTCTGGGCTGGATCTCCATGCTGCCCCAGCGCCTAGGCCGTGGCGGGACCCGCAAGATCGGCGGGCAGTGGGCCGAGCAGGCCCTGCGGGTCCAGCTCCTGGCCATGATCGGGGCGCTCGCTCTGCGCCTGCTGGCCACCAACGGGAGTGGCGCAGCCATCGCCGCGCTCATCGGCGGCACCAGTCTGGGAGCCCTGGGCATGGGACTGGTCTTTCGAGGCCGGAGCTGGTGCCACTTCGTCTGCCCGGTGGGCCTGGTGGAAAAGGTCTACCTTGAGCCGATCCAGCTGGCCGAAGACGCCAGCTCACAGTGCAGCCCCTGCAGCGCCTGCACCCGGCACTGCCAGGACATCCAGCTGGAGCAGGGCTACTGGAAGCGGGTGCTGGATCCGTCCCGGCGCACCGTGTACTTCGCCTGGCCAGGGGTGGTCCTGGCGTTCTATTGGGCCTTCTGGCTGCGCACCGGGTCCTGGGACCACTACCAGTCCGGCGACTGGACCCGCGGCAACCCGGCATGGGACAGCGCTGGCATCGCCGGCGTCTCCCTCCTGCCGTGGATCCTGGTCGCGCCACTGGTGCTGCTCGCCGGCGCCGGCCTGAGCCTGGCTGTGGGCACCGCCGCAGAGACCCTGGTGCGGCGCGGTCGCCCAGAGGGCGACACCGCCCAGATCCGCCACCGAGCCTTGGCAGTGGCGGGATTCATGGCCTTCAACCTGTTCTACGCCTTTGCCGGCCAGCCCACCTT
>CAZFLE010000012.1:80186-97175 GCA_964519895.1 uncultured Enterobacterales bacterium | reverse complement strand
TTCCGATCAAAGTTGCAATTCAACAAGTTGCAGCTCCGCTCACACCGCGACACCTCCCACCGCCTCCGCAGCGTCTTCGGCAGGTCCCAGATCGCCGCCAGCGGCGCCCAGTCGAACACCGTCGCGACCGGCTCCAGGAAGTAGCAGAGCCGGATGTTGCCCTGGGGATCGAAGGCCAGGTCCGAGTGCCCCGCCTTGCAGGTCAGCCCGTTGAACTCGCCGGGGGCCCGGTAGTAGCCCTTGAACGACTGGAGCTGGCCCACGGAGTTGCAGACCGGCCCTCCCCGAAAGCGCTCCCGGGTCAACAGGTCCAGGGCGTCGTTGATCGCCGTGAGATCACGGGGCCACAGGGGCGAGGCCTTGTACCAGTGCTTGTCGTAGACGATGGCGTTGCCAAACGTCTGGTAGAGGGGGTGCACGACGAGCTGGGCGTTGCGACGCTTCACCAGATCCAGCAGCTGGGGGATCTCCGGCGCCGAGTTCTCGTTGAGGATGCAGGAGATCACCACCCGCGGCGACGCGTGCTGGTCCAGCAGGTCCCAGGCGTCCAGACACTTCTGGCGGCTACCCTCCCGGCCCCGGGAGAAGTCCACGGTCTCCGCCGAGAAGCCGTCCATCGAGATGTAGGCGATGGAGACCCCGGCGTCGGCGACCTCGGCCGCCCGCTTCTCGGTCAGCAACCAGGCGTTGGTGTTGAAGGTGACGGTGTTGCCCAGCTTCACGGCGTGGCCCATGAGCTGGCCCAGGTCCTTGCGGAGCAACGGCTCCCCACCGACAAAGTTCACGCTCGCAGGCCCGATCCACTCCGCCAGCCGATCCAGAGTCTCGATCCAGACCTGGCCCGGCAGGTCCGTCGCGTCGTTCTTCCAGATGTCGCAGTGCAAGCACGGCAGGAAGCACCGGTCGGTCACCGAGAGGTGGATCTGGCCCGGCAGGCCCGGGGCCCGGCGGAGCTTTGCCCGGTCCAAGGACCGGTCGATCAAGGGCACGCTGACCGCCATCAGGCAGCATCCGTCGCCGACGGGGGCGGCCCGTGGTGATCCCGCTCCCAGGCAGCGTGGGCGGCGATCTCCGGGGCCTCGACGTCGGTGTAGTTGCTGGACCGGGGGATGAAGCAGGTCTGACAGAGGGCACTCATGCCGTAGTCACCGACCGCGACCCGCTGGCGCCGCGCGGCCATGTCCGCCCCCCACCACAGGTCGCTGAAGCGATGCTCCGCCAGGTTGCCCAGGCTGTTCTCCAACAGGTTGTCCCGGGTGCAGGCCGTGACCTCGCCATTCCAGCCGACCACGGGGGACTTCCAGTAGCCGGAGCAGGGCGCTGGATTGGCGGCCTCGACCACCTCGGGGGCCTTTTCCTGGCGGGCGACCGACAGCCCGAGCTCGGCCATCAGCTCCCGGAAGACCCGGTTCTGCCGCGCCTGTTCCGCAGGCGTGGGGCAGTCGAGCTGGCGGAAGAACACGATCGCGTCCTCGCCCTGGGGCACGTTCTGCGCAGCGGCCCGGGCCTCGAGCCCCGCCCGCCGACACGCGGCCAGCCACCGATCCCGAAACCGCTCCGCCTCGTGGCGGTTCTTGTCGCTGACGATGTACTGGAACACCGGGCGCGGCCAACGGGCGCCCAACCGGCCCTTCTCGGCGATGAACCGGGCGACGTTGGCCTCGACCCGGTCGAAGCGGTCCATGCCCTTGATCACCCGGTAGGTCTCGCGGCTTGCCGCATCCAGGGAGAAGTGCAGCACCTGTCGCACCGGCGCCTGGTTGAGCAGCACCCGAGCGTTGCGCAGGTCCAGGTGGGTGGCGTTGCTGTGGAGCTCGATCTGGCCAAACACCGGCCGGTCGTGGTTCGCGCGGATCGCGGCCTGGTACATCTCGCGGAAGTACGGGTGGATGAGCGGCTCTCCGAGCCAGAACAGGATCAGGGCGTCGAACCAGGCCCCCACCTGGACCAGATCATCGAACAGGCCGGTCACCAGGTCCGGGTCGATGTAGCCGACCTGTTGGTGGTGGGGATGCCCCTGCTCGGACACCGAGCAGTGCACACAGGCCAGGGAGCACTTGTTGGTGGTCTCGACCACCAGGTAGCTCCCGGCCATCCGCGGAGGGGGCGGGGTCCAGGCCACGTGTCAGTCTACCCGGCGACGACGCGGTTGCGCCCGCCTCGCTTGCCCGCCAGCAGTGCCGCGTCGGCTGCGCCCACCAGGTCGGCCAGGGTGCGCTCCCGCGTCGGCACGAGGGCGGCCACGCCCACCGTCACCGTGAGCAGGGCGGCATCGCTGGCCCCCGGGTTCGGCAGTCCCAGGGCCTCGACATCGCGGTGCAGTCGCTGGGCGACGACCACTGCGGCGGACAGATCGCTGTCCGGCAGGATGGCCGCGAACTCCTCGCCCCCGTAGCGGGCGACCACGTCGGACGCCCGGACACACGCCCCGTGGATGGCTCCTGCCACATGGCGCAGAGCCCCGTCCCCCTGGAGGTGCCCGAAGCGGTCGTTGTAGGCCTTGAAGTGATCCACGTCGATCATCAAGAGGGCGAGGGGCAGCTTCGAGCGCAGTCCCCGGCGCCACTCCAGGGCGGCGATGCGCTCGAACTCCGCCCGATTGGGCACCTGGGTCAGGCCGTCGATGCGGGCCTCGCGACGCAGAGCGCCGAGCTTGCGGCTGTAGGCCAGGTGCACCTGGACCCGGGCGTTGAACAGCCGGGGCGGCGTGGCCGGGGTGAGCAGGTCCACGGCGCCGGCCTGGAGCCAGGCGAGCTCGTCGTCGGCGCTGGCGTCGGCGGCCACGACGATCAACGGGACTTCATCCAGGGCCTCGCTGCGGCGCAGGGCCTTGAGGGTTTGAGCCACCCGGGCGGGCGCCTCGTGGACCACGACGGCCTCGGGCACCTGGTCTTCGGCGATGGCCATGGCCGCAGTGGCGTGGAGGGCCACCTGGACGTCGCAGTCGCGGTTGATGCCCTGGTCAGTCTTCGTCGCTCTCATCGACGGGAGCGACGGGCGGCGCCCACTCCCCGTCGACCCAGCTGCCATCGGCGTCGTAGTGACCGCTGAAGGGCACGCTGACCGGCACGAATACCGCACCGGGCGCACCGGGGGCGGCGCCCACGAACCAGACCTGGGCTGCAGGCGCCTGGGGCGAGACCACCACGACGGGCTCGGCCGGGGGGACCGGCGCTTCGGCCGCCTCCTCAGGGGCCGAAGCGGCCGGACTGGCCGAAGCCGCCGGTGTCACAGGGGGGTCCCCTGCCCAGGCGATGGTGATCAGCAGACTCCAGGTCATTCCGTGTCCCACCCAGGCGATCGGCTGCGGCACCACACGCCATGACCCCTCATCGCGGCGGCGCGGGCGCGGTGACCTGGGCACGGGCCGAGGGGTCGGACACGTCGGGAACCAGCATCTCCATGTGGGTCAAGGCCGGGAGCACGGCTTCCGCCGACACCTGGACGAGCACCACGGGCTGGGTGGGCGCGTGGACCACGCCGGGCACGTCGATGGGCTCGAACCGCATCGGCTGCGCCTCGGCCGGGGGGTTGGCGAGGGCGCTGGCGATGGCGAGGGCGAGGAACATGGCGGACTCCGGCTGGGTGTGCTCCATCATCGGACACCGGTCCGGCCAGCTGGTGCCCTTCTCTGCGTGGTAGCTTGGGTCGGTGAGCGATCCCGCCGCCATCGCCGCGCGGATCCGCCGCTGGGAACACGAGGGCATCCAGGGTCCGATGACCCTGGAGCTCTACCCGACCCTGCGCTGCAACCTGGACTGCAGCTTCTGCGACACGACGGATCGGCACCAGGCACCGGTCGCCGAGATGCCCTTGGCCCGCCACCTGGCCTTGGTCGAGGAAGCCGCCGCCCTGGGGGTCCAGCGCGTGTTCGTGCTGGGCGGTGGCGAACCCCTGATGGCCAGACAGCTCACGCCGGCCATCATGCGGCGGGTCAAGGAGCTGGGCATGGAAGGCATCCTGACCACCAACGGCACGATCTTTCCCGACGGCTTCACCGAGCAGCTGCTGGACACGGGCTGGGACGAGATCCACTTCTCCATCGACGGCCCCACCCCGGCGATCCACGACGCCCTGCGCGGCATGGAGGGGGCGTTCCGAAAGACCGTGCAGAACATCTGCCGGCTCCACGTGCTCAAGCAGCAGCGCGGGCTGAGAGAGCCGCGCCTGGCCCTGCACTTCGTGCTCACGAACCAGAACTGGCAGACCCTGCCGGACATGGTGCGGCTGGGCCGGGCCCTGGGGGTGTTCCGGATCGACTTCGACGCGCTGATCGCCTACCGGCCCGAGCAGCAGGCGCTGCAGCTGAGTGACGGCGTGCGGGCCCAGGTGCCCACGGTGGCCGCCCAGGCCCAGGCCCTCGCGGATGGGTGGGGCATCGCGACCACGCTGGACCGCTTCGCCGACCCGGCCAACCTGTTGCGGGGAGACCGGGACATTCCCATCCCCCAGGGCAAGGGCCTGAAGGCCGCACCGTGTCTCAAGGCGTGGCACTACCTGGTGGTCCAGGCCGACGGCAAGACCAGCCCCTGCTGCGTGTTGGCGGGCCAGGGCGAGTCCGTCGCCGAGACGCCGCTAGAAGAGGTCTGGCGAGCAGGGGGCTTCCTGAACCGGGTGCGGGAGGGCATGTCCAGTGGCCAGCCGCTGCCCCGCTGCCGCGAGTGCTCGGGCAACATCCTGGAGCACGAGCGGGTGATCCGAGGGTACCTGTAGGTCATGGGCCAGTCATGAGCGTCAACATCAACCTCGAGCTGACGGACCACTGCAACATCAAGTGCCCGATGTGCAGTCAGTCCATGCGCGACGAGGCCCACGGCGTGCCCATGCGCTTCATGGACTGGCAGACCTGGCGAGCGGCCCTGACCGGGCTGGCCGACATGGACGAGCCGGTGAACCTGTGCCCGCACTGGCTGGGTGAGCCGACCATCCACCCTCGCTTCGACCAGTTCGTCGAGTACGCCTTTGCCGTGAACCGCGACCGGCGGCTATTCCACGAGTTCAAGGTCCACACAAATGGGGTGGTCTTCAGCGAGGCAAGGGCCCGGCTGCTGGTGCGCCTGGCCAACGCCCCCACCACCCACCCGGACTGCTTCCGCACCATCCACTTCTCGATCGACAGCTACAGCGATGCGGTCTACCAAGCGGTCAAGGGCGCCGACAAGCGAGAACAGGTCTTCCGCAACGTCGAGCGCTTCCTGCGGGTGCGCCAGGAGATGGGCGGCGAGCTGCCCTACGCCCACCTGGCCTTTGTGGTCCAGGACGGCAACCACCACGAAGCCCGCGCCTACCTGGACCACTGGACCGGCCTCCTCGACGAGCTCGGCCGGCCGTGGCGGCTGTGCTGGGACTGGCCCGGACCGGACCGCGACGCGATCTACTACCGGCCCCTCAACTGCGGCGACCAGGCCCGGGCCGACGCGCTCCATGCGGCGACCGTCGCCGATCTGGGTGTCGCCGAGGCCCGGGGCCAGCAACGCCTTCGTGCCGCGGAGAGCTTCTGATGTGGTGGCTGGCTCCCCTCGCTGGCTGCGCTTCGGGGTCCATCGCGACCCCGTCGGTCGACGACAAGCTCCGCACCGCCTGGTACCAGACCGTGCAGTCCGGCAACGACGTGCGCACCCTGGTGGCCCTGGCCAACAGCAACATCCCCTGTGAGGAGCCGGACATCGACGACCCGGCCCAGCTCACCCGGGAGAACCTGGCCATCTACAGCTCGGTGACCCGCGAGAACGCCCGCATCGTGATGCTGGACCTTTACCGCTACCACCTGGAGACATCCTGGGTCGGGGTCTACCCGATCCACGTCGACGCCGAGGTCGCGTGGCCCAGCTACGTCGACGCGACCCACCCCCACGTGGCCCGCGCCCGCTACCGCGGCATCGACGAGGCCGCGGTGGCCACCGACGAAGGGCTCTACCGGCTCTATGAGCCCACCGAGTGGGTGGACCTGTACGTGGACGAGCCCGCCGAGGTCGTGATCACGGCCGAGGGTGACACCCTGCGCGGCACCTTCCACTTCGACACCGAGGACGTCTCGGGCACCTTTCGGGCCCAGCACTGCGACCACGTCGACCTGCTCCAGCTCCTGGCGCTGTTGGACCTGGTCGACACGACCCCGGAGCCCGAGGAGTGAGCTGGTCGGCCGCCGCGCTCGCGGTCGCGCTCTTTCCGACCGGCGACCACCACGAGCTCAGCCTGGGCAGCTACGGGGCCCAGCTGACGCCGGGGCTGACCCAGGATCTGGCCGTGGAGTCCGTGGGCGTGGACCTGCGCTATCGCCGGGTCTTCGACACCGACAACCCCGACGTGACCCCCACCGGCGAGACCGCCAGGCTGCGGCTGAGCCGGGATCCGGAGGGCCGCGTGCACGTGGAGCGGCTCGAGGTCGACACGCTGCTGGCATCGCTCCGCATCCGGCCAGAGCTCGGCGACAAGCTCGACGTGGGGCTGCTGATCGGGACCTGGGACGAGATCTGGCTCCACCGGGACAGCGGTCGGGCCCAGTGGCGAGTCCACACCCCCCTCACCCTGACCACCCTGGGCCTGGCCAACAACGACATGGACGGCGACGACCGCCTCAAGTGGTACGGCGCCATCGGGCTGGGGGTCGGCGGGGACTGGATCCGGCGGGCAAGGGGCCCGGTGGGCGTCCAGGCCCGGATCGACACCGGGATCCACAGCCGGGTGCGCTGGCTGCCGGGCAGCCCCGCGACCACCCGCCACGAGTGGCGGACCACCGCCGAGGCCGGGCTCACCTGGCTGCGCAGCGCCCAGTCCCTGGCTCTGACCGGCTGGGCCGAGGCGATCACCCAGTGGGACCCGCGAGACGCTCAGGGGCGGGACGGCATCGACCGCCAGGTGCTGACCGCCGGCCTGGCCGTGAGCGGGCGCCTGTACCAGGGCAGGGCGGCCCAGGCCGAGCCGGACCTGGCGGTGCTGTCCGGCGAGCTCGAGGCCGTGGCCCTGCTGGCAGCGCTCGAGGCCGAGGCCGACCCCCCACCGGCCGAGCCCTCCCAGGTGGCGCTGGACCCTCAGGACACACCGCCTGCCGGGCCGCCGCTTGCGCCCGCCCCGGAGCCAGCCCCCCCGATCCAGGGGCCTCCAGCAGACCCCGGCATCCTGACCGTGCACTGGTCCGAGCTCGAGGTCCGGGAGCAAGCCGCCGCCGTGCCCCCGCCGAACCAGGCCTCGGGGCCCTGCAGCCTGCGCTTCGTGCTCGACGCTGAAGGCATCCCGACCCAGGTGCTGGCCGTGGGCTGTCCGGAGCACCTGGTGGAGCCCGCACGCGCGGCCGGTCTGCGCTGGCGCTTCGAACCATTCCTGGACGGAGACCGGGCAATTCCTGTACAGGTGGTGTTCCCGATTCAATTCGAGCCCCCCCCATGATCCTGTTTGCCCTGGTCATCTCGGGTTGCGGATCGCTCAACGAAGTCCCGGACCGCGACACCCAGGGCTTGGCGAGCGGCGACTCCAGCGCCCCGTCCGACACCGCTGGCACGACCGGCACGACCGGCACCGACACCTTCACCGACACGGTCGAGGCAGACCCAGACGCCCCGGTGGTCGGGAGCTGCGACGCCCACTGCTGGTACCACACCACCGGCGAGCAGTTCTACGAGTGGGGCATCGACTGCACCGCCACCGATCCCGACGGCGCCAAGAACATCTGGAATGGCCGCTGGTCGTGCACCGGGGGCGCCTGCGAGGACCAGAGCGGCTTGGTGGCCTGCACCGCGAACAGCGGCATCTGCAGCTCCAGCTTCAAGGAAGCCCAGATCACGCCGGCGATCCTGTGCGAGCAGGCCGACACCTACGAGTTCACGATCTGGGTCAGCGACTGGGAGGGACACGAGTCCCGGGGGTACCGGGTCACGGGCCGCCAGGACTGATCCGCTCGACCTGCTCCATCTTGAAGACCTGGGTGCCGTCCGCGGTGATGGTGAAGCGGATCGGCGGGCCCGGCAGCGACTCTGCGAACCAGTAGCGGCGCACCACGCCCTCGTCGGGTCCAGGCACCGTGTAGAGCCAGATGTCGAGTGTGCCCAGGGGGTGCACCAGCACGCCCTGGCTGCGGGTGGCCCCGGGCTCGGGAAAGTGGGCGTGCTGCACCAGTTCGTCCCAGCGGGTCGTGCGCTCTTCGGTGGGCTCCAGCACGGTCTCGCCGTCGTCGGCCAGGGTGGTGAAGGCGATGGTGGCGTCGTCTGCGGTCCACCCGGTCACGACCCAGTCGCTCACCACCGTCGGCTTGCCGCTGCTGGCGATGGTGAAGACCAGGCGCTGGCCGGGCCTGAAGGCGTCCCGAATCTGAGCGGCGGTGAAGGGGGTCGGAAGCGGCGCCTGCTGGGTCATGGCCTCTGGCGGAGCGGTCTCGGCCGCGGGAGGGGGTGCCGGCTCCCGGGCGGCACAAGCGAGCAGGACCAGCAGGGTGCACATGGCGGGAGGATACGCTCCCCCCATGCACGTCGTCGATTGGGTGCTGGCGCTCGGCCCATTCCTCGGCGTGGTCGGGTTGGTGGGCTGGATCTCGCTGCAGGCTTGGCAGCAGTCGTCCTGGGACCAGGTGCGACGGGACCGCGGCATGCGCGAGCTGCACGACGAGGTGGGGCGGGCGCTGGTGCTCGAGGCCGGTTCGGCAGGGCTGTGGATCCGCGGCCGCGGGACCGAGACCTGGACCCTGGAGATCCGCGGCTTGCCGCCGGCGTTGGGCGCCCGCCTCCGCAGCGGTGGCGCCCCAGGCCCCGTCCGGCTGGGTCTTCCCTGGCTGGACGACCAGGTCGCCCTGACGGGGCCCGAGCCGCTGTGGCAGGCGGTGCTCGACCGCAAGGGCCGGGGGGCCCTGATGCGCTTGCTCGAAGGCGGCGCCGTGCTGGGGGCCGGGCGTATCCGCTGGTCGCTCCCCAGAGTGGCCGCGGCGCGGGTCCTGCCCGCGTGGCTCGATGCGTTCGGGACCCTGGCCGAGTGCGCCGACCTGGCGCCCGAGGACGTGCCGGGCCGGCTCGCACGACGGGTCCGTCTGGACGAGCCCCAGGCCGCCTTGAAGGCGCTCTGGGTACTGGCGGAGCACTTCCCGGAGCATCCGGCGCTGGCCCGGCTCCAGGGGTCGCGGCCGGACACGCCGGGCTTTGGCTGCCACCTGGCGCTGGCGCGCGGCCAGGTCTCCCAGGACAGGCTGTCGGCTTGGGTCGCCGAAGACCAGGGCCACCTCGGCCCCGAGCTTCGAGTCCGGGCACTCGGCCAGCTGCGGGAGGTCCGCACGGAACATGTGGCCGCCCTGCTCCGGGTGCCCGAGCTGGCCGACGGCGAGGCGGTGGCGTCTCAGCTGGCCCTGGCCCCCGCAGGCGTGGTCGACGAGACGGCGTGGCACCTGCTCCTGGACCCCGAGCATCCATCCACGGCTCTGGCGGTGGTGCACCAACTCGGCAGCCAAGGCACCATCGCCAGCGTGCCCGCGCTGGCCGCGCTGGCCCGCCGAGCGAGTCGCTCCTCCAAGCTGCGACAGGCGGCCCAAGAGGCCGTGGCCCAGCTCCAGGCCCGGGTGGACCCGCTGCTCCAGGGCGCCCTGAGCCTGGTCGAGGCGCCCCGGGGCGGCCAGCTCACCCTCAGCGAGCCCCCGGGCGCCGGCCAGCTCGCCGTGACCGGGCCCGAAGACCCGGCCTCGCGTTAGGAGGCCGCCCCCAGCGAGGCCATCGATGGACCAGCCGCAGACCGAGTCGACCATCTCCCTGCCCATGAACCTGGGCCTCAACGACGGCACCTACTGTCCCCAGGCCTGCGTCGACGTCATGGCGCGCTTCAACGCCCGCACCAGCCTGCGCAACTACACCGACGGCGCCAACCAGCGGGTGCTCGACGCGATCGCTGCACACGATGGCGTGGCGCCCGAGAACATCTACGTGGCGAACGGCTCGGGACCGATCCTCAAGCAGGCCATGCAGGTGCTCATCGAGCAGGGCGTGAAGTCCAGCGTGACGGGCGTGATCAAGCACCTGGCGAACAAGGCCGGCTACCCGATCATCACGCCGACGCTGACCTACTTCAAGGTGCCGATCAAGGCCGAGAACCGGGGTCTGGCCGTGCGCTGGGTCCCGCTGACGCCCGAGTCCGGCTTCACCCTGGACATGGACGCGCTGGAGACCCAGATCAAGCGCGGCCCCGGGCTGGTCTACATCGCCAGCCCCAACAACCCGACCGGCAACGTGCTCATCACCCGCGAGCAGCTTGTTCCGCTGCTCGAGCGCTACCCCAAGCACACCTTCTGGATCGACGAGGCCTACGTCCAGTACGCCGACCCCACGGTGCACACCCCGGTCGCGGACCTGGTGCCGAAGCACCCCAACCTGGTGGTGGGCCGGACCTTCTCCTTCGCCTATGGTCTGGCGGGCATCCGCATGGGCTACCTGCTGGCGCGGCCGGACTTCATCGCGCACCTGGAGGGCCAGGTGGTCAACTATCGGCTGGGTGTGCTCCAGGAGGAGCTGCTCATCGCCGCGCTCTCGGACCGGGACCACCTGCCGTGGCTGCGCGGCGTGTGCGCCGAGCAGCGCCGGGTGATCTGCGACGCCATCAACGCCATGGACGGGCTCCAGGCCTTTACCGAGAGCGTGTCGAATTTCGTGCTCTGCCGCACCACCGACGGTGGACCGGCCAAGGCGCTCACCGACCACGTCGAGGCCGCGGGGGTTCACCTCAAGACCTTTGCCAGCGTGGCTGGCCAGACCTACCCCGAGTACTTCCGCATCACCCTGGGCCTGGCCGACGAGAACCTGTTTCTGATGGACCTGATCCGGGCGGCCAACGAGGCGCGAAGGCTCTGATCAGCCGTTGCGGGAGCGGCACTTGGCGGACAGCTCAAAGGGCGCGTCGACCCCGCCCTTGCCCTCGACGACAATCAGGAACTTGCGGGGGTTGGTGATGGCCTCGAGCTCGATCTCCCCGCCCTTGCGGCTGGTGTCGGCCTCGCAGGCGTTCACCATGTGGCTCATGGATGGGCAGCCGTCCTGGCTCCACTGGAGCACGAAGAGATCCAGGTCCTCGCAGTCCGACGTCAGGGTGATCGTCGCCAGCTGCTGAGGGGTCATCTCGAACCGGTAGATCCGCTCCTCGCCCTTGTATGGGTCGACCATCGCCTCGCAGAATTTCTTCTGGTAGAAGAGCCCCTCGTAGCGACTCCCGCCGTTCTCGGTGTGGCCGGTCAGGGTCGCGCCACAGGTCAGGGTGCCGCTGGAGCAGCTGTTGGAGGGGGTCACGTCGACCCCGGATCGATCGTCGCAGTCGTGGCTGCTGCCGAACAGGGACAGACCCCCGCCCCCGGACTTCTGGGCGGGCGCTTCGGCGTCGGGTTCCCCGGACTTCGCCGGCGGCGCATCGCCGTCACGGTCACAAGCCAGGAGCATGGAGAACACGGAGAGGGTGAGGACGTTCATGGCCCGGGCATCCTACAAGGGCGGTAGACTGGCGCCATGGACCGACCCCCCTGCGCCGGACTGTGGAACACGCCGATGGTGCACGTGGACGGCGTCGTCACCACCTGTTGCCTGGACGAGGGGCTGGAGAACCAGATCGGCAACCTCAAGGAACAGTCGCTCAAGGCGCTGTGGCACGGGGAGACAATGCACCGCTGGCGGGTCGCCCACATCGAGGGCCGCTTCGACGAGTCCGGGCCCCTCTGCGATCGCTGCAACTGGCGCTCGGCGGGCAGCTACCCGCTGGACAAGGCCGCTCGCTACCTCCAGGCCACTGGCGAAGACGAGATCCTGGAGAAGCTGCAGGACGAGGGCCGCCTGCCTCGATAGTCCCTCAGCGCGTGCAAGTCCGCCGACGGGAGCCATGACCACCGAGACCGTGCTCTGGTGCAAGGACCTCCAGAAGGTCTACCGCAGTGGCTTCTGGCGGATTCCCTACACAGGCCTGGCCGAGCTCGACCTGGACGTGCACCGGGGCGAGATCTTCGGCTTCATCGGGCCAAATGGCGCCGGCAAGACCACCACGATCAAGTGCCTGATGGGCCTGCAGCGGCCCACCGGGGGCCAGGCCCGCATCCTGGGGGTCGACATCCAGGACCCTCGCTGCCGCACTCGGGTCGGGTTCCTGCCGGAGCGGCCGTACTTCTACCAGCACCTCACTGCGCGGGAATTCCTGGACTTCTATGGCCGGCTCTTCGACCTGGACGCCCAGGTGCGGCGAACCCGCATCGGCGAACTGCTGGAGCGCGTCGACCTGACCCGCTTCGCCGACGTACAGCTGGGGGCGTTCTCCAAGGGCATGCTCCAGCGGGCGGGACTGGCCCAGGCCCTGATCAACGACCCCGAGCTCGTCGTGCTCGACGAGCCCATGAGTGGCCTGGACCCGCTGGGCCGGGCGCTGGTGCGCGACGTCATCCTGGAAGAGCGAGCCCGGGGCCGCACGGTGTTCTTCAGCAGCCACATCCTGGCCGACGTCGAGCAGATGGCGGATAGGGTCGGCATCTTGGTGGGTGGCAAGCTCCGAGGCTGCGGACCCATCGACGAGCTGGTGGGCGACCAGGTCCGGCACGTCGACGTGACACTGCGCGGAGGAGAGGACCTGGACCTGCCCGGCACCACCCTGCGCACGGACGGCGGACGTCGCTGGCAGCGCATCGCGGCCGACCAGCTGGACGCCACCCTCGCGGCGTTGGCGAGCGCCGGCGCCACCGTGCTCGAGGTGCACCGGGCCCGCCAGACCCTCGAGGAGATCCTGGTGGACGAGATGGAGCGCCAGGCGCCCGTCGACAAGAAGCGGCTGGGGGTCCTGAATTGAAGATCCGGATCCGCCAGCAGCTGGCCGCTCTGGCCACGACGACCTTTCGGGAAGCCATCCGGGACAAGATCCTGTACTCGCTCCTGTTCTTCGCCGGACTGCTCCTGTTGGTGAGCATGGCGATGCAGGAGTTCACCATCGGCGACCAGGACAAGGTCGTGCGCTCCACGGCCCTGGGTGCGATTCGCCTCTTCGGCTCGATCATCGCCATCTTCCTGGGCATCCAGCTGGTCTACAAGGAGCTGGAGCGCAAGACCATCTACACCCTGGCGGCCAAGCCTCTGGCCCGCTGGACCTTTCTGCTGGGCAAGTACCTGGGGCTCATGGCCGTGCTGGCGGTGCAGCTGCTGCTCATGGGCCTGTTCTACGTGGTGCTCATCACGCTCCAGCAGGGCTTTCCCGACAGCGGCGTGTTCGTGAGCTGGTTCATGCTCTACCTGGAGCTGGGCTTGCTGACGGCGTGGGCGCTGTTGTTCAGCGCCTACTCGTCGCCCACGGTGGCGACCGCGTTCTGCCTGTCGACCTTTGCCATCGGGCACCTGGCCGACGACATCGCCATGTTCGGGCGCCAGGCCGACTCCGAGTCCGTGCAGCGGGTGGCCGAGATCGTGTACTGGATCTTGCCCAACTTCGAGGTCTTCAACGCCGCACCCCTGGCCGCGCACGAGCTGCCCATCCCTGGCGGCATGGTCGCCGGCGCAACGGCCTATGGCCTGGGCTACACCGCCGTCGTGCTGGTCGTGGCGATGATGGTGTTCGCCAACCGGGACTTCAAGTAGGTGGCGCCAGACCGTCGTCTGGGTCTGGCCGATGTCTCCGGGCGCCACGCCGCGGTCGCCGACGCTGTGGAGCGGCGGGTGTTGTCCGTGCTGCGTTCCGGACGCTACGTCGGCGGGCCGGTGGTGGCCGAGCTCGAGGCCGCCATCGCCGGCCAGCTGGCCACGACCTGGGGCGTGGGCTGCAACTCGGGCACCGACGCGCTGGTCCTGGCGCTCAAGGCCTTGGGCATCGGCCCTGGGGATCGGGTGGCCGTGCCCGCCCTGTCCTTCTTCGCCACCACCTCTGCGGTGCTCCTGGTCGGGGCCGAGCCGGTGTTCTGCGACGTGCTCGCGGACAGGCCGCTGCTGGATCCGACGGGCGTTCCGGCCGACGTGGCCGCGGTGATTCCGGTCCACCTGTTCGGGGCCCTGAGCCCTGTGCCCTCGGGGGTGCCGATCGTCTCCGACGCCGCCCAGGTGGCGGGCTGGGGCCACGGTCGGCCCCCCGGGGTGCTGGCGACCCTGAGCTTCTACCCCTCCAAGAACCTGGGCGCCGCAGGCGACGCGGGGGCCATCGTGGGGGACGACCCGGCACTCCAGGCCCGCTTGTGCAGCCTGCGCAGCCACGGCGAGGCCCCGCGCAGCGTGCACCGGGCCTTGGGCTGGAACAGCCGCCTCGACGCCGTCCAGGCCGCTGTGCTCCTGGGCCACCTCGACGACCTGGATCGGCGCGTCGCCCGACGTCGCGCGATCGCCGCGCGCTACGAACAGGCGCTGGGCCACCTGGGGCCGCTGCCCCGGGACCCCCGGGACGCCGTGCACCAGTTCATCCTGCGGACCGACGGGCGCGACGCCCTGCGGAACCACCTGGACAGCAGGGGGGTCGACACCGGCGTGTATTACCCCTTGCCGATGGACGCCCAGCCGCTGTTCACCGGCGCCGCCGAGCCCAGCCCGGCGGACTCGGCCTGCCCCAATGCGCGGCGCTACTGCGAGCGCTGTGTGGCGCTGCCCTGCCACGCGGGCCTGGACGCCGCCGACGTGGAACGGGTGATCGCCGCCGTGTCCGAGTGGGCGCCGTGAGCCCGGTCGCCGTGAGCCACCTGGCTTTTCAGGCCCTGGCCTTTGCCATCGCGCTGTGCATCGGCAGCTTCCTCAACGTGTGCATCGCCCGGATGCCCGAGGACCGGTCGGTGGTCAGCCCGCCGTCCCACTGTCCGTCGTGTGGGGCGGGCATTCGCGCCTATGACAACGTCCCGGTGTTGTCGTGGATGTGGCTGCGCGGCCGCTGCCGGTCCTGCGGCATCGGCATCTCCGCCCTGTACCCGATCATCGAGCTGCTCACCGGGCTGCTCGGGCTGCTGCTCTTCCGGCATCTGATGCCCGAGCCCCAGGCCGTGACCGTACCGGCGTTGGCCTCTTGGGCCGTGTTCCTGGGCTTTGTGGCGATGCTGCTGGCGTCCAGCTTCATCGACCTGCGGCACTACATCATCCCGGACCAGTTCTCCCAGTACGCCGTGCCCTTCGGCATCGCCGCCATGGCAGGCCTCACCTGGCTCGGGGCCCCGGGTGCCATCGGGTGGACCCAGGCCCTCGCGGGCAGCATCGTGGGGGCCGGGAGCCTGCTGAGCATCATCGGTGCCTACTGGCTGTGGCGCCGCGAGGAGGGCATGGGTTTTGGCGACGTGAAGCTCCTGGCCATGATCGGTGCCTTCCTGGGTGCCATCCCGGCGATACCCTTCGTCATCCTGGTGAGCTCGGTCCTGGGGTCGGTGGCCGGGCTGGGGCTGATGGTCACCCGCGGAACGGGCATCCGGACCCAGCTGCCCTTTGGCCCCTTCTTGGCCTTGGCTGCGGTGATCTACGTGTTCTGGGGCGACGCCCTGACCGCGCCGATGGTGCGCAACCTGCTCATGATGTGGCAGGTCCCCGGGGTGTTCCTGGGGGCGTGACGGCGGCGACGCGGCGCTCGAGGGCGAGCCGTGTCCGGGTGGCGGCGAGATCCCGAGGATCGGGACCCAGGGTTCTGTGGCGCCGGAGGGCGGTCGCGGACAGGCCCAGTGCGTCGCGGGTGGCGCGGCTCGAGAAGCCGGCTCGCGGGGCCATGGCTGCGACGACACGGCGGGCCCGAACGGTCTGTGCTGTGCGGCGACCCAGGGCGACTGGGGCGCAGGTGGCGGTGGCTGCGGCGCGGCACAAGGCGGGCAGGCTGAGGGCCGGGAGGTCGGGATCGGGGAGTGGCAGGAGGGGTTCTGGGGGGAGCCCGACGGCTTCGAAGGCGTCGCGCAGGCGGTAGCGCGGCAGCACGTCGGGGAGGCGCAGGGTGAGGCCCTTCAGGTGGCGGGCGCCGACGAGGTCCTGGAAGAAGGACCCCGACCAGAGTGCCGGGTGCTCCGAGAGGCCGTGCTTGAGTGGCTGCTGGAGCAAGTAGCGCACGAGCCAGCGCAGGTAGGAGCGGGAGTCCACCCGTCGCACGTGGGCCGGGTCGACGGGACAGGCCGCTGCCGCCCGTAGACCCAGGAGCAGGCGGCGCCGTTGCTGCGGGAGGGCTTCGTCGGTCCAGAGACCCGCCACGTGCACGTGGTCGTCGACCAGGCAGAAGCCCACCAGGTCGTGGGGCACGAGTCGTGCGAGCCGCTGCAACGCCCCGGTCCGCTGGGCGTCCCCGGGAAAGAAGGCCTGCCGGCCATCGCCGCTGAAGGTGAGGTGTCGCGTCTGCACGGGGCCCACCTGCGCACGGGAGCCTCGAGCGTCAGCACCCCGGGGGTTCGTGGCACACTCTGGGTCTTCGGGGTGGAGGAGACACTTCCGCAGCCGATGGCCCGCCACCCCGCCGGGAAGTGCGCCACGGAGACACCTCCGCAGCCGATGGCCCGCCATCCCACTCGAAGGTGCGCCTCAGCGACACCTACGCCGCCGATGGCCGCCCATCCGGGGAGTATGTGCGCCTCAGCGACACCTACGCCCCCGATGGCCCGCCACCCCGCCCGCAAGTGCGCCACGGAGACACCTACGCAGCCGATGGCCCGCCATCCCACTCGAAGGTGCGCCTCAGCGACACCTACGCCGCCGATGGCCGCCCATCCGGGGAGTATGTGCGCCTCAGCGACACCTACGCCGCCGATGGCCCGCCACCCCGCCCGCAAGTGCGCCTGAGCGACACCTCCGCCCCCGATGGCCCGCCACCCCGCCAGCAAGTGCGCCACGGAGACACCTCCGCAGCCGATGGCCCGCCATCCCACTCGAAGGTGCGCCTCAGCGACACCTACGCCGCCGATGGCCGCCCATCCGGGGAGTATGTGCGCCTCAGCGACACCTACGCCGCCGATGGCCCGCCACCCCGCCCGCAAGTGCGCCTGAGCGACACCTCCGCCCCCGATGGCCCGCCACCCCGCCAGCAAGTGCGCCACGGAGACACCTCCGCAGCCGATGGCCCGCCATCCCACTCGAAGGT
>CAZFLE010000012.1:0-80086 GCA_964519895.1 uncultured Enterobacterales bacterium | reverse complement strand
CGCAGCCGATGGCCCGCCATCCCACTCGAAGGTGCGCCTCAGCGACACCTACGCCCCCGATGGCCCGCCACCCCGCCAGCAAGTGCGCCTCAGCGACACTTCCGCAGCCGATGGCCCGCCACCCCGCCGGGAAGTGCGCCACGGAGACACCTCCGCAGCCGATGGCCCGCCATCCCACTCGAAGGTGCGCCTCAGCGACACCTACGCCCCCGATGGCCCGCCACCCCGCCAGCAAGTGCGCCCCAGCGACACTTCCGCCCCCGATGGCCCGCCACCCCGCCAGCAGATGCGCCACAACCCCTCACGCCAGCGCCGCCGCTCGCTCCGGTTCCCTCAGGGCCCGCCACTGGGCCAGCGCCAGCCGGCGCAGCGCCCCGGCCTCGTCCTCCCAGCCGCAACCCGCTGCCCCCTTTGCAGCCGTCTCGGCGGTCTCGGCCAGGACCCGGTCCGCATAGCGAGTCCTGGCCAGCAGAGGTGCAGCCACGCCCACGTGCGTCCCGCAGACCTCCCGGTCCCCCTGGGCGACCGCACAGGCCGCCCTCAGCAGCGCCGCCCTCGCCTCCCGCGCCGCCCGGCCCGCCGACCGCGCCTCGAGGAGCAATCCATCCAGCTGGGGCACGGCAAGCGCCCACGCACCGGCCTCCATGTCCAGTAGCGCCAGGTTGCACTGGGGGAACCACACGCTGGGATCCTCGGCGACCCGAAACCACTCCCCCGCCCGCACGTAGAGCGACCTGGCCCGGGCGGCATCCCCAGCCTGGCGGTAGGACTCCCCCAGGTTGTTCAGCGCCCACGCCCGCCCCCGGGGCTCCCCCAGCTCCGAGTACCGCGCGTCCGCGTCGGTGAACGCCGCCACCGCCGCCCCGTGATCCCGTGCCCCCAGGGCCACGATGCCCCGGGTCATGCACACGTCGGCACGCGCCCGAGGCGGGTCTCCGGCGGCCCGACACGCCGCGTCGGCAGGCGCCAAGCACAGGGTCGCCCGCCGCTGGTCCCCCCGCTCCAGGTGGTTGATCGCCAGGTCGGTGTGCACCCGCACCAGCACCGCGTGGTCCTGGGCCTGCTGGGCCGCCGGCAAGGCCCGCTCCAGCAAGGCGGCGGCTTCAGACAAGCGTCCCTGACCGTTGAACTGCCACGCCAGAGTGCGCAGGGCCCGGGCCATCAGCGCCGGGTCGCCCACCGCTTCTGCCCGCTCCAGGGCACTCTGGGCCAGCTCCGCAGCACGGGCCACCAGTCCCTCGATCCGCGCCTGCTGGCTGGCCAACAGGGACCCCAGAGGATCGCTATGACCGGCCGACGCCAGGGCCTTGGCACCCTCGGGGCCCAGGACCAGATCCCCAGCGTCCAGGGCCCGCGCCGTCGCCGCAAGAACGTCCGCTAGGAAGCGCCGGGCGGCGTCCCCCCGCAGCCGCACGGCCCAGGCCGCGTGGCGTTCCTCGACCCGGATCCGATCCTGGGCTCCGACCCGCGCCCAGGCCCGTGCCCGCCGGTCCGGCGCCAGGCTGTGCAGCCCGTCCTCGCGCCGCAACAGACCGGCGGACAGCAGCGCCTGGAGCACCTGCCAGGGCGGCGGCGCCTCGGGCTCGCCCGACAGGTCCAGGAGCTCGCTGGCCGCGCTGCTGGGAAAGGGCCCCTCGAAGACCGCTAGCTGCGCCAGGGCCGTGAGCTGCCAAGGCTCCACCAGGGCCAGGGAGTCCGCCCGGGGTTCCCGCCGCACCTCGATGCCCTCGAGCTCGAGCCGGTAGCCCACCCCCCGCACGGTCAGCAGATGCCGGGGCTGGGCCGGGTCGAGCTCGATTCGCGCCCGAAGCCGCCGCACCGTCATGTCGACCACCCGGGTCCTGGCGGCCGCCCGGTAGCCCCAGACCTCCCGCAGCAGCTCTTCGCGGCTCGCCGGCCGCACAGGGTGCGCCAGGAACCAGGTCAGCAGGTCCACTTCGCGAGGCTGGAGGGGCTGCTCGACCCCCTCCACCACCACGACGCGTCTCACCAGATCGATCTCGCGATCGACCAGCACGAGCCGATCCGGAACCCGCTGCCCCATGCCCGAACCCTACCAGGCAGGCCCTGTTACCGCCCGGTGACACAACGGTCCCCACCCTGTCCCTGTGGGGCGATGCACCGCCCACATGACCAGGAGACCCCATGAAGACCCTCGCCCTCTCCCTGACCGCCCTGTGCCTGGCCACCGCCTGCTTCGACGTGGACGGCCCCGTCACGGGCACCGCCGTGACCACGGACAGCGCTGACACCGCAGACCCGGGCACGCCCCCAGTTCACGGCGGCGACGGCACGATCGACGACTGCGCGGCCGACTTCCCCGCCGACACCGTGCTGGTGTCCGGGGGCAGCCAGGTGATCCAGGACGGCCAGGCGGCCTGGGTCTGCAGCGGCGCGACCCTGCAGGTCCAAGGCAACGACGCGCTGATCTTCGCCGAACCCGGCGCAACGGTCACGGTCAACGGCAACGACCACACCGTCTACGGCGACGACAACGCCACGGTCTCGCTGTGGGGCAACGAAAACGTGGTCTACACGGTGGACCGCAACGCCGTGTCCGACGTGGGCAACGACAACGTCGTCGTCTCCTGTGACGAACTGGCCATCACCGGCGGGCCCGCACGCAGCTGCAGCTGAAGCCAGCCGCACCCTCCGGGGCGGTATCGTCCCCTCCGTCCCGGAGGCCCCGTGCTCCTGCTCCTGACCTCCCTCGCCTGCGGCGAACCGCCGGACCGGGTCCATGTCCCCCCCGACGGCTTCCAGACCGCCTCGGTGAACGGGCTGGAGCTGGCCTACTTCGAGCACGGCACCGGACCGCTGGTGTTGATGGTGCACGGCTTCCCGGACACCCCCTTCACCTGGGACGACATCGCCGAGCCCGTGGCAGCGGCCGGCTTCCGCGTGGTGACGCCCTGGCTGCGCGGCTACGCCCCGAGCGAAGTGCCCGGCCAGGACGCCTTCGACTACGAGACCCTGGGCCGGGACGTGCTCGCCTGGATCACCGCCCTGGGCGAGGACAGCGCCGTTCTGGTGGGCCACGACTGGGGGGCGCTGAGCGTCTACTCGGCGGTCCTGCAAGACCCGGCACCGGTCGAGAAGCTGGTCACCGTGGCCATTCCCCACCCCGGCTTCTGGGAGCCCAAGCTGGCCGACTTCTGGAACGGCCGACACTTCATCGGTCTGACCTGGGACAAAGCCGAGGACCGCTTCGCTGCCGACGACTACAGCGGCGTCGAGAAGTTCTTCAGCCGCTGGTCTCCGGAGTGGGACTACACGGACACGGACACCGAGCCGGTCAAGAATTGCTACGCGGCCCCAGGCACCCTCAACGCCGCCCTGGGCTTCTACCGAGACGTGCCCGAAGAGGTCCCGGCCTTCATGCAAGCGCCGGTCAGCGTGCCCACGTGGAGCTTCGCCGGCACGTCCGATCTGATCGCCCCCAGCGTCTACGAGGAGCTGACCGCCGGCTTCTCGTCGGACTACACGGTCATCGAGCTCGACGGGGGCCACTTCATGCAGCGGGAGGACCTGGACCGCTTCGTCGAAGAGCTGCTCGCGATCCTGGGGGAGCCCACATGAGCGACCGACCCAAGGCCTTGTTCCGGACCTTTGCCCCGGCCGACTTCATCACCCTGGCCAACGCGGCGGCAGGCACAGGGTCCCTGTTCTGCTGCCTGCTGTACCTGGACGAGCACCGGGACGTGACCCTGGTCGCCGCCTTCTGGCTGCTGCCGCTGGCTCTGCTGCTGGACCTGGCCGATGGCACCGTCGCCCGTAAGACCGGGCGCCAGTCCCCCTGGGGCGGCGACCTGGACTCCCTCGCAGACACGGTGAGCTTTGGCGTCGCCCCGGCTGTGCTGGCCTTTACCTTGGGCATGCGCGGCATCTGGGACGCTCTGATCCTGGTCTACTTCGTGTCCTGCGGCATCAGCCGCCTGGCCCGGTTCAACGTCACCGCGGACGATCTGGCCGGCGAGAGCGGCAAGGTCGCCTACTACGAGGGCACGCCGATCCCCACGAGCCTGGTGCTCGTGCTCCTGCTGGGCATCGCCTGGAGCCAAGGCGCGGTGCACGACGCCCTGTGGTGGGGCAGCGTGAAGCTCGGCCCCGGCACCTTCCACCCCCTGGTGCTGTGCTGGGCGCTCTCCGGCTCGCTGATGGTGTCCACGAGGCTCCGCATCCCAAAGCCCTGAGTGTTGTCGGAGATGGGCACCCGCGCCGCGGGTGCGAGAGCGCAGCGACTGGAGCGGCCTTGCGCCCGCAAGAACTACAGCCCGTGGTTCAGGAACAGGTTCACCGACCCCACCGCGTCGTCGGCCTCGCCGTCGCCGTCGGTGTCGATGCCCTGCCACGGATCACCGACCACCAGGTCCATCGCGCCGTCGCCGTCCAGATCGGCCGGCTCGGCCAGGATGGCGAAGCCGAAGTCGCCGTAGTCGTCTTCGGTGTCCGCGTAGAGCTCGGCCGCAGAGGCGTCTTCGCCGTCGTGGGTGCCGTCGAGATCGGCACCCCGGTAGACCAGCATGGTGCCGCCGCTGTAGCTGGAGTCCCCGTCGATGCCCAGGACCCACTCGGCCACGCCGTCGCCGTCCCAGTCGCCCAGGGTGCGGATGTGGGTGGCGGTCCAGTCCTCGTCGTAGGTCAGGGTCAGGAAGGCGTCGTCGCCGGTGGCGGTGCCGGTGGCGGTGAGCTCGCCGCTGGCGATGTGCACGCTGGTCGTGCCCGAGGTCCACCAGGCCAGCTCGTCGAAGCCATCGCCGTTCATGTCCGGCAGGATGGTGGACAGAGCGCCCGCACCCTCGCTGGACTCGGTGCCGTAGGCGCCGGCGGTCACGGTGGCGCCTTCCTGGAGGTCGCCGCCGGTGGCGCTGTACTGCGTGGACTTGCCCCAGACCACGTAGACCGCGCCGCCACTGGAGGCGCTGGCGGAGTCAGACGGGTTGCCGTGGGTGAAGTCGAGATAGCCGTCCTGGTTCAGGTCACCGCTGCCGCCGAGGGCGTACTTGGCGTCGTTTGTGGAGCGGTCGGTCTCCCACCGGGCGTCGGTGCTGCCCAGCTGGATGTTCTCCGGTCCGCCGGTGCTGGCGGCTCCGTACTGCAGCATCAGGCGCACGGAGCCCGACGTGGCGCTGCTGGAGCTGTTGTAGGTCGCCAACAGCTCGTTGAGGCCGTCGCCGTCCAGGTCGCCCAGGTCCACCGCGCTGGAGCCCAGCCGGTAGCCGGCGCTCGTGGAGCCCTCGAGGATGGTGTGGGCGTCGGCGGTGTCGCCGTAGGACTCGACTTCGACGGCGTCGATCACGTAGATCACGCCCGCGTTCCCGCTCATGCCCGGGGCGCCGATGCCCAGATCGGCCCCTTCGGCCTGGTCGAAGTCGTCGAGCATCACGACCGCGCTCCCCAGCAGCTCGCTCGAGCCTCCGCGGATGCTGTTGTAGGCCTCGCCCACGTCGTCGCCGTTGTCCGGGATCCAGTCGTCGGACAGCCACATGTAGACCGCGCCGTTGCCGCTGGGGTCGCCGCTGCCCGAGTAGTAGCCGTCGTACCAGGGTGCGCCGGTCACCACGTCGGCCAAGCCGTCGCCGTCCATGTCGCCCGCCGCGACCGAGTAGCCCACGCCGATGGGCGTCCGGTCGCCGATCCACTGGTAGTCGGCGGAGTGGGGCGGGATCTCCCGATCCTTCTCGCCGTCGCAGTCGTCGAGCTTGCCGTTCAGGCGCTCGACGCCACCCGGGTAGGCCTCGGCGTCGGAGTCGTCGCAGTCGTTGCCCTTGTCCAGGGCCTTGATGCCATAGCCGTCGCCGTCGGCGTCCCAGTCGTTGTCCCCGGCGCAGTCGGCGTCGACGCCGTCGTACCAGCTGTCCTCGGCCCCGGGGAAGATCTCGGCCACCACGTCGTTGCAGTCGCCGCCGCCCGTCGCCACGTCCTCGTTGAAGACGTCGGTCTCGTAGCCGTCGGCGTCCTGGTCGTAGTCGTTGGCGCCGTCGCAGTCCTGGTCGATGCCGTCGTACCAGACCTCCTGGGCGTCCGGGTTCACGCCGGCGTCGCTGTCGTCGCAGTCGGCGCCGTCGGCCTCGGGCCGGTCGTACCCGTCGCCGTCCACGTCGACGAGCACGCTGCCCACCAGCTCGACCTCGACCATCGGCTCGTCGGGATCGTCGCTGGTGATGGACAGGGTCGCGCCGCTCTCGCCATAGGTGTCGGGGGTCAGGAACACGCCCAGGCTGGCGCTGGAGCCCGCGGACACGGTCAGGCTGGTCAGGGCGGTGGCAAAGGGCGCGTCGACCAGCACCTCGGTGATGGCCAGATCCGCGGTGCCCGTGTTCTGGATGATCAGCTGCTGGCTGAGCAGCTCGCCCAGGTTGTCCGCCACGCCCAGGTCCAGGTCGGTCTCGGTGAGCACGATGTTGGGCACGCCTTCGTCGAGGACCGGATCGGTGTTGCCCCCGGTGATGTTGTCGCCACAGGCGGACAGCACGAACAGGGCAGAAGTCGAGAGGAGGATGGGGAGCGGGCGCACGTCGCCTCCAGGCGGCAAGGGCGGCAGTCTATCCGAGGCCCGGCGCCGACGGCCAGCGCCTTCCACTCATCCGGGCGCGGGAGCAACCGGCCCAGGCCCGTCGGGGCCACCCGGAGACAGCAGGGTCCAGTCGTCGGCCACCGTGACCCCCCGGGTCAGGATCAGGTAGGCCCGGGTGGCAGCCAGATCTGTGCCGCCCCGGGCCAGGGGCGCAGTGACGAAGACGCCGACCCCGCAGGCGCAGAGCCCGACCACAAAAGCCGCCGCGTTCACCAGCCCCATGACCACGAAGAAGAGGATCATCTGCATGCGCAGGCCGCGGGCCAGGTCCCACGACCGGGCCAGGCCGTCCATGACGCCCAGGCCGTCAAAGGTGATCGCCTCGGCCCCGAAGGCGAGCCCCGGACGCACGTAGAGCGAGACGATCAGGCTGAGCAGCACAGCCAGGCAGACGGCCACCACCCCCACCGGCACGCTCTCCAGCACAAAGGCCGCGACCCCCAACAGGGCGGCGGGAGTCAGGCACACCAGGGTGACCCCGCCCAGGATCAGGGCCTTGAGCAGGTGCCACAGGAGCATCTTGAGGAACAGGTCCTGGCCGCTGAAGAGGGTAGAGAATTCCCCGTCGCCCGTGCGCAGGCACTCCTGGTGCAGGCGGTACCAGCCGGGCATCAGGAAGCAGCGCAGGCCGAACAGCACCAGCCCGATGCCCAGGAAGCAGCACATCATGCCGAACAGTGCCGCCACCCCCAGTCCCAGCAGCCCCAGGGGGTCCTCCTGGAGGAAGCTGGCCTGGCGGATGCCCTCGAGGCCCATCGTGAAGTCGTAGTCGAAGCCCCCGCCGTCCCAGCCCTCGGTACCGCCCGCCTCCATCAGCTCGATGAGCTGGGCCGGGTTCACGGCACTGCTGCAGCCGCTGCCGCCCGAGTCCGTGAAGGTCAGGATCCCCCCGCCCAGCCACAGCTGGATCGGGATCCGGCGGATCGCCTCGAGCCCATGCTCGATGCCGGTGCCCGGGTCAAAGGCAACGTCTGCGGACATGGGGCTCTCCAGGCTCTCAACGCCGAGACCCTATCCGATCCCCTGTCTCAGACGGCCGGGTGGCGGCTCACGGCGTCGACCCGGGCGCTGGCGTCCAGGTCCAGCACGTAGCGGACCATCTCCTTGCCGTAGAAGCTGAAGCGCCCGCGGTCCTCGAAGCCCCAGGACAGGAGCTGGCGATTGGCCCCCTCGTTGTCGGTCTCGGTGGTGACCTTGACGAAGCGATGGCCCCGCGCCAGCAGATCGTCGAACAGGTACTTGTTCACGTGGCCGCTGATGCGCCGGCCTCGCAGCTGGGGCTCGAAGCTGCAGAACAGCGACTCGGCGGGCACGTCCAGGTCGTCGTCGTCGCTCACGGCGAAGTAGCGGGCCGTCTGGGCCAGCTTCTTCAAGACCGAAGGCTGCCGCATCACCCCCGGCACCGCCACCGCTCCCAGGACCAGGAAGCGGCTCTTGAAGACCTCGGACATCATCCGGGATGCGTCGGTGGAGCCGGCGATGAAGCCGCGAATGACCCCCACGTCCCCCGCTTCGTCTCCGGCCTCCTCGAACACGAAGCCCAGGAAGTGCGGCGAGTCGATCAGCCCCTTGTACAGCTCGGTCAAAAAGGGCAGCCCGAGCCGCGCCCACAGCGAGCTGCCCATCGCCGCGTGGTGCAGCTCCGCGACCCGGGCGGCGTCGCGGTTCTGCATGGGCCGGATGCCGCTGCAGACCTGGGCGTCGAGAGCGAAGGGCCGCGGCGAGGCGGCAGGTGTGGGGGCGCTCACGAGTCAGCGTCGTCCCGGTGCTGCCGCAGGGTCTGCAGGAAGGTGTCCTGGGAGATGGCCCGGTGCTGGGCGGCGAGGAAGTGGCCGATCGCGTTCTCCCAGCTGTTGCCGTAGCTCTCGTTCAGCAGCCGACGGGTCAGCGTGACGGCCACGCTGTGGTTGGGCCCAAGGGACGCGACAGCCTGTGCCAGCCCGGCGTCCAGATCGTCGACGACCCGGTCGATCATGCCCAGCTCGGCCGCGCGGGCAGCGCCCAGCACCTCACAGGTCAACAGGAAGCGCTTGGCGTGCCCGAGCCCGATGTACTTGGCCAGCCGGAACGTGGCCATGCCCGGCAGGAAGCCCAGGTGGGCCTCGGGCGCCTGAAAGGTCGAAGCCGGCGTGGCCAGCCGCAGATCGCAGACCAACGCGATCTGCAGTCCCCCGCCCACGGCCGGCCCGTCCACCAGGGCGATGGTGGCCTTGGGCAGGCGCTCCAGGCGCGTGCAGAGCTTCTCCCACTTGTTGAAGCCGTGGATGTCCAGGGCCTGGTCCGGGTGGAATTCTCCGAAGTCGATGCCGTCGGAGAAGACCCCTTTGGCGCCTCGGAAGACCACGACCCGCGCGTCGGAGTTGTCTTCGAGCTCGTCGCAGACCGCGGTCAGCTCCTTGAGCTGGCGCACGTTGATGCTCGGTCGGGTCAGGGTGACGGTGGCGATGCCGTCGGCCTGGGTCAGAGTCAGGGTCTCGGTTCCAGTCATGGGATCACCAGCGGGTGAGGCAGGTCTCGATGGTCGAGCCGGGGCCCATCGTCATCCAGACCGCATAGTCGCCGCGCTCGACGAGGCCTTCGTCGAGCAGTCGGCGGTAGGAAAAGAGCACCGACGCCGACGACAGGTTGCCGAAGTCGCGCAGCACGCTGACCGTGTGGCGCACGTCGTGCTCGGTGATGCCGACGTTGTATTGGATCGCGTCGATCACCTTTTTGCCGCCGGAGTGCACGAGCCAGTGCTTGATGTGGCGGCGGCGCAGGCCGTGGGCGCTGAGCAGGCGGTCGACCGGCCGCTCGGCGTACTGCCCGACCACGTACGGGATGTCCCGGTCCAGGAAGAAGCTGAACTTGCCAGCGGAGTCGTCCCAGTCGAAGCGCATGGCCCCGATGGCCGGAAGCACGATCTGGGAGTTGAAGCCCAGGATGGATGGGGCGAAGCGGGGGGCATCCGACGCTTCGCTGCGCACCAGGGCCGCGGCGGCCCCGTCGCCGAAGAGGCTGTTCACGATCGCCGTGCGGAAGGTCATGTCGAAGACGTAGGCCGCCGAGCAGACCTCGACGCAGACCATCAGGGCGTTCTTGCCCGGGTTGGCCGCCGACCAGGACGCCAACGGGTTCAGCCCGTTGAGCGCCGCGTTGCAGCCCATGCCCACCACGTCGACCCGGGAGCAGTCCTCGCGGAAGCCCATGTGCTTCATCAGGTGCGCGGTGAGACCCGGGGCCATGAAGCCCGTGGTGGTGATCACGCACAGGTAGTCGATGTCCTGGACCGTCAGCCCCAGGGGTTCCAGGCAGCGCTCCACGGCCTGGGGACCGATCTCCAGGGCGCCGCGCAGGTGCTTGGCCAGCAGCTCGCCCTGGGTCTCGTCGGGCACGCCGTCGGGCCCGGGCTCCGGCAGGTACAGGTGGCGGGACAGGATGTGCGACGAGTGGAACAGCCCTGCCAGGCGCGGATCGTCCACTTGGAACAGCTCCGGCAAGGACTCCTGGAGGAACCTGGTGGGCGGGTTTGCTGTCCCGACCGAGAGGATCCGCGGTCTCACGTCGATCATCGTCTCGTCTACTATAGCGGGCCTCTGGCCGTGGATGGGGACCGGTGAGCGAGCACAGGGACGTCGCAGAACGCGAAGGCGGCCAGCAGCTGGGCGGCACCGAGCAGGCGCGGGCTGCAAACCACGGCGTGCGCAGCCTGGTTCGGGCCGCTCGCAGCTTCCTCTTCTACGACGCCCACAACGAGGCGGTCACGCGCTTCCTCGAGGAACTCCGGCTGGCATTCGACGACTACTGCCACCGGTTCGGCGATCTGGACCTGAGCATCGCGGCGGACGCGATCCGCCTGGGCAAGGAGGGCGAGGTCATCTACCGCGAAGCCGACCGGGAGCGGTCCCTGGCGTTCCGGCTCTACCGCGACGGCGTGCGACGGCTGTTGATCCGAGGCCGGGTCGAGTGGGAGGACCTGGTCGCACTGCTCGAGGTCCTGTCCGTCCGCTACACCGGCCTCCGCCAGCAGGAAGACGACATGGTCACCCTGCTCCGGCGGGCGGACTTCGAGGCCATCGAGATCACCGCCGTCCAGGGCTTCGTGAGCGACGACGAAGAACAGCCAGGCGACCCGGCGCGCAGCGACGAGCTGATCCTGGAGCAGGCCCTGGCCCGGGTCGTGGTGCCCCGGGACTTCGATCTGCCCCCGACGCGGCTCGGCAAGCGCAAGAAGGTCTCCTTTGTGCCGGTGCCCGCCGAGCTCAAGGCCCGCGCCGCCGCCGAGGCCAGTGCCCGCCGGGTCACGCTGGACTGCCTGAGCCTGGTCGCCCTGACCCTGACCCAGGCCCAGGCCGAACCCCCCGGCGGGCTGGCCATCCCAGACGCCTTGGACCTGATCGAGGAGATCCGCGACTTCCTCCTCACCGAGGGCGAAGTGCGCGGTCTCGTGGAGCTGCGCAACCTGGTCACCCAGGTGCCCGCGGGACTGCCGGGACAGCCCGAGCTGGCCCGCCTGGTGTCGGAGTACGGCGACGCCGGCAGCATCTCCCGGCTGGTGCGCTCGGTGCCGCCCGAGCAGGAACAGCTTCCAGCGGTGCTGCACGAGCTGCTGGCGAGCCTGCCTGGCGACGTGCCCCAGGTGCTGATGGACCTGATGCACGCCGAGCACAGCGCGCACCTGCGGCGGGTCCTGCGTCAGGCGCTGGAGCCCTGGGTGGCGGATCGCCAGGCCGAGCTGATGCAGCGGATCCGCACCGACCCGGGCCACGGGGGCGCCGACCTGTTGCGCGCCCTGAGCCAGGGCGCACCCGAAGCCGCGCGGCGGCTGGTGGTCGAGCTGGCCATCGTCGCTGCGCCGGACATCCAGGTCGAGTGCATCCACATCATCGGGCGCTCCAGCCAGGGCTCGACCGCCCGCAACCTGCTGCTAAAGCTCTTCGACGACCCCTCTTCCCAGGTCCGTCAGACCGCCGGTCGCACCCTGGGCGGCTTCAAGGACAACGCCAGCTTCCAGTCCGTCCGAGCCCTGGTCGAGCGCCGGGCGGCGTCTGGGTTCTCCGACGACCTGGCCCAGGTCCTGGGGGAGACCCTGGCGGCCATCGACCCCCGCCGGGCCTTGGAGCTCTTCACGGAGTGGGTGCGCCCCCGGGGCCGCCTGCGCCTGTCCAAGGCCGGCGAAGACCAGCTGCCCTGGGTGGCCCTGCCCGGCCTGGCCGCACTCGACGCCGACCGGGTCGACGAGATCCTGAAGACCTTTGCCGAGCGGCAGGGCGGGGACCTGGGGCGCGCCGCCACTCGGGCCCGTGTGGCCCGAGCCCGGCGCCTCTCGGACCCGGCGAGCCCATGACAGCCTCCCACCAGTCCATCCAGTCCCGAATCGGCAGGAGCCTGCTGCGGGCCCGGGCCGGCGAAGACAAAGAGCTCGCCACCCTGGTCCGGGAGCAAGGCGAGGTGCTGGTCAACCAATTCGCCGGCCTGCTCAAGCTCGTCCGGGTCCACGACGCGGCCAACCGGGCCTTCGAGTCGCCCGTGAGGGAGTTCGGCCGCACCCTGGACACGCTCCTGGAGGCGCTCGGACCGGTCCAGGTGATCGGCATCGAAGACCAGGTCTACCTGAACGACGTGCGCATTCGACTGGAGCACCGTGGCGAGGTGGCGGCCTTTGTGACCGGCTGCCTCGCCAACCACCGGGTGGGCGGTCTCACCTTTCACGGCTTCCTGGACGAGCGCGGCATCCGGGCCGTCACCGCCCAGCTGGCCCGCGACCCCCGAGGCGAGCCGGTGTCCCGCTCCGAGCTGCAGCTGCTGCTCGACAACGCGGGCGTGGTCGGCGTCGAGCTCGTGGCCCCGATGCGCTGGCGCTCGGAGCACGAACGCCAGAGCGGCGGCACCGGCGGCGGCTTCCGCAGCGTCTACGGCCTGTGTCTGAAGCGCGTCGCCCAGGCTTGGATGGCCCTGGCCGCTGGACGGACCCCCCACCCGGCGCCGGTCCGACGGGCGGTCCTGGACCTGGTGGACTTCTGCAAGGGCAGCCAGCAGGAGATCATGCTGGTGCTGGCCGACCACGCCCTGGAGTCCCACCTGGCCCACGCGGTGCACGTGGCCGCGATCTCGGTCCTGATCGGTTTGGAGCTGGGCCTCTCCGAGGGGGCGCTGGCGGACCTTGGCGTGGCGGCCATCTTCCACGACACGGGCACGCTGGCGCTGCCGGACCGCGCCCCGGGCGACAAGGACAGCCACGCGGCGGGGGGCCTGCAGACCCTGCTGCGCCAGCGAGGCTTTCACCCGGGCAAGATCCGTCGCCTGCTCGCCACCGCCCAGCACCACCACCGCCTGGACCAGAAGGGCCGCTACGGGGAGCCGGTGAGCCTGTTTGCCCGGATCATCCACATCGCCGACGACTACGACACCTTCACCCGGGTGCGGGGCATCCGACCCTTCCTGACGCCGCCGGCGGCGCTGGAGTACATGGCTGGCGCCGCGGGCGAGCAGTACGACCCCCTGCTGCTCCAGATCTTCATCAACAAGGTCGGTCGCTTCCCGCCCGGCACCCTGGTCGAGCTGGTCGATGGTCGCTGGGGCCTGGTCGTGAGCGGCGTGCGCCTGCCCCGCTGGTTCTCCAAGCCCCTGCTGCGCATCGTGCGCCTGGCCGACGGCAGCAGGCCCACGGCGGGGGAGACCCTGGACCTGGCCCAGGAGGGCCAGATCCGCCGTGTGGTGAAACCGCAGTAGCAGCGGGGTAGGTGGGCCCCAGGAGGCCCCATGAAGCTCTACAGCAACACCTTTGCCGACGGTGCACCGATCCCCCAGCGCGCGGCGCTCGGCCGGCCGGACCCGGACAGCCACGTCACGTTCTCCGACAACCGGAACCCCCACCTGGCCTGGCGTGACGCCCCGGCGGGCACCCGGTCCTTTGCGATCCTGGCCGTGGACCCAGACGTGCCTTCGGTCGGCGACGACGTGAACCAAGAGGGCCGCAGCGTGCCCGCAGACCTGCCTCGGGTCGACTTCTACCACTGGGTGTTGGTCGACATCCCGGCGTCCACGACAGCCCTCGAAGAGGGCGCCGTCAGCCAGGGCGTGACCGCCGGCGGCAAGGCCCCGGGACCCAGCGAGCACGGCGTGCGGGGGGTCAACGACTACACCAGCTGGTTCGCCGGCGACCCGGACATGGGTGGGGACTACGGCGGCTACGACGGCCCCTGCCCGCCCTGGAACGACACGATCCTCCACCACTACGTGTTCACGGTCTTCGCCCTGGACGTGTCGTCCCTCGGCCTGTCGGGGATCTTCCGGGGCCCCCAGGTCGTCGAAGCCGTGAAAGGTCATGTGCTGGCCAGCGCATCCATCACCGGGACCTACTTCTTGAATCCGTCCGTGGGGGGCTGACAGGGCCGGGCTCAGGTTGCCTCGCTCGAGCGGGCCCCCAGCCATTAGAATGGGGACTTCCGGGGAGGGAAGCTTTGGCACAGCACACCATCCAGGCGACGGCCGACGTGCGCGAGCACCTGGCCAGCGTCGCCCACCAGGCCCGTCGGGCCATCCTGCAGGGGCCCATGGGGCACCGCATCGAGGGCCTGCTCGCCCCCCCCGACGACGAAGGGCGCATCGCCTTCCGCGGCGTGACCGAAGAAGAAGGCGAAGCCCTGGCCCAGGGCACCCAGGTCCACGTGGAGTACCGACAGGCGCCGGGCTCCTGCATGTGGGACACGCGGATCGTGTCCCGCGGCGTGGCCGGCAACTTCATCCTGGCCCTTCCCGAGGTGATCCGCGTGCGCGAGACCCGACGTGCCGAGCGCCACAAGCTCCGCTCCACCGATCGCGTCGGCCTGACCGTCACCCACCACGGCCGCCTGTACCCGGTGCGGGTCGTCGACGTCTCCCTGACCGGTCTTTCCTTTCGCTACGACTCCGCTCGCCTCCACCTGGGCCTGGGCGACGTGGTGCGAGCCCGGGTCTCCAAGGGCCGCAAGTCCCAGGACATCGGCTTCGAGGTCCGCCACATCGTGCCCCGGCGCAGCCCGTCCGGCATGGCCCAGGCCGGGGCCCGGTACGAGAAGCTCTCCCTGGCCGAGCTCGACCAGCTGCTGAAGCTGGTCAAGGGCGTCTGAGCCTACTGGACCGCAAAGGTCACGCCGGCACTGGAGAAGTCTCCAGCCAGGTCGTAGACCTCGTAGGACAGGCTGTAGTTGCCCACGGGCACGTCGTAGAGGGAGAAGCGGGCCTTGCCGTCGCTGTCCCCGGTCGGGGGCGCATTGGTCAGGTCCAAGGACCCGCCGTCCCACACCAGCTCCAGCAGGTCCAGGTTCTCGGTGTCCTCCTCGTCCTGGTAGTAGGCCAGCACCTCGACCACGTCGCCGAAGGCGATGACCTCGCCCTCCTGGGGCTTGATGAAGCTGTTGGTCGGCGGGGAGTTCTCGATCAGCTCGACCGTCACCGAGTCCTCGGCGGTCTCGCCTTCGCCGTCGACCACCTGGAGCGTGATCGTGTGCTCGCCCACGCTCAGGCCTGCGCCGACGGTCATGGTGACGGTCTCGGCCTCGACCACCTCGTCGCCGGCGAGGTAGCCGTCGATGGTCGACGTCCACGAGAAGGTCAGGTCTTCGTTGGCCGTGATGTCATCGGTGATGGTCGCGACCAGCTCCAGGTTCACCCCGGCATAGGCCCACGAGTCATCGGCGGGCAGTACGAAGGCGACCTCGGGTGGGTTGTTGTGGACGGCGACGCCCTGGTCCTGGGTGCACGCGGCCAGGAGGACGGGGAGGGCGAGAATTGCGGTGCGGGTCACGGGCGACTCCAGACTCGGGGGCGATGCGGTGGGCGCCAGGGTAGCCCGCCAGCGGGCAGTTCCACCACTCCGCGCGACACCGGGCCCCGGATCGGATCCCCACGAACTCCGCCACGGGCCGGGCCGGGCCCGCCTTCCCTGGCTCTTGGCCTATGCGCGGAGGGTCACCTGCAGGACAATGGGCGCGGTGGCACGGAGCCTGGTGAGAAGAGCCGCATGGGCTCTGTTGATCCTGGCGCTCGGGGGGGCGCAGGGCAGCCCTGCGCATGCCGGTGAGCGCGAGGCTGCCGAGCTCCACCGTCTCGTAGAGGACATGGGCTCCATGGCCGAGCAGGGCCACTGGGCCGGGGTGGAGCGCACCTATGAGCGCATGCTCGAGCTCGAGGGGGTGGAGATCCCGTACGAGGCCCACTACACCGCAGCCCAGGCCGCCCGTGCCACCGGCGACATGTCCCTGGTGCTCGTCCGGCTGGAGCGGGCCGCACGAATCAAGCGTCCGCCGGGCCTGAGCGGCTGGCTCGAGGAGATCGAGGGCAGCTATGGTCGGGTGGAGATCAGCTGCACCAGCCGCAAGCGACCCGAGCTCAAGCCTACCGTGGCCATGCTCCACCCGGACATGCGCAAACAGGTCGCCCTGGCCAATGCAGCCATCCAGGAGAGCTGTGCCTACAAGGGCCTGCTGCCGGCGGGCCACTACACCCTGGGCAAGCGCACCCTCGAGGTGGTCCCCGGGATGAGCATCCGGATTGACCTGGGTGGCAAGTAGGTTGTGACGACCCGGTGAATTCCACGGGGGATCCCCCGGTTCTCACGCCTCAATCCACTGGATCCCCGTTGCGGGTCGGGGATCCGTCGGGTAGATCCGCGGCGCCCCAGGCACCGGGATCTGACGATCATGACCACGCTCGCTCTCCTCGCCACGCTCTTCGCAGCGCCGGCCCATGCCGCGGACTTCCACCACCACGCCTACGTCTCGACCGCCGGTGGCTACTTCTGGACCGACGCCGGCGAGACCATCGACTCCACCTGGACCGCCAATTTCCGGCTGGGCTACGGCCCCAAGAAGTGGTTCGCCATCGAAGGGGAAGGCTCCTACCTCCAGGGCTACACCCGCACCAGCTTCAACAACGTCTACAGCGCAAGCGCTCCCCGGGTGAACGCCCTGGCGTTCGTCGCGCCCAACGCCAGGGTCAAGCCCTTCCTGCTCGCCGGCGCCGGCGCCATCTACAAGTACGCATGGCGGGACCCGGACGTGATCAGCACGACCAGCAACAGCGAAGGCTGGGGCCAGTATGAGAATCCGGACCTGGACTTCCTCATCAACGCCGGAGCCGGGCTGTTCGTGCCGCTGTGGGGCCCCGCGGCCCTGCGGGCGGACTTCCGCTACCTCATGAACATCGGCTCCGAGCCCCACGGCATCCGCGACGACGTGTTCAGCGACTGGGAGGCGACCATCGGCATCGCAGCCTGGTTCGGCAACGGCAGCAACGACCGGGACTTCGACGGCATCGTGGACAAGCTCGACGCCTGCCCCACCGACCCAGAGGACCTGGACCGGTTCGAGGACGCGGACGGCTGCCCCGACGACGACAACGACCGGGACAACGTGGCGGACTGGGACGACAGCTGCCCCGATCAGCCCGAGGACCTGGACCGCTGGGAAGACGCAGACGGCTGCCCCGACCACGACAACGACGCCGACGGTCTGTCCGATGTCGAGGACCAGTGCCCCGACGCGGCCGAGGACAAGGACGGCTTCCTGGACCGGGACGGCTGCGCCGACGAGGACAACGACGAAGACGGCGTCCTGGACGTGGCCGACGCCTGCCCGAACCACCCCGAGGACATCGACGGCTTCCAGGACAGTGACGGCTGCGCCGACCCGGACAACGACGCCGACGGCCTGGCCGACTTCCGGGACGAGTGCCCCGACGTGGCCGAGTCCTACAACGGCTTCGACGACGTCGACGGCTGCCCCGACGACATGCCCGACGAGGTCGCACGCTTCACCGGCGTCATCCGCGGCGTGAACTTCCACGTGAACAGCGCCGAGATCACGGTCGACAGCTACCGGCTGCTGGACGAGGCCGCCGCGATGCTGCGGGCCTATGACCACCTCCGCATCGAGGTCCAGGGCCACACCGACAGCGACGGCGGCGACGACTTCAACCTGGGCCTGTCCCAGCGTCGGGCCGAGAGCGTGCAGCGCTACCTGGTCCGCCGTGGAATCGACGCCGACCGCCTCGAGGCCAACGGCTACGGCGAGGACATGCCACTGGTCGACAACACCAGCCACGACGGCAAGGCGGTGAACCGCCGGGTCGAGTTCCAGATCATCGCCAGCCAGGTGGCGGACCAGGACTGAACAGCGCTGTCAGCTGGCGTCGAACCCCCGCCACTCGCCGCCGATCAGGCGCTCGTGGGGGGTGAACCGGGCCTTGTAGGACAGGTGGGAACAGTCCCGCACGTACAGGCCCAGGTAGTACAACTCGACCCCGCGACTGCGCAGCCAAGCTGCCTCGCGGAGCACGGAGTAGGTGCCCAGGCTGCGGTCGGCGTGATCGGGGTCGAAGTAGAAGTAGACGCTGCTGGCAGCCCGCAGGCCCACGTCCAGGATGCCGATGCCGATGAGTTGCTCACCCAGCCAGTAGCGGGTCTCGACCGTGCGCACGCAGCTCAGGGCCAGCCACGAGTAGTAGTGGTCCGCCGAGGCCCGACGCTGGGACAGGCCGCGCTCGAGCTTGTGACGGTTGAACAGGTCCAGCCGTGACTTGTCCACCACCGGGGGGCCGACCGTGATCTTCACGTCGGCATTGCGCCGCCAGGCCCGGCGCTGGGAACGGGTCTGGACCAGCCGGTGGGTGTGCACGCGGATGCCCTGGCACTCCTGGCAGTCCGGGCACTCGGGCCGGTACAGGGTGCGACCGACCCTGCGGTCAGCACAGGCCAGCAGCGCGTCGAAGTCCGCCGGTCGGATGTCCTGGCTGTACCAACGCGTCGGCAACACCGCCGTGCGGCCCGGCAGGTACGGGCAGCCGTGAGGTGTCGCATCGATGAGCACTCCCTCGGGGGGGTCCGTCCTCATGGGAACATTGTAGCCATGAGCATCGAGGTCCACGTCGACCGCGGGGTCACGACCCTCACCTTGGCCCGCCCAGCGCGGGCGAACGCCTATGACCGAGCCAGCCTCGAGGCACTGGACGCCGGGATCGCCTCGGTCGACACCCCGACGATCGTGATCCAGTCCGCCGGCGAGCGCGCCTTTTGCGGCGGGGCCGATCTGGCCGAGCTGCGAGCTGCCCGCCCGGGGGATGCCCTGGACCTGTACAGCCAGGCCGTGTTCGAGCGGTTGGCGGCCCACGGTGCCGTCAGCATCGCCGCCGTCCAGGGGCCAGCGGTCGCCGGCGGCTGCGAGCTTGCCCTGGCCTGTGATCTGCGGGTCGCGGGGCCACGGGCGACCTTTTCCTTGCCAGAGACCACCCTGGGACTCCTGCCGTCCGCGGGCGGCACGACGCGCCTGGCGGACCTCGTGGGGCACGGCCGGGCCCGCGAAGTCATCCTGGGCGGCCGAGTGGTCGACGCGGAGACCGCCCTGGCCTGGGGCCTGACGAGCCGGATCGCTGTGGACCCTCGGGCCGACGCTCGGGGCTGGGCCCAGCAGATCGCCACCCGGGATCCCCTGGCCCTGCGCCTGGCCAAGGCCGTGCTCGATGCGCGTCAGGCCCGGGGCGCCGGGCTTGCCCTGGAGCGAGCCACCGAGGCGGTGCTGTACGCGTCCAGGGACCGGACCGAGGACTGAAGAGCGCGCTCAGGCGGCGCAGGCGGCCTGGAGCCGGTAGCTCATGGCCTCGGTCAGGGTCAGCTGGACCCGGCAGCGCAGGCCGCGAGGGGCCAGGGCGATGCCCCGCCCGACCAGGACCTTGCCCTGTGGAAGCTGGAGCTGAACCGTGAGCCGGGTGCCCTGGGACGGAGGCGGACCGGTGGCGATGCCCTCCAGCACCCCTTCGCCGAGCCCGGTCTCCCAGTCGCGGGCCAGAGCGCTGGCTGTCACCCAGCGGGCGGTGAGCACCGTGCCCCCGGGCGACAGGTGGAGATCAGCCTGGCTGCAGGCCTCGATCTTGACCTCCTGCCGACCGCCTTCTTCGAAGTCCCAGGTCGAGTGCGCGGCCTCGCGAGAGCGCTGCAGGCTGGCTCGCAACGCCCGGCTCACCCGGGCACGGCCGGCCGTGGTGCCGGAGCCCAGGCTCTGGCTGACCGAGCGCTCCTCGACCCAGACGGCCATCGAGGCCCGGTCGGCATCGGTCATGCGCTCGATGACCGCTGTGCAGGTCAAGGGACCTTCTTCTTGGAACCGCACGGTGTCGACCACCTGGACCCGCGCCTGGACCGAGTCATAGGCCCCGGCCAGCTCGAGCCGGACCTCGTAGCGGTCCCCCACCTCGAGCCCCCCATGGGTCTCGAAGCGCAGGACGTCGCCGTCGATCCAGCGGGTCGTGCCGAACACGCGGTCCAAGGGTCCATTGAGGGCGATGGCTGAACGGATTTCTGTTCTCATGGTGGGGCCTCGGGCAGGAGCAGCTGAAGCTTCCTCCCGGGCCATCTTCCGGTTCAAGGGCCTGAGACCCTTTGGCGCACTCCCGGACACCTGGTGACAGCCGGGTACCTACCAGGGCAGCCGCTCTCCATTGGCGTGCCAGAAGCCCCCCGACGTCTCCAGAGTCAGCTCCTCGATGCGCTGGATCAGCCCGGCCGCGGCCTCGGGTGGGTCGACGAAGCCGTTGTAGGCCGTCATGGCGGTGCGCACGAAGCCGGGGTGGAGCAGGGCCACGCTGACGCCGCGCGGGGCCAGATCCCGGGCCAGGCTCACCCCCGCCATGTTCACGGCTGCCTTGGACATGCGGTAGCCGTAGCGACTGCCCGACGTGTTGTCGCCGATGGAGCCCATCCGGCTGGTGATGATCGCCACCCGCGAGCCCGACCCCAGACACCCCTGCAGGCCCGCGACCAGGCGCAGGGGCCCCAGCGCGTTGACCTCGAACTGGCGGCGCACCGCGTCGAGGTCCAGAGTCTCCAGAGGCGTGCGCACCAGCAAGCCCGCGCAGAGGATCAGCCAGTCCAGCCGGGTCTGGGCCAGACGGTCGACCAGGGCCGCAACCGATCCTTGGTCGGTGACGTCGAGGGGGTGCACGGTGGCAAGCGCCGTGAGCTCCCCAGCGTCCCGGCGGCAGGTCCCGTGCACCGTGTGCCCGGCGGCACTGAGCTGGCGGGCGAGCTCCAGCCCGATGCCCTGGCTGGCACCGACGATCAGGGTCGTGGGCATGGTCGAGCACCTTGGGGCGAAGGAAGGGGGGCCCCGTCCAGAACAGGACGGGGCCCCGTGGGATTCTCGACCCAGTCACCTTCCTGGTGACGGATCAGACAATCTCACGGGGCGCACCGAAGACCGATGTCACCCCGATGACAGGTGAGGGGATCAGGGCGTGGCAGCCTCGTTCTCGAAGACTGCGGCCGCGCCCATGCCGCCGCCGATGCACATCGAGACGATGCCGTAGCGACTGCCCCGGCGCTTCATCTCGTGCAACAAGGTCGCGGTGAGCTTGGCGCCAGTGCAGCCCAGGGGGTGGCCCAGGGCGATGGCGCCGCCGTTCACGTTGACCCGCTCGGGGTCGATGCCCAGCTCGCGAACGCAGTAGACGGACTGGCTGGCAAAGGCCTCGTTGATCTCGAACAGGGCCACGTCGTCGACGCTGAGCCCGGCCTTTTCCACCGCCTTGGGGATGGCGACCGCCGGGCCGATGCCCATGATCTCGGGACCGACACCGGCCACGGCGTAGCTCTTCAGCACGCCCAGGATCTCCAGGCCCAGGCTCTCGGCCTTGGCCCGGCTCAGCACGACCGTCGCGGCGGCGCCGTCGCTGGTCTGGGAGCTGTTGCCCGCGTGGCTGGAGCCGCCGGCCTTGAAGGGGGAGCGCAGGCGCTTCATGCCTTCGACGGTCGACGCCCGGGGGCCGTCGTCGATGCTCACCGTGACGTCGTGCCAGGCGCCGTCCTTGAACACTCGGGTCTCCACCGGCACGATCTCGTCGGCGAACCTGCCGGCTTCGATGGCGGCGATCGCGTTGGTGTTGGACTTGACCGCAAAGGTGTCCTGTTCCAGCCGGGTCACGCCGAATTTGTCGCTGACGTTCTCCGAGGTCAGGCCCATCGGGGTGTAGATCTCTGGCCGCTCGGCCATCGCCCGTGGGTTCGGGGTGAGTCTCTGGCCGCCCATCGGGATCTGGCTCATGGACTCCACGCCGCCGGTCAGCGCCGCGTCGTACCAGCCGGCGTTGATCGCCGCGCTGGCCTGGGCCAGGGACTGCAGACCGCTGCTGCAGAAGCGGTTGATGGTCATGGCGGGGACCTGGTCGGGGATGCCGGCGACCAGCGCCGAGATCCGGGCGACGTTCATGCCCTGCTCGCCCTCGGGCATCGCGGTGCCGATGACCACGTCGCCCAGGTCCTTGGGGTCCAGGGCGGGCACACGGGCCAGGGCGCCCAGCATCGCGGTGGCGAGCAGGTCGTCTGGGCGGGTGTCCTTCAGGGCGCCCTTCTTGGCCTTGGTCACGGGGGTCCGGACCGCAGCGACGATGACGGCGTCGTTCGGGTTGCTCATGTCGTTGTGTCCTTAGTTCCGGAGGGGCTTGCCAGTGGTGAGCATGTGCTGGATGCGGGCCTGGGTGGCCTGTTCACCGCACAGGGAGAGGAAGCCCTCCCGCTCGAGATCGAGGATGTGCTGCTCGCTGACCCGGTGGTTGGTGGGCACGTCTCCGCCGGTCATCACGTGGCCGATCTTCTGGCCCACCACGACGTCGTGGGGGGTGGCGAAGCCGCCCTCGCTCATCTGGTAGAGGAAGGCGTCGATGGCAGCGCGACCGCTCGGACCCGCGACCTTGATGGTCTTGGGACGCGGGGGCTGGTAGTCCGCGGCGATCAGACCCAGGGCGACCTGCTTGGCGTCGTGGACCAGGGCGTCGGGGTCCATGGTCACCGTGTCGGTGGGCCGGACGTAGCCCATGGCCCGGGCCTCCTCGACCGACGTGGCCACGCTGGCCAGGGCGATGTTCTTGTAGGCCGCCTGCAGGAAGGGGTTCGGGTCGTAGTCGACGCCCTCGGGGATGTCCGCACAGTGCCGGAAGAGCATCTCCTTGCAGCCGCCGCCGGCGGGCAACAGCCCCACCCCGACCTCGACCAGGCCGATGTAGGTCTCGCCCAGGGTGCGGGTGTGGGCGCTGTGCATCGCGACCTCGCAGCCGCCGCCGAGCACCAGCCCGCGAGGCGCGGTCACGACCGGGGCCTTGCTGTACTTGGCCCGCATGACGGTGTCCTGGAGGGTACGAATCATGAGCGCCAGGTCATCCCACTGGCCCTGCATGGCAGCCATGGCGACCATGAACAGGTTGGCGCCGGCGCAGAAGGCGGAGCCGCCCTGGTTGCCGACCACCAGCCCGGCCCACTCCCCCGCGTCGAGCAGATCGAGGGCCTGGCCGTAGGCGCCGATGATGTCGTCATCCAGCGCGTTCATCTTGGAGTGGAACTCCAGGCCCAGGATGCCGTCGCCCAGGTCCAACAGGCTCGCGGACATGCCGTCATGCAGCGGCGTGGTCCGGGCGTGCACGTCCTTGAGGAAGAGCCAGGACTCGGACTGGGGCACCGGCTTGCCGCTGGCGCTCTCGATGTCCCAGTAGGTCTCGACGGTGTCGATGGTCTCGTAGAAAGACTCGCGGCCCGCGGCGAGCATGTCGCTGACCCAGCCGGGCACGGTGCGGCCGTCAGCGGTCATGCGCTCGACGGACTTGCGCACGCCCGCGGCGTCCCAGGCCTCGAAGACGCCCACGTCCCAGCCGAAGCCCCAGCGCATGCCGCGGTCGACGTTGACCACGTCGTCGGCGATCTCGGGGATGCGGTTCGCCGCGTAGAGCAGGGTGTCGGCCGTGACCTTCCAGGCGATCTCGGCGGCCTTGTCGTCGCCGGCGAGCATCGCGGCGATCTTTTCCTGGGGGGTCTCGAGATCCCGGGTCGCGCCGGTGCTGGCGTAGCGGACCTTGGCCTTGGGGGCGTACTCGCCGCTGTTCAGGTTCCGGGCGTAGAGCGTCTTCTTGCCGCCCTCCTTCTTCATCTCGTAGAAGCCGCGCTTGGACTTCCGGCCCAACGCACCCTCGTCGACCATGCCCTGGAGCCAGGCGGGCACCTTGAAGATGTCCCGCTCCTCGTCGTCGACGCACGAGTCGTAGACGTTCTGGAGCACGTGGGCCAGGGTGTCGAGCCCGACCAGGTCGCCGGTGCCAAAGACCGCGGACTTGGGCCGGCCCATGGGCGCGCCGAAGATGGCGTCCATCTCCTCGACCGTCATGTCCATCGCCGTCATGTGCTTGAAGACTGAGCAGATGCCGTAGGTGCCGATGCGGTTGGCGATGAAGTTCGGGGTGTCCTTGCCGTACACGATGCCCTTGCCGAGCTTGCTCTCGCCAAAGGACGCGATGGCCTGGGTGACGCTGGGCAGGGTGTCCGGGCCCTCGACGAGCTCGAGCAGCCGCATGTAGCGGACCGGGTTGAAGAAGTGGGTCACCAGGAACCGCTCCCGCATCTCGTCGGGCATGCCGGCCGCCATGTCGGCCAGGGAGATGCCGGAGGTGTTGCTGGAGACGATGGCGCCCGGCTTGCGGTTCTCCTGGACCCAGGAGAAGACCTTTTGCTTGATGGGCAGGAGCTCGACCACCACCTCGACGATCCAGTCGCAGTCCGCCAGCAGGTGGGCGTGGTCGTCGTAGTTGGCCGGGGTGATCAGCTCGGCAAAGGACTTGTGGAAGAGCGCCGCAGGCTTGCTCTTGGCGATGCTCTTCAGGCCCGCCAGGGCAGCGGCGTTGCGCTCGGCCGGGCTGGCGTCTTCGCCCACACCTCGGGGCACGATGTCGTAGAGCACGCTGGGGATGCCGGCGTTGGCCAGGTGGGCAGCGATGCCCTGGCCCATGACGCCGGCGCCGAGCACGGCGACCTTTTCGATGGAGTGGCCCACGGATCCTCCGGTGGGGTGACGGGGAGACAAAACTGAATGGTCATTCAGTCGGGGTCTGTCGCCTAACCGGAACACTCCCCGCGTCACACTGGCCGAACGACCGGGGTACAGGCCGGGGCCTTTCGTCCGAGGTGCCCGTGTCCGTGGTCTGCGGCATCGACTTCGGGACGTCGAACTCGACCCTCACCCTGGCCGACGCCAGCGGTGTGAGGCCGGTGATCGTCGATCCCGCCAATCGCCTGCCCCAGGCGATCCCCACCATCCTGTTCTTCGACGATGACGGCCTGAGCACCTATGGCAGCCAGGGCATCCAGGACTACGTGGAGGGTGGGCACTTTGGCCGGCTGCTCCAGTCGATCAAGCGCCACCTGCCGTCCCCGGGCTTCGGCGGCACCACGATCGCCGGCCGATTTCGCGAGGTCGAAGATCTCGTCGCAGGCTTCCTGGAGCACCTGAAGTTCCTGGCCGAGCAGGACGCGGGCTGCGAGATCACCCAGGTGGTGTTGGGCCGCCCCGCGGTCTTTCACACCGATCCCGCGCGGGATCAGCTGGCCCAGGACCGGCTGGAGCGAGCCGCGAGCATGGCCGGCTTCGTAGACATCGCCTTCCAGATCGAGCCGATGGCCGCGGCCCGGGCCTTTGAGAGCACGCTGGAGCGGGACGTCACCTGCCTGGTCGGGGATCTGGGGGGCGGCACCAGCGACTTCACCCTGGTGCGCCTGGGTCCGTCCCGGGTGGGGCGGGATCGGCGCGGAGACGTGATCGGTGCCCACGGCCTGAGCGTGGCGGGCAACGATCTGGACGCCCGGCTGGTCTACCAGGAGGCGATGCCCCACTTCGGTGTGCGTGCCAGCTACCGGGTCGACAACCGGTGGACCAAGGTGCCCACTTGGCTCCACCACACAGCCTGTCGCTGGCAGCACCTGTGCCTGGCGGACACCGAGGACAACGGGCGCTTCCTGGCGCGCCTGGTGCGGCTGGGCGACGACCCCCAGGGCCTGGAGCGGCTGCGGCTGCTCATCCAGGACCAGCACGCGTGGACGTTCTTCAAGGCGGTCGAGGACGTCAAGGTGGCGCTGTCGGACACCGGGGGCACCACGATGGTCTACGACCGGGAAGGCCTGGCATTCTCCCAGGCCGTGACCCGCGAGGACTTCGACGCGGCGATCTCGCGGGAGACCGTGAAGCTCGAGGGGGCCGTGGACGGTGTGCTCGCGGAGGCTGGGCTCGCGGCGCCCCACGTCGACGTGGTGTTCTTGACCGGGGGGACGTCGTTGGTGCCGCGGGTGCGGCGGATCTTCGAGGACCGCTTCGACGGCCGCATCGTGGACCACGACACGTTCACGAGCGTGGGAATGGGGCTGGCGATCGAGGCGCGGGAGCGGTTCTTGGGGTGATGGAGCCCCCGGATCAGATCCCGTACAGCCCCCGCGTCGTCTGCGAGAGCACCTGGGCCAGGCTGTCCTCGGCGATGCCCAGCCGCGCGATGCGCACCACCTCCCGATCCCAGGCATAGGGCAGGTTCGGGAAGTCCGTGCCGTAGAGGATCCGGTCCGGCCGGGCCTGGATGAACCGCTCGACCCCCGCGTGGGGAAAGTAGTCGGCGACCATCATCGTGGTGTCGAGCCACAGGTTGTCGAACCGCTCGAGCAGCCCCAGGTAGCCGTCGAATTCGTCCGCGCCGAGGTGGGGCACGCACAGCTTGAGCTTCGGCCACGCCTGGAGCACCGCCCGCACCCGGTCCACGTGGCAGATGCTGTGGGTGTCCACCGGGTAGGCCGGGCTGCGCGGCTCCCGCCCGGCGTGGATGACCATCGGTCGGTCCCAGCGGGTGCAGACCTCGAACAGCTCGGTCAGCTCGGGGGCGTCGATGGCAAAGGCCTGGACGTGGCAGTGCAGCTTGACGCCGCGCAGGCCCAGGGAAAAGGCCTCGTCCAGGATGTAGGCGGCATCGGGCTCGCCGGGCAGGACCGTCGCCAGGCCGGTCAGCCGGGGCTCCCGCGCTGCCAGATCCGCGACGTAGCGATTGAGCCCGCGGGCCATGCCGGGCCGGTGGCTGTAGTGCAGCCCCACCACGTGCTCGACCCCCCGGCTGAACAGGAAGTCCAGGACCTGGGGGCTGTCCAGCCGATAGCGCACGGGCCAGCCGTGGGTCTCGAACCACCGCCACAGGGCCCGGAACATCGTCTGGGGGAACAGGTGGACGTGGGCGTCGATGACGGTGGGCAGGCTCTCGGGCAGGCGCGGGCCCTCGGTGTCGTTCAGGGCGGGGAGCGGCCCGGCCATCAGGTCCGGCACCAGGGCCTGCTCGGGCTCGGCCGACGCCGCGCAGGCCAGGCAGGGAACCAGTCGGCTCACATCGACTCCAGGGCGCCGAGTCTACCCAGGCCGGTCAAGCGCTGGCGCCTGGCCGTGCCATCATCCGCCCGTGAGCGTGGACCTCCCCGCACCGCCGCCCCGCAGTGCCCCCCTGCTGCTGCGCCTGCACGCCTTCTTCGGCGGCACCGTGCCCCTGCTGGGCTGGGCGTTCACGTGGGGCGGACTGCTGGTCGGCGGCGGCCTGAGCCTGGGCGCCGACGTGCAGACGCCGCTGGCCCTGAGCCAGGGCGCCACCCTCCAGGACACGGTCATCGTCGACGCCCGCGAGACCAATTTCAGCAAGGGGGGCGACGAGGACACCGAGGGCACGCCGGTCTACGCCTTCACCTTCGAGTACCAGGTCGACGGCGTGACCCACGTCGACACCAGCTACGCCACGGGCGAGGTCGCGGGTCAGGGCGACCCGGTCACCATCGAGATCGCGGTGTCCGATCCCACCCGAGCCCGGATCGTGGGCATGGCCGCCAGCCCCTTCGGCCCTTGGATCCTGCTCAGCCTCATCCTGCCAGCCCTGGCGTTCCTGGCGGCGTTGTGGGGGGTGGGCCGCGGCTTCCGCATCAACCACCTCCTGACCCACGGCCACGTCACGGCGGGCCGGCTGGTGGACAAGCAGAGCACGAACGCCACCGTGAACAAGCGACCGGTCTACGCCTATGTCTTCGAGTTCCGGGACGACCAGGACCGCAAGCACCGGCTTGCACTCCGGACGTCGCTCACCTGGCTGGTCGAGGACGACGTCGACGAGCCGGTGATCTTCGATCCCGCATCGCCGGAGCGGGCGCTGATGGTCGACGCCCTGCCCGGTCACCCCGGCCTCGTGCCCGACGGCAGCTTCACGGTGGAGCACCCGGTGCGGGCGGTGGGGTCGATGGTCCTGCCGGCCCTCACCTTGTGCACGCTCCTGGGCTACGCAGCAGCCGCCACCCTGCTCTGAGTCCCCCTTGGCCCTGCCCCCCGCCCAGGTCGTCTCCCTGGCGCCCAACGAAGGCGCCGTCCGCCGCGCCGGCCAGTCCCGGCCTCTGCACCTGTGGCGGGACCTGGGCCGAACGGAGCAGGCGGCATGGGGCTTCTGCAGTGGCTCCAGGGAGTACACGGTCAAGGTCGATCCAGCGGGCACGGGCTGGTCCTGTTCCTGCCCCAGCCGACTCCAGCCCTGTCGCCACGTGCTGGCTCTGCTCTGGCTGCACGCCGAGGGCGCGGTGCCCACCGCCCCCGCGCCAGGCTGGGTCCAGACCTGGCTGGATCGACGGGCCCGCACAGCAGCGGGACCTCGGAAGGGACCCGTGGACGCCGACGCCCAGGCCAAGCGGGCTTCCCAGCGCATGGCTCGGGTGCAGGCAGGGGTGGAGGGCCTGGAGATCTTCCTCCAGGACCGGGTGCGGGACGGGTTGGGAAACCTGGCGGACGGTGGCTACGCCCTGTTCGAGGACCAGGCCAAGCGCCTGGTCGACGCCCAGGCCCCAGGACTGGCCCGACGCGTCCGCCACCTGGCGGGCGTGATCGGCCGCGGCGAGGACTGGCCAGCCCGGCTCCTCGCCGGCCTGGGCCGGCTGGGGCTGCTCGTCGAGGCATTCCACAGCCTGCCTTCATTGCCCCCACCGCTGGCCGCCGACGTGCGCAGGGCGGTGGGCTGGTCCCTTCGGCGCGAGGCTGTGCTGGCTCACCGCGACCGCGTCATCGACGAGTGGCAGGTGGTGGGCCAGTGGGAGGACCCGGGCGAGGAGCTCGTGCGCACCTTGCGCACCTGGCTGCTGGGCCGCTCGTCGGGGCGGATCGCGTTGGTGCTGAACCACGCTCCTGGGGAGCGGCCCTTCGCCGACGCCCTGCCGGCCAAGGGTGTGGTTCCTGGCGAGCTGGCGTTCTGGCCCTCTGCCCTGGCCCGTCGGGCCCTGGTCCTGGCTCGGGGACCCGGTGGGCCGGCGACGGCCAGCCCCGGCGGCCACCCGACACTGGCGGCGTACCTGGCAGAGGCCGCACGCAGGCTGGGCGCCAACCCGTTTCAGCGAGAGGACCTCGCCTGTCTGGCCGGGGTGCGCCCCGGCCAGCTGGACGGGCGTCCTGCGCTGATCGACCGCGCGGGACAGGCCCTCCTTGTCCCGATAGCCCTGCCCGCGGCCCTGCTCGCGGTCTCCGGCGGGGCCGCGATCGACGTCACTGGCGAGTGGGACGGCCACCGATTTCGGCCCATGGGGGCCTGGGCCGACGACACCTGGACGCCGCTGCCGTGAACGACCGGGTCGCCACCGCCGTGCTGGGCACGGGCTCCCGCCCTTGGACGCCATCGACAGCGCCCGTGCACGCCTGGCTGCCGGCCGGTCCGTTGCCATGGCGGCTACTGCTCGAGGCCGGTGTCGACGAGCTGAGGGCCCGAGCGGGGCGGGCCCTGGGACCGGGCCAGGCGCTTCCCACCGCACCGCCGGAGCACCGTGCCCAGTGCTCCCCCGAGCTGGCGGCCGTGCTCCAAGAACTGCTGCGCCACCGGGATCGGGATCTGGTCGCGCTGGTGCTCGACCGGCTGGCGGCACGGGGACGCCGCGTGCCGCCCGCTCTGCTGCCCGCCCTGCTCCGCGACGCGCGCATCCGGGCGCTGCCAAACACCTGGATCGCCGGCGGCGAGCGGGCGGCGTGGCTCGCGGACCAGCGCCGAGGCTGGGCGCCGCCTGGCCCGCTGGCCGTGCACGGCGACTTGCTGGAAGAGGGCACGCCGAGGGAGCGCCTGGAGACTCTGCGGCAGCTGGTGGCCACGGATCCGGCGGCTGCCGTGGCCTGGCTGGAGCCGGCCATCGGCACCGAGCCCGCCGCCACCCGGCGGGCCTGGCTTGCCCTGTTCGACGACCCGCCGCCGGCCGTGGCTGAACCGCTCCTGGTCCAGGCGCTGACCGACCGCAGCCGCAAGGTCCGCGAACGGGCCAGCGCGCTGTTGCGGTCCCTGCCGGGGTCCGAGCTGGCCCAGGCCTGTGCCGGCGCCGGTGTGCACTGTCTGGCGTGGCAGGGCGGCCGGTGGGACGTGGTCCTGCCGGCGTCCTGGGACCCGGACTGGGGGGAGCCGCCGCCGGGCCCGGACGAGGGTGCGCGCACGCGCCAGGCCGGCGCCCTGATCGCCACCGTGCCCCTAGGCGCCTGGACCGCGGCCACCGGCCGGACCCCTGTCGAGACGGTCGCAGCCCTCGATCCATCCGATGCCTTCGTCGCCGTGGCATGGCGGCACGCCGCCCTGGTGGCCCGAGACACCGCCTGGCTCACCGCTCTGATGGACCGGGCCCTGGGCACCGGCGAGACCGGCAGCGCCTACGGGGCCCTGATCGACGCCCTGCCCTCGGAGCTCCTGGCCCTGCGCGCCCCCCGGGCCCTGCGGGTGCGAGACTGGGCCCAGCTCCTGCCGCTGCTCAAGGCCCTCGATCGGCCCTGGCCGCTGCCCGTGGCCCGCGCCTGGGTGGCGCGGTTCTACGAGCTCGCCCAGCAGGTCCAGCACGGCCAGCTGGACCCCCCCGCCGACGCGCTCCAGAGCGTGCGTGCCGCAGCCTTGGCCCTGCCCGCGCCCCTGCTCGTTCTGGACACGCGCACCTGGGTGGACCGCCTGGCCCCCTCCCGCGGCCAGGCCCTGGTCGCCCAGGCCCTGGATGACCTGGCCCACGTCCTGGCCGTGCGCCGCCGCCTCGAAGAACTCCTCCCCGCAGCCTCCGGAGAGCCCCGTGAGTGACCCAGCAGTCCTGCGCCAGCAGGCCGAGCACGCCCATGCCGACGAGCTCGCCGCTCTGGCGACAGCCGACACGCACCCCCGCCCACCCAGCTGGCGGCTGTCCCCGTGGGCGGTGCGCACCTATGTCCAGGGCGGCACCCTGGACGACGGCACGGTGATCACCCCGAAGTACGTGGGCGACACCCGGCGCATCGAGGTCGCCATCGCGACCCTGGCCACCGATCGGGCGCTGCTGCTCCAGGGCCTGCCGGGCACCGGGAAGTCCTGGCTCTCCGAGCACCTGGCCGCGGCCATCAGCGGCGACTCCACTCTGCTGGTGCAAGGCACGGCGGGAGCTGACGACAAGGACCTGCGCTATGGCTGGAACTACGCCCGCCTCCTGGCCGAGGGCCCCACCCGGGACGCGCTGGTGCCCAGCCCGGTGATGCGGGCCATGGAGACCGGCAGCATCGTCAGGATCGAGGAGCTGACCCGCATGAGCAGCGAGGTCCAGGACGCTCTGATCACCATCCTGAGCGAGAAGGCGCTGCCCCTGCCCGAGCTGGCCACCCAGGTCCAGGCCCGAGCCGGCTTCAACGTGATCGCCACTGCAAACGACCGGGACAAGGGCATCCACGACCTCTCCAGCGCCCTCACGCGGCGGTTCAACACGGTCTTGCTGCCCCCTCCAGCGACCCTCGAGGAAGAGCTCGCGATCGTGCAGCAGCGGGTCGCCGACCTGGGGCGGAGCTTCGCGCTGCCCGACATCGACGCCCCCGAAGACGAGCTCCGCAGGGTCATCACGGTGTTCCGCGAGCTGCGGGGCGGTCGCACCCTGGACGGCCGGACCCGGCTCAAGTCCCCGTCGGGCAGCCTGTCCACGGCAGAGGCCATCTCGGTGGTGCAACAGGGCATCGCCCTGGCGGGGTACTACGGCGACGGCACCCTGCGAGCGGCCGACGTGGCGGCCGGCATCGCCGGCACGGTGCTCAAGGACCCGGTCCAGGACCCGGTCGTCTGGACCGAGTACCTGAACACCGTGGTGCGCGAGCGGGACGGCTGGAAGGACCTGTACCGGGCCTGCAGGTCTCTGGGCTGAGCGGTGGAGACGCGGGTCCTGGGCATTCGACACCACGGGCCGGGCTCGGCCCGTGCGGTGCTGCGCGTGCTCGAGGCCTGGCGGCCAGACCACGTCCTGGTCGAGGGACCGGCCGACGGCCACAGCGCCCTGGGCCTGGTCGGCGACCCCGGGCTGCGCCCTCCGGTGGCACTGCTGGTGTACCCGCCCGACCAGCCCGCCCGGGCCGGCTTCTGGCCCTTCACGGCCTGGTCCCCGGAGTGGGTGGCGCTCCGCTGGGCCCACGCCCAGGGGGTGCCTGCCGACTTCATGGACCTGCCGCTCTCGGCGGCGGTGGACGAGCCCGCCGACCCCGACGACGGGTCCGGCGAGGCCCTGACGGCGCTGGCCCACGCGGCGGGCGACGCCTCGCACGCGGCGTGGTGGGACCGCATGATCGAGGAGCGACCCGATGCCGAGGACCTGTTCGACGCGGTGCACGACGCCATGGCGGCGGTGCGCGAGGCGCTGGGCCCGCGCCCGGCCCGGGAGGCCCAGCGAGAGGCCTGGATGCGCCGCACCATGCGGCGGGCCCGCAAGCAAGGCGTCGAGCGACTGGCCGTGATCTGCGGGGCCTTCCACGCACCGGCCCTGACCGCCCGCGTCACGGCCAAGGCCGACGACGCGACCCTGCGCGGCCTGCGGGCCCGCAAGGTGACCGCCACCTGGGTGCCCTGGTCCCACACCCGCCTGAGCCTGCGCAGCGGCTACGGCGCGGGCTGTGCCTCCCCCGGCTGGTACCACCAGCTCTGGACCCGGCCCGACGAAGCCCCGGCCCGATGGCTGGCCCAGGCCGCCCGGCTCCTGCGCGAGAACGGCCAGGACACGAGCCCCGCCCACGTGCTCCATGGCGTGCGGCTGGCCCAGGTCCTGGCCAGCCTGCGGGGGCGGGCAGCGCCGGGCCTGGAAGACCTCCAGGACACGGTCCAGGCCGTGCTCTGCGAGGGCCAGGCGGCGCCACTGGCCCTGGTCCGGGAGCAGCTCGAGATCGGCGAAGCCCTGGGCACGGTCCCCCAGGACACGCCGACCGTGCCCCTCCAACAAGACGTGACCCGGCTGCAGCGTCGCCTGCGACTCAAGCCGTCCCCGGAGCCCAAGGACCTGGACCTGGACCTGCGGCAGCCCACCGGGGTCGGCCGAAGCCTGATGCTGCGGAGGCTTCGGGTGCTCGGTGTGCCCTGGGCCCGGGAGCGACAGGGACGGGCCAGCAGCGGCACCTTTCGGGAGTCGTGGACCCTGCGCTGGGACCCGGAATTCGCCCTGCGCATCATCGAGGCCAACGTGTGGGGCATGACGCTGGAGCAGGCCGCAGACGCCCGGCTGGCCGATCTGGCGACCCGGGCGCCGGACCTTCCGACGGTGGTGAAGGGGCTGGACCACGCCCTGCTGGCGGATCTGCCCCAGGCCAGCGCGGCGCTCTTGCGAGCCCTCGCCGATCGCGCAGCGGCCGCGCCAGAGGTCCAAGAGCTCCTGGACGCCGTGCCGCCCCTGGCCCGCACCCTGCGCTACGGCGACGTGCGGCGCACCCCCCGGGAACCGCTCGCGGCGGTGGTCGACGGGCTCCTGGCGCGGGTGCTGGCCGGCCTGGTGGCGTCTGCAAGCCGGGTCGACGACACCGCTGCTGCGGCCCTCAGCGATGGGCTGGACGCCCTGGACCGAGCACTGGCCCTGCTGGAGCGCGACAAAGGGCCCTGGTGGGAGGTCCTCGAGACCCTGTCCACCCGAGACGCCGTGGCACCCCGGGTCCGCGGCCGCGCCTGTCGCATCCTGCTCACGGGGGCCCGGCTCGACGACCACGCCCTGGGGCGGCTGGCCGCGGGGGTGCTGAGTCCGGTGGTGCCCCTGGACCAGGGCGCCGCCTGGCTCGAGGGCCTGATCCGAGGGGGCGCTGCCCTGCTCCTGCACCAGCACGCCCTGTGGCAGGCCCTGGACCGCTGGTTGATCGCCTTGCCCGAAGACGACTTCGTCGCTCTGCTGCCCATCCTGCGGCGAGCCTTTGCCGAGTTTCGCCCTGCCGAGCGGCGACAGATGGCCCGCAAGGTCGCCCGCCTGGGAGCCGGCCCAGCCGCCGACGCTGTGGTGCCAGTCCCGCTGGTGGCCGCCCGGGCCGATCAGGTGCTCCCCGTGCTCCAGCAGCTTGTGACCCGTGGCCGCTGACCCTCGCGAGCACCGCTGGCGACTGGTCCTGGGTCCCGACGCTCAGCAGTCCCTCGACGTGGCCCTGCCCGCCCAGGCGCAGCGTCTGGACGGTGCACTCGACGCTCTCTACGGCACCGAACGCCGGGGCAACCTGGCCCGATCCAGCCCGGCCGTGGCCCGCTGGCTGGGCGACATCCGGGCGTGCTTCCCCCGCTCGGCCGTCCAGGTCCTGCAGCGGGACGCGGTCGACCGGCTGGACCTGGCCCGGCTGCTCCTCGAGCCGGAGCTCCTGGAGACCGTGCAGCCCGACGTGCACCTGGTCGCCACGCTGCTCTCCCTGAAGGCCGCCCTACCCGCCCGCGCCCGCGACGCGGCCCGCCGGTTGGTGGCGCAGCTCGTCGCGGAGTTCGAGGCCAGGCTCGCAGCCCCGTCCCGCCGGGCGATCCGGGGGGCACTCTCCCGGGGCGCTCGCACGACCCGTCCGCGGGCCAGGGAGATCGACTGGGACCGCACCGTTCGCGCGAACTTGCGTCACTACCAACCCACGCTGGGTACGGTGGTGCCCGAGCGCCTGGTCGGGCATGCCCGCCGCCGCCCAGGCCTGCGCGACGTCGTGCTGTGCGTGGACCAGAGCGGCTCGATGGCGCCGAGCGTCATCTACGCCAGTCTGTTCGCGTCCGTGCTCGCGTCGATCCCCGCGCTGAAGACCCGACTGGCGGTCTTCGACACGGCCGTGGCCGACCTGAGCACCGGGCTCGACGACCCGGTGGGCCTGCTATTCGGGGCCCAGCTCGGAGGTGGCACGGACATCGATCAAGCCCTGGCCTGGTGCCAGCAGGTCATCACCCGACCGCCCCGCACCCACCTGATCCTGGTCTCGGATCTGTTCGAAGGCGGCGACCGCCGGGGTCTGCTCCAGCGCGCGGCTTCCCTGGTGCGCAGCGGCGTCCAGCTGATCTGCCTCTTGGCCCTGGACGACGAAGGCACCCCGGCCTTCGACGCGGAGACGGCGAGCCACCTGGCCGCCCTGGGCGTGCCCACCTTTGGCTGCACGCCGGACGCCTTTCCCGAGCTCATGGCCGCGGCCCTGAATGGCCGCGACGTGGCCGCATGGGCCGCCTCACGGGGCCTCCACGGGGTCCGTCCCGCAGGCTGACCCCGGGGCTTCCCCCTCATGTCCTGCATTCGATGATCCGCTGAACCGGGGTGACCCTGCCCGAGGACCACGTGACCCTGCTGCTCGCCCTGTCGCTCACCGCCCCGGCCCAAGCGGCCGACGGCATCGCTCTGCGGGGGGGCGTGTGGGAGGTGTTCTGCACCGGGGGGGAGCTCATGGAGATCACCTGGTTCGACGATCCGGCCCGGGCCTGGAGCTATGTCCAGAACGAGTGCGGCGGCGTGGCCAGCATCACGGGCATGGAGCTCGAGGTCTCGACCGGCCGGGCCGACGAGCCCGGCGACTCCCCCGCCCTGTACCTGGCCCGCAACGGCATGGACTACTGGCCCGGCGCCCACGGCGAGCTGCTGATGGCCGACATGGATGGCCCCGAGAGCAACCGCGTGCCGGACCGCACCGGGACTGGCCAGGCCATGGACACCTTCATCTTGGGCCCGACCCGCCCCGAGCAGGTCGGACCGGGACGGGTCCTGCTGGTCCTGGACCCGGCCCTCTACGACGACGTGGTCGCCCAATTCGGGCCCTGCGCACCGGGGGTCGGCGCCAGCTGCGACGGCCACCTGGAGCTGCGCACCTTCTACGAGATGGCCGGCATCAAGCTGCACGTGCAGCCCGATGGCCGTTGGGTGCGTGCCCAGGAGCCCTTGCGCCGGACCCAGTGGACCGCGCACCCCCACCAGGCTTGGCTCACACCACCGCCCCTGATGGACGGCATCGCGCGGCCACCCGGCAACGAGCACATCGACGCAATCGCCCTGGATGAAGCCCTGGCCACGAGTCGGCAAGAGGGCTGGGACGGCATGGTGACGGCGGAGTAGGGCCCTTGACCTCGGAGTCCACACCTTTTAGACTAGTCTCAGACCAGTCTGAAGGCCCATGAGCAAGTCCGATTACACCGTGCCCGTGCGGCCCCCACTGCTCGCCGCAGAGCCGCAGTCCGTGGGCGCCTACGAGGCCAAGACGCATCTGCCCAGGCTCCTCGACGGCGTTGAACAGGGACAGGCCTACACCATCACCCGCCACGGTCGGCCGGTCGCCCAGCTCATCCCCATCCAGAGCGCCCGAACGGCCCATGACATCGTGGCGCGCTTCCAGGCACTCGCCTCGGGCCGTGGCCTGCCAGGCCACGACCTCGACGCGCTGATCGACGAGGGCCACGACTGATGTTGGTGCTGGACGCGTCGGCGGCACTGGCTTGGGCATTCGAGGACCACTTCGATCGGGCTGCCACCGATCTGCTGGCCCGGGTGCGGGACCACGGCGCCCAGGTCCCTGGCCTCTTCCACCTCGAGGTCGCGAACGGGCTGCTGGGGGCCGAGCGCCACGCCGGTCATGCCCAGGCCGCGTCGGTGCAGTTCTTCCAGCTGCTCGGAGACCTCGACATTCGGGTCGACCCCGCCACCGCGGTCCGCGCCGGGGCGCAGATCATGGACGTCGCCCGACAGCATGGGCTGACCAGCTACGACGCCAGCTACCTGGAGCTCGCGCTCCGGGACGGGGTGCCTCTGGCGACCCGGGATCGACGCTTGGCCCAGGCGGCGGCCGGCATCGGCCTGGAGGTCCTTTAGCCCTGGATCATCGGCCGATCAGATCGCCGCCGCCGCTGCAGCAGCACTCAGCGCGAACAGCAGCCCCCCGAGCAGTCCAGCCAGGGACAACCAGAACAACGGCGAGCGGCGGCGGGGGATCGTGGTCTCGGGGATCATGGGTCTCGTAGACACCCCAGACGGCCAGGGGTTCCCCGGCCTTCACGGCTCAGCGGCGCGAAGCTCCTCCAGGACCTTGCAGCCCCAGGCGTCGCCGCGGCTGCAGCCGAGCTCGAGCAGGGCGAAGCCGGGGGCGTCGTGGCCTTCGTTCAGGTAGACGGCACCCCGCAGGGAGCAGCCCTTGGGCAGGTCTCCCTCGCAGGCGTCCTGGAAGTACCGCGCGGCCCGGGCGGGGTCCTGGTCGATGCCGGTGCCGTTGAGCAGGTGCACCCCCAGGTCCAGACAGGCCGCGAGCTCACCGCCGTCGCAGGCGGTCTCGTACAGCCGAAGCACGTCGTCCTGGGGCAAGCGGGCGTGGCCGGCGACGACCAGCCGCGCCAGGTTGTAGCAGCCAGGCGCGTGTCCCCCTTCGCAGGCCTGGCCGTAGAGGGTGACGGCCTCAGCCGGTTCCTCGGCTTCGCGCTCTGCCCCCAACAGGTTGCACCCCCGAGGCTCCCCCAGCTCGCAGGCCTGGGCATATTGCTGGTGGGCTCGGGCGACATCGACCGGCACGCCGCTGCCGGTCGCCAGGTGGATGCCCAGGTTCAGACAGCTGGCCCCGTCGGCGACACGGCAGCCCCGGCGGTACTGGACCAGGGCCTGGTCCACGTCGGCTGGCACCCCGGAGCCCAGGTCGTAGAGCACGCCCAGGTTGCCGCAGCCGCGTCCGTCGCCGCCGTTGCAGCCCATGCGGTAGAGCTCGGCGGCCCGGGCTAGGTCCTTGGGCACACCCTGGCCCACCTCGACGAAGTACCCGGCGGTGCTGCAGGCCTTGGCATTGCCCCCCATGCAGAGCTGCTCGCAGCCGGCCACGTCGCCGGTGGCACAGGGGTCCGGCGGCGGCTCCGGGGGCGCGTCCTGGGCCCACCCGAGCCCCAGGGCCAGCGCAGCTGCGATCACGGGGCAGAGAGCCCGGCGAGCAGGGTCTCGAGCGCCGCAAGGTAGCGGTGGGTGCGCACCTGGACCGTTGCATCGGGCCGCTCCGCGCTAGCCAGGGTCTCCTCCAGGAGCGCCACTGCGGCGGGGGTGTCGCCCAGCTGGGCGAGCAGCTCGGCAGCCCTGCGCGCGGCTCGCAGGCGCTGGTCGCCGTGGGCCCGTTCCAGCCCGGTCTGGGCCAGGGGGAGGGCTTCCTGGGCCCGGCCGGCCCGCTGCAGGATGCCGGCCTGGTTGTAGGCCCACGTGAACTCGGTCGGGAAGAAGCTCCCGCCGTTTTCCAGGACCTCGACCGCCCGGTCGATCTGGCCGGCGTCTTCGAGGAAGCTCGCCAGGTCCAGCCAGTAGCCGCGGTCGAGCTGCGGGTCCCCGGTGAGCTTCTGCAGGGTCAGGTGGGCGCCGAGCGCGTGGAAGCCTTGGGCATCTCCAGGGGACGCCGCCAGGTCTCCCGCCAGGAACGCCAGCGCCGGCCCGTCGTCGGTCTCGGCCCGGGTCAGGCGATCCACCACCTGGTCGAACAGGGCAGCCCGGGTGGGCTCGGACAGATCGAGCCGACGCGCCCCCCAGATCCAGTCGTCCCAGAGCCAAGGGGCCTGGTCGATCAAGGCGGGCACAGCGTCCGCGGTGGGCGCCAGCTGGAACCGAACCACCAGGGCACCGGGGCTGTCGAGCCCGGCGACCAGGTCCTCCACGCCGTCCTCGCGCCCAGCATCCAGGAGATCCTGGGCCAGGGCCACCCGCTCGAAGTCTGCCAGCGCCCCAGCACCCGCGACGCGCTCGTCCAGCGACGCCGTGGGCAGGTTGGCCAGCCAGGCCCGGAACTCGGCTTCGGTGTCGTAGCCCACGTGGCGCCCGAGCTCGGTGCCGTCGGGCCCGGCGGCGATCACCGTCGGGTAGCCGCCCACCTGGTAGCGGTCCTTGAGAGGCCAGCTGACCGGATCGTCAGCGTCGACTTCGAGCACCACGAACCCGGCCAGGTCCGCCGCGTTGTCCGGGTCGTGCAGGACCTCGGCGGCCAGGACCTGGCACGGGGGGCACCACTCGGCGCTGAAGTCCAAGAGCAGTGGGCGCTGGTCCTGGGCGGCCTGGTCAAAGGCGGCCTGGATCTCGGCGGCCGGATCGGCCACCGGTGCCAACAGCAGCGCTACGAACCTGTCCTCGACCATTGGCACCCTTCCCTTGCGGGAGTCCAGGGTCAGCCCGAAGAAGGACCGCTCCACGATGCGACAGGCGGTGCCGCCGTCCTCGCACAGGGAGTAGTTGGCCACGCCCGAGACCGCGCCCGGACCCGCCAACGGGACCCGCGCACCGGCCTCGAGGTCCGGCTGCTCCAGGGTGTAGTGACCGGCGGTGGTCTGGACGACCAGGGACGCCGGCGCCCCCGGGGCCAGGTGCTCGCCGGCGGGGGCCTCGAGCTGGACCCGCCCCAGGTCCCGCTCCCAGCTCATCCACAGCGTGCCGTCATCCGCCAGGGCCAGCCCGACGCCAAGGGTGCTCAGAAACATCATGGGGTCACCTCTACCGCGAGGCCCAGGGCCCTCGCCCGGTCCGCGATGTCCTCGAGCTCCGCCAGGGGCAGGGCCTGCACGGTGGGGTCCATCGGCGTCCTGGCCACCGAGTAGACCTGGACCTGGTCGATGGCACCCCCGGCTTCCAGGATCTCCGCCAGGCGCTCGCCCCAGGCGTCCCGCTCGTCGGCACCGGGCACCGCGTCGTCGAAGGAATGCCACATGGACTGGATCACGATCGGGCGCTCCTGGGCGGCCTGGGCCAGGTTCGCCAGGACCCTGGACCAGGGGAAGCGCGTCCCGTCGACCCGCTGGTACCAAGCCTCGGTGCCCGCATCGAGCTTGGCCCAGATGCGCCCGCCGGCCGCGTCGAGCTGGCGCAGGCCTTGCCGGACACCCGGCCGATGGAGCAGCGTGGCGTTGGTCAAGAGGTTGATCGGCACGTCGTGGAGGCCGTGCGCGTCTCGGATCGCGATCACCCGAGCCACCGCGTCGGCGAAGCCGCTGAAGGCCGTGGGCTCCCCGTCCCCCGCGAACGCCAGGTCCCGCACCACCCGCAGCCCGGCCGCGGTGGTGTCGAAGGGGGGCCGATCCCACAGGGTGCCCTGAGCCACGTGGCGCAAGAGTGCATCGAGCTCGTCGGCCAGCCGCTCCAGGTCCACGTCGCGAGCGAGCGTGGGGCCGCTGCGGTCCACCTGGCAGTAGGGGCAGTCGAAGTTGCAGGCCTTGTCCGGGTTCAGGTTGATGCCCACCGAGAGCCCGCGCGCCCGCCGAGAGATCACCGGGTAGACCACCCGGAAGTCCCACAGCTCGCGGCGGTGGTCGCGGAAGTCGAGGCGACGAGGCCGGGTCGGGGACATGTGCGTGCGTTATCACGCGTCCCTTCCTGGAGGAGTCATGATCGCTGCCCTGCTGCTGGCCTGCGCCACGAACCAGTCCGCGCCCGAGCTTCCGCCCCCGGGTGAGATGGCCCGCGAAGGCGCCGTGCTCACGACCGTGAACGGCCAGAACGTCACCCAGGGCATGCTCGACAGCTACCTGTTGGCCATGCCCGAGCCGCTCCGCAAGCAGATCGAGGAGCGCGGTCAGATCGACATGATCAAGGAGAAGATGATCCTCCAGGAGGTCCTGTACCAGGAGGCCCTGACCCGGAACCTGCAGGACCAGGACAAGGTCAAGGTGCTGCTGTCCATCTCGGCCCGAGAGGCCCTGAGCCAGGCCCTGCTCGAAGCCGTGATCGCCGAGCGCACCAACGACCAGGCGGTCCAGAAGTGGTACGACGACCACCTGGTCCAGTACCGGAAGCCCCAGGTCAACGCGAACCACATCCTGGTCGAGACCGAAGAGCTGGCCAAGGAAGTCATGGGCAAGCTGGCGCCGGACTATGCGAACTTCGGCGAGCTGGCCAAGGCCCACTCCAAGGACCCGGGCTCGGGCCAGAAGGGCGGTGAGCTGGGCTGGTTCGAGAAGGGCCAGATGGTCGAGCCCTTTGCCAACGCCGCCTTCGAGGGCGACAAGGGCGCGGTGGTCGGACCGGTCGAGTCCCGGTTCGGCTGGCACATCATCCAGATCGCCGACAAGCGCGAAGCCACGCCGCTCGACGACGTGCGCGACGAGATCGAGGCCCGCATGGGCCAGGAGATCGCCACGGAGTTCCTGGACGAGATGAAGGCCAAGGCCCAGCCCGCTCCGGCGGCCGAGGTCGAGGTCCCGGCAGCCGGCTGATGCCCGCCGCCCTGATCCTGGGGTGCTCCTCCGGCTTTGGTGCCGCAGCCAGCCGCGCTTTTGCCGCGGCCGGCTACGACATCCTGGGCGTGCACCTGGACCGCCGCTCGACCCTGCAGCAGGCCCTCGACGTCCAGGCCGACGTCCAGGCCGCGGGTCAGACGTGCTCCCTGTTCAACGTGAACGCAGCCGACGACGGCGCCCGGGCCGGCGTGCTCGACGCCATCGCCGCCCAGGGCGCCACGGTCGACGTGCTGCTGCACTCCCTGGCCTTTGGCACCCTGCTGCCGTTCGTGGCGCCGGAGTCGGGGGGCAAGGCCCTGCGGGGCAAGCAGCTCACGATGACCCTCGAGGTCATGGCGAACAGCCTGGTCTGGTGGGCCGGGGACCTGGTCCGGCGCGAGCTCATGGGGCGCGGGGGGCGGGTCTATGCCATGACCAGCAGCGGCAGCCACACCTGCTTTCCGAGCTACTCGGCGGTCGGCGCCGCCAAGGCCGCCCTGGAGTGCCACTGTCGCTACCTGGCGATGGAGCTCGCCCCCCGGGGCATCACTGTGAACGCGGTGCTGGCCGGCGTCACCGACACCCCGGCCCTGCGCAAGATCCCGGGCAGCGAGGACCTGTTGGACAATGCCTTGCGGGGCAACCCTTCGGGCCGGCTGACCACGCCGGACGACGTCGCTGCCGCGCTGGTGGACCTGGCGCGCCCAGGCACATACTGGCTGACCGGAAACACCCTGCGCATCGACGGTGGAGAAGACATCTGTACGTGATCGGCCTGGTCCTGCTCGCCTGCAATGGCACGTCCGGCGACACGGGCACTGCCTCGACCGACTCCGGGACCCCCGGGGTGACCGACACCGGCACGCCGGACAGCCCCACAGAGACCGGCACCACCGACACGGCGGTCCCGACCGACACCGACGACCGTCACGACCAGGACCTGGACAGCTTTCGGGACATGCTGGGCGGGGACCTGGCGCCCGAAGACGGCCTGGCCCTGGTCGCGGCGAACGGCGGCTGGCCGATCCCGACCGACGACGGCTTCCTGTTCGTGCGCCTGGACGATCCCAAGGGTCCCTACCGCCTGAGCGGGGACCACAACGGCTGGGCCCTGGACGACCTGGAACAGGCCGACGGCTTCTGGTGGGCCCAGGTGGTCATCGACGCCCCCACCGACAGCCTCTACAAGTTCGTCGACGCCGCCGGCGACTTCAGCCCGGACAAGCACGCCCGGCGCTACGGCTACGACGAGTTCGGCGAGTACTCCCTGGTCGAGGCCCAGGCCGCCCACCTGGAGCGCTGGCCCGACATCAGCGACGGCGTGGTCGATGCCCGCACCGTGCGGGTCTGGGTCCCCGACGACCCCGTCACCCACCAGCTCTACGCCCACGATGGGCAGAACCTGTTCGACCCCGACGCGATCTGGGGCGGATGGAACCTCCAGGCCAGCCTGGGGTCCAGCACCCTGGTGATCGGCATCGACAACACCTGGGCCCGCATCGAGGAGTACACGCACGTCACGGACACCCTCGACGGGGTGACCTATGGCGGCGACGGCGACGCCTACGCCGACTTCGTCCAGGACCACGTCCGGCCCTTCATCGAAGGCGAGTACGGCGTCGCCGACACCGTCGGCACCCTGGGCAGCAGCCTGGGCGGGCTGATCGCCCTGCACATCGTCCTGCGCCACCGGGCCCGCTGGGACTTTGCCGGCTGCATGTCCGGCACCCTGGGCTGGGGCAGCATCGAACAGGCCAACGAGACCCTGATCCAGCGGTACCAGGCGGGTGGCCACATCCCCACGGCGCTGTACCTGGACAGCGGCGGCAGCGACGGCGGCGGCTGCACCGACAGCGACGGCGACGGCACCTGGGACGACACCCTGGCCAGCCACGACAACTACTGCGAGACCATCCAGATGGTCGAGACCCTGGAGTCCGTGGGCTTCGAGTGGGACACGGACCTGTGGCACTGGTGGGAGCCCGACGCCTCCCACGACGAGCTCGCCTGGGGCGCGCGGGTCTGGCGTCCGCTGGAAGTCTTCGAGGCCCTCTGACGTGGCGGAGACGCCCCTCGGCACCACCAGGGAGCTGGCGGACCAGGCCCTCACCAACCTGGTCAACCAGTTCGCCAGGCCCCTGGACTTCCTGCGGGAGCTGGTCCAGAACAGCATCGACGCGGGCACGCCGCGGATCGAGGTGTGGGTGCGCCGGGCCGACGATGTGCTGGAGGTCCACGTCGACGACTTCGGCGACGGCATGGACGAGGCCATCATCGACGACCAGCTCACCCGGCTGTTCTCGAGCACCAAGGAGGGCGACCTCACCAAGATCGGCAAGTTCGGCATCGGCTTCACGTCGATCTTCGCCATCGAGCCCGACGCGGTCCTGCTGCACACCGGGCGCCACGGCGAGTCCTGGGAGCTGTTGTTCCACCAGGACCGCAGCTTTGAGAAGGTGCGGCTGGACACCCCCGTCGACGGCACCCGGATCACGCTCTTCAAGCGCATGGACCCCGAGGACATGCCGGGTTTTGTGCGCGAGGCCCGCTGGGTGCTGCAGTACTGGTGCGAGCACAGCGGCATCCCCATCACCTTCCACGACCGAAGCGACGCCGGCGACGCCGAGCCCCAGGACCAGGCCGACGTCTTCGCCGCCTTCGAGGACCTCGTCGCCGCGTCGGCCAGTCGCCAGGTCAACGGCCCCTTCGCCCTGAGGTCGCCCCTCCAGGTCGACCACCGCGTCGACGACATCCGGGTGCTGCTGGGGGTCGCGGACACGCCGTCCTACGGCTTCTACAACGGCGGCCTGACCCTGGTGAACACCGAGAACCCAGAGGTGCTGGGACCCCACGCCGGGCGGCTGGGCCACCTGGCCTTCAAGATCCGCTGTGACGCCCTGGAGCACACGCTCACCCGGGACAACGTGCTCCGGGATGCCCACTGGGAGGCGGCGATGGCGGCGGTGGAACAGGCCGCCGTGAAGCTGCGGCTGGCGCTGCTGGACCGGGCCACCGACGCGGTGGCACAGGGCCGGGACGACGATCTCTGGCTGGGGCACCTGGCCGCCGAGTGCGCCGGCAGCGACCTGCCAGACTACGACGACGCCTTCATGGATCGCCTGCTCGTGCGCGACCTGGGCGGACAGCTGCGAAGCCTCCAAGACGTGCGGGACCAGGCGGAAGACCTGGACGCGGTGCTCCTGGCGAGCGGCGAGGAAGCGCTGGATCAAGCCTTGGTGGCCGAGGGGCTGGTCGTGCTGCCGGACCGCCCGGGCGTGCGGGACCTGGTCCGGGCCGTGGTGGGGTCCACCGGCTTCGGCCCCTTTCGACAGGACATGCCCGCGCTGTCCGCTCAGGCGCTGTTCGTGCTGCCGCAGCTCCTGGACCTGGAGCGGCTCAGCGACGTGGAGGCGCGGCTGCTGGTCGCCCTCCGCCAGCTCTTCAAGGCGGCTTGTTCCCGGCGGGTCAAGCTGGCCTTCGGCGACTTCGGCGGCCCCAGCGCCGGCCGCCGCGAGGCCCTGTTCGTGGAGGGCCCGGCCGACGGTCGGGTCTTCGAGCGGCCCCGGGGCCGACAGCTCCGCCTGCCGGCGCGGGTCCGGCGGCGGTGCATCCTGGTGAACCGCCACCACGACTACTTCCAGCTGCAGCTGGCCGCCAGCGTCGACGACCTGCACCTGGCGGCTTTCTCCCTGGCCCAGGTGCTGCTGACCGACGAGGAGGCCGAGGGCGAGCGCACCTTTGTGAAGCTCGCCGCCGCCGCGATCCAGGGACTCGCATGAGCGATCTCGACGCGCTGCTGGAGCGCGGGCGCCAGCCCGGGGCCTTCGTGGAGCGCCGCCGCTTCACCCTGAGCCGCGACAAGGCGATCGCCAAGATCCGCGAGTTCTCCCTGCGCCACCCCCAGCAGTACATCCTGGAGCTGATCCAGAGCGCGGTGTTCGCGGGGGCGGACCACATCGCCATCGACACCCGGCCCGAGCACATGCTCATCGCCTTTGTCGGTGGACGGTCGCTGGACGAGTCCGAGCTCCAGGGACTGTTCGACTACCTGTTCGCGGATCGGGCCGACCCCGAGACCCGGCACCTGGTCCAGCTGGCGATCGGCGTGAACGCCATCCTCCAGCGCAAGCCGCGCCGCCTGCGCATCGAGAGCGGGGATGGCCGTGCCGGCGGCTCGGTGCGGCTGGACCTGAACGCGGCCGGCGAAGGCACCATCGGCCGACCGGAGCAGCCACTGAATGGCACCTACGTGCTGGTCGAGCACCCCGGCGCCTGGCTGAAGCGCTTCCGGACCACGCGCCTGACCACAGAGCAGGCCCTGATCGAGGAGCGCTGCCTGTACACCCCGGTGCCGATCCTGGTGAACACCGAAGCGCCCTTTGGCTACCGGCCCACACGCAAGCTCACGTCCTGGGGCTCGTCGAAGTCGGTGGTCTTCGACCACGGGGATCGCCGCGGGGTGCTCGCGGTGGCCGTTCGAGGCGCCGACCGGCCGGGGGTCCGGCTGGTGGTCGGCGGGGTCTGGATCAACACGGTTGCGATGCCCGAGCTGGGCCAGCTCGCACGGCGGGACGCTCCGGACAGCCCAGGGCTGGTGATCGGGGTGATCTGCGACGACGCCCTGCGCAAGACCGCGGACCAGTCCGACATCGTGCGGGACCGGCGCTGGCACGCCATGATCCATGCCGTCCAGCCAGAAGCGACCCACCTGATCCGCAAGCTGACCACCCACGACTACGTGCCCCCGGCCTTGGCCCCCCTGCCGCCCGAGATCGTCGACGCGCCCAAGGGCCCCGCAGGCCCCGTGCCCGAGGATCTCGGCGTCAAGGTGCGCCTGCTCGGCCGCGCGGGCACGGTCGCGGTCGACCGGCTGGACGAGCTTCCCATCGACACCCAGGTCTTCTGGGTCCAGCCCGACGCGGAGCACCTGCTGGCGACGCTGGGGGACCCGGCACGCTTTCCCCACCTGGTCCTGGTGCTGCGCCCGGGACAGGCCCTGACCCTGGCCCAGCACGCGCCCGGGCTCCAGCTCCACCGACTGACCACGCCGGCCGACGTCGAGTTCGTCCGCAATGCCTTGGCGCGCCGGACCCGGCGACTCACCGTCGATGTGGCTCCTGGACCCGCAGGTCTCCCCGGCGTGCTCAGCCTGACCCTCGTGCTGGCCGGGGACCGGCCCACGTGGAGCTTGGCAGGACCGGATCAGATCCCCTGTTGCGTGACCCGCAGCGGGCGCACCGCTGGCCTGTTCGCGCTGGACACCGCTCTGCCGGGCCTGACCGTGCAGCTCGAGGTGCCCGACGACCTGACGGCGCTGCCGGACGCAGCGGCCATGGCCGCGGGGGTCGAGCGCGAGGCCTGGCGGGTCCTCGCCGCCACGCCGGACCTGCTCGGCGAGCCGGCTGCGCGGCTGCTCCTCCAGAGCCTGCTCGCCCTCCACAGTCGCCAGTTCCTGGTCCGCGACGGCGCCGGGCTGCGCTGCGAGCCCGCGCTGCCCCCCTCTTGGGGCCATCACGCCGCACGCTTCCTGGACACGCCGATCCTGGACACCGACGCCGGGCCACGCTCCCTGGCCCAGCTGGGCGTCGGGGACAGGGCCCTGACACCGACCGGCTCGGCCCCCACGCCAGCTCTGGAGCGCCTGGAGCTGCGCCTGTGTCCGGGTCGGCTGGCGTGGTCCGACCTGGCCGATCTGTGGGTGCTCCGGGTGGGCGAGCTGCGCACGGGCTGGCGGGTGCTGGGCCCCGGCCACCACCCGCTGCCGCGAGCGATTGTGGGCGTGACCGCCGCGGGCACCGGCGCTGACCTCGAGGGGGTCACCAGCCCCTGTCCGGGCGTGCTCGCTTCCTCCGGTGCCCAAGAGTCCCTCGACCAGGGCCTAGAGGCGCTCTACGACGCCCTGCTGGCCCGGGATCTCGAAGGCGACTGGCACCGGGCACTGCCACCCCGGGTGAGCGTGGAGCGGGCGCGGGTGCTGGGGCGCCAGGCCCTGGTCCGGCTGGCCGTGCTCCTGGGGCGCTCCGACGCCGCGCCGCTCCTGATCTCCAGCCTGGACGACAGCCGGGACTCCCTGGCCCACTGGCAGGAGCGGGCCGGGTTCCGGGTCGCCCCCACCGCCGGAGCCGGGGTGTGCGAGGCCGCTACCGCCTTGCTCGCCCCCCAGGAGATCCTGGCCCTCGAGGCGGTGCACGGTGTGCTTCCCCTGCGCTTCGACGACCCGCCGTCGGTCTGGGAGGCTCTGACGGATCCCTCCGACCGCGGCTGGCTGGTGCGCCAGGAGGTGGTGCTGGACGGCGTGCACGGCTGGGTGGGGCTGCGGCACCCGCACGACCCCACGTCGGCCGTCTTGATCGAGCGCGCCACCGGGCTCCAGGCCCTGCCGGACCTGGAAGAGCAGGTGCCCTGTCATGGCCTGCTGCGGATCGCCGATCCGGACGGCGAGCTGGGCGCGGTGCACGTGGCCATGCTGCGGCTCTTCGCCCTGCAGCTCTACCAGCGACTGGCCGCCGGCGCTGGACAGGACGACCCCGAGCGGGCTGCGAGCGCGTGGCAGTACGGCGCCACCTTCGTGCTGGCCACGTGGGCCCGACAGGGGGGCCAGGCCTTGTCCGGGGCCGCGGCAAGGCTGGCCCGACAGCTCACCCTGCCCGGCCGCAGCGGAGAGAGCTGGGGCACTCTGGAGCGCTGGCTACAGCTGCCCAGGGCCCACCGGCCGGCGCTACCCGGAGGCCTCCAGCTGCCGACCCTCGCGGCCCTGTCGGCCCTGGACCGGCCCGACGATGCCCTGCCCATGTTGCGGGCCCAGGACGAGCTGGAGTCCGTGCTGGGCGAGCTCGGAAGCCCCCTGCAGGTCCTGGTCATGAGCGAGCGCCGGCGGTCGTCGGATCTGGTCAGGGTCGACGCCCGTGCGTCCCACCTGCAGCTGGCGGTGCTGGCCGTGAACTCGGACCACCCGCTGTTCCAGAAGGCCCTGGCCCACCCGACGGGCCGCTCCATCCTGCTCCTGGAGATGGCCCGCGAGGTGAGTGGTCTGGCCGCTCGCCAGGGCCGGCCCGTGCCCTTGAAGACCCTGCACCGGGCGCTCATGGCCCGCCGCCTGGTGGGCTCGTGAGCGTGGCCGTCGTGCTCGGCGTCGCCCAGGACGCCGGCCACCCCCAGGCTGGGTGCCGGCGCCCCTGCTGCGAGCGGGCCCGCGCGGCGCCCGGCCTGGCCCATCTGCCCTGTGCCCTGGGCCTGGTCTCAGGCGCCACGGGCGAGCGCTGGCTCATCGACGCCACCCCGGCCCTGCCGGCCCAGCTGGCCTGTCTGGCCGACGTAGACCCCGCCCGCACCGACGCCGGCCTGGACGGGGTGCTCCTGACCCACGCCCACATGGGCCACTACACCGGGCTGATCCACCTGGGCCAGGAGGCCGCCCACCTGCGCCGGGTCCCCGTGTGGGCCATGCCTCGGATGCGGGCCCTGCTCGAGGACTCGGCGCCGTGGGAGCAGCTGGTGCGCCAGGGCAACATCGTGCTCCGCGACCTGGCCGCCGGCGAGCCGGTCCAGCTTGCGCCAGACCTGAGCGTCACCCCGGTCCTGGTTCCCCACCGGGACGAGTACTCCGAGACGGTCGCATTTCGCGTCACCGGACCCCGCCACAGGGTGCTCTGGCTCCCGGACATCGACGACTGGGACCCCTGGCACCTGTCCCTGGACCAGGTGCTCCAGGACGTCGACGTGGCCTGGCTGGACGGCACCTTCTTCGACGACAGTGAGCTGCCCCAGCGGGACCTGTCCGCGATCCGTCATCCCCGCATCGCCGACACCTTGTCCCGCCTGTCCCACCTGCCACAGGCCGTGCGATCCAAGGTCCGCTTCGTGCACCTGAACCACTCCAATCCGGCTCTGTGGCCAGACTCGGATGCGTCCCGCCGGATCGAGGCCGCAGGCTGCCGCGTCGCCTGCGAAGGCGCCCGGGTCGCCCTCTGATCCTCGATTCCTCGCTGGCCAAGTCACACCCGACCGGTGACAATGCCTTGACATGTCCCCGTCCCTCCTCGCCCTGGCCCTGGCGGCCGCCGGCTGCACCGGCGTCGACCCGGTGGATCCGGACCCGACGCCCAACACCGACTCCGGGGTGGTCGACACCCCCACCGTGACCGACACAGACCCAGGGGACTCCACGCCGCCGTCCGACACGGCCACCGACACCGCGCCGCCCCAGGACACGGCCCCGGACACGCGGCCACAGCAAGCGGATCCCCCCAACCTGCTCCTCGTGCTGCTCGACGACGTCGGCGCGGACAAGGTCAGCGGCTACGCCGGGGACTTCGCGGCAGCGGGCTACGCCCCGACCCACCTGCCCGCCACCCCCATCATCGACAGCATCGGATCGTCCGGCGTGCGCTTCACCCACGCCTGGGCCAACCCGGTCTGCAGCCCGACCCGCGCCGCCCTGCACAGCGGCGAGTACGGCTTCCGCACGGGCGTCGGGGCCCCGATCCCGCCCGCCCCCGAGCTCGACGCCGACCGCCCCACCCTGGCCGAGCAGCTGGGCACGGTCTACAAGACGGGCGCCTTTGGCAAGTGGCACCTGGGCACCTCTGGGGCCCCGTCGGATCCGGCCAGGACCGTGGACTTCGCCAACGAAGCGGTGGCTCACACCGCCGACGCACCCGGCTCCTGGGAACACACGCTCAACCCCCTGCTCCACGGCTTCCACCGTTTCGCAGGGGGCCTGGAGTCCGGCGTCTGCATCAGCGTGGGCATGGGCTCGTGCCAGGGCTCCTACACCGAGTGGATCCAGCTCTACGCCGACGTGGGCGACGCCAAGAAGAGCAAGCACGGCCTGCAACAGGAGACCTTTGGCTGGCTCGAGGAGACCCTGGCCACCGAGGAGGTCGTCAACCAGACCCTCAGCTGGGTCGGCGAAGTCGCCCACGAAGGCCCCTGGTTCGCCAGCGTCAACTTCCAGGCCGCCCACACCCCTCACGAGGACCACACGGTGCACGGCTGCACGACCTCGGACTACAGCGGCGCCGATCTCTCGGGCGACCTGGCCCAGTACCAGTCCATGACCGAGTGCATGGACACCTGGCTGGGCGAGCTCCTGGACGGCCTGGACAACGTGGGCGAGCTGGACGGCACGGTCATCGTGGTGGCCGGGGACAACGGCACCCCCACCTTTGCAGCCGAGCACCCCTTCGACACCTCGGGCCGAGGCAAGGCGTCGACCTATGAGTCCGGCCTGCGGGTGCCGTTCGTGGTGGCCGACGGCGGCGCCTGGCGGGAACAGGAGCGGGGCGTGCCCGCCCACGCCGCCAGCCGCGTCACCGACCCCGGGCGCACCGACGGCCGGCCGATCCACACCACGGACCTCTTCGCCACCTTCCTGCAGCTGGCCGGCATCGAGTCCACCGAGGGCCAGGACTCTTCGAGCTTCGCTGACGCCCTGGCCGATCCCGACTCCGCACCGGTGGACCGGGCGCTGTACGCCGAGACCTTCGAGGTCGACGACGGCGAGATCTACGGCTGGGCCGCGCTGCGCGACGTCGCGGGCATGAAGCTCCTGATCCGGATCCTGCCCAACGCGGATCTGCCCGGGGACACCTGCATCGGCAAGCAGCTCTACGACGTGGTCGGCGACCCGCTGGAGACCCTGGACCTCTACGGAGACGCGGCCTGGGCCACGGCCCAGCTGGACCTCGAGACCGAGCTCGCCCAGCTGATCGCCGAAGGCGCGACCTGGCTGGACGTCTCGACCCCCTGTCCCTGAATCCGTCGCCCGGGAACACCCCGGCGTCCCTCCAGGACGGCTCCAACCCCTGACGCCGCGGCCCGGCGGGCGCTCAGGCCGACCCGTGGACCCGGCACGGGCCGTGCAATGGTGCACGCCGAGCGGGAGACTCGCGTGAGCGGACGGGCAGCGACTTGGGGGGCACTCAGCGGGGCAGCGCTCCTGTGCGCCTGTGGGCCGGCCGACTCGGTCGCCACACCGCCTGTCGTCGACGACGACAGGCGCCTGGCACCCCTGGCGCGCCCGGACAACGGTCCCGTGGCCGATCCGATCGTGTTGGCGTCGATCCACGCCCTCACCGACGGGGTGCACGAAGCCACGCACCTTGCGGCGATCGACAGCGAACACGCCCTGGTGGTCGCCCGGCGGGGCTTCGCCGTGACCCGGCGAGACGGAGGCGGGCTGGTGGCAGCGACCTATGACGCCACGAGCCTCAGCCGCGTGGCCGTCGCAGGAGACCGGGCCTGGGGCGTGACGTCGACCGCTGAGCTCGCGGTGATCGACCTCTCCGATCTCGGCGCCCCGTGGCTGGCCGAGGCCTGGGAGGGCTGGGAGACCCGGCCCCGCGACGTGGCGGTCGCAGACGGCGTGGTCGTGCTGTCCCTGCCCCAAGAGGACCGCATCCTGGGCCTGGACAGCAGCACCGGCGAGCGCCTGTGGTCTCTCGACCTGACCGAGCCAGGCGTGCTGGCTGTCGACAGCGGCACCCTGGTCGTCGCCACGGGCCGCGCCCTCACCTGGCTGGACTGGGCCGCCGACCAGGCGCCCACCCCCGCCGCAGAGACCGCGCTGGGCGCCGTCGCCCACGACCTGGACCTGGTCGACGGGCGCCTGGCCGTGGCCCTGGGCGGGCTGGGGGTGGTCGTGCTCGACCAGGACGACCCCAGCCGGACCCACGACCCAGTCCCCCTGCCCGCCGCGAGCTACGGCGTGGCCCTGGCCGGCGAGCGCCTGTGGGCCGCGGCCTGGGACCAGGTCGCGCTGCTCGCACTGGACACGGGCACCCCCGTGCTCTCGGCCCTGGAGCCGGCCGCATCCCTGGCCACCGCCGTGCTGGCCGGTGGCGACCAGCTGGTGGTGGCCGACTGGTCCCACGTCTCGACGCTCACGGCGCGGGACGGCGTCGCCGCGCCAGAGCTCTCACTGCCGACCGAGGTCTGGGTCTCCGCCGACGGCCCGGCCCAGGTCGAAGTCGTGCTCGAGAACCACGGCCGTGCGCCGTTGGTGGTGGACCTGGCGCCCCTGGACACCCTGGGCTGGACCTCCAGCCCGACCGGCACGGTGCTGGCAGCGGGGGCCAGCCAGACCCTGGTGTTGGAGGGCCAGGAAGGGGCCCGGGACGGCGAGCTGAGCTGGACGAGCAACGATCCCGACGAGCCCGCTGGCACCCTCCGGATCCGCACCAGCACGACCGGTCTGGGCACGGAGCACCACGCCTTGACCCTGCCCGGGTTCACCTGGCCCGACGCCACCCTGGTCCCCCTGGATCTCGCCGAGCAGCGTGGATCCGTCGTGGCGCTGGCCTACTTCAACCTGTGGTGACCCGCCGCCCGTCTGGCGGTGCCGGACCTGGGACAGAGCGTGTTCGACGCCTTCGCTGACCACGAGGACCTGGTGGTCTGGATGATCGACGTCGGCGACGCCTTCGACGACGTCTACGCTCTGGCCGAGCGGGTCGGCCTGCACTGGCCCATCCTCCTGGACGAACGGGGCTTGAGCCCCTCGCGCTACACCGAGCTCAGCGACACCGTGCCACAGTACCCGCTCAACGTCGTCGTCGACCGCGAAGGCGTGATCCGCTACCTGTCGACCCAGGACGATCCCGCCGGCTTCTCGGCGGCGATCACCGCCGCCCTCGAGGCCCCGTGAGCCCCTGGATCCCGCTGCTGGTGTCGCTGTCGGCCTGTGATCCCGCACCGGCCGACGGCCCGAGTCCCGGGCTCCACGACCCGCTGCCGGTCACGGACCAGCTCCTGCGCATCTCGATGGCCCTGCGGGGCGTCCGTCCTGAAGTCGAAGAACTGGACCGGGTCCAGGACGACCCAGACGCCCTCGAGGAGCTGGTCGACGACTACCTGGCGTCGCCGGAGTTCGGCCTCATGGTGCGGGACCTGTACGCCGAGGCCCTGTTGCTGCGCGGTGTCTACCCGGTGCTCCCGGCGATCGACGCCCTCGACGGCTACACCCGCGGCGAGATCGCCCGGACCCTGTGGGAGGCCCCGCTGCGCCTGATCGAGGACGTGGTCCTGACCGACCAACCCTTCACGTCGATCCTGACCGCCGACTACACCATGGCCACCGGCCTGATGGAGCGGGCGCTCCAGGTCAGTCGTCGCACCGCAGACCTGCCCCACAACGTCTGGGGCCGCGCCGACTGGCTGGATCACCGTCCTGCGGCCGGCCTGCTGGCGTCGTCGGGGCTGTGGCTGCAGCACCTCTCCGCCGGCTCCAACAACCACCGAGGGCGAGCGAACCACCTGGCCCGGGCCCTGCTGTGCACGGACTTCCTGGACCGCGACGTGACCATCTCCGGGAGCGTGGACCTGGCCGACCTGGCCCAAGTGGCCCAGGCGGTGTCGTCGGATCCGGCCTGTGTGAGCTGCCACCAGTCCCTGGACCCGCTGGCCGCCTACCTGTGGGGCTTCCGGCCCACCGACATGTTCCACATCGCGAACCGCGCCTACCAGCGCGACGACGACGGCGAGCTGGTGATCGAAGACGAGACCGGCGAGCCCTTCTGCATGCCCAGCGACACGCTCCTGGCCGAAGGCCTGGACCCCGAGGGCGACTGCTTCCCGCTGATCCACTACGTGGTCGGCTTCGAGCGGCGGTGGGACCTGAACGGCCTGCGGCCGCCCGGCTACTTCGGCCTCGAACACGGCGAAGAGCTCCGACTCGACGACCTGGGCCGGGCCATCGCCGACGACCCCCGCTTCAGCCTGTGCACGGCCCAGCGCATGGCCGGCTACCTGGGCCAGATCCCCGCCGGAGACGTGCCCTTCGAGATCGCCGCAGAGCTTCAGACCGGCTTCATCGACAGCGGCTACGACCTGAAGGCCCTGGCCCGCCAGGTGGTGCTCAGCGAGCCCTTCCTGACCCGGACGCCGGCGAGCGAAGACGACTTCGTCTACGGCCTGCAGACCCTTCGGCCCGAACAGGCCGCCCGGGTCTTCGCCCAGCTCACCGGCTTCGTGTGGCAGGCCGAGCCCGACCCCGCGGACTGTGGAGAGACCTGCTGGGGCACCGTGGACATGGTCACCAGCGGCGGGTACGGCCTGCGTCCGATGCTGGGGGGCACGGACGCCGACACCAAGGCGCGTCCCAGCCTGACCCCCACTCCCATCCAGACCCTCGCCCTGGGGCGTCTGGCCGCCGAGGCCGCCGCAGAGGTCGTGCGCCACGACTTCGCCCGCTCCCAGCCCGCGGACCGCCTGCTCCTGCGCGAGATGAACCCGACCGACACCGACGAGGGGTCGGTCCGGCGCCAGCTGGTCGAGCTGCACCTGCGGGTGCTGGGCGAGCGCGTCGACGTGGGCTCCGACGTGGTGGACGAGGAGCTCGCCCTCTACCAGGACGCCCTGGGCACGCCGGCGGATCCCGCCCTGGCCTGGGAGCTGGTCCTGACGGTGCTCCTCCAGGACGCCAGGATGGTCTTCTACTGATGTGGTCCCGCCGCCAGCTCCTCGCTTCGTCCCTCGCGGCTTCGGCTGCGGGCCTGTCGCTGCCCCTGGTGGCCGGGCCTGGCACCGGCCGACGGCACCTAGTCATCGTCATGGCCCTGGGCGGCTGGGACCCGACCTTTGTGCTCGACGACAAGCTCTCCGTCAGCCCGGACCAGATCTCCGGCCCCGACGACGGCTCCGAGCCCGAGACCGACGACGACGTCGAGACCCGCATCAGCTACGGCGACCTGAGCATCGTGGCCAATGCCCACAAGCGACCCCAGGTGACCGCCTTCTTCGACCGCTGGGTCGACCCGGGCGCCGAGCTGGCCGTGCCTTGCACCGTGCTGAACGGCGTCCAGGTGCGCTCCATCGGGCACCGGGAGTGCCGGGCGCGCATCCTCACCGGCACCGGCAGCTCCGCGAGTCCCGACCTGGGCGTGATCACCGCGACGACCCTGGCCGAGGGCCTGCCCATCCCGCACATGGACCTGGGGGGGGTCGGCTTGACCGGTCCCCTGGCCTGCTGTGCGGGCACCGTCGGCCGCCGTGGCCAGCTGGGCATGCTGCTGGACCCGTCCCAGCTCCAAGCCCCAGACGGCCAGCTGCCCTACCCGCGCTCCCGCCTGGACTTGGGCGCCACCACAGCGGTCCAGGACGCGCTCCAGGCCCGCCGGCTGCGCTTCGCCGAGCGCCGGGGGGTCGACCCCATCAGCCTGCGCCGGCTGGACGACTACCAAGAAGCCCTGTGGCGGGCCGAGGCCCTGGCCGCCCGGTCCGAGACCCTGTCCGAGACCCTGAGCTTTGGGGACCAGGGCTCCCTGGCCGCCCAGGCCCGCACCGGGGTCCAGCTGCTGACCGAAGGCGTGAGCCACACCCTGTGCCTGTCCGACCTGAACCTACTCTGGGACACCCACCGGCGACTGGAAGACCAGCACCTGTTCTACGACGCGCTGTTCGGCGGCATGGACGCGCTGTTGGACGAGCTGTGCCTGGCGGAGCTCCTGGACGACACCCTGGTGGTCGTGGTCTCGGAGATGGGCCGCACGCCCCTCTACAACACCGAAGGCGGCAAGGACCACTGGCCGGTCACCAGCGCGATGGTGCTGGGCGCCGGGGTCGATGGGACCCGCACGGTCCAGGCGACCGACGACCGGATGGACGCCCAGCCGGTGGACCTGGAGACTGGCGAGCCGGACCCCGACGGTCAGCTGATCGGGTATGACAGCCTGGTCGCGGGCCTGATGGAGCGGCTCGACGTGGACCCGGACGAGTGGCTGCCAGGCGCCACCCCCTACCGCGGGTTCTGAGGTGCCCTGGCTCTTGTGCTTCCTGGTCGCCTGCCAGGGAGACGGCCCCGACTCGGCGGACACGGCGGACACGGGGGCCTGCCCCGACGGCTCGCTGCGCACGTGGGAGAACACCGGTGCGCCCTTCCTGAGCACGTGGTGTGTGCCCTGCCACGGTGTGGCGCTCCCGGAGTCCGAGCGCCAAGGCGCCCCCCTGGGGGTCGATCTGGACACCCACGAGGACGCGCGCACCTGGGCGGATCGGGTGGCTGCTCGGGCGCTGGACCTTGGCAACATGCCGCCGGTGGGGGACCCCGAGGCCGAGGACCTGGAAGCTCTGGCCGAGTGGCTCGCCTGCGGGCTTCCCTGACCCTCAGCGCCGAGGGGTGAGCAGCGCGACCGGGACCTCGAACCCGGCCTCTTGGCCCCAGGCGTGCAGGATGGGCGCCACGTTGGCTGTCGCCGCGAAGCGACGGTCGCGGAACAGGCCCTGGCCCGCTGGACAGGTCTCGCCGGGCGGCGGCGGCAGCCACGGATCCCGGTGGGTCGAGTGCGCCACGTCGGTGGCGACCACCTCGCTGGACAGGTGCACCACCAGCCCCCGTTCGATGCCCGCCGGCGCCTGGGGCGGCAGCGCACACCCCGGGGTCCAGTAGGGACCGATCCAGGTCCGGGACAGCCGCTGGACCCGCACCCGACAGGCCACCCCGAGCTGCTCCCGCAACGCGAGGAGGGGGGTCGACGAGTGCCGGGTCAGGAGGTGCTGGAGGCCCGGCTCCACCTGGACCCCGGTGCGCCCGTCCACCGCCAGGGGGCCGTGCCGACGGCTGCGGTCGTCCCCGGCGACCAGGGCCTTGATGCGGCACCACCGGCCATCGGGGGCGACCCGGTCATAGGTGAGCGCATACACCGGAACCGGGTCCGGCCGGACGAGCTCGACGGACAGCGCCGTGGCGGGCAGCAGCGGGTGCGTAGCCAGGAAGTCCCCCAGGCGGGCGCGGGCCGCGAGTCGCTGGGCCAGCTCGGCGTCCAGCTGCTGGACCCGCGCCAGTTCCGGCGACGGTCCCTGCACGCTAGTCGTCACGAGCCTCTGGGCCGCCCGGGCCCGGGTCAGCCAGCCAAACGCCGGCATGTTGGTGCCCGCCGCGACCTCGGCGGGCCCCAGGAGCTCGCCGGACAGGGCGGGATCCAACGCCCGCAGCGTCGCGTCCGCCTGGTCCAGCGGCACGTAGTCGTTGTGGGGCGCCAGGGCCTGGAGCCCCGCCCGGAGCGCCCTGAGGTAGGGCCCGGGGCGGTCGATCACTCGGTGAGCCAGCTCTCCACCTCGGCCATGGCTTCGTCCCTCAAGGCTCGCTCGGCCAGTCGGCGGGCGTCCTCGCGGCTCAACGACGCCTCGTCGGTCGCGGCCAGCCGGGCGGCCACGTCCTGGGTCTCGCTCTGAGCAGCCAGCCGGGCCGACAGGTCGGGCAGGACCTGGTCCATCAGCCGGCGGGCCTGGGCCACGTAGGCCTCTGTGCTCTCCATCGCATGGCCGAGCTCCGCCAGGGACTCCTGGAGCTCGGTGACCACCACCGGGGCATCGGCCGCCATGCCCAGGGCCTGGATCCGGTGGCCCGCGGCGTTGGCGGTGGTGCTGGCAGCCAGCACAAAGGCCGCCATCTCCTCGTGTAGCCCCTGGACCGTGTCCCGCAGCTCCCGCGCGGGGGCCAGCTGCTGTCGCCCCAACGTGACCCCGGCTTCGCTCAGCTCGAGCGTCAGCGCCGTCGTGCGCAGAGCGAAGCGGGACGCGTCCAGCCGCCGTGCGGTCTCGCCGTCGTCCGACCCTCGCCCGTGGAGATCCTCCAGGTCCTGGACCTGCTCTTCGAGTCCGAGCAGTCGCTCCGCCGCCACCCGGGCCCGCCTTGCGTCCAGGCCCATCGCGTGGTGGAGGCGATCGACTTCGGCCTGCAGCTCCAGCGCACAGAGCTGCAGCTCGTCGGAGAAGGCGCTGGCCCGCTGGAGCCGGGTCGAGACCGCCTCGTACCGGACCAGCAGGCCTTCGGCGGCCGAGCGACGGGCCAGGATCTCCTGCCGCCGTCGAAAGCGCCTGACAAGCGCGTCGAGCATGCCGCCCGATGCCGCCACCTGGAGCGCGTCGAGCTCGCCCCCGCTGGCCTGGAGGGCTGCGAGGTCCCGCTGCAGGCCCTCGCTCAGGGTGCGCTGCTCCTGGGCCAGGGCCCCGACCCGCTGGACCAGCTCGGTGCCGCGCTCGCGGTCCGCCTGCTGCCGGGCGAGCAGGCCCCCCGCCGTGATGGGGGTCGCGTCCTGGTCCGCGTCACCGTCCGGGCGGCGCGGCGGGGTCCGGTGGGTCGTGCTCACCGGTGTCTCATACCGCGGCAGCGAGTCTCGCGAGCTGCTCTGCGGCGTCGGCCATGCGCCGGGCCGAGCCGACCCACCGCGCCTGCCAGATCAGGTTGTGGGGCGTGACCGTGGGCGGGACCAGCGGCCCCACCTTGACCTGGTAGCCCCCGGCCTCCAGGCGCAGGGTGCGCTCGCTGTCGACCACCGCCTGGACGAAGCGCTGCCTGACCGCCGGCTGGCGAGGGATGCCATGGCGATCGGCCAGGGCCTGGGCCAGGGCTGCAGCCCGCACCGTGTGGGCGGTGCAGCAGGGGACCAACAACAGGTGGCGGGCCCGACGGTCGATGCACACGTCGACCACGTCGTCCGACGCCGGTCCACAGGCGTGCAGCGCCACCACCACGTCGGGCTGGGCGGGCCACTGGGTCCGGTCGGCCACCGGGGCCACGCGGACATCGACCGTGCAGTGCTCCAGGCGAGTCGCGGCCCGGCGGGCAGAGGCCGCGCGGTCCGGGTCCTGCTCGAGCACGATCAGCCGGGTCCAGCCCAGCAGGCTGGCCGCGATCAGCCCCACCGGGGCACGGCCTGCCGCGGCATCCACCACCGACCGTTGCCCGCCCAGCTTCTCCAGCCTGGGGATCAGCGCGGCCACTTCGGGCACCTTGCGCTGCTCCTCGGGCCTCAGCGGGCTCTCGGCCCGGATCCCGTACAGGTGCCGCAGGGCGGACTCGACCGGGGCACTCAGCGCAGGACCACATGGTGGACCGACTCCTCGTCGTCGTCGTCGTCGTCGATCTCCATCTCGAAGCTCTCGCTCGCGGAGTCCAAGGCCTGGAGCTCGTCGGGCAGCACCGAGATCGGCACCAGGTCGTCGTCGGTGAGCTCGATCAGCTCTTCGACGCCGTCCCGTCCCCGCTGCACGGCGCCCAGCACACCCTGCATCGCCCGCTTGCGGCGGCTGGAAGGATCCGCGTCCACCTGGGTGGCGGTGGCGGCCGTGGCCGCGGTGGCAGAATCACCGGTCCGGGAGAACGCGATCTCGTTCACGTCGGACAGCTGGAGCTCCACCGAGATCGACGGCGAAGTACCGGCGTTGGGGAAGGCGTCCATCTCGTGGCCCTCGCGGGCCTGGCGCAGCATGTCGTTGAGGTCCAGCAGAGGGATGGGCTTGCGCAGGAAGAGCGTGTGCCCGAACCGCGTCATCACGCCCTGGACCTCCTCGTCGAATTCCCGGTGGCGGGCCGACGTGAGCACGACCGGAATCGAGACACCGTCGAGATCGCCCAGGACCTCGAGGAAGGCTTCGGCCGCGCCGTCGGCGAGATCGACGTTGACCAGAACCGCGACCCACTCGCCATTCACCGCGGCGGCCACCGCCTCGGCCGGGTCGGTGTACTGCACCACCCACATGCCGTCGGACTCCAGGACACCCTCGAGCAGCCGGGAGAGCTCAGCGTCTTCGTCCAGGAGCATGACATTCATGGGTTGTCCTTGGTCGAGCGTCCAGCCCGGTCGTGCGAAGGCCCCAGTCTATTCACCCGCAAGGAGAGGAGGAAGACAGGATTGCCCCCGTAGGCCCTGTGACTCAGTCGATCTCGAGCCGCTCGGCGACCTCGGTGGTGGACCGACCCTGGAGGGCGATCTGCAGATCCCGCTCGATGCGACGCTGGGCAAACGGCGCCGAGACCTCGTCCAGGCGATGGGTCAGGTCGGCGATGCGCTTGCGCTCGGTGCCCGTCAGCGCGGCCTTGAGCTCCGTCAGCAGCGCTTCCAACGCAGCCCCCTCGCCGGCGACCAGCAGCGCCTCGTCGACCGCAAGGGCTGACTCGAGCGCACGGAGCACCTGCTCGGCCTCGACCCGGGACTCGATGAGCATGCGCTCGTCCACGTCGCTCTCGGCAAAGTCGATGGACTCCTCGAGCATGCGCTCGATCTCGTCTTCCTCGAGTCCGTAGCTGGGCTGAACCTCGCAGGTGGCTTCGGTGCCGGTGTAGGTCTCGGTGGCGGTGACAGTGAGGATGCCGTTGGCGTCCACGATGAACTCGACCTTGATCCGGGGGAGGCCCGCCGGCATGGGCGGAATGCCGGTGAGGTTGAAGCGGGCCAGGCTGCGGTTGTCCTTGACCAGCTCCCGCTCGCCCTGGACCACATGCAGCGCCACCGCGGACTGGCCGTCCACGTGGGTGGTGAAGGTCTCGTTGGCGCTGGCGGGGATCGGGGAGCAGCGGAACAGCAGGCGCTCGACGACGCCGCCCATGGTCTCGATGCCCAGGGACAGGGGCAGCACGTCCAGCAGCAACAGGTCGTCGGCCAGGTCGGACTCGCCGGTCAAGATGTCGGCCTGGAGCGCCGCGCCCAGTGCAACCACCCGATCCGGGTCCAGGTCGCAGTGGGGCTCGGAGCCAAAGAAGGCCCCCACCTGGGCCCGCACCAGCGGGACGCGGGTGGAGCCACCCACCAGGACCACCCCGTCGACGTCGGCCGTGGTGAGCTCGGCGTCGGTCAGGGCTTGTTGGCAGCGAGCCAGGGTCCGGGACACAGCATCGGCGATGAGGGCCTCGAAGGCGTCCCGGGTCACCGTGTGCTGGACCCGGGTCCCCCCCAGCTCGACGTCGACGTCCGCGCTGTCCGCGCTGGACAGGGTGCGCTTGGCGGCCTCGGCCGCGGTCAAGGCGGCTCGCAGCACGCCACCCCCCGCGCCGGCCTGCCCGGCCTGCTCCAGCAGGACCCGGGCCAGGGCATGGTCGAAGTCGTCGCCGCCCAGGTGGGTGTCGCCGGCCGTGCTGAGCACCTGGAACACGCCATCGGTGAGCGCCAGGATGGAGATGTCGAAGGTGCCGCCGCCCAGATCGTAGATGGCGTACCGGCCCGTCTGGTTCTGCTCCAGCCCATAGGCGATGGCCGCTGCGGTGGGCTCGTTGAGCAGGCGCAACACCTCCAGGCCGGCGACCCGGGCCGCGTCGCGGGTGGCCTGGCGCTGGGCGTCGTCGAAGTAGGCGGGCACGGTGATGACCACGCCGGTCGGCTCTGAGAACAAGCACTCCGTGGCGCGGTTCTTGAGCATGCGCAGGATGTCCGCGCTCACCTCGATCGGGGTGATCTGGCGGTCGCCCAGGTCGATGCGCACGACCTTGTCGTCGCCTTCGGCCAGGGTGTAGGGCAGCTGGCCCGCCTCGGCTCGGGCCTCTTGCAGGCCTCGGCCCATCAGGCGCTTCACCGACGTGAGCGTCGTGGACGCGTGCTCGGTCGCGCCTTCGAGGGCGTCCCAGCCGATGGCTGTGGGGCCGTCGGGCCCGTAGCGCACGGCGCTGGGCAGCAGCGCCCTGCCGTCGTCGTCGAGCAAGGCGCGGGCCTTGCCGTCGATGACCAGCGCCACGAGGGAGTGGGTGGTGCCAAGGTCGATGCCGATGTGGGCCATCTGGTCGTCCGGTTCAGGTGTCGTGCTGCAGCAAGTTGTCCAGGAACTTCAGCCTCTGCAGGCGCGGCTCTACCCCGCTCAGGTCGCCGTCGCCGGCCTCCCAGGTGCGAAAGACCCCGCCGATCTCGTCGGAGAGGGCCTGGCGCGCTGCCTGGACCTGGTCCACCACGCCGGTCGTGCCTTCGGCCAGGGCCATGCGCCACTCGAAGACCTCCTCCAGGAAGACCGGGTCCGTGGGGGCCCCGCCGCGCTCGGGCGGGCGGGACCGCCCCGTCGCCAGGTACCAGGCTCGCGCGACCGGGTCTCGCAAGACCCTGCGGGCGTCGTTGACCAGGGCGGTCCACTGGAGGCTCATGCGCCGCAACACCGCGGCCTTGCGGGCGAAGCGATCCGGGTGCACGTCTCGGGAGCGCGCCCGCCACCGGCGCTCGAGCTCGTCCAGCTCCAGGTGGTACGCCCGCGCCATGCCGAGCACGGCGAACAGGTCGGCGTGAGGCGGCGGCGGCTGCAGGATGCCGCAGGAGGGACAGACAGGCCCCTGCACGGCCTCGTGGCACTTCCAGCAGATCATCGGCCGATCAGATCGTGAACGACTCTCCGCAGCTACAGCTGCGCGACGCGATCGGGTTGTGGAAGATGAAGCCGGTCTTGACCAGCGTCGATTCGAAGTCGATCTCGGTGCCGTTGAGGAACAGGTAGGACTTGCGATCGATGCACACGTTCACGTCGCCGTCGAACTTGAACTTCTTGTCCTTGACCCCGGGCTCCTCGACAAAGTCGATGAAGTAGCTCAGGCCGGAGCAGCCCCCCCCACGGATGCCGACCCGCAGCCAGGCCTGGGGGGTCTGGCGCTTGAGCTTGACCGAGGAGACGCGCTTGGCGGCAGCACTGGTGAGAGAGATGGCCATGGGACTAAGCCCCTTCGCTGACGCCCTGCTTGCGCCGGTAATCCGCGATCGCGGCCTTGATGGCGTCTTCGGCCAACACGGAACAGTGGATCTTGACCGGCGGCAGAGCCAGCTCGCGGGCGATCTCGGAGTTGGAGAGCTCCTCGGCGAAGGACACGCTCTTGCCCTTGACCATGGTGGTCACCAGCGAACTGCTGGCGATGGCCGAGCCACACCCGAAGGTCTTGAACTTGGCGTCCTCGATGATGCCGTCGTCGCTGATCTGCAGCTGCAGCTTCATGACGTCGCCACAGGCGGGGGCGCCGACCAGGCCGGTGCCCACGTCGTCGCTGGCTTTGTCGAGGGACCCCATGTTCCGGGGGTTCTCGAAGTGGTCGATGACCTTGTCGCTGTAGGCCATGGTGTGCTCCTGAAGAGAGGGATGAGAGGGGGGTGAAGGGTCTAGTGGGCGGCCCACTGGATGGACTTGAGGTCGATGCCTTCCTTGACCATCTCGTAGAGCGGGCTCATGTCCCGCAGGCCGTTGATCTTGTCCACGACGAGCTTGGCGACGAAGTCGATCTCCTCGTCGGTGTTGAAGCGGCCAACGCCGAAGCGGATGCTGGTGTGGGCCAGCTCTTCTTCGACCCCGAGGGCCCGCAGCACATAAGACGGCTCGAGGCTGGCCGACGTGCAGGCCGAGCCCGAGCTGACCGCCACGCCCTTGATGGCCATCATGATGGCCTCGCCCTCGCAGAACGCGAACGAGACGTTGAGGTTGTTGGGCAGGCGGTCTTCCCACGAGCCGTTCAGGTAGACGTGGTCCAGGCCGTCCTGGATCGCAGCCCACAGCCGGTCGCGCTTGGCGCGGGTGGCGTCGATCTCGCCGTTGGTGACCGCATCCAGGGCCAGCTCGGCGGCCTTGCCGAAGCCGACGATCTGGTGGGTCGCCAGCGTGCCGGAGCGCATGCCGCGCTCGTGCCCACCGCCGTGGATGAGGGGCTCGATGCGAATGCGCGGGCGGCCGCGGCGCACGTAGAGGGCGCCGATGCCCTTGGGGCCGTACATCTTGTGGGCGGACAGGCTCATCAGGTCGACGTTCATGTCCGTCACGTCGATGGGGATCTTGCCGAGCCCCTGGACGGCGTCGCAGTGGAAGATGATCTTGCGCTCGCGGCACAGGGCGCCGATGGCCTTGACCGGCTGGATGGTGCCGATCTCGTTGTTGGCCAGCATCACGCTCACCAGGACCGTGTCGTCCCGGATGGCCGCCAGCACGTCTTCGACCTTGACCACGCCGGAGGCGTCGACGCCGACGAACGTGACCTCGAACCCCTCGTGCTCCAAGGCGTGGCAAGCGTCGAGCACGGCCTTGTGCTCGATGGCCGTGGTCACGATGTGCTTGCCCTTGCGGCCGTTGTACCGAGCGCCCCCGATGATGGCCAGGTTGTCGGACTCGGTGGCCCCGGAGGTCCAGATGATCTCCTTGGCGGTGGCGCCGATCAAGGCACCGACCTGTTCCCGGGCCTGGTTGATGCCCTCGGACGCGTGCCAGCCGAAGCTGTGGTTGCGGCTGGCAGGGTTGCCAAAGTGCTGGGTCAGGTAGGGCATCATCGCCTCGAGCACCTGGGGGTCCAGGGGAGTCGTTGCGTGATTGTCCAGGTAGATAGGCAGGTTCACCGACATGGTCGGGGTCTCCGGGAGGTCAGTTCAGGTCGTGCACCGCGGCGACCATCTCGGGGACCGCCACACCAACGTGTTGGGCCTCGTTGCAGTCTCCGCAGACGGAACGGTGGGTGATGGGGTCGCAGCTGCGGCACCCGTCCAGGTACATCAGCGACTGCTGCAGGTCGTGCTCCAGCGCCGCCAGCCGCTTCATGGCGGCGCGGGTCTCGTAGACCTTGGCGGCGTAGAATTCGCGCAGCCGGTCCATGCTCGCGGGGCCCGTGTCCTCGGACTTCAGGTCGCCCAGGAAGCCGGAGATCTCCTGGAGCGAGAAGCCCAGCTCTTGCAGGCGCTCGATCCACTTGATCCGCAGCACCGCTTGCTCGCTGTAGAGCCGGAAGCCGCCCTTGGTGCGCTTCGTGGGCACCAGCAGGCCCAGCTCCTCGTAGAAGTGCAGCGTGCGGTTGGTCTTGCCCGTGCGCCGAGCGAGCTCACCGATCTTGAGCGTCTGTGCTGCGGCTTCCTGCGCCATGAACCCAAACCCTGACGTATACGTGAGGTTTGTCCGAGGACAGACCGCAATCTTACGTGCACTGGAGGGTTTGGCAACCTGTTTCGGCCATTCACCGGAAGAAGGCTGTCCGACGTCACGCTGCCGTTGCGCTACCAGGCTTCTGAAGAAGTCGGACCGAGCAAGGCCGAGCGCCGGCCGAGCTGGCCGGTCTCGCCGAGCCGCAGACATGGCCGCGTCATTTCAAGCGCTTGGCGGGGCCGGCCAGCGAAGCGCCGCCGCCGGCATGGCGACGGGAGACTTTTTCAGAAGCCTGCTACTTCAGCTGGCGCCACCACAGGTCCAGGAAGAACAGCGTCCACAGCCCCGGTCCGTGGTCCGCCTCGCCCCGGGCGTGCTGTCGGGCCAGTTCGCGGATCGCGTCCGGCTGGAAGATGCCCAACGGGTCCTGGCACACGGACTCGGTGCGCTCCCACAGGAAGGCCTCGCCCTCGCCCCGCAGCCAGTCGCCGAGGGGGTAGGGCAGCGCCCGCTTGGGCCGCCAGATGAGCTGCTGGGGCACCGTGCGTCCCACCAAGGCCCGCAGGGGCCACTTGCCATACCAGCGACCGTGGCGTCGTTTGATCTTGGCGGTCGACGGCCAGCTCGCACACAGGGCGACCACGTCCTCGTCGAGCATCGGCTCCCGGACCTCGACCCCGGCCAGGGCACCGACCCGATCCGACCGGGGCAGCCCGTCCTCGGCCAGCCAGCCCCGGAAGTAGACGTGCAGCACGGCGTTGATCGGGTCCGTCCGGACCTCGTTGTACAGGGGCTCCAGCATCATGTGGCGCATGCCCGGACGCACGTGGGCCGGGTCCCGCAAGATGCGCATGCGGCCCTCGACGTCGAACACATTGGAGCCCCCGACCAGGCGGCTCAGGCCATAGCTATGGGGCGCATCGACGGCGCCCCCGCGCCCCACCGCCGCGACCACGCGACCCAGGGCTGACCGGGCCGAGCCCGGCAGGTGGGCAGCCAGCCGGGCCGCCCTGAGCTCCTGCATCAGGCGGGCTGCCCTGCGTCCGCCGAGCACCTCGTCGCTGCCCTCGCCGGACAGCACCACGCGGACCTGTTGGGCGGCGTCCCGGAGCAGCAGGGTCTGGAGCACGGCGGCCGGCGATGGCACCGGCTGACCCATCGCTCCGACGGTGTCCGGGAGGGCGTCGAGGAACGCCTGGCGGCCCACGCGGACCGTGTGGTGGGTGGTGCCGTAGAGCTTGGCGACCCGACCGGCGACGGCCGCTTCGTCGGCCCCGCCGTCCGCGAAGGACACATTCCAGGTGTGCACCGACCGGCCGCTCCGCACCGCCGCCGCGACCAGCGCCGAGCTGGCGACGCCCCCGGACAACAGGATGCCGACGGGCCGCCCCGGGTCGGGTAGGCGACGGGTGACGGCGTGGTCCAGCTCGCGCTCCAGCGCCTCGGCGGCGGCGGTCTCGGTGGGCGGTGGCGTCCCGGGCTCGCAGGTGCCGGGCACCCACCACCGCAGCAGCCGGACGCCCGTCGCGTCGATCCGGGCCAGCTGGCCCGGGGGCAGCTGGTGCACGTCGCGGAGCAGCGTGCGTGGGGCATGGGTGTAGCGAAAGGACAGGTACTCGGCGAGCTCCTCGCGGGCGATGTCCCGGCTGACCCAGGGCAGTCGCAACAGGGCCCGTGGATCGGACGCGAACGCCACCCGGCCTTGGCGCCAGGCATAGAAGAGCGGCTTGACCCCGGCCTTGTCCCGGATCAGGTGCAGCACCCGGTCCCGCCCGCTCCAGATGACCAGGGCAAAGGAGCCGTGGAAGCGTCCCAGGCACTCGGCACCAAAGGCCTTCCACGCCGCAAGGGCGAGATCGGCGTCGCCCGAGGTGATCGGTTCTCGTCCCGCCGCCCGCACCTCGTGCTCCAGGCCTGGGGTGACCAGACGGCCGTCGAGCATCAGCAGGTCGGTGCCGTCGACCACGGGCTGGCGCCGGCCGGTGGCGCTGACGGCGAAGCGCCGCTGGGCAAAAGCGGCGGGCCCCTGGATCCAGAGGCCCTCGTCGTCGCGGCCCCGGTGGGCGACCGCCTGGCTCATGCCGGCGATGGTGTCCGGCCGAGGCGCGCCCCCCCGGAAGTGGATGATGCCAGCAAGACCGCCCAAGCACGCCCTCCGGACCCCTCACTAATCCAGCGTTGGGATAGGGTCCGGCCGATGTGGTTGTGGTCATTGCTGGGGTGCTGGTGCGCCCCCCTGGTCGTGGACTCGGAGCACCCGGACGTGGTGCTGGTCATCGTGGACACCCTGCGCCAGGACCGCATGGGCTTCGCTGGCTACACCCGGCCCACCACCCCGCACCTGGACGCCTTCACCGACCAGGCCGCGTGGTTCTCTCGGGCCTTTGCCGCGAGCTCCTGGACACTGCCCTCCACCGCCACCCTGTTCACCGGGGTCAACCCGTCGGTCCACCGTGTGGTGCGGGACTACCGGGACCCGGACCTGTACGGCAGCCTGGAGGACACCCACGTGACCCTGGCCGAGCACTACAAGGCCCGGGGCTACCGCACGGCAGCGTTCATCAACAACGCCTTCATGGCCCCGGAATTCAACCTCCACCAGGGCTTCGACGTCTACGACTACGAAGGCGCCGGCTTGACCGACCACCGCACGGCTGCCGTCACCTTCCAGGCCGGACTGGACTGGCTGGCCGCCGACGACCGCCCTGCCCTGCTGGTGCTCCACGTGATGGAGCCTCACGCCGACTACCAGATCGCGCCGCCCTTTGCGGGCACCTTCACGACCGGCATGCCCCGCAAGCGCGAAGTCCCTCTGGGCGACGAGCTGGTGACCCGCATGATCCTGAACCAGGTCGTGCCACCGGACGCGGACAAGGCCTACCTGAGCGCGGCCTACGACGAGGAAATCCTCCAGGTCGACCACGCCCTGGGCGCCCTGTTCGACGGGCTCCAGGCCCGGAAGGCCTGGGACCACACCGTGCTGGCGCTCACCTCGGATCACGGCGAGGAGTTCTGGGAGTGGGGCCGCTACGAGCACGGCCACACCTTGCACAGCGTGGTCACCCAGGTCCCCCTGCTGCTCCGGGCCCCGGGACTCCAGCCCGGCCCCAACGCCACGACCGTGGGCCACCCGGACCTGTTCGAGGCCCTGACCGCCAACACCGGCGCCCTGGTCGACGCCGCCCGCACCGGGACCACCCTGCCCGGACGGACCGTGGTGTCCGAGGACATCCTCTACGGCCCCCAGGCCATCGGTCTGGTCACCGACGCCCGTCGGCTGACCATCACCATCCCGCCGGACGGCTCCCAAAAAGTCGCCCGCCTCTACGCGCTGGACGAGCGGGGCTGGGAGGCCCAGGAGCTGTCCCACGACCCGGCCTACCGCGACGAGGCCATCGCCTACGCCCGGGAGTTGGAAGCGCTCCGAGGCAGCCTGGATCCCGTGGCAGCCGCGGCCACCACGGCGATCCCGACCCCCGAGACCTTCGACAAGCTGCGGGCCCTCGGGTACACCGAGTGACCGTGCGCACGCTCCTCCTGGCCCTCGTCCTGTCCGGCTGCCGGACCACCGTGGTCGAGGTCCAGGTCTACGTGACCGGGGACCAGGGCGAGCCGCTGGACACCGGCCTGGTGACCGCTCCCCTCGACGACACCGCAGACTCCGGCACCACACAGGCGGTCCCCACCGCCACGCCCCAGGACCTGCTCTCGATCGACGCCGACGCCGGGCTGGCCCAGGTGCACCCGAACCCGGCCTCCGCGAGCGCCACCGGGTCCACCTGGACCCTGCCCGACGTGGCCGGGCTCGCCCTGGCGCTGGGCGACCTCGACGGCGACGGCCTGGACGACCTGTGGGGACGGGACGGCGCGGCCAAGACCATGACCGTCTGGCTCCAGGACAGCGAAGGCGGCTTCCACAGCGAACCGGCCTGGGACGAGTTCACCAACATCGCCGAGGTCCGCGAGGTCCTGATCGGGGACTTCGACGGCGACGGCGCCGCAGATCTCGGCTCCTGGGTCGACGAGTCCAACCTGTTGCATGTGTTCGCCGGCACGGGCCAGGGCATCGACCTGCTCACGGTGGTCGACTCGACCCTGGCCGGGGTCTTCGAGGGCGGGTGGCTGACCGCCGATGTGGACGCCGACGGCCGGGACGACGTGGTCCGGGTGTCCGCCACCCAGGTCGCCGTGTGGCGGTCCGGCAGCGACGGCGTCGACAGCGCCGCCTGGCTCTCCCGGGACCTGGCGAGTCCCATCGATCTCCTGGTGGAGTGGGACGGGGTCTACGGGGCCGACCTGGCCCGGGTCGACGACACGGGCGTCGAGGTCCTGCCTCTGGGACCGAGCGGCTGGTCCGACACCGCCGAGCGCTGGGTCGGGCCGGTGGGCACGCCGCTCCTGGCCGGGGTGCTGGGCCCCTGAGCAGCAGAGCCACGACCTGCCCTACTTGATGGCCAGATCCAGCCACATCGCATCGACGCCCGCGACGGGCGGCGCCACCAGCGGCGCGGCTTCGGTGAGCCCTGTGCGCCCGATGATCACCGACCACACCGTGCGCTCCGGTTCCTGGTCCATGCGGGCCACGAAGGCGTCGAACCCCGGGTCCGCCGCGGCGTCGATGATCGGGAAGCTGCCGCTGTGCTCGACGTCATAGGGCCCCAGGTCTGCCCCGAGGGTCTGCTCCCACGCCCCATGGTCGCCGTCGCCGTCGTAGGCCAGGAACACCCGGAAGGGGCGCTCTCGCGACTGGAAGCAGGTCACGTAGGTCCGGTCCAGCTCGCCCAGGACCTGGTCCTGGTCGTCGACCAGCTGAAAGTCCGCGTGGATGCCGACCCACCCGGTGCCCTCGCTGCAGTCGACGGATGGATCGGGATCGACCCCCGGCTCGGCGCAGCCGGCCCAGACCCAGACTCCGATGGCCGCGATCACACCCATGCTCCGGCCCTATCCCCACCGCACCGGCCGGGCCCGCAGCATCGGAAGGAGTAGGCTTGCACCCCACACCCGTCGGAGCCGCATCCTGCAGCCGCTCACCGGACATGTGCTGATCGTCGACGACCGCGAGGCCAACCGCAGCCTCCTGGGGCGCAAGCTGCTTCGCCTCGGCGTCCGAGTCACCGAGGCCGGCGACGGGGTCGAGGCCCTGGAGGTCCTGGGCGGACACGACGTGGACGCCGTGTGCATGGACGTCGACATGCCTCGCCTCAACGGGCTCGAGACCCTCGCCGCCATGCAGGCCGACCCGGTGCTCCGTCGCATCCCCGTCCTGATGATCTCCGGCATGGGGCGGCCAGAGGCCATGCTCGAGGTCCGGATCGGACTCGACGTGGGCCCCGTGGTGGCTGGGATCGTGGGCCGCAGTCAGGTCAAGGGCTGTGGCGAGCTGGAGACCTGGTTCCTGGAGGGCTGAAGCCTATTCCTCGGCCTTGGCCTTGGCCTTGGCCTCCGGCGCCGCGTCGTCTTGTGCCTGCGGGACCTCGGGTTCCACTGGCGGGGCCTTGCGCTTGCGACGACGGCGGCCCCAGCGGGGGTCCGGCTCGGTGGAAGGGGGGACCGGGAAGGGTCCAAGCGCCTCTGCGTCCCAGCCCTCCCGGAGCTCCCGCAGGGCCCGGTCCCACCGGGCGAGCATGGGCGGGATGGCAAAGGGCACGGCGAGACAGCCGGACGCCTCGATCACGGCCACGATGGCGGCGTCGCGGTCCAGGCCCTGGTGGGTGTAGACCCCGATCGCCGGGCCGTGCTTGTCCATGTGCACGCAGATGATGGCCCGCACGCCCTGGAGCACGGTGTCCAGCGCCAGGGGCTGGAAGCGCTCGACGGGCCAGGCGCTGCTGTCCCCGTGGCCGGTCAGCAGGAACAGGGCGTCCTCTTGTTCGGGGGTCAAGACCGCCGCCCGGTCCATCACCAGGAAGCCGTCGACCAGATCGCCCGCGACCAGTCGAGACAGCTCGGCGGGCTCGTCGACCATGGCCCGCCAGCGCTGGCAGGGGTCCCGCCGTCTCCCCCCGGAGCGCCAGGCCCACCACTGGTCCTCGTCGTCGACGTAGTCCGGGATCCGGGCCAGCTCGCCCTCTTCCTTGAACGCCAGCAGCGCGGCGTCGGGGAACAGGGCCTTGAGCATCAGCCCGATGTCGACGTTGCAGCAGGTCAGGCCCCGCTTGGCGTCCCGGGCCGAGTCGTCGGTGAACACGGCACCGGACAACACCAGTCGCCACAGGGACGGCGGCGCCGGCTCTTCCCAGCCGTCGACCCACCGCTCGCGACCACGACACAGGCGACCGGGGTGGGCCGGGTCAAAAGGCGTGCTGGACCAACCGACTGCTCGAATCATCGGCGGCGCCTATCCCGCGCTCCCGAACGGGCCAAGCCCGCAGCGGTTAGTCGGCGGCCCCAGCAGGAGCGGTGGGCATGGCACAGGACACCTTCTTCATCACCACGCCGATCTACTACGTGAACGGCGAGCCCCACCTGGGCCACGCCTACACGACCGTCGCGGCCGACGCGATCGCCCGCTGGCAGAGATTCCGCGGCCGCGACGTCTTCTTCCTGACCGGAACCGACGAGCACGGCCAGAAGGTCTACCAGACCGCCCTGTCCCGGGGTCTGACCCCCCAGCAGCACTGCGACGAGCTGACCGTGCCCTTCCGCGCGCTCTTCGATCGCCTGTTGTGCAGCTACGACGACTACATCCGCACCACGGAGCCCCGGCACACACGGGTGGTCCAGGCCATCCTCCAGACGCTCTACGACAACGGCGACATCTACGCCGATAGCTACGAGGGCTGGTACTCGACCACCGCCGAGCGCTTCTGGGCCGAGGACGAGCTGGTCGACGGCAAGTGCCCGGACACCGGGCAGCCCGTCGAGTGGCTGGCCGAGGACAACTACTACTTCAAGATGGCCAGCTACGCGGACCGCTTCCGCCAGTGGATCCACGACCACCCGGACTTCATCGAGCCGGTCGCCCGCCGCAACGAAGTGCTCGGTCTCCTCAAGAAGGAGGTCGGCGACTTGTGCATCACCCGGCCCAAGAGCCGGCTGCCCTGGGGCATCCCGATTCCCTGGGACGACGGGTTCGTGACCTATGTGTGGTTCGACGCCCTGATCAACTACATCTCGGCGCCGGGCTACCGCTCACAAGACCCCGAGACCGAGGCCCGCTTCGAGCGGCTGTGGCCCGCGGACTACCACCTGCTGGGCAAGGACATCCTGACCACCCACTCGCTCTACTGGGCCACCATGCTCTTCGCGATGGGCCTGCCCCCGGCCCGGACCCTCTACGCCCATGGCTGGTGGACCAACACGGGGGTCAAGATGTCCAAGTCCCTGGGCAACGTGGTCGACCCGAACCTGTTGATCGACGCCTACGGCGCCGACGCGGTCCGGTACTTCTTCCTGCGCGAGATCCCCTTTGGCAACGACGGGGACTTCAGCCACGACAGCTTCCTGGTCCGGTACAACGCCGAGCTCGCCAACGACCTGGGCAACCTGGCCCATCGGGCGCTGTCGATGACCGGCAAGTGGCTGGGAGGGACCGTGCCGCCGGTGGGCGACGTGACCGCCGACGACCAAGCCTTGTGGGACCTGGCGGCCGACGTAGTGCCCCGCTTCGCAGACCTGATCGAGGCCCTGGACTACCGCGGCGCTCTGGGTGCTCTGATGACGCTGGCGGGCGCCGGCAACAAGTACATCGACACCCAGCAGCCCTGGGCGCTCAACAAGCGCGGCGAGACCACCCGGCTCGGCACGGTGATGCGACACGTCTTGGAGCTCTGCCGGGTGGCCGGCACCCTGTTGAGCACGGTGTGTCCCACCAAGGGCCCCGAGCTGCTGGGCAAGCTGGGGCTGACCCTGGCGCCCCTGGGCGCCGGCGGGCTGGCCGACCTGGCCCGGCTCGACGTGCTCGTCCACGGCTCCCCGATCGCGGCCGGCGATCCCCTCTTTCCCCGGCTCACCGAGCTCCCGGACATCGTCAAGGCCAGCCTGCCGGATCAGCCGGTCCAGGCCCCCAAGAAGAAGAAGAAGAAGTCCAAGAAGAAGGCCGCGCCCAAGGAGCCGATCACCTTTGACGACTTCGGCCGCCTGGACCTGCGGGCAGGGGTCGTGGTCGAGGCCGGGCCGCACCCGGACGCCGATCGCCTGCTCGTGCTCCAGGTGGACATCGGCGAGGAGCGCCCCCGTTCCATCGTGGCCGGTATCGCCAGCCGCTTCGCACCCGCCGAGCTGGTCGGTCGCACGGTGGTCGTGGTGGCCAACCTGGTGCCCGCAGAGCTCCGGGGCGTGCTGTCCGAGGGCATGCTCCTGGCCGCTGGTGGCAAGCGGGTCGTGGACCTGGCGACCTTTGCCGACCCGGTGACCCCCGGGACCGTGGTGCGCTGATCCCCGGTGATCGGGCCGGCCCGATCGCGATCAAACCCGCGAATTCCCTGGGGAAGCGTGGCCGTTAATGGGCGATTCCCATTACAGTGTCACAGGTTGTCAACGGGCCGCGTATACTCCCGGCGACAAAACATCGGCTCAAGGACGGAGCTCTCCATGGTTCGCACGCCTGCATTCCTCGCTGTTCTCGGTCTGATGACCGTCGCCTGCAACGAGTACGAGATCATCGAGGACCCGGACGCCCGGGCCGAGCTCGAGGACAACGCTGTCCCCGACATCGAGGTCACGCCCACCCAGGTGGACTTCGGCCAGCTCGAGGTCGGTGTCGGCGCCGAGCTCGCCGAGGTGATCACCATCACCAACGTGGGCCAGGGCGACCTGCACATCATCGACGTGCTGCTCGACGACCCGTCTGCCCCCTACGACATTGGCGCCATCGGCTCGGTGCTCGTGCCCCCCGAACAGGTCACCACCTTCAGCGTGACCTACCGGCCCGAGACCTCGGCCACGGACACGGTCGCCGTCCTGATCGAGTCCGACGACCCCGACGAGCCCACCGTCCCGGTCACCCTGCTGGGCGAGGGCATCGCCCCCGTGATCGACGTGGACCCGACCGAGTACGACTTCGGCACGCTCTACATCGGCTGCGATGCTCTGCAGCTGGTCACCATCAGCAACCTGGGCAATGCCGACCTGAGCGTCGACGGCTTCGACTTCACGTCGGCGTCCACCGACCTCATCTTCGACGCCAGCGAAGACCTCAACGGTCCCCTGCCCTGGACCGTGCTCCCGGGCGCCGGCCTCCAGGTGTGGGTCGAGTACGCCCCCATCGACGAGTACCAGGACCTCGGCTACCTGACGGTCTACAGCTCCGACCCGTTCAGCCCCACCGTCAAGGCCCAGCAGTCGGGCTCGGGCGAGCTCTACGGCGAGAACACCGACGTCTACGAGCAGCCCATCGAGGGCCAGACCGACATCATGTTCTCCATGGACTTCTCCTGCTCGATGTACGACAACATCAGCAACGTCCTGACGAACTTCGAGGTCTTCATCGAGACCCTCGCCAGCATGGACGCCGACTACCACGTCTCCGGCGTCACAGCGGACAACGGCTGTGTCTACAGCGGCGGGCCCACCTACGTCGACAACAGCTACTCGGAAGAGCAGCAGAAGACCATGTTCGACGACATGATCAACAAGGGTGGCTACGGCTCCAACACCGAGCGCCTGTTCTCGATCTTCGAGTCCGCCCTCAAGAACAACGGCGAGGGTGACGCCAGCTGCAACGGCGGCTTCTACCGCGAGGACGCGACCCTGAACCTGGTCTCCGTCTCCGACGAGCCCGAGCAGAGCCCGAACAGCTACACCTACTACGTCAGCCTGTTCCAGAGCCTCAAGGACGACACCGACGATCTGGTCATGCACGCCATCGCGGGTGACTACCCCAGCGGCTGCGGCGGCGGCGGCGGCGGCGCGGACTACGGCGCCGGCTACTACGAGGCCTCCCTGGCCACCGGTGGCACCTTCCTGAGCATCTGCGCCACGGACTTCGGCTCCCACCTCGAGACCCTGGCCGAGGGCTCGGCCCAGGCCCTGAACGCCTTTGGCCTGTCCGACTCCCCCGTGCCCGAGACCATCGCGGTCAAGATCGACGGCATCACCACCACCGTGGGCTGGAGCTACAACGCGACCGACAACGCGGTCGAGTTCGAGTCCGACTACGTGCCCGAGGGCGGCTCGACGGTGGAGATCAACTACGCCGTCAAGGGTGGCTGCGAGGGCTGACACTTAGAGCCCGTCCTACCCGCGTCTTTCCCCCCAGGCGGCCCAACCGGGCCGCCTGGTGTGCTTTTGGCCCCCTTCACATTCCTTCACAGAACGCCGGAGTCCTTCAGCCGCTCTCAGCCCGGGCACAACATGCCGGGGGTTGACTGCAGTGGACGACGGACCGAACCACACCGTCCAAGGAGAACCCATGACCCGACGACTGCACACCGCTGGCCTGGCCGGCTTCCTCACCGCACTCACCCTGGCCACCGGTGTGGCCCTGGCCGGCCCCGGGAGCGCCCAGACGGCCGGTGAGCCCCCCCGCGACCGGGTCGCCAAGATGACCGAAGAGCTGGGCCTGGACGAGGTCCAGGTCGCCGCCCTCGAAGACATGCGCACCACGATCCAGGAAGGCCGCGAGGGCGCCCGGGCGGAGCTGGAGCAGATCAAGGGCGAGCTCGACGCGGAGCTGGCCCTGGCCGAGCCCAACAGCCGCACCGTGCACAAGCTCCTCGACGACAAGCTGGAGATCCGCAATGGGCTGGCCCACGACAAGATGGACGCCTTCCTGGACTTCCGCGCCACGCTGACGCCGGAGCAGCGGGAGGCCTTCGACGCCAAGGCCAAGGCACGGGGCGCCCATCGGCACAAGGCCCGGGGACGCCAGGGCGGCCAGGGTGCCCAAGGCACGGAGGCGCCCCTGTGGGAGGAGCGGTAGGCTCCGCCGATGCGCGCTGAACGAACCCTGCTGGTCATCGACGACGACGAGCGCTTGCGGTCGCTCTTGGCCGAATACCTGGGCGGTCGGGGCTACACGGTCCTGACCGCTCCAGGCGGCGTGCCGGGCCTGGAGCGTCTGAGAGCCGGCGGCGTGGACCTGATCGTGCTCGACGTGATGATGCCGGACCTGGACGGCTTCGAGGTCTGCCGGCGTGCGCGCAGCTTCACCAAGACCCCGATCATCATGCTCACGGCCCGGGGCGACGAGCTCGACCGGATCGTGGGCCTGGAGATCGGGGCCGACGACTACCTGCCCAAGCCCTTCAACCCGCGGGAGCTGCTGGCCCGGATCCAGGCCGTGCTGCGCCGGACCGAGGCAGCGCCCGGGGCCGAGGGCGCGCTCCGCGCCGGGCCGCTGGCGGTCGACGTAGACCGGCGGGTCGCGTCCCTGGACGGCAAGGACCTGACCCTGACCACGACGGAATTCGAGATCCTGCGGACCCTCGTGGCCAACGCCGGTCGGGTGATCCCGCGAGAGCGCCTGATGGAGCTCGCGCGAGGAGAGGAGTGGGCGGCCTTCGACCGCAGCGTCGACGTGCACATCTCTCACCTGCGCCGCAAGCTCGGCGATGACTCTCGCCAGCCGGTCTACATCAAGACGGTGCGAGGCGTCGGCTACACCATGCCCCGGGATCCGGCGTGACCCTGCCCAGGGCCGGGCCACCCCAGGGTGACCCATGAGCCTGCGCTGGAGGCTGGCGATCCTGCTGGTCCTGTGCACTGGACTGACCGTCGGACTCTCGTGGACCGTGGCCCGCCGGGCCGCGCTGAAGCCCCTGGAAGATGACCTGATGCGGGCCCACGTGCGCATGACCCTGCGCATCGCCGAGCGGGTCGAGCGCGGGGCCGACCCCAAGCGCTTCTCCGAGGACATGGACGTCCAGATCAAGGTGCGGCCGACCCCGCCGGACGAGAAGGCCGGTCACTGGCTGCCCAAGCGCAAGGGGGGCCGCTCGGTGTGGGTGCGGCCAGGGGCCGACCCGACCGCCGCCGTCGACACGCGAGCGGGCTGGGTCTACGTGAAGCGCGAGATCGACACCTCGGCCCCCTCCCGCAAGCTCGCCGGGTGGCTGGGGCTGCTGCTGCTGGCGATGGGAGGGCTGGCGGTGTGGGCGTCCGGCCGTGCCACGGCGCCTCTGGAGGAGACCCGCGCTGCGATGGCGCGGGTCGCGGCGGGCGACCTGGATCACCGCCTGCCCGAGCAGGGTCCCTCGGAGCTCCGGGATGCCGCCCGGGCATTCAACCGCATGGCCGACCGGGTCACCACCATGCTGCGGACCCAGCAGGAGCTCATGGCCGGCATCAGCCACGAGCTGCGCACGCCTCTGGCGCGGCTGCGGCTCGAGACCGAGATCCTGCGCGACCTGGGGGCATCCGAGTCCCGGCTGTCGGCGATGGACGGCGACCTGGGCGAGCTCGACGGCCTGGTGGGAGACCTGCTGGAGATCAGCCGGCTGGAGCTGGGCGCAGGCCTGGGTCAGCTCCAGCCCGTGGACCTCGCCAGCCTGGCGGCCGAGGCCGTGCGGCGCTGGCCGACCCCCGAGCACCCGGTGAGCGTCGTGGGGGACGCAGAGCCCGTGCGCGGCGACCCCAACCGGCTGCTGCGCGTGATCGGCAACCTGATCCAGAACGCTGGCAAGTACGCGCCGACCGGCACGGCGATCACCGTGGCCCTGGAGCCCGGTGGCTTCGCGGTGCTCGACCAGGGCCCCGGCGTGCCCGAGCACGAGCTGGAGCGGCTGTTCCAGCCCTTCTACCGGGGCTCCAAGTCCAGCACCCACCAGGGCAAGGGGCTGGGGTTGGGCCTGATGCTCGTGCGGCAGATCGTCGAGGCCCACGGAGGCACGGTCACCGCGGGGAATCGGCGCTCCGGCGGTCTCGCGGTCCGGGTCGTGTTGACCCCTTGAGGCAAGGGCGCGCTCAGACCCCCTGGACCCTGGCCACGGCGGCGCTCAGCGTCAGCTCTTCCTGGTCCCCGGTGCGCAGGTCCTTGAGCTTGACGACACCTGCCGCGGCCTCCCGCTCCCCGACCACGACCACCCAAGGCACGCCCAGGGCCGCGGCGTGCTTGAACTGCTTGCCCAGCTTGCCGCCCTTGAGCGCCACCTGGGTCGCAACCCCAGCCGCCCGGAAGGCCGTCGCTGTGCGCTGGCTAACGCCCAGGGAGGCATCGTTGAACACGGTCACCAGGACTTGGGTGCGGGTCCGGACCTGGGGCAGCATGCCCAGCTCCTCCATCACGACCAGGATGCGCTCGATGCCCAGGCTCACCCCGACGGCGGGCATCGCCTGCTTGCCGAACATGCCGATCAGCCCGTCGTAGCGACCGCCACCGCCGATGGAGCCGATCTTGGGCTCGGTCACGACGGTCTCGAAGACCGGCCCCGTGTAGTAGTCCAAGCCTCGCGCCAGGGTCGGGTCGAACAGGATCCGGGCGCTGTCGACCCCCAGGTCTCCGGCGTGGGCCAGCACCAGGGCGAGCTCGTCCAGGGCCTGGTGGGCGGGCTCTCCCAGTGCGTTGCGCAACAGGTCGAGCGCCCCGTCGCCGGTCTCCGCCAGCAGCGCCCAGAGGCCATCGATCGCCGCCTGGGCGATGCCCCGCCCCGCGAGCTCCCGAGACACGCCCTCGCGGCCGATCTTGTCGAGCTTGTCGACCGCGACCAGCACGCCGACCTCCTGGTCTGCCACCCCGACGTGCTCGACCATCGCCCGGAGCAGTGCCCGGTGGTTCAGCCGAACGGTGAAGTCCGTGAAGCCCAGGGCGACCAGGCTGTCGTGCACCACGGCGATGCACTCGGCATCTGCAGCCATGCTGGGCGCCCCGACCGTGTCCACGTCGCACTGGTAGAACTCCCGGAACCGGCCCTTCTGGGGGCGATCCGCGCGCCAGACCGGCTGCATCTGCCACCGCTTGAAGGGCAGACGCAGCTCCGGGTGCATGGCGACCACGCGGGCCAGGGGCACGGTCAGGTCGTAGCGCAGCGCCAGGTCGACCTCGCCCCGCTGACCGCCTGCTCCCCGCTTGAGGATCCGGTACATCAGCTTGTCGCCTTCGTCGCCGTACTTGCCCGTCAGGGTCTCGATGCGCTCGAAGGCCGGCGTCTCCAGCGGCTCGAAGCCATAGCGGGTGAAGACCTCGCGCACGGTCTCGAAGACCTGGAGGCGGCGGTGCATGGCCGCGGGGAGGTGATCCCGAGCGCCCTTGGCGAGGTGAACGGCCATCTCTGCACTCCCTGATGCGGCGGGCCGCTCCCTAACGCGCAGGCTTTTCGCTACGATGCCACCCTGGCCGACCCCAAGAGAGAGTCACGTTGAGCTGGCACTACACGCGAGAGTCTGGAGAAGAGGGCAGCATCCTGACCAACGACGGCGACGCCGAAGGCGTCACGTTGGTCGAGCTCCTGGACAGCGAGCCCCCTGCCCTCAAGGCCGCGCTGGAGATCGGCTCCGCCGTGGCCGACATCCTGACCATCGCCGAAGAGGACGAGGCGATCCACGGCGACATCAAGCCCGGCTCCATCCGGGTCGACGCCACCGGCTCGGTCTCGATCGACGGCTACGGCGAGGTCCGGCGGGTGACCCGCGCCCCCGAAGGCAAGCCCATCGGCCACGAGACCGACGTCTACGGGCTGGGGGTGGTCATGCACGCCCTCCTGTCGCCCGAGCCCCTGGGTCGCCTGCCCAAGGACCCGGACGCCCACGACGACGAAGTGGTCGACCGGGTCCTGGAGATGGACTTCTCCGAGGTCGAGGGCCGCAAGTGGGTCGAGGACGTGCGGCGCTTCCTGTGCAGCACCCTGGCCTTCGACGCCGAGGAGCGCCCCCATCCCCTGGACGCCGCCAACGTGTTGGCTCATGTGGCAGAGGAGTGCCCGGGGGAAGACCTGGGGACCTGGGCCAGGGTGGCGGTTCCCGCGGCCGGCGGCCAGGCAGCAGAAGCGCACGCCCCCGTCGAGGAAGACCTGGACGGCCCTGCCGCGATGAGCGGCCCGTTCAAGTCCGGGGCCGAGCAGCCCAGCATCCGCATCGCGCCGGCCGCCAAGGGCCAGGCCACGGCGTTCTGGAGCAAGGAAAAGATCGCCGAGATGCTGATGGGCGACGACGACGACGAGCCCGCGGCCGCACCCGCCGAGCAGCTCCCGGGTCCGAGCGTGGTCTCCGCACCGGCACCCGAGCCCGCCCCCAGGCCCGCGCCACCGCCACCGGTCGCCGCGCCACCGCCGCCCGTGGCTGCGCCGCCGCCCGTGGCTGCGCCGCCGCCCGTGGCTGCGCCGCCGCCGCCGCCCCCTGTTGCGGCCCCACCGCCTGTCGCGGCGCCGCCTCCCGTCGCGGCCGCACCGCCCCCGCCTCCGGCGGTCCAGTCCCCGCCGCCGCCCAAGCCCATGCCGGCCATCACCGCCGGCGCCGGCGCTGGCATCACGGCGGGTGGGGCCCACCAGACCCCACCGCCGCCACCGATCGAAGACACCAGCAGCAGCAAGAAGCCGATGGTCCTCATCGGCGCAGGTGTCGCTGCTCTCCTGCTCGTGGCCGGCATCCTGGCGATGGTGATGGGCGGCGGCGGCGACGAAGAAGCCGCCGCCGACGCACAGACCGCCCCGACCCCAGCCGCTGCACCGGCCCCGGCCGTCGCCGAGCCCGAGGTCGAGGACACGGGCGAAGCGGTGCCCGAGCCCGAACCGGAGCCCGAGCCCGAGCCCGAGCCCAGGTCGTCCTCGAAGAGCCCCTCCTCCAAGAGCTCGGGCAGCTCGTCCAAGAGCTCGGGCAGCTCGTCCAAGAGCTCGG
>CAZFLE010000011.1:0-97780 GCA_964519895.1 uncultured Enterobacterales bacterium | reverse complement strand
AGCGCGTCGTCGGGATAGATTGGACCCGCAGAATGCTCACCCTTCCCCTGATGGCCCTGTTCGCTTGCACGCCGGAGCTGCCCGTCGGTGCGGACTCGGCTGTGGGAGCCGACACGGGTGTCGTCGACACGTCCGATGAACCGACCGACACGGCCCCGACCGAGACGTGCCTGCTTTTCCGGGACCAGGACGAGGACACGTGGGGAGACCCGGGGCTCACCACGACCGTCTGCGACACCCCTGGCTTCGTGGATCGGGACGGGGACTGCGACGACCAGAACCCCAGCATCCACCCCGAGGGGATCGAGGTCTGCAACCAGCTCGACGACGACTGCGACGACACGGTCGACGAAGGCGACGTGGACCTGGCGACCTGGTACCAGGATCTCGACGGAGACGGGTTTGGCACGGACTCGGCGACGGCCGAGAGCTGCGCCCAGCCCGACGGCTTCTCCGCCACCGACGACGACTGCCACGACGGCGACGAGAGCATCCACCCCTACGCCGACGAGCTCTGCGACGACGTGGACCAGGACTGCGATGACGCGGTCGACGAAGACGCCCTGGACCCGGCGACCTGGTACGCCGATCTGGACAACGACACCTTTGGGGACGCCGCGGCGACCACCCTGGCCTGCGACCCGCCACCGGACCACGTCGACGACGCCACGGACTGCGACGACACCGACTCCGGGGTCAACCCCGCAGCGACGGAGACCTGCGACGATCGGGACCAGGACTGCGACAGCGCGGTGGACGAGGACCCGAGCGACCCCGCCACCTGGTACGCCGACACCGACGGAGACGGCTTCGGCGACGCGGCCAACACGACCGTCGCCTGCGACGCCCCGACAGACCACGTGGCCGACGGCTCGGACTGCGACGACGGCGAAGGCACGGTCTATCCGGGGGCCAGCGAGATCTGTGACCAGGTGGACCAGGACTGCGACAGCACCGTCGACGAAGGGGCCCAGGACACCTTCTACGCCGACAGCGACGGCGACGGCTTCGGCGACCCGGACACCACGACGCTTGCCTGCGAGGCCCCCACCCACTACACGAGCGACGATCAGGACTGCGACGACGCCGACGAGCTGGTGAACCCCGACGCCAGCGAGACCTGTGACGACGTGGACCAGGACTGCGACACGGCGATCGACGAGGACGCCACCGACCCCACCACCTGGTACGACGACGACGACGGTGACGGCTATGGCGACCCGGACCACAGCACCTTGGCCTGCGACGCGCCTTCCGACACCACCATCGACGACAGCGACTGCGACGACAGCGACGGGGGCGTGCACCCCGGCGCAGCCGAGGCCTGCGACGGCACGGACCAGGACTGCGACGGCCACACCGACGAAGGCGTGCTGACCACCTACTACTGGGACGACGACGGAGACGGCTACGGCGGCAGCGACAAGACCACCGAGGACTGCTCGGCGCCGTCGGGCTACGTCGCCACGAGCACGGACTGCTACGACCAGAACGCCGACGTCAATCCGGGCCAGACGTCCTGGTTCGAGGTGGAGCGCGGGGACGGGAGCTTCGACTACGACTGCGACGGCGCCGAGACCGGCGAGGACGAGACGATCTCCACCTGCAGCCTGTCCACGTCGACCAGCCCCGACGCCGACGCGGAGTGCGAGGGCGACGACGGCTGGTACATCGGCCCACCGATCTGTGGCGACGAGTGGTGGTGGGTCAGCGACTGCGAGCTCTCGGACTACTGGACCACCTGCTACCCGGACACCTGGGACTGGATCGCCCTGGGCTGCCGCTGAGGCCCAAGGTGGTCAGTTGCCATGCCTGGACCCGGATAGAATGTCCCCATGATCACCCTCGGCCTGACCCTGTGGCTCGCCTGCACCCCCGAGGTCTCCACCTACGGGGACTCGGCCGACTGCCTGTGGTACGCCGACGACGACGGCGACGGCTACGGCCTGGGGGACGGCGAGCCCGGCGCCTGCGACACCGCTGCGAGCGGCTTCGCCGTCGCGGGCGGGGACTGCAACGACACCGATCCCACCATCCACCCGGGCGCCACCGAGTACTGCAACGGCGAGGACGACGACTGCGACAAGGGCGTCGACGAAGGCGACGCCGAGAACGCCGCCTGGTACGTCGACGTGGACCAGGACGGCTACGGCACGTCGCTCAGCGACCCGCTCTACAGCTGCGAACAGCCCCAGGGCTACAGCAAGTTCGACGGGGACTGCAACGACTACGAGGAGACCATTCACCCCGGCGCCGACGAGCTGTGCAACGGCTACGACGACGACTGCGACGACCTGGCCGACGACGCAGACGACGACGTGACCGGCACGGCGACCTTCTACCGCGACGGCGACGCCGATGGCTACGGCCGCCCAGACGTGATCGCCGAGGCCTGCCAGCCGCCCACCGACTACGTGTCGACGTCGGGCGACTGCAACGACGCCAACAGCACCATCCACCCCGACGCCGACGAGATCTGCGACGACATCGACCAGGACTGCGACACCGTGGTCGACGAGGACGCCACGGACATGGTCACGTGGGGCTACGACGGCGACGCCGACGGCCACGGCGACCAGTCCACCGAGACCACCGCCTGCGACCCGCCGGGGGACGACTGGGTGGCCGACGCCACCGACTGCGACGACACCCGCAGCGACGTCCAGCCCGGCGCTTCCGAGCACTGCGAAGGGGCAGACGAGGACTGCGACGGCGCGGTCGACGAGGAGCCCGTCGACGGGTCCACCTTCTACCTCGACAGCGACACAGACGGCTATGGCGACCCCGACGCTGCGCAGATCGCCTGCGAGCAGCCCACCTCCTACGTGACCAACCAGGGCGACTGCTACGACGGCAACAAGAAGGCCAACCCGGACCAGACCGAGTTCTACACGGGGGAGCGCGGCGATGGGTCCTTCGACTACGACTGCGACAACACCGAGGAGCAGGAGCTCACGGACCTGGCCGAGTGCGCTCTGGGGGAAGACGGCGACAACACCGAGTGCGAGCTGGAGGAAGAAGGCTGGGACGGCTCCGCCCCGGCCTGTGGGGACCGGGAGACGTGGGTCACCAGCTGCGTGGCCGGGCTCAGCTCCTCGGGAGACGCCACCTGCACGGCGTCCGGTGCCCGGGAGACCCAGGCCTGTCGGTGAGATAGGAGCGCCCCCGAGGAAGGTGCACCTTGAAGACCTGGGAAGCCCTGAACGACCGCCTGCGCGAGCTGGACGCCCTCCAGGGCATGCGAGCGCTCCTGGAGTGGGACCGACAGGTCAAGATGCCGCCCCAGGGCGCCGGTGCACGGGCCAGCCAGGCCGAGCTGATCTCCGGCCTGGCGCACCAGCGGCTGACCGAGCCGGTGGTGGGCGAGTGGCTGTCGGCCCTCGAAGCGTCCGATGGGCTGGAGCAATTCCACCGCGCGGCAGTGCGCAATGTGCGTCGCTCCTATGACCGGGCGGTCAAGCTGCCCGAGTCCCTGGTGCGGGCCACCTCACGGGCCGAGGCGGCGGGCTTCACCGCCTGGGTCCAGGCCAAGCAGGCCGACGACTTCGTCGGCTTCGCAGGCCCCCTGACCGAGATCGTGGCGCTGAAGCGCGAGGCGGTGGCGCTGCTGCGCACCGACGAGGCCCACCCCTACGACGTGCTCCTGGATCAGTTCGACCCCGGCGCGACGGTGGCCATGCTGGACCCGATGTTCGACCGCCTGGCGAGCGGCATCGGCGAGCTGCTCGACGCGCTCGACGGCCGGCCCCACCCCGCCGCGCTGTCCGGGACCTTCGACGTGGCCGCCCAGCAGGCGCTGCACAACGAGCTGGTGGCCAGCCTGGGCTACGACCTGACCGCCGGTCGCCTGGACGAAGCCGAACACCCCTTCACCATCACCTTTGGCCCCGGCGACACCCGGATCACCACCCACTACTACGCCGACGACCTGATCAAGGGGCTCGGCGGCACGGTGCACGAGACCGGCCACGCCCTCTACGAGCAGGGCATCCCCCGGGACTGGCGGGGCACCGGTGTGGGCAGCGCCGCGGGCATGGGCCTGCACGAGTCCCAGAGCCGCTTCTGGGAGAACTTCATCGGGCGCAGCCTGCCGTTCTGCCGGTACCTGGCCCCCCGGATCCAGGAACACCTGGGGCTCAGCGTGACGCCTGAGCAGCTCTACGGCGCCCAGAACAGGGTGGCCCGGAGCCTCATCCGCATCGCCGCCGACGAGGCCACCTACAACCTCCACATCATCGTGCGCTACCGGCTGGAGTGCGCCCTGCTCACCGATCAGCTCCAGGTCCAGGACCTGGAAGAGGCGTGGGCCGACACCTATCTGGACGTGGTCGGGGTCCGGCCGCCGAGCGCCGCGGACGGCGTGCTCCAGGACGTGCACTGGTGCTCCGGCGCCTTCGGCTACTTCCCCAGCTACACCATCGGCAACCTGTACGCGGCGTCCCTGGGCGCAGCTCTGGAGGCCGAGCGCCCCCAGCTGTGGTCCGAGATCGAAGCCGGCGACTTCGCCCCGACCCTGGCCTGGCTGCGGGAGCGCATCCACACCAAGGGCCACCTGGAGGACGCGCCGGTGCTGATCCACCAGGCCATCGGCGAGCGGGACCACGTGGCGGACCTGCTGGACCACCTGTGGGGGCGTCAGGGGGCGCTGTACGGGGTCTCGCGCTGACGCTCAGTGGCTGATCGCGGCCTCGTAGTCGGTGACGTCGATCCGGGCGGAGTAGTAGAACTCGGGCCCGTACTCCGACACGTCGGCTGAGGTCACGCGGACCGAGTAGCGGCCCTCATCCAGGGGGCCGATGTTCCAGGTGTCAGGGAAGGCGTCGTTGGCGTCGACCGTGCCTTCGACCAGCTCGCCGCTGGGGTCGTAGATCTCGATCTCGGGCACCAGGAAGGAGCCCATGGAGTCGCTCTGGCCCCGGACCTGGAGGTACCAGGCGCCGTTGGCCTGGAAGGCGTACCAGTCCTCGTCTCCGCGCTCGTCGATGGCGCCCCAGAACCCTGCCCACTCGAAGGCCGAGCCGCTGCTGTTGGTCGACGCTTCGAGGATGATGTCCGTGGCGTCGTCGATGGTGTCGTTGAACTCCAGCTCGTGGGTGTAGCTGTAGCCCTCGTCGAAGACCTGGACGTAGACGTAGAACCAGTGGTCGGCCGAGCCTTCGCCGTCGGCGTCGCTGGCCACGATGGTGGCCGCGCCGCCGTCGACCTCTGGGTAGAAGGCCGTGCCCTCCAGACCCAGACCCTCCTTGCGCAGGTAGAGCAGGTCCTCCTCGGGGTAGAGCTCGACGGTGGGGGTGGCGGCCGAGCCTCGCTCCCCTTGGCTGCCGACCAGGTAGACCGGGCAGTCGTCCCAGGGCAGGTCCAGCAGGATGTGGTCCTCGTCGCCGTTCTCCTCGAGCAGCACGCCGATGGCCCAGATCGAGCTCGACGAGGTGACCTCGAGCTCGTACCCGGGGTCGTTGAAGCTGTCGGGCTCGTCGACGTAGTTCGTGACCTCGCGCAGCTCCAGGTCGTACCGGGAGTTGTCGGCGCCCAGGCCGTTGAGGTCCTCGACCAGGATGGTCCACGTGCCCGCGGTCGGCAGGTAGGTGTACATGACCGTGTCGAAGGTGCTCACGTTGCCCCAGGGGTGGTCGTCCTCGACGTGGTGGACCTTGCCCAGGGGGTCGTACAGCGTGACGAGGGTGTCCATCTCCTCCTCGTTGGAGGTGGGGGTGGTGTCGATGCGCGTCCACTCCCCGCCCGCGGCCTCGAAGCTGTAGAAGTCCTGGTCGCCTTCGGTCTGGAGGTACCCGGTCAGGACCTCCTCCCACAGGATGCCCTCGGCGTCTTCCAGGTCGTTGTTCTCGTCGCCGGACTCGCACAGGCCCTCGTCGGTGCAGATCTCCCAGTCCTCGCAGGCGTCGTGGGACTCACAGAGCTCGTCTTCTGGCACGGTGGGCAGGGTCGTGGCCCAGCCGGTGTCGTTGCTGGTGGCGCCGCCGGTGCAGGCGAGGATCCAGAGGAACATGGGTCGGTCTCCTATGGCCGGAAGGGTAGCGTGAGACCCGGGGGGGCGCTGGGTCAGTCGCCCGGCACCAGGTCCCCTTCGATGAGGGTCCAGTCGCCGTCGTCGAGGCCCAGGTCCACGTCGCTGGGCACCAGGGTCTGCCCGGCCAGCGCGTCGACATCGCCCAGCGCGTCCAGGGGCAGCGCCGGCAGCTCGAAGGCCGGCAGGAAGTCGCCCAGGGACCCGACCAGCGTGGGGGTCATGAGCCGGAACAGGGCCGCCAGGTCGCCGGGGTCCAAGGCTTCGGGGCCGACCAGGATGCCCGCCTCGACCGGCACGTACTTGGGGCGGTCGTCCAGGGCGATCTCCAGGGCCCCGTCGGCGTCCAGGCTCAGGTCCGCGTCGGCGAAGAAGTTCAGCGACGCCAGGACCTGAACCCCGTCGTCCCGGGTGATGTCCATGGTCAGCTCGCCGACCCCCAGGCGGAAGCTTCGCTCGCTGTCCGGACCGCTCGGGCCCACCACCGGTGGCAGGCCCAGATCGATGACCAGGGTCTCTACAGGACCCAAGGGCGGTGGCAGCGGCTCCCCCACCAGGACCGCCAGCTCCAGCTCGCCATAGGTCATGTCGTGCACCGCCCCGCTGGCCCAGAAAGCGAAGAAGATCTGGTTCATCAGGTCGTCATCCAGCGCCACGGCGAAGGGCCTGGAGGACAAGGGGAAGGCCGGCCCGGCGCCGGCGGTGCTGAGGGACCGGGCGCCGGTGGGCAGCGCCATGCCGGAGCCCTCGACCCAGGCGTCGAAGGTCAGGTAGAGCCCGCGCGAGTCCGTGTCGATGCCCGCCAGCTCGAGCCCCAGGTCCACGCCGTCGGCGGCAGAGTATTCCACCGCGAAGGCGTCGAGGGTCTCGCTCAGGGTGTCGCCAGCCAGGTCGCGCACGCTGTCGGTGAGGGCGTCCTCCAGGGTCTCCTGGGTCCAGTCCGCCAGGTCGTCTTCGAGCCAGTCGGGGAACCAATCCAGCGTCAGGCCGTAGCCGTGCAGGGTCGCGCTCACGTCGACCACGTCGGCACTGGCGCCAGAGGCGGTCACCTCGGCCTCGATGCCCATGGTGAGCACGATGCGGTCCATCCACGCCGAGCCCGAGGAGCTGTAGAGCCAGCTGTACGAGGCGTCGTAGTCCATCCAGACGTCGTGCAGGGTGATGACGGCGTCGAGCTGGCCGTTGGCGGGCGTCAGGTCCACCGACGCGGACGCGAGCGACAGGGAGGTGGGGGTGACCTCGATGCCCTCGTCGGTCTCGAAGGTCTCGCCCACCAGCACGTCGGTGACCGCTGGATCGAGGAGCACGACCTCGAGGATCGCGGAGAGGTCGTCCAGGTCCGGGCTGTCGTCGTCGAGCACGTCCGGGCCCAGCTGCATGCGCACGGCACCGTCGAGGGTCGCGCCGTTGTCGTGGGTGGCCTGGGCGTAGACCGAGCGCCCATCCACCGCGCGCTCACCGCCCACGTCCTCGACCCGGACGCCGATGACGTTGATCCCCGCATCGGGGGTGAAGGTGTAGCTGAAGCTCCCGTCGTCCTCCAGCGCCACGTCCAGGTCGTTGATCTCGAGGCTCTCCAGCGCGTGGGTGCCAGCCTGGGCCCGTCCTGCCACCAGCACGGCAGAGCCCGAGGTCACGAACGCGCCCCGCTCGGGGCTCGTGATCGTGAGCACCGGCAGGACCACCTCTGCGGCCGCGTCGGGCGCGGTGTCCTCGGTGTCGAACAGCCCCGAACAGCCGAGATGCAGGGCGACGATGGGGAGCAGAGGGAGCATGGGGGCCGGGCAGCGGGCGGGCCTCGATCTACACGATCCTACGCCCTTCTGCCACGCTTGGGGGGCGGAGGTGAGGACCGTGGACAGCGCCACGCTGGCGGCACTGCAGGCGGACCTGCCCGGCGCGCTCTTCATCTCGACGTCGATCCTGGTCCTGTTCGGCACCGCCGAGGCGATCAAGCGGCTGCGCCAGACCCCCACGGAGTGGACGCGCAAGCTCACCCACGTGGGCGGCGGGGTGATCGTGTTCGGCGTGCCCTGGCTGCTCCAGAGCGCGTGGACCGTGGCAGCCCTGAGCTTGGCCTTCGCCGGCATCTTGATCGGCGGCAAGGTGACCGGGCTCTTGTCGTCGGTGCACGACGTGGAGCGGCGCACATCGGGGGCCTACTACTACCCCTTTGCCGTGCTCGGGCTCTACCTGCTCGCCGACGGGGACCGGCTGCTCTACTGCGCCCCGCTGGCCGTGATGGCGGTCGCCGACACCGGGGCGGCCCTGGTCGGCAAGCACCGGGGCCAGGTGCGCTACCGCGTGCTCGACGGCGACCGGAGCCTGGAGGGCAGCTTCACCTTCTTCGGGCTGGCGTTCGTCCTGGTGCTGGTCGGGTTGGCGATCGCCGGGCGCCCCGGGTGGCCGGCCATGCTGCTGGTGACCCTGGTCGTGGCGACGCTGACCACCGCGGTGGAAGCGGTGAGCGTGCGGGGCTCGGACAACCTGTTGATCCCGTATGTCGCCTGGCTGGCCCTGGACCGGACCCTGGCCCTGGGCCTGGTGGGGCTGGGGCCGTGGATCGAGGGGATGCTGGTCAGCCTGGTGCTGCTGCTGGTGACAGCACGGCGGGCGGACCTGACCGTGGCCGGCAGCGTGACCCTGTTCCTGATCGGCAGCCTGGCCTGGGCTCTGGGCGGCCAGGCCTGGTGGCTGCCGCCCACGGCGGTCTACCTGCTCTTCCTGGTGGCCCGGTTGCCGCGGGTAGACACGGATCTGGACGACGTGTTCGCCACCGGCGCTGGCCCCCTCGCGATGCTGCTCGCTTTTGCCCACGTGGGGGACCCGGATCTCTACGCCCCCTTCCTGGTGACCAACGCGACCAGCGGCGCGATCCTGATGGCCTTCATCGCCCGCTCCCGGCGCTGGCCCCTGGTGCCGGCTGCGCTGGCGGGCACGGTGGTGCCGGTCCTGCCGGACCTGGTGCTGGGCCACGGCCCGCCCGTGCTGCTCGCCGTGATCGGCGGACTGTGCGGCCTGCTCATCTTCCTGGCCATCCAGCAGGCCCCCTTCCCCGGCCGCCGGCTCGTGGCGTCGCTGTCGACCGGGGTGGGAGCGTGGTGGGTGCTGGGCTGACCGCGCCAGCTTGTCAGAGCTCGCAGACAAAGGGGTAGCTGGCGGTGCACGGGATGTCGTTCCACGTGCCCTGCCCATTCCAATTCGCGTGCACGCAGTCCTCGCCACCCGAATTGTTGGGCTCGCCCGGCGACCAGGCGGTGTCGTAGGCCAGGGAGGTGCCGTCTGCCCAGACCCAGTCCCCCTCGCTGGCCGAGTCGTCCAGATCGATCCAGAACGGGCTGCCGGTCCACGCCGACGCCACGCTGCACACGTCGGCGTTGTCCTGTTCGGTGGGAAGGATGACCAGCGACGCCCCCAGGTCGTCACACGCGGTCGTCGCGGCCTCTCGGGTCACCGAGCTGGTGCACACGAGCAGGCCCCGGTCCTCGTTGCAGCCAAAGCAGCCCAGCTGTTCGTCCGTCAAGCCGTTGCAGTCGTTGTCCACGCCGTCGCAGACCTCTTCGGCGCCAGGGAGCGCTGTGGCGTCCTGGTCGTTGCAGTCGCCGTCGCACAGGGTCAGGCCGTCGCCGTCGATGTCGTCGTCCTCTGACGTGTCCGGGTCGCAGTCGTTGTCGAAGCCATCGCAGAGCTCTTCGGCCCCCGGGTAGACGGTCGGGTCGTCGTCGTCGCAGTCCCCGCGACAGCTGAGCCAGCCGTCCTGGTCCACATCGAAGCCCTCGTCGACCCCGTCGTCGCAGTCGTTGTCGAAGCCGTCGCAGGCCTCGGGCGTGTCCGGGCTGATCGTCGGGTCGCTGTCGTCGCAGTCGCCGAAGCAGCCGGCGACGCCGTCGCCGTCGGCGTCCCAGTCCTCATCGACGCCCCGGTCGCAGTCATTGTCCACCCCGTCGCAGGCCTCGGCGGCTTCCGGGTGCAGGAAGGGATCGCTGTCGTCGCAGTCCTCGCAGGCGCCGTAGCCGTCGTCGTCGCCGTCGGCGGCGTCGTCGGCCACGCCGCTGCAGTCCTCGTCGCGGCCATCGCAGATCTCGGTCTGGCCCGGGTTCACCGACGCGTCCAGGTCGTCGCAGTCCAGCTCGGTCGCGAAGACCCGGCAGCCGGCGTCGTCGGCCAGGTAGCCGTCGCCGTCCAGGTCGTAGCCCTCGTCGACGGCGCCGTCGCAGTCGTTGTCGGCCCCGTCGCAGACCTCCCAGGCCCCGGGGTGGCTGGCGGGGGCGTCCGGGGCGCAGTCGGCCGTGTCGGCGAAGCCGTCCCGATCGGCGTCGGCCGGCTCGCTGCATCCCCACCCCATCAGGAGCACCAGCATGGTCACGGGCCCAGGGTACCCTCGGCCCATGCTCTGGCTCCTGGCCTGCACGTCGCCGACGCCGTTCACCGCGCCTGAGCCGTGGTGGACGGCGCCGGTGAGCGACACCGCCCGCACGTGGCAGGAGCCCCTGCCGGACCTGGTGCTCAACGAGGTCCAGACCGACAACGAGTCCACGGTCATGACGCCGGCGGGGGACTTTGCGGACTGGGTGGAGCTGCTGAACCGGGGCGAGGATCCGGTGGACCTGGGCCGCGCGCGGCTGCTCGATCAGAGCGACACGGTCGGACACGTGGGCTCGGAGCTGCTCGGCCCAGGGGAGCGGGTGCTCTTGTGGGCCGACGGCAGCAGCGACCCCGCTCACCTGCCCTTCAACCTGGCGGCGAGCGGCGATGAGCTCGTGCTGGAGATCGACGGCCAGGCCGTGGATCGGCTGGCCACGGGGCCTCTGGACGGCGACACGGTGTGGGGCCGCTACCCCGACGGCGGTGCCTGGGCGCCGTCGGCCCGGCCCACCCCGGCCGGCCCGAATGGCAATGATCCCGGAGCGTCCCTGGACCCCAGCGACCACCTGTTCGGCGCCGAGCGCCTGCACCAGATCGCGATCGCGATCCCCGATGCATCCTGGCGCGGGCTCCAGGCCAGCGAGTACGACGAGCAGCCCGGTAGCTTCGGCTTCGAAGGGGCTTGGTTCGACCCGATCAGCGTGCGCATCAAGGGCCAGCTGGGCTCCCTGCGCACCCTGGACCAGAAGGCCGCGTTCAAGGTCGACCTGGACGACTACGAGCGCCACCGCCTGCGGGGCCAGGAGACCGTCACCCTGAACAACATGGTCCAAGACCCGAGTTTTGTGCACGAGTACCTGACCTACACCCTGTACCGAGCGCTGGACCTGCCTGCGCCGCGGGTCGGCTGGGCCGAGCTGGCGGTGAACGGCGAGCTGTGGGGGCTGTACCTGGTGCTGGAGACCGCCGACGACCAGTTCCTGGCCCGGTGGTTCCAGGACCCCTCGGGTCACCTGTTCGAGGCGGCCTATGGCGTGGACCTGTACGTGGGCCACGAGGACAGCTTCGAGTACGACGAGGGGCCCGACGAGACCGACCGCAGCGACCTGACCGAGCTGGCCCAGGTGCTGGACGGGGCCTGGGACGAGGCGACCCTGACGGTGGTCCGGGGGCACGTCGACATGGCGCGCTTCGTGCGGCTGATGGCGGTCGAGGCCGTGACCTTGCACTGGGACGGCTACACCACCGCCAACAACTACCGGCTTTACCACGACCCCCAGACCGACCTGTTCACCCTGCTGCCGTGGGGCTGCGACCAGACCTGGGTGGACTACTGGTACATGCCGTACACGGGCTACGGCCGGCTGTTCCAGTTCTGCATGGCCGTCGAGAGCTGTCGTGCGGCCTACAGTGTCGCGCTGGTCGAGGTCGCCGACACCCTGGATGCCCTGGACCTGGCCAGTGAGCTGGACCCACTGTCCGACTGGCTCGCCGACGCCATCGCCGCCGATCCGCGCAAGGAGGTGAGCCTGGACCAGGTCGCGGCCGAGCTCGAGGCCACCCGGGTGACCCTGGAGACCTGGCCCGACCAGGTGCGGGCCCTGGCCGAGGGCGGATAGCCCTGGTCCATGGACCGCCTCGCCCTCTACCAACAGCTCGGACCCGCCACCTGCATCGGCGAGACGATCGTGACCGTGAACCCCGGCCTGGCACCGATCGGCTGCATCGGGGCGGTGCACGATGTGCAGACCCTGCAGGCCTGCGAAGCCTGGCTGCGAGACCAGGGCTGCACCCAGGCCTGGGGGCCCATGGAGCAGGCGACCTGGTTCTCGTATCGGGCCAGCCTGGGCCCCCACGACACCCCCGCGTTCTTCGGCGAGCCGACCGCCGACCCCCAGCCCTGGCTGGACGCCGGCTACACCGAGTGCGCCCGCTACGCATCGTCCCTGTGCCCCAACGCCGCGGCCATCGCCTATGGGGACTCCAAGGCCATCGCCGGCGTGACCCTGACGCCGATGGGGGACTTCCAGCAGACCCTGGCGGACATCCACCGGATCTCCCACGCCGCTTTTGCCCGGGCCCACGGCTTCACGCCGCTGCCGCTGCCGGCGCTCCAGGCGCTCTACCGGCCCCTCTTGGGGGCTGTGGACCCGCGCATGGTGCTGTTCGCCCGTGCCGACGGCGAGACCGTGGGGTTCGTGTTCGGCGTCGCCGACCACCTGACGCCGGGCAGCGGCCGCTTCCTGGTCAAGTCTCTGGCCGTGCACCCGGACGCCCAGCGAGGCGGGCTGGGGGCGTGGATGGTGGGCGAACTGCACCGGGTCGCCGACGGCCTGGGCTTCACCCACGGCGTGCACGCGCTCATGTGGGCCGGGTCCAACAGCCGGGCGATCAGCGCTCATGGTGGGGTCGTGTTTCGGGAGTATGGGCTGTTCCGGCGCGACCTTTGATGCGCCCCAACGCAGCCCGCGGGCTGGCGGATCACGCCCGGGACTTCCCGGATCGCACGGCCATCCTGGAGCCCGGGGGGGACCGGGTGAGCTTCGGGGAGCTCGACGCCCGCACCGCCTCGATCGCCGGCGGGCTGCGGGCCCAGGGTGTGGCCCCGGGAGACCGCCTGCTCCTGCTCGCCCCGATGGGCATTCCCCTGTACCTGGCGCTGATCGCCTGCTTCCGCAGCCGGGTCACCGTCGTGCTGGTGGATCCGTCGGCGCCGCGGGTGCACGAGACCCTGCGGCGGCTGGACCTGCGCGGCTTCATCGGCTCGCCCTTGGCCCACCTCCTGCGGCTCAAGCACCGAAGCCTGCGGGGGCTGGACCACTACTTCGCCACCGGCTTCGCCTGGCTGCCTCACCGGCGGCTCCAGCACCTGGCGGGACCCTTCGACGGCTTCGAAGACGTCGACGAAGACCAGCCGGCGCTCCTGACCTTCACCACCGGCACCACGGGCACCCCCAAGGTCATCGGGCGCACCCACGGCTTCCTGGAAGCCCAGGCCCGGGTGCTCACGGGCCACATGGGGCTGTGCCCCGCAGACGTCGATCTGCCCACCCTGCCGGTGTTCCTGCTGAACTCTCTGGCGGCGGGCGCGACCTGTGTGCTGCCGGACGCCGACCTGCGGGCCGTGGGCACGGTGGATCCCGATCGGGTGATCGCCCAGCTCCAGGCCCACCGGTGCACGTCGACGTCGGGCTCGCCGGCGTTCTATGCCCGCCTGGCGGCCGCGCTGCAGGAGCGGGGCGAGACACTGCCGCACCTGCAGAAGCTCTTCACCGGCGGGGCCCGGGTGCCGGCGGCCCTGCTGGAAGACCTGGTCGCGGTGGCGCCTGAGGCCACGGTCGAGGTGGTCTACGGCTCGACCGAGGCCGAGCCCATCGCGACCCTGGACGCTCGGGAGGTGCTGGCCGAGACGGCTCTGGGTGAGCGCGAGGGCAAGGGGAGCTGTGTCGGGCGACCGGTGCCGGGCATCGCCCTGCGCATCGCCACGCCGGGCGCCCACGCGGCGCTGCCCGACGGCACCATCGGCGAGGTCATCGTGGCCGGGGACCACGTGAACCCGGGCTACTTCGAGGACCCCGAGGCCGACGCCGAGAACAAGCTCCCGGACGGCGAGCGCGTCTGGCACCGCACGGGCGACACCGGGTACCTGGACGATCAGGGCCGGGTCTGGCTGGTGGGTCGGGTGGCCCACATGGTCGGCGATCACCACCCCTTCCTGGTCGAGGCGCCGGCCGAGGCCGAGGACTTCGTGGTGCGGGCAGCGCTGGTCGACGTCGGGGGGCTGGCCGTGCTGGCCTGCCAGGTGAGCGACCCACCGGCTGGCTGGCAGGGCGCCCTCCAGGCCCGGCTGGGGGTCGATCGGATCGTCTCGGTCCCCCGCATTCCCCTGGATGCAAGGCACAACGCCAAGGTGGACCGCGCGACGCTCCAGGCCGAGCTGAGGTCTGCGCAGGCCGCCGTCGTCGAATAGGCTCTCTGGATGCTCCCGCTCCTGCTCCTGCTGGCCTGTGACGAAGGCACAACCACCGACGCGACCCTGGCGGCGGGCGACTACCAATTCTGGACCACCCACGCCGACGACGGCTGCCTGGACGGTGCGCTCGAGGCCCTGTTCATGCCCCAGGGCCCCAGCGAGAGCCACCCCTTCGAGGACTTGATCTACATCCCGGCGACCGACGAGCTGCCCCTGACCTACGAGGTCAGCTTCCGGGAACCCTTTGTCGGCATGGAGGTCACGGCGGTGGACGGCGGCGACGGCAAGGTTGCCTTCCAGGACAGCCTCATCGAGGACGTGCTCTTGAACGACGCCCTGTACGGCGACTGCGCCGCAGACATGGTCGTCGCCGGCGAGCTGACCCCCGACGGCACCGGCAGCAGCGGGACCGGTTGGGCCACCCTGGACCTCCAGGACGCCCAGGGCTCTGAGGGCCGCTGTCCCCCCCTGGACAACGACCCCTGCCGGGTCGAGCTGACCTTGTTCGCCGAGCTGCAGTAGCCCGTGCCCAGTCGCCGACAGCTCTTCCAAGGCGGCGCCTTGCTCGGCGCGGCCTACGTGTCCGCCCAGCTCTTCGGCCACCGGCCCCTGGCCACTGTCGACAGCCCTCTGCTGGGGAGCGCGGGCCGGACCACGCTCCAGGCCGCCTGTGAAGCGTTGCTCCCGGACACCGCCGACGCGGCCTGGGCCGCAGGCGCGGTCGACGACTTCCTGGCTCAGGGCGACCCGATCCAGGGCGAGGCGCTGCGCCTGGCGCTGTCGGTGCTGGAGCACTGGCCGGGCGGCCTGCGCCTGTCGCGCTTCTCCCGGCTCAGCCCCCAGGAGCGGCGCGAGGTCTTGACGGCCTGGGGCCAGAGTCCCATCGGACCCAAGCGCCAGATCGCAGTCGCCGTGACCAAGACCGTCTTGTTCACCCACTACGCCCGGCCCGAGTCGTGGTCCGGCATCGGCTACCCCGGTCCGATGGTGAGCGGATGATCCGGCGCGGCACCGACGTCTCCGGCGGGTTCACCCTGCGCACCGACGTCTGCGTGATCGGTTCTGGCGCCGGCGGTGGAGTGGCCACGGGCATCCTGGCCGAGCTGGGCCGCGAGGTGGTGGTGCTCGAGGAAGGCCCCGCGGTCGGCCGCGCGGACTTCAACCAGCAGGAGGGCGACATGTACCCCCTGCTGTACCGGGACGGCGGGAACCAGACGACCGTCGACGGCGGCATCTCGGTGGTCCAGGGCCGGGCGGTCGGGGGCTCCACCGTGGTGAACATGGCCGACGTGGTGCCGATCCCCCGGGAGATCGCCGAGCACTGGCGGGACCACCACGGGCTGACCCGCCACAGCATCTCTCGGATCCTCGAGGTCGGGGAGTCGTGTGCCCGCGCCCTGGGCAGCAACGCGATCCCGGAGCCCAGCCTGAACCGGAACAACGCCCTGCTGCTCGAAGGCGGCCGACAGCTGGGGCTCGATGGCGGCGCATTCGATCACAACCGGGTGGGCTGCGTGGGTGCCGGCGCTTGCATGATCGGCTGCGCCTTCGACGCCAAGCGCTCGGTGGCGTTGACCTGGATTCCCGATGCGGTGGCCACGGGCCAGGTGCTGGTCCAGGCGGACGCTCGGGTGGCGTCTCTGGAGTGGTCCGGGGACCGGGTCGTCGCGGCGGTGGGCCACGTGATCGACCAGGCGAACCAGAGGCCCCTGGGCGCCTTCCGGGTCGAGGCCGACCGCTTCGTGCTGGCTGCGGGGGCCATCCACTCCCCGCTGCTGCTCCAGGCAAGCGGTCTCGGCGGGTCCCAGGTCGGCAGGAACCTGGTGCTTCAGCCCCAGGCGCCGGTGGCGGCGACTTTTGCCGATCCGGTCGTGGCCTTCCGGGGCGTGCCCCAGGCCAGCTACCTGGACAGCGAGGAGGTCAAGAGCGCCCAGACCGGCCTGGGAGGCTACCGGATCGAGGGCATCTTCGCGACCCCGGCCATGACCGCGGCCACGTGGGGTGTGCACGGCGCCTATGTACACGAGGTCATGACGAAGTACGCGCACACGGCGGGGTGCTTGTGCCTGGTGCCCGACGAACCGGCGGGCAGCGTCACGCGGCTGGACAACGGCCGGCCCAAGATCGAGACCACCTATGACGCCGCGTGGACCCGCACGCTCATGACCGCGATCCGAACCGCCGCCCGGGTGTACCTGGCGGCCGGTGCGGAACAGGTCATGCTGCCCTTTGCCGGAGCGACCCCGGTGCGGAGCGAGGCGGATCTCGACCAGCTGGAGCGCTTCCGCGTCGCACCGAACCGCCTGCCTCTGATCTCGGCCCACCCCCAGGGCACCTGCCGCATGGGGCCGGACCCGGCGACCAGCGTGGTGGGCCTGGATGGGCGGGTGCACGGCCTGGCCAACCTCCAGGTGCTCGACGCTTCGGTCTTCCCGACCAGCAGCTCCAGTCACACGATGATTCCCACCATGACGATGGCGTGGCTCGGGGCGGCGGAGGCGATCTGAGCCCGGTGGGCTCGTGGGACGTGGTCCTGCGGCGGGATCACGTGCCCGCCTGGCCAGAGCGCTGTGTGTGGTGCGGCGACGAAGGCCCGGACCGCCCGCTCCGGCTCACGACCCACGCCCTGGGGTGGCACACGCTGGTGCTGCTGGCCTTTGGTGTCCTGGTCCACCGCCACCCCCCGGTGCACCACGAGTGCATCTGGCCCCTGCGGCGGGACCGCTGGGCCCGTGCGGGGGCCCAGGTCGGGGGCCTGTTGATCGGCTGGGCCCTGTGGGATCCGGCCAGCCAGGCGATGGGGCTGGACGACCCGGCCCGCTGGATGATCCTGCTGTGGCTGGTCGCCTGGCTGGTCCCCGGCACCCTGCTCGCCAGCTACCGGGCCCCGCCCTTCGACTTCACCGCCTACAAGAACACCGTGGTCCACGAGTTCCGGGACGGGACCTATGCCCAGGCCTTTGGTCGGCTGAACCGGGACGGTCGGCCGCCGGAGCAAGAAGAGGAGGGCTGAGCATGGCTGACTCCGAGCGCGTCTGGAGCGGCCGCTTCGTGGCTGCGGACCGTGGGGTCGTGGTCCACGTCGACGTAGACGGCCCGGACCCGCTGAGGGTCGTGAGTCTCCACCGCCCAGGGGACCCTGAGCCGATGGTGATCGATGGGCGCGTCGAGGATGGAGTGTGGCGCGGCGAGCAGGGGGACGTCCGGGTCGAGGTCGACGAGGACGGCTGTCGACTCACCCGCGGGTCCGGACACCCAGAGACCCTGACCCGGCAGTCCCCGAGCTTCCGAGACCTGGAGATCACCCTGTGCTTCGAGCCGGCGCTGCGGGAGGGCCGTGACTTCGCCCTTGGCTTCGACCAGGGGGCGGCCGGCCCCACGACGGGTCGGTTCGATCTGGCGCTGGCGCTGGACCTGGCCGGCATCGCGACCACTCTGTTGCGCTCCAGCGCCGCCCCCGACCCGATCAGCCACGCACAGGACCAGGTGGCGTCGTGGTCCGATCTGGAGCTCCACGACGCCATGGTCGTGCACTGGCTGGCCGACGGGCCCAGGACCTGGGCGCTGTGGGGCCTGGTGGCCCGCCTGCACGAGCGCGGCTCGGGCCTGGCGGGCCTGATGTTCGATGGGCCCTCGTCGCCCGACGAAGCCCAGCGCCAGGGCCTGGCCGTGTTCACCCAGGCGTCTCTGCACCGCGGGCACGGCCGGTCTCGGGACGACCGGGACCGGAACCACCTCTTCACCCTGGTCCACGAGGTGGGCCACGCCTTGAACCTGGCCCACTCCTGGCAAAAGGACGAGTCGGTCCCCGAGATCGAGGGCGGCCGCGCCTGGCGGCCCATGCGGTCCGACCCCCAGGCCCGCTCGTGGATGAACTACCCGCACCGGGTGGGCGCGACTGCGTTCTGGGCGGACTTCGGCTTTCGCTTCGGGCCCGAGGAGCTGCTCTTCCTGCGCCACGGCCCGGAGCAGGCGGTGGTGATGGGCGGTCGACCCTTCTTCGTCGACCACGGGCTGGTGGACGCTCGCCAGACGCTCCCCGTCGACGTCCAGGTCCAAGGCGTGCCCGAATTCGAGCTCTATGAACCGATGCACCTGTCGGTACAGCTGCACAACAGTGGCGGCCGGTCCCTGGACCTGCTGGTCGGCGAGCGGCCGCCGGAACACGTCCTCCGGGTCGTGCTGGAGGAGCCCGATGCCCTGAGCGGTGAGACCCGCCTGCGCATCGCCCGCCCGTACGTGCGCGCCCTCGAGGAGACGCGGCTGGGGCCCCTCGGGCACGGCCAGACGTGCCGGGCGGACCTGTTCATCGGGGGCGAGCCCGGGGGCGGGGCCCTCTTCCGGGAGCCGGCGACCGCCGTGGTGCGCGTGGCTGTGGTCGTCGACGGCGAGCTCCAGGGGCTCTCTGGGCCGCTCCAGATCACGGTCGGGCCGTCCCCGGTGACCCATGCGCGACTGGAAGAAGCCGCCGCGGCCATCCAGTCGGAGTGGGGTGCGCGGCTATACCGCTTCGAGGGCTCCGTTGTGCTCCCTGGAGTGCGGGTCGGGTCGATGACGCTGGCAGAGGCCCTGGACATCCTGGCCGGCGAATCCGACGTGATGCGCCGCCACCGGGGCCGGCTGATCGAGGGGGCCGGTCTCGCAGCGCGACGGCGCTTCGACGGGGACACCCTGCGCATCGTGCCGCCGGATCCCAAGGCCCTGAGCGCCCTGGAGGCCTTCCTGGACGACCGCGGGACCTGGGACCGCTCCCCGGCCTTTGCACGGCGGGTGGCGGATCGCGCCCTGGCCGCCGACCCGCGCCCGGACCGCAAGCGGACGGAGAGGTGGAACCGGTGGGACGTCGGCGGGACCGGGACGAATCAGCGGGAGAAGGGCACGGAAACGGTCTCGGAGGTCGAGTCAGAGCAGCCCACCCGAGGGCCTCTGATCGCCGGGGTCGTGGCGGTCGTCCTGCTCGGACTCCTGGCCTGGGCCCTGCCGCAGATGTGCGTCTTCACCGACTCCTGTGCCGTGACTGGGACCGAGGCCTGGCCGGCGTGCTGCAAGGAGACCCCCGTGCCCGCGGGGTGCCCGCCTCCGGGACGTTCCTGCGGTCCTCCAGCCACCGGCGGAGGACCCAAGGGCACCGGGCCACCGACAGGCGGAGCCGGACCGGCTGGATCATAGTTCCGCCATGGACAGGACAACCGGGGGGCAACCGGGGACACCGGGGTCAGGCAGACCGGAAAACCGGGGAAAACCGGGGTCAGGAACCTTTTGTTAAGCATTAGCATCGCGGGGATAGATCGGGATTTTGATTGGTTCTGACCCTGGGGCATGACTCTGGGTTGGGCTAAAGCGGTGGGCCGTCTGGGGACGGTCTCAGGTCGGGCGGATCTGGGGGCGCAGGGTGGCGGGGCGGCCCATGGAGACCCCGCTCAACCCAGCGCCAAGGACCCCGCCCTTCGAGCACATAGGGCGAACCGGGCCTGACCCGGCTAAACGCGCCCCCCTCAGGAGGGCTCCTCATGCATGTCGGCATCTGCGGCTACCCCGGCTCCGGCAAGACCACCGTCTTCAGCGCCCTGGCACCGGGGGCCAACACTGGCAAGGGCGTCACCTACGGCAACATCAAGGTGCCCGATGGGCGGGTCGACGCCCTGGCTGAGATCTTCTCGCCCAAGAAGTCCGTCTACGCCGAGTGCACCTTCCTGGACGTGGGCGGCACCGGCGGTGCGCGGCCGGGCTCCGGCGCCTTTCCCGCCGACACCATCCAGCACATGCGCAACGCCGACGTGCTGGTCCACGTGGTGCGCGCCTTCGACAACCCGATGCTGCTGGAAGGACCGGACCTGGACCGGGACATCGGTCGCTTCGACGACGAGCTGCTGCTGACCGACCTGACGGTCCTGGAGAAGCGCCACGAGCGGTTCCGCAAGTCCAACGACAAGACCATCGACGCCCAGGTCACGGCGAAGTGCGTCGCCCACCTCGAGGAGGGCGAGGCCCTGCGCACCCTGGCCCTGACCGAAGAGGAGCAGGCCACCCTGACCGGCATCCAGCTGCTGAGCCAGAAGCCCCTGATCGTGCTGGCCAACCTGGGCGAGGAAGAGTGGGAGGACACCGCCAACGCCCCCTGGCGCGCCCTGCGGGACGAGGGCACGAATCGCCTGGCCATGGGCCTGTGCGGCCAGATGGAGTCCGAGATCGCCACCATGGACGACGAGGACCAGGGCGACTTCCTCGAGGCCCTGGGCATCTCAGAGCCCGCCCGCAACGCCTTCATCCAGGCCGCCTACCGGCTGCTGGACCTGATCTCCTTTCTGACCGCCGGGCCCGACGAGTGCCGCGCGTGGCCAGTGCGGCGTGGAAGCTCGGCCCGCAAGGCGGCGGGCAAGGTGCACAGCGACATCGAACGAGGCTTCATCCGGGCGGAGATCTACCGGCTCGATGAGCTCCAGGAATTCGGAAGCGAGGCGGAGCTGAAGAAGCAGGGCAAGCTGCGGGTCGAAGGCAAGGACTACGTGATGGTGGACGGGGACGTGGTGAACTACCGCTTCAACGTGTGAGCCAGCCCCGGTGCCCGGCCCGAACCCCTGCCTGCTCACCCAGACCGATCTCGCGCTGACCGCGATGGTCGGCGCGGTGGACCGCACCCCCGACCACATCGTGGCCTACCGGCCGCGCAACCCCGGCTACCGGTGGGGGAACTTTCTGTTCCTGCGGGGGCCTCCACCCGCTTCGAGCCTGCAGGCGCACGTGGACGAGTTCCGTCAGCGCTTCGCCGACCACCCGGCCATCACCCACGTGACCCTGCGCTGGGACGGCGACCCGCTCACGCCCGCCGCCGCTGCCGCTGCACAGGCGCTCGGCATGACGTCCGACGGGGGGCTGGAGATGGTGGCGCACCGTCTGGCCCTGCCGTCGCACGCGCCAGTCCAGATCCGCGAGCTGGACATGGTCGGCGAGCGGGACGTCATCACGGCCTTCAACGTCGCAAGCGACCCCTCGGAACAGGACGGCGCACCGGACTACGTGCGCTTCAAGGAACGCATCCGCGAGGAGTGGTGGACCTGGCACGCCGCCGGCGCCGCTCGCTGGTGGGGCGCCTTTGCCGGCGACGTCCTGGTTGGGCAGTGCGGCCTGGTCTCCTGCCCCGACGGGCTGGGCCGCTTCCAGGCTGTGGAGACCCACCCCGAACATCGGCGCCAGGGGGTCTGCTCCGCCTTGGTGGCGACGGTGGGCCATGCCGCGCTGACCCGCGGTGGCTGTCGCGCGGTGCTGCTCGGCGCAGACGCCGAAGGGCCGGCCCTCGGTCTCTACAAGCGCATGGACTTCCGGCCCGGAGCCCGCCAGCACAGCCTGCTTCTGGGCGGGGACCCCACACGCTTCCGCCCGGAGCGAGCCGGGGACCACGCCGAGGTCCGGGCCATCGTGACCGCGGCCTTCGGCCAGCCCGACGAGGCGGCGCTGATCGCCGCCCTGCGCGACCAGCCGGGCGTGATCTCCCTGGTGGCCGAGCGCGGCGGAGACCTGCTGGGCCACGCGCTGTTCAGCCCGGTGACCCAGACGGGCACGGACGGGGTGGCGCGACGGGGGATCGCCCTGGGACCCGTCGCAGTGCGCCCGTCACAGCAGCGCAAGGGGGTCGGGAGTGCCCTGATCCGAGACGGTCTCGCACGGGCCCGAGCCGCCGGCTGGACCGCGGCAATCGTCCTGGGCGACCCCCACTACTACGGGCGCTTCGGCTGGACGGCGGCGGCCCGCTGGGACTTGGACTGTCAGTGGACCGTGCCCCCCGGCGTCTTCCAGGCCATGCCGCTGGTGCCGGAAGGACTCACGGGGTGGCGGGGGCTGGTTCGGTACCACCCGGCGTTTGACGAGCTGGGCTGAGGGCGTCCGGACGATACGCTCCCCGCCCATGCCCTCCCCCGACCCCACCACCACCCTCGGCTTCGAAGACGCCCTGTGGGCCGCGTCCGACCTCCTTCGGGGGCGTCTCGACCCAGCGATCTACAAGCACGCGGTGCTCGAGGTGCTCTACCGCAAGGCGATCGGGGGAGACGGCTGGGCCGCCGACTTGCTGTCGGCGCCCCCACCGGACCTGGCCCGCCTGGAGCTCGCCCCCGGCATCCTGGCCAGCCTGGTGGCGCTCATCGACGACGTGGCCCTGGGCCCCGACGCCCATGACACCCTGGGCCGGGTCTACGAGTACTTCCTGGGCCGCTTTGCGTCCGCCGAGGGCCGGGGAGGCGGCGAGTTCTACACGCCACCCTGTGTGGTCCAGCTGCTGGTCTCGCTGCTCGACCCGATCGCCGGCACGGTCTACGACCCCTGCTGCGGCTCCGGCGGCATGTTCGTCCAGGCACAGCTGGGCCGCGGTGGGCTGCGCTGTCACGGCCAGGAGTCCAACCCGCGCACCTTCAAGCTCGCCCAGCGCAACCTGACCCTGCGCGGCCTGGACTTCGACCTGGGACCAGGGCCCGCAGACACCCTGCACCAGGACCTGCACCCGGATCTGAGAGCCGACCACGTCCTGGCCAATCCCCCCTTCAACATCGCCCGCTGGGGCGCCGCCCAGCTCGCCGGAGACCCGCGCTGGGCCTTCGGAGAACCCCCGGACCGCTGCGCCAACTTCGCCTGGATCCAGCACATCCTGCACCACCTGGCCCCCATGGGAACCGGTGGGGTCGTGCTGGCCAACGGGTCGCTCTCCGCGACGACGAGCGGCGAGGGCGCCTTGCGCGGCGCCCTGGTGGCAGCCGACGTGGTCGAAGCCATCGTGGCCCTGCCGGACCGGCTCTTCTACGCCACCCAGATCCCCGCCTGCATCTGGGTCCTGGCCCGGGGCAAGGCCAGCGACAGCCACCGGGACCGCTCGGGCGAGGTGCTGTTCGTCGACGCGACCCGGCTCGGCCGCATGGAGACCCGGGTGCACCGGGTGCTCGACGCCCCCGACGTGGCGCGGATCGCCCAGGCCCTGCACCGCTGGCGAGATGCATCGGGGGCGTTCACCCCGGAGCCCGGCTTCTGCGCGTCGGCCACGCTGGACCAGGTGGCCGCGCAGGGCGGTGTGCTGACCCCCGGGCGTTTTGTGGGGGCCCCGCCGCCGAACACCGAGCAGCAGGCCCCCGACCTGGGGGGCCTGGTCGCCAAGCTGCGTCTGCAGATGGCCCAGGCTCGGGCGTCCGACGAGGACCTGGAAGCGGCGCTGCACGCCCTGGCACGGGACTGAATCTGTGGCTCCCTGGTCCACCACCACCCTCGCGGCCCAGGCAGAGCTCGTGCGGGAACGGGTCGACCCCCGCCGCGAGCCCGCGACGGCCTATGTCGGCCTGGAGCACATCCACGCGGGTGCACTGACCCTGGGCCAGCCCGGGGACAGCGGCAAGGTGGCCAGCGCCTGCTTTCGCCACGGCGCGGGAGACGTGCTGTTCGGACGGCTGCGGCCCAACCTGCGCAAGGTGGTCCGGGCGCCCTTTCCGGGGCTCTGCACCACCGAGGCCTGGGTCCTGCGTCCCCGCCCGCAGGTCGATCCGGACTTCTTCTTCTACGCCCTGGCCAACCCGGACTTCGCCGCGCTCTGTGTGCGCTCGGCCGAGGGCACCCGAATGCCCCGGGCCCGCTGGGACTATGTCTCCAGCGTGCCCCTGCCCTGGCCCGGGCCCGCCGAGCAGCGCCGGATCGCCGCGGCTCTCGCCCCGCTCGACGCCCGCATCGCGCTGAATCGCCGCATGAACCAGACGCTGCAGGCGCTCTTCCGAGCCCAGTTCGATCGCGTGGTGCGCCCACCCGCGACGGGCAATGAACGCTGGCGCCGAGTCACCCTGGACGACCTGGCTTTCCCGCACCGGGTCACGGTCGGACCGGACACGGTGGCGCCGGACCTGGCTTGCATCGGGCTCGCGCACCTGGACCGCGACCGGCTGGCTCTGGAGCGCTGGGGCCGCGCGGGGGACGCGGCCAGTCCCAAGGCGGCGCTGGAGCGAGGAGACCTCCTCTTCGGCCGGCTACGACCCGGGTTCAAAAAGGTCGCCATCGCGCCGGTCGACGGGCTGTGCTCGACGGACATCCTCGTGATCCGTCCCCGCTCTCCCGAGCTGCGTGCCCTCGCCCTGGGCTGGCTGAGTCACACATCGTTCATCGCCCACGCCGTCTCGGTCTGCACCGGCACGCGCATGCCCCGGGCGTCCTGGTCGGCGCTGTCCGCATTCCCGGTGGTCGTGCCGCCCCCAGAGGTCCTGGAGCGCTTCCAGGCGTCCGCCGCGCCGTTGCTCCAGCGGCTGGTGCTGAATGTGCGCCAGGACCGAGCCCTGGCCCAGCTGCGCGATGCCCTGCTGCCAGGGCTCATGAGTGGCCGGGTGCGGATCCGCCCTGCACCGGCCCAGCGCGAGTCGCCCCGGCGTATGGTGCCCATCACCTGACCCGGTTCCCCTCTCCCCCAGGAAGCCCGATGCTGTTGCTGCTGAGCCTGCTCCCAGCCTGCGGCACAGACGGCGTCCCGGCAGACAGCGCGACCACCGGCAACTTCACGCTCAACGACGCTGGCGAGGTCACCGCTGCCAGCCTGGGCCTGGAGACCGCCCTCTCGGACCACATGGCGACGGTGATCCACGTGACCTGGTCCCAGCTGGAAGCCGACGTGGTGTACGAGAGCTTGGGGATCCGCCGACAGACCCCGGGAACCGCCACGGAGAGCGGCTACGAGGCCTGGCTGATCGGCACCCCCGAGCAGACCCTGACCACGGTGCACCTGGCCGCCCAGGTCGACGGGTCCGAAGTGGTGTCCGAAGCCCTGGAGATCACCACGGGCGACCTGGGCATCGAGGTGCCGCTGGACTCGGTCTGGGCCAACCCCACGGCGACCCTGACGCCGGGTCTGATGCTGGTCTCCTGGCTGGGGGGGCTGCCCAGCGGCCTGGCGCTGCTCGACCGCGAGGGACGCCCGGTCTGGGCGATCACGCCTCAGTCCGAGGAGTCGAGCGTCATGAGCGCGGCCTGGTCCGCAGACGGCCTGTGGACCCTCGAGGAGCACCGGGACAGCCAGACCGCAGGCCTGGTCCGCTACGAGCTCGACGGCAGCGTGGCCGAAGAATTCAGGGCCGACAACGCCCACCACGACCTGACCCTGGGTCCCGACGGCGCCGTGGCGTGGATCGAGACCGACGCCCGGGACACGACCACGTGGGGCAAGGTCTACGGCGACCGGATCGTGTCCCGGTCCGCCGACGGCGCCCAGACGGAGCTCGTCAACACCTGGGACCTGCTCGGCGACCCCACGCCCAGCAACACCTGGGACAACAACTGGTACCCCGACGGCCTGGACTGGAGCCATGCCAACGGGCTGTCCTACAGCCCGAGTCGCGACAGCTACCTGCTGTCCCTGGGCGGCCAAGCGCTGGTCATGGAGCTCGACGCGCCAGACATGGCCGTCGCGTGGCAGATCGCCGGCCAGGAGCTCGCCGACACCCAAGCGCGCTTCGAGCTCCAGCACAGCCCCAGCTGGACCCCCGACGACACCGTCGTGTTCTTCGTGAACTTCAACGGCGCGGACCGATCGTCCTGGGCGGCGGAGTTCGACATCGTGGCAGACCCGCCCAAGGAGATCTGGAACAGCGGCCACGGCGGTGATCTGGCGACCCAGGCCCTGGGCCGTGTGGCCCGCCTCGAAGACGGCCACACCCTGGTCAACTACGGCATCGCCGGGGTGCTCCAGGAGGTCAACACAGACGGCGAGAGCCTGTGGGAGCTGAGCCTCACGGTCGACGCGGTGTTGGGCCAGATGCAGCTGATCACGCTCTACGACGACTGAGGGACGCAGAATGGCGCTGCCAGGAAAGCGGCTGCTCTTCCCCCGCCGGATCCAGGTCCACGACCCCGACGCGGTGACGACCATCAGTGAGCGGGAGACCGATGCCCGCGACGTGGGGCTCGATCCTGGGATCATCGAGGAGATCTGGCAGGCGGTCGTGACCTACTACCGGGTCGGCCTGCACCCTGCCCTGGCCCTGTGCATCCGCCGCAGGGGCCGGATCGTGCTGGACCGGGCGATCGGCCACAGCCACGGCAACGGACCCGACGAGACCGGCGTGCCCCGAGAGTTGGCGACCCCGGACACGCTCTACAACCTGTACAGCGCCAGCAAGTGCGTGCTGGCCATGTTGGTCCACCAGGCCGACGACAACGGACTGCTGCACCTGGACGATGCGGTCTGCGAGTACATCCCCGCCTTTGGCCGCCACGGCAAGCACACCCTGACCCTGCGACATGTGCTCACCCACCGGGCCGGGGTGCCGTCCCTGCCGGGGCAGCAGGTCGACCTGGCGCTGCTGGCCGACCCGGCCGCGGTGCTGGAGCGGCTCTGCGACGCCAGGCTGGAGACCCACCCGGGCCGCAAGCTCGCCTACCACGCCGTGACCGGTGGCTTCCTGCTCGCCGCCGTGCTCGAGCGGGTGAGCGGCAAGGACCTGCGCACGCTTCTGGACGAGCGCATCCGCCAGCCCCTGGGACTCGAGACCTTTACCTATGGGGTGGCCCCGGACCAGACCCACCGGGTCTCCCGGAGCGCCTTCACGGGCCCCCGACCGCCCAAGGGCGTCGCCAACCTGCTCGAGAAGTCCCTGGGGGTGCCGGTCGAAGAGGTCGTCCGAATCAGCAACGAGCCCGAATTCCTGGCCGCCGTCGTGCCCTCGGCCAACATCATCGGGACCCCCCACGAGATCGGGCGGTACTTCGAGTGCCTGCTCCAGGAGGGCTCGCTGGACGGGGTCCGGGTCTTCGAGGCCCGCACCATCCGAAGGGCGGTCGCCGAGCAGAGCTACCACGAGCTCGACGGCGTCATCAAGCTGCCGATCCGCTACGGCATGGGCTTCATGCTCGGGGCCGACCACCTGAGCTTCTACGGGCCGGACACCCTCCGGGCCTTTGGCCACCTGGGCTTCTCCAACGTCATGGCGTGGGCGGACCCGGACCGGGCGCTGAGCGTGGCGTTCCTCAACACCGGCAAGCCCATCCTCACGCCCGAGGTCGCCCTGTGGCTGCGCATCATGCGCGTGATGGCCCGGCGCATCCCCAACGACGGGCCCCGGCCGGTGTGGGACTGAGCCGGGACTACGCCGTGAGGCGCCCGATCAATTCCTGGACCGCTCTGCGCAGGGCCGTGCCAGTGTAAGGCTTGACGATGTGGCGCACCTCGGGCCGGGACAGGAACGCTCGCGCCCCGGCCGACGTGGCGCCGCCAGTGGCCCACAGCGTACGGTCCACCAGGTCTGGCCGATAGGCATCGATGGCCGCGTGTACCCCCAGCCCGTCGATGCCCGGCATCTGGAGATCACAGACCACGGCCTCGATGGTCGGATCGGCCTGTAGCATCTCGACCGCTGCGGCACCGCCGTCGGCCGTGACCACGTCGAAGTCCCGGGCCAGGGCACGCCGACACGCCCGCAAGAGCGTGGGTTCATCGTCGACGATGAGGACGCGGGAAGGTTGTGCCATGCTCGGAGGGTACTCCAGGTGCCGGAGCGACGGACTTGGCCGATCTCTGCTTCGAACCCCGCGGGCTGCACCTTGAGGTCGATGTCGGCACGACCTTGTTCCAAGCCGCGCGATCGCTCGGACTGCCGGTCGGCACAGCCTGCGAGGCCGAGGGCATCTGCGGCCGCTGTGGGCTGCGACCCCTGAGCGGGGCCGAGCACCTGAGCCCGGAGACCCCATCCGAGCGCCGGGTCAAGGCGGACAACGACGTCGACCCCACCCTGCGGCTGAGCTGCATCGTCCGGGTGTTGGGCGGCCCACTGGTCGTGACCGCCGACTACTGGTAGAGGGAGCCTTCCCCACCCGGAGGCCCCATGTCCCAGCGCCACGTCGTCGTGACCGGAGGCGGCCGCGGCATCGGCCGTGCCATCGCCCGCCACCTGGCCGGCCTCAGCGCGCAGGTGTCCCTGTGCGGTCGCACACCGCCCCAGCTCGAACAGACAGCGGCGGACTGCGACACGGCAGGCGCTGCCGGCACTTTCTGGCAGCGCTGCGACATTCGGCAGCGGGACCAGGTCGACGCCTTCTTCGCCGCCGCGACCCAGGCCCTGGGGCCCGTGTCCGCGGTGGTGGCCAACAGCGGCGTGGGTGGTGCCAACGAGCCCGGGCACGACGACCGCTGGTCCGAGCTCGTCGACACCAACCTGACCGGTACCTACTGGTGCCTCCGCGCTGCCCAGAGGCACCTCGCGCCCGGCCCGGAGACACGCCACATGCTGGTCATCAGCTCCATCCTGGGGCGCTTCGGCGTGCCGGGCTACACCGGCTACTGCGCCAGCAAGGCGGGACTCCTGGGCCTGACCCGCGCCCTGGCCCTGGAGCTCGCGCCCGACAACGTCCAGGTCAACGCCCTGTGCCCGGGCTGGGTCGACACGGCGATGGCCCGACAGGGGCTGGAGGGCATGGCCGCAGCGATGGGCACGTCCTATGACCAGGCTCGGGCCGACGCCCTCTCGGTGGTGCCCCTGGGCCGTATGAGCACCCCCGACGAGGTCGCGGACGTGGTCGCCTTTCTGCTGAGCCCAGCCGCTCGGGGCATCACCGGCCAGAGCCTGGACTTGAACAACGGCGCGTGGATGTAGCCCGACCTGCTCGCCGGGCTCTGGTAGAGTCGCAGCGAGGGGTTTGCTCTGGGGGCCGGCCGAGGTGCCGTGTGGGAGAAGGCAGCTACAAACTACTGATACTGGACGGCGTTGCCTGGGATGGCCCCCTTCGGAGCCAGGCCTCGCAGCTCGGTCTCGAGGTCCTGGGCGCCCGGGACGTGTCGTCGGCGCGGCCCTTCCTGGCGGGGGGGGCACCGCAGCTGGTGGTAGGCGAGCCCGGCCTCTCACCGATGCAGCTGCACTACCCGGATCGCATCGACGTGGTCATGGTCGGACCGGCGGACCGTGCCCAGGTCCACGCGGCCCTCCAGGCCGGGGCCACCGACTGGCTGGTGGATCCCGCCGACGAGCTCGATGCCCTGCGAGTGCTGGTGGCCCACGACGCCCGGGTGACCCGTCGTGCCTACCAGCACGAGATGTTGGACGCCCTGGCTCGGGCACTGCAGCACCACCTCCAGCCCGCGCGCGCAGGCGAGACCGGCGTGGCCCGCGTGGTCCTCCACGAGGTCCGCAACGCCCTCGCAGCGCTCGAGCTGAACGTGGGCGCCCTGGCCCACAACATGGGCCAAGCGGACCCCGACATCCTGGAGACCGTGTCCGACCTGGGCCAGTTGACCGCGCACCTGGGCGCGGTGGTCGTCTCGGGGCGCACCCTGCTGGGCGACAGCGTGGAGGGCGGAGACGTGGAGCGGGCCCTGCGGGCGGCGATCACGATGGCGGGAACCCGCGCCGGCAACGAGGTCGCCCTGCGGCTCGATCCCGGCCTGGCCCCTGTGGCGCTGCCGACCCACCAGCTGGCTCAGATCCTGCTGAACGCCATGCTGAACGCGCTCCACGCCGGCGCGGCCCACATCTCCGTGGACGCCCTGGACCTGGTCGCGCACGTACACATCGCCATCACCGACGACGGCGCCGGCATGACCGCAGACGACCTGGCCCAGGCCCTGGAGCTGGGCTTCACCACCAAGGAGACCGGGACCGGCCTGGGCCTGGCCATCTGCCGGGAGATCCTGGGGGCCGTGGGCGGCACCATCCGCATGGCCAGCCAGTTCGGCGAAGGCACCACTGTCGTGATCGAGGTCCCCTACGCCAAGTGATCGGCGCGGCTCAACTCGAGGGATCGGCGCTCTTCAGTCGAGCCGCGGCCGCAACAGGCCCACGAGCGCCGGCAGGACCAACAGGTCCGCCACCAGCGCCGTGCCCATGGCCAGGCTGATCAGCAGCCCGAACCAGATGACGGACTTGATCTGGGCCAGCCCCAGCACGCTGAAGCCCAGGCACAGGACCACGGTGGTGATGGCCAGGGACCTTCCGACCGAGCTGACCGCCGCCCGCACCCCAGCGTCCGGGTCGTCGGGCGTCAGGGAGAGCTCGTGCCGCAGCCGGTACAGGAACTGGACCGTGTCGTCGACCACCAGGCCCAGCACGACCGCCGCGATGGTCACCGTCGCCACGTCCAGCCGCACGCCCAGCAGCCCCATCGCCCCCAGGGTCACGAGCACGGGCAGCAGGTTCGCAGGCACGGCCAGCGCGGCCAGGCGGATCGACCTGAACAGGATGGCGATGAGCGCGAAGACCACGCCAAAGGCCAGCCCGAAGGACGTGATCTGCGACCTGACGATGTAGTCCATCATGCGGGTGTAGAGCGGTAGGTAGCCAGCCGGGGTCGCCGTCACTCCGGGGGGCAGCGCGTGCAGCGACTGGAGCGCGTCGACGGTGCTGGCGATGCCCTGGGCGGACTGCATCGTGATGCCAAAGGTGACCCTGAGCCGGTCCGAGCCGTCGACCAGGTCGTCCAGGTCGCTGTCCGAGCCCGTGCCATAGACCAGCAGCGCCTGATCGATGCGCGCGGCCTGGTCCGGCACCCGGGCGTCGCCGCCGCCCAGGACCTGCTCCAGCTTCTTGACCACGTCGACGACCGAGCGGCTCCAGCCGACGCGCTGGTCCCCCAGCGCCGCCTGTTGCCAAGCATCCACGGCCTGCAAGACCTGGGGAGACAGCGCCGCGTCGGGTGCTTCGACCACGAACTCCAGCGGTGTGTACGGGCCAAAGGCCGCCTCGATGTGCTCTGAGGCCTGGCGGACGGGGTGGTCCTCCAGCAGGAAGTCGATGGAGTAGGTGTCGACCTCGATGCGGGACACGCCCAGGGCGGCTGCCAAGGTGGCGACGCCCGTCAGCCCCAGCACCAGCTCCTTCTTGCGAAGGCCCAGGTCGGCGAGCCCGTCCACCATTCTCTGGAGAGGCCCCTGGGCCGCCACTCGGGGCTCGGCCCGCTCCCACGCCAGGGACCAGGTGCAGAAGACGATCGACGCCACGAACGCCGCCACGAGACCCACCGCCGAGAACAAGCCCAGATCCCGCACCACGCGCATGGGCGCGGTCGCCAGCGCGGCAAAGCCCGTGGCGGTGGTGAGGGTGTTGAACAGGCAGGGCCAGAACATGAAGCCCACCCCGCGCACGACCCGGTCCCGGCGGCTCTCGCCGTCGACCCGCGGCTGACGGGCCACGTGGACCAGGATGTGCACACAGTCCGAGATGCCGATCAAGAGCACCAGGGTCGGCATGACCATGGTGACCATGTTGATGTCTCGCCCGGCCGCACCGTAGGCCCCCATGAGCCACGTGGCGGCGACCCCCACGGTGATCATCGTCACCACCAGCGGCCCCAGCCGTCGGAAGAACGCCCAGAGCAAGATGACGATGAGCGAGTACGACGCCACGATGAACACGGCGGAGTCGACGGTGCTGAGCTGGTTCAGCGCGGCGTAGATCACCCCGATGCCGGCGGCCCGGTAGTCCGACCCCACCGCGTCCACCGCCGTCTCCAGCTCGGCCAGGATGGCGTCGCGACGGGCGTCGATGTCGCCCAGCGCCTCCATCCGCGCGAGGACCAGCGCGACCGTGCCGTCGGCGTTGACGAGCTTGCCGACCAGCAGTGGATCCGCCAGGATGCGCCCTGCCAGGGCCTCGGAGACGCCCTCGGGTGGCACCAGCGGGCCGACCTCGAGCCAGTCGTCCTGGGTGCGGATGTCCTGGACCGTCGCCAGGGACACGGCCTCGGCGATGCCTTCGACCGCGACGGCGGCGTCGCCCGCAGCCCGCAACAGCGCCAGCCCCTCGTCGTCGACCAGTCCGTCGGGATCCTCGAACGCCAGGACCACGACCTCGTCGTTGCCAAAGGTGTCCTGGAACTCCTGGTAGGCGACCAGGGCCGGGTCCTCCTCGACGAACCAGATCTCGACGGCGTTGTCGACGCCGACGGTGCTGGCCGCCCAGCCCGAGAGAACTGCGAGCACCACGCTCAGGGCCAGCAGGAGGTGCCGGAAGTCCCAGACCACCCCCACGATGCGCTCGCCCAGTGCCTGGCGCCGGCTCACTGCACCACCTCCAGCCGAAAGGCACTGTAGAAGAAGGCCCGATCCTGGGCGTACAGCTGTGCCGCGCGCTCGGCGTCTGGGACCAACCGGTCTGCCAGATCCTGTGGGCGGCTGCGGGGCACGAACAGGTTCCAGTACCCCACCCGGGCCCCCGGGCGACCGGCCCGGGCCGTGAGCCGGAGCATCGACCCGTAGGCCTCGGGAGGCACGTACTCGAACAGGTTCGAGTAGTTGAACGCGCTGTAGGTGCCGGCCGGGACCGACGCCAGGTGCTCTTCGAGGGTGGCGTGCACCAGGGTAAAGCGCTCCCCCAGGCCCGCCAGCTGGGCGTGGCCAGCCCGGCTCAGGTAGGGGTGCGCGTGCGCCAGGTCGGCGAAGCCCCCGGTCAGGATCCACTGCAAGAACGGGTTCGTGGCGATGGGCAGCGCGGTCATGACCCACTCGGCCCGCTCCAGGAGCCGGTCGGCCACGGAGCCCTGGACCTGGGCGAACTGCGCGGGGTCCCGGCCCAGCCGCTGCATCACCGCCCGAGAGAAGAACAGGCGGAACAGCCCCCGCCAGCGTCGGTTGTTCCAATGGGCGTCGAAGAACTCGCGCTGTGCGGCCGGCTCGTCGAGCACGCGCAGGGCCTCGATTCGCTCCCGGGTGTGGACCAGAGGCAGCACACGCTGGCGGAAGGCCCCCAGGTAGCGCTCGAACTTGCCCGAGCCCAGCAGGCCGGTGCGGATGACGTCCTCGTGGGCATCCCAGTAGCGGCGGGCGTCGTCGGACAGGAACTCCCGGGCCCGGTGGTACAGGAAGACCCGCCGTCCATCTGGCAAGAGCCCCAGCAGCTGGAGAAACTCCTCGTAGGCCAGGTGACCCCCGGCCAGCTTGAGGGCGAGCAGGTGCAGCTGGGGCTCGCTCAGGTCCAGGGCCGTCACCCGCTCGGCGCCGGCCAGGGCCAGGGCCAGGGAGTTGTCCCCGGCGGAGGCGATGGACAGGACATGGTCCCCGGGCTGGGGCGCCAGCGCTGGCACCAGCACGCCCGGGTCCTCCCAGCACTGGGCATAGGAGATGCGCCGGGCGAGAGCGTCGAGCTCGGCCACCTACTCTTCCGTCCCCAGGTCCGGGAAGTCCGGGGGCTCCACGCCCGCCTCGGCCAGCCCGTCGACCGCGGGGCTCGCAGGGGAGAGCTGCTCGACGGTTCCCGCGCCACCGTCCATGCGGACCCAGTCCCCGTCGGCGATGAAGGCGGTCAGTCCCCGCAGGCCCACCACGGTCGGGATGCCGAGCTCCCGGGCCACCACAGCGCTGTGGGAGAGCACGGAGCCCCGCTCCACCAGGATTCCCGAGACGCTGGGGTAGAGCGGTACCCAGCCCGGATCCGTGCGCTCGGCCACCAAGATCTCCCCGCTCAGCCGACCGCCCATGGACGGGTCGTCCAGCACCCGGACCGGCCCCTCGACCACGCCCGGACAGCACGGAATGCCGCTGAGCACGCCGTCCACCGGGTCCGCAGCCAGCCGCGGGCCCTTGAAGCGGTTGTGGGCGTAGACCGCGCCCAGGGTGTGGAAGCGCTCGTCGGGCGCCGGCAGCTCGGTGAACCCGGCGAATTCCTCCTGGCGGAGCACCACCAGGCCGCGCAGGTTCGTGGTCACCGCAGTGCCGCGGATCCAGTCCAGGCACTCCTCCATGGTGAGCCAGTAGACGTGGTCCCGGTCGTCCAGGGCATCGGCGTCGACCATCTTCAGCCCCATGGCGCGGACCAGGTCTCGCACCAGCCCGAAGATGCGGGTGCGCGCAAAGCGCAGGTTCTCGCGCTCCTTGACCCGAAGCCGCGTCATGTCCAGCACCCGCTGGAACAGCCGCTCCTTCCAGCCGCCGACCAGACCCCAGACCCGGACCTCGGCGGCCCGCCGCATCTTGCGCTCCTCTTGGCCGAAGCGGGTCACGTCGATCGGGGCTGCGCCCTCGCGCACGTAGTTGCGCAGGGCCGCAACCAGGAAGTCGGGCCGCTGGCGCAGGGACGGCACCTCGAGCTTGAGCTCGTCGACGCAGCGGTCCCCGTACCGGTCCAGGTAGGTGGTCAGCCGGTTGTCGAACCACTTCCAGCCGGCCCGGGCCTCGGCCAGCACCTGGGCGTCGGTGCGGTCGCTGCGCAGCACCGCCAGCAGCCCCGGCTCCTTGCCTATCAGGTCGGCGATCCGCAGTGCTTCCAGCGTGGGCTCGGTGGACTCCAGTCCGCCTTCGCCGGCCAGCAGCTCGTTGTGCAGGTTGGTGTCCGGATCGTCGGTGAGCTTCTGGCACCAGGACCGCAGGATGCCGTAGGAGATCATCACGAAGAAGTCGTTGACGATCGGCGGTGTCCAGGCCCACAGCAGCCGGCGCTCGAGGTCGTGGTAGATGGCCAGCAGCTCGAAGGGTCCGGCCGCGTCCAGGTCCTTGATCCGGTGCTCCCGGTAGGCCGCGTCGAAGGACTTCCGGAACTTCGCGATGTCCTTGTCCAGCCGGAACAGACGCCACAGCAGCTTGGCGATCATCCACAGGGTCTTGGGGCCGTGGAGCAGGACCCGCTTGAGCCGGGAGTCCTGGAGGGCGTCCTCGTCTGACGCGACCTCGGCGACCCCCATCATCTGCTCCATGAACTTCCGGTTCATCTGGAAGCCAGGGAGCAAGGAGATGACCATGTACCAGGCGTTCAGGTTGTAGTAGACCCGCCCTCGCAAGAGCCCGATCATCCGGTGGAAGGTGCCTTCGTGCTCCTGGATCGTCGCCGCGTCGACCCCCATCACAGCGCTGAAGAGCTGGTAGATGATGGTGTAGGCCCGGTGGGCAAAGGAAAAGGTCATCGGGGTCGTGGGCCCGCTGAAGGATTCCACGATGTTGGAGTTGTCCCAGAGCAGGCGCCGACCCGACGGGATGGGCACCGTGATGGGCCGGACCTGGAGGTAGTGCACGGTGCGGCCGAGCACTGCGAACTCGATGTCCTGGGGGGCGCCGAGCTGCTGCTCCAGGCGGCGGCCGGTGGCGACCAGCTCTTCGACGACCGCCGGGTCCAGGCAGGGCTGATCCATCTGCTCGGGCGGCACATCTCGGGTCTCTGGGCCGTGTTCTCCCAGGACCAGGGTCTCGTCCTTGGACTCCACGGTGAGCTCGGTGCCCCGGGGGCCGACGCTCCAGGTGTCGCAGTTGACCGTGCCCTGGACCACGCCTTCGCCAAGCCCGAAGCTTGCGGAGATCAGGGTGGCCTGGGGGTCGTCCGGGTTGCGGGTGAAGAGCACTCCCGCGGCTTCGGGCTCGAGCATGGCCTGGACGACCACCGCGACGGGGGTGATCGGGAGGCCATGGAGCTCGCGGTAGGCCTGGACCCGCTCGCTGTCCGCCGAGCGCCAGCACGTGCGCAGGGCCTGCATGACCTGGTCCAGGCCCCGGGCACCCAGGACCGACTCCAGCTGCCCGGCGAAGCTCGCGTCGGCCGAGTCCTCGCCGACAGCCGACGAGCGCACGGCGACCCGGTCGGCTCCCAGGCTCTCCAGCGCTGCCCGCACCTGGTCCCGCAGGCCCTCGGGCGGCGGGCCGTCTGGAGACCAGGCCCCGGTCTCGACCACGAAGAAGGGGGGCACGGCCAGGCCCTGGGCCTGGAGCGCCAGGAGCCCGACCCCCTTGCCTCCGATCCGGTCCAGGTGTGCAGCGGGTGCACCCTGGAGTTGTCCCGACTGAGTCACCCAGGTCATGCCAGCCACCACAGCACTCCAAACGATCCCAAGAGATACAGCGACGCCCCACCCTCGACGCGCTTGGCCGGGGCCTTGGCGGGGGGCAGGAGCAGGAGGAGAGCGACGCCAGCGGGCACCAGCGCCCCGGCCAGGGCGACCGGACCGAACCCGACCAGGACCAGCACGCAGCAGGTGGCGAGCACGTAGCAGGCGGCCAGCAGACCCAGAGCGCGGCCGCGACCGAGCACGGTCGTGTAGCTGGGCACGCCAGGGACTTCTTCGGCGGGCAGGTTGACCTTGCGGCCGACCTCGAAGGCCAGGCTGCCGAAGCTGGCAAAACCCACGTAGGCCAGGTACCGCGGCGACCAGGCCGTGCCGGTGCACGCCCAGGCGTAGACGGCGAGCAGCCCGGTGACGGGGTTGTGGGTCACGGCGTAGAGCACCATGCGGTCCTGGAGCCAGTGCCCCACGCCGAACTCGGCACGCATGGCCAGCGTGTAGAGAAAGGTCGCGGCCCAGGCCACCAATGCAGGCACCCCGATCCAGGCCGACAGGGCCGCCTCGAGGAAGATGGCGCCGGCCGCCAGGGACGACAGGAGCGGCAGGGTCACCACGCCCTGCGTGAGCAGGCGGTCGGGGTAGGCCGCGGCGTCTGCCTGGGCGTCCTTGTGCTCGTCGAAGACCCGCAGGTGGAAGAAGACCAGCCACACCACGCCGGCGCCCGCCCAGGGGGTCGACCCACCCCCCGCCAGGCCCTGGGCGACCGCTGCCGCCGACCCGAAGAACAGGACCACCAACAGGGTGTAGGGCACCGGCGGGAAGCGCTCTTGGAGGTAGGCCCACACCCGAACCGGCGCGGGCTTGTCCAACAGCGGATGAGAGGGCGGGAGCACGGTCGCGCTCTATCCCGGTCCAGTCCAGGGAGTGGTCAGTCCAGGGGCACCAGCCGTGCCGGGCTGCCCGACACCAGCGCCCACAGGCCGTCGGCATCGCGGAACGGCACCGCATTGCCGGTCTCGGGCACCGGGGCCACGCGGGCATCGGCCCAGCCCAAGCCGTCTCGGGCGAGCCAGTGCACCGCCCGTGACCCGGTGGCCAGCACGCGGTCCCCGATCACGTGGAGGGACCAGACCGTGTACTCGTCGTCGAACATCGCGATGGTGCGGCCCTGGGTCCAGTCGGGTCCCTGGAGCACGCGGATCCGGGCGATGGCCTGCTTGCCATAGGCGTAGTGCCAGCCGTCGCCGACCAGCAGTTCGTCGTGGCCGTCCCCGTCCAGGTCCGCAGCCGAGAGTGCCCGGACGCCGCGCAGGGTAGGCAGTACGCGCTCGCCCTCGGGTCCCACGACCCTCAGGTCTCCCGGGGCCTTGGGCCGGTCGCCGTAGACCCGGCCCACCACACGGCGCTGCCCGTCCAGGGGAAGCCAGGCCGTGGCCAGGTTCCGGCTGTCGATCCGCTCCAGGGAACCGTCGGTGACCCAGCCGGCGTCGACCGCCTTGCCGGTCCCGAACAGGGCCGCCCAGATCCGATCGCCGACGAAGTCCAGATCTGCGACCTGGTTGCGTCCCTCGTCGCGCTCCAGCAGCAGCTCGGGTCCGCTGTCGGAGAGGGACCAGATGCGGATCGGGGCGCTGCGATCGCTGCGGCCCATGCCCGTGCCGAGCAACAGGACCTCCCGACCGGTGCCTTGGGGATCCCCCCGTTGCACCACCTGGACCTCGCCCCCCAACGTCACGGCATGATCGCCGAAGCGAGCCACGCCGTCCTGGACCAGCACGATCTCGTCGACGCCGTCGCCGTCGAAGTCGGCAGCGCCCACCTTGTCCGCCCGGTCCAGATCCCGGCTCTCGCGGGTCGCCGGAGCCACGGGCATCGATGCCCCGGATGGTTGGGGATCGCCGCATCCCAGGCCCCCGATCAGCGCCAACAACACGACCACGCGCGGCCTCCGACAAACAGTCCCATCCTCTCTATCGGTCGGCCGGAAATCCGGGTATGGTCCGGTGCGTCAGGGTCGGGGAAAGTACACGTGTCCACGCCAGCTCAACAGGCTGTACGTACGCATCGAACGGGCCGCGCCCGGGGTCGTGGAGCGGCCTGGTTCGCGGTCTACGACGAGGGCAACGGCGCCCGCTCCCTGTACCTGGCCCCGACCAGCGCCCGCGAGCTCGGGGCCGCGCTCTATCCGGCGGCCCTGGGCAACCAGCTGGCCGTCCTGACACCCCTGCCGGCGCCGAGCGGCTGCCGGCCTCTGCCCGGCGGCGGCTGGCTGGGACCCGGCCGGGCCATCCTGGGCCTCCGCGAGCCGGTCCAGGTCGCCGTGGTCGGCCCTCAGGCCACGCCCGCTGCCATCAGCCACGAGCTGCCAGGCAGCATCCTGGCGGCCCCGCAGCACGCCCTGCCCGAGTCGCTGGGCGTCCGGGTCGCCCTCGACGCCGAGGCCACCCGCCACGCCATCGTGCTCTCTCGCGAGACGTCGCTCCTGGCCGCCTGCCTGGAGACCGTGCTCGAGCGCTGCGCCGAGGAGGGCCTCGCCCGCCTCGCGCCCCGCATCACGGACCCCGCCCTCGAGGCCCTCCTCCAGCCCATCCCGCCCGGCCACTGGCGCCGAGCGATGGCAGTGGACCGCGGTCGCTACCATGTGCTTGAGATCGAGACCGCTTCAGCGGCCGAGGTCCTGGACCGAAGGACATGGGTGGCGAACGTGCAGGGCGGTCAATGGAACCCCGACTGGGCAGTCTGAGTCGACGTCGTCGCCGTGGGGCGACCGCCATCGAGTACGCCCTCATCAGCTTCTTGATCGGCGCCACCCTGCTCGTCAGCATCCGCGCACTCGGCGTGTCTGTCACCAACGTCTACGAGGACGTCGAGGACGAGGTCACCAACGCCACCGGCAACTGAGACCTCGCCGGTCCCCGACCACGGGCTCGTCCGCGACCCCGACGCCTTGGCACGTCTGTGCGCCGGGCTGACGGGACGGGTGGCGGTCGACACGGAGTTCCACGCCGAGCGCCGGCACGAGCCCGACCTGTACCTGGTCCAGGTGCACCAGGCAGGCGAGCCGACCGCCCTGATCGACCCACGGGCGCTCCAGGACCTGGCCCCGCTCGGCCAGGCACTCAGCGACTGCCAGGTGCTGGTCCACGGCGGCGAGCGGGACCTGCAGCTGCTGGTCCGCCACGCTGGCCTGGACCCCAGGCACGTCACGGACACCCAAGTCCTTGCGGGCTGCACCGGGCTCGGGTTCCCCCGCCGCCTGGAGGACCTGCGCGCTGAGCTGCTGGATGCGCCGGCCCCGGAGCACCGCACGGGCTTGTCCGACTGGCGTCGGCGCCCCCTGGGCCCCGACCAGCTCGCCTATGCAGCGGCGGACGTGCGCCAGCTCCCAGAGCTCGCCGACCGCCTGCTGGCTCGCGCCGCCCCTGCACGTCTGGCGCTCGCACAAGGAGCGACCCGGGAGCTCGTCGACCGCTGGCTCACCCCGCCGGTCCCGTCCGACCTGTGGCGTCGGTTGCCGGCCGCGCGCGTCCTCGACCACCGGGAGCGACAGCGCCTGAGGCACCTCACGGCCTGGCGGCACGGACAGGCCCAGGCTCGGAACCTGAGCCCGTGGAATGTCGCATCCGACCGCGTCCTGGTCGACGTGGCCCGCCGTGCGCCCCGCACCGTGGCGTCGCTGGGCGCAAATCGGCTGATGCCCAAGGGACTGCTCAAGCGATCGGGAGAAGAGCTGGTGCGGTTGGTCCACGAGGCGCCCGATGTGCCCCTGCGTCCCCTGGCCAGCACGCCACCCGCGCGGGCCTTCCAGGCGGCGCTCCAAGCATGGGCCCACGGCCTCGAGGCCCGCTCCGGCGTGGCCTCTGGACTCGTGATGCCGCCTTGGAGGCTCGATCTGCTCGTGGCCGACTGGGTCCAGGGCCAGCCCTGCGAAAATGTCCCCGCGTGGCTCGAAGAATTTTCAGGCGAAGAGCTGCGGATGTGGACGGCAGGCCAGGCAACCCTGAGGGTGACCCGATCCGCGGGCCTCGCTCCGGACTATTAGTGCAAATTACTAAAGTCATTCCCCATGAGGCCCGATCCATGGTGGTAAGGTGCGCGGGATCCAGGGGATTCCCCACCCGCCCCTGATTGCCTCAAGGAGCACAAACATGCTGACCGCCTTCATCCGCGAAGAGTCTGGCGCCACCGCCATCGAATACGGCCTCATCGCGGCCCTCATCGCCGTCGCCATCATCGGCGCCCTCACCAGCCTCGGTACCGAGCTGGGCAACACTTTCCAGGGCGTCTCCGACACCGTCAGTTCGGCGTCAGGCTCCTAGCCCCTGCCCAACTGGGTGCACCAAGGGTCGGCGCCAGCCGGCCCTTGCTGCTTCGGGGCCGACCGACAGAAGTGATAGGCTGCACGTCCGCCAGCGCCGCATGGCCGCAGCCTCCACATCTTCCGGGGAACCCTCTCGATGCAGCAACGCCAGCAGACGGGCGGGCGCACCAAGGCCATCGCGTTCCTGATCGTCTCCATCCTGGCGGCCGCGGGCGCCGCGGCCCTCGTGCTCCAGGTCATCAGCAGCGCCAACGAGCAGCTGGCCGAGGCCCGCGCCGAGGACAACAAGGTCGACGTGGTCGTGGCCACCCGCGAGCTCTTCGTGGGTCTGCCGATCACGGACATGGACGTGGCGGTCAAGTCCTTCCCGCCGGAGATCGTGCCCGCGGACGTGGTGTTCTCGTCGGTCGAGAACGTGCTGGGCCGCACCCCCAAGGAACGCATCCTGCCCAACGAGTTCGTGCGCAACGAGCGCCTGGCCCTGGCCGACGTGGGCCGCGGCTTGAACGCCATCATCGAGTCCGGCACCCGGGCGATGTCCATCTTCGTGAACACCGAGTCCTCCGTGGCCGGCTTCATCGAGCCGGGCAACTTCGTCGACGTCATCGTGACCATCCGCCCAGACGACGCGGCCCAGAAGAGCTGGACCACCGAGACCCTGCTCCAGAACGTCGAGGTGCTGGCGGTCGGCGACTCCCTCACCCGCCCACGCAGCGCGGCCGAGTCGACCAACACGTCCAAGAAGACCCGCAAGGGCTCGGGCACGGCCCGCGCCAAGCCCACCGTCACCCTCGAGGTCACCCCCGAGGAAGCGCAGAAGCTCGCACTCGCCACCGCAAAGGGCGACGTCCACCTGGCCCTGCGGTCCAACATCGACAGCGTGGTGCTGCCCACCAAGCGCATGACGGCCCGAGACATCATCGGCTACGAGCCGGTCGAGGTGGCCGTGGTGACCACCCGCGCGGCCCGCCGGACCCGCCCCGAGAAGCCGCCCGAAGACGAGACGGGTGGCGTGGTCGACGTGATCACCGGTGGACAGCGCACCCAGGTCAACCTGGACAAGGAAGGCAACGTGAAGTCCGACAACAACCGCCGTAGCGGCGGGCGCTAGTCAAAGGCAGGTCATTGCGTCACATCGGTTGGATAGGGGCTCTCTTCGCAGCCCTGGCATTGCTCATCGTCAGCGCGAGCTGGTCGGCGCCCGCTCAGGCTCAGCAGACCCAGCAGAAGCGCTGGCTCGACGTCGAGGTCGGCAAGACCATCGTGCACTCCGGCTCCGACCAGGAGCTCGCACGGGTCATCTTGTCCGACCCCAACGTCGCTGAGATCAAGGTCCTCGATCGGGGCCAGATCTCGATCCGTGGCCTTAGCACCGGCACCACTGACATGTGGGTCTGGTACAAGGACCGCCCGACCTACCCCGACGTCTTCGAGGTGACCGTTCACCAGGACCTGAGCGATCTGGTCCGACGTTGGACCGAGATCACCGACGTCGCGCCCCGGGTCTACCCTCTGAATGGTCGGCTGGTCGTGGACGGTCAGATGCCCGACGTGCAGACCCTCGAGCGGGTCGCCGCCGTCGCCGAGATCTACGATCCGGACTTCGTGAACCTGATGACCGTGCCCGGTGACCACCAGGTGCAGCTCGACGTGGTCTTCGCCGAAGTCAATCGTTCGCGCATCCGCGAGCTGGGCTTGAACTTCCTGGTCAGCGATGGCCGCGGCGGGGTCTGGGTCGAAGGACCCAACTCCACGACCTCGCAGCTCGCCGCCGACTACCCGACCGGCACAGGCTCCCTGATCTCCGGCGTGCTCCCCGCACCCTCCGGCGCCACCTTCAACATGCTCGGCGTGCTCGCCGACCCCGTCGACATCCTGGCGATGCTGTCCGTGCTGGAGCAGAACAACCTGTCCAAGATCCTGGCCGAGCCTTCGATCGTGACCCTGAGCGGCCAACAGGCCGAGTTCCTGAGCGGGGGGGAGATTCCCATCCCGGTGGCTCAGAACAACAACCGCATCACCATCGAGTACAAGGAGTACGGCATCAAGCTGGTGTTCGTGCCGACCGTGCTGGCCCGCGAGGTCGTGGACATGCGGGTCTACATCGAAGTCAGCGACGTGGACTCCGCCACCGGGACCCGGGTCACAGGCATCGAGATTCCGGGCTTCGTGATGCGCAAGGGCGAGAGCCACCTGCGGGTCGACAACGGCATGACCTTTGCCATGGCCGGGCTGTTGTCCGAGACCGTCGAGCACACCCGGGCCAGCATTCCGCTGCTGGGCGACATCCCCATCATCGGGGCGGCGTTCAGCTACACCCGGCACGAGCGCAACGAGACCGAGCTCATGATCTTCGTGACCCCGCGGCTGGTTCGGCCCATGGCCCCCGACGAGGTCCCGCCGCCGCCTGGGGCGCTCGAGGACAACAATCCCAACGACTTCGAGCTCTTCCTGTTGGGGCTGGACCACCGGGTCTGGACCGCCGAGGACCGGGACCCGGAAGGGCCGGTCGGCTTCCAGCGCTAGTCCATGCGTTCACTTGGACCAGCCACGGGTGCCGCCACTGTGCTCGTCGTGGGCGTCAGCCCTCATGCGATGGGCATGCTGCGCGAGTACCTGGGGACCGAGGCCATCCTCCCCAGCGAGCCGACCAGCTACCAGGACGCGGTGATCACGGGCAACCGGCTGCGCCCCCAGGTCGTCATCGCCGGCTTCGACCGGGACCCCGAGGAGGCGGTTCGGCTGGGCCCCATCCTGACCAGCGAGCTGCCGGGCGTTCACCTGGTGGCCCTGAGTGAGCGGAGCGATCCCGACCGTATTCGAGCCGCCATGCGGGCCGGGTACCGGGAGTACGTGGTCCTGCCCGACGACGTCGACCTGTTGCGCCAGGCCGTGCACGAAGCCGCCTATGCCGTGCCCGACGACGAGGAGCGCGGCGAGGTCATCGCCGTCTGCGGCACCAAGGGCGGGGCCGGCGTGACCTCGCTGGCCATCAACCTCGCGGCCGAGCTGACCCCTGTCTACCGGGTCTGCGTGATGGACCTGGACTTCAGCATGGGCGACGTCGCGGCGCTCCTGGACCTCAAGACCCCCAGCCACGTGGGCGAGCTGCTGCGCAAGGTCGATCGACTGGACGAGCGCATGCTGGCCGGGTCTGTGGGCCACCACGCGAGCCGCATCCACGTGCTGGCCCAGCCCGACGAGCTCGACGAGGCCGACGAGGTTCGCGGCGACGCCATCCTGGCGCTGCTGACCACCGCTGCCCGCAGCTACCAGTACGTGCTGCTGGACTGCGGGAGCCGCATCGACGAGGCCACCCTGATGGCCACGTCCGTCGCCGACCGGATCCTGCTGGTCTGCGGCACCGACGTGCCGTCGGTCAAGAACGCCCACCGGCGCATGCAGCTCTTCGATCGACTGGGGGTCGAGCGGGAGCGGCTGTACCTGGTGGTCAACCACTACGACAAGCGCAAGGCCCACCTCAGCCTCACGGACATCCAGGGCAACCTGGGCGTGCCGGTGAGCGGGGTGGTCACGTCGGATCCGCGGACCGTGGACCAGGCCGTCAACGACGGCCGGCTGGTCCGAGACGTCAACAAGCGCTCCCCAGCGGCCCTGGACTACTCGAACCTGGTGGGCCTGCTCACCGAGGGCGAGGTCTCGGCACCCGAGCCCACCAAAGCCGGCCTGATGGGCTGGCTGCTGAACTAGGTCTCCACCATGGGCTCCTCTCGACTCATCGATCGCGTCCGTGGCGCCCAGCAACGGCACGGCACCCGCGGAGGTCCCGGCGTCACGGACTCCGAGGAATTCGCGCGGATCAAGAAGACCCTCCACGCCGAGCTCATCGAGTCCTTGGACTTCGAACAGGTCATGTCGACCCCGCGCGAGGAGCTCACCTCCAGGCTGCGGGCCACGCTGTCCGAACAGGTGGAGACCCGTTCCCTGCCGCTCAACCGGGCCGAGCGGGAGCGGCTGGTCGAGGAGATCCTGGACGACATCCTGGGCCTGGGTCCCCTGGAGCCGCTGCTGCGCGACCCCGAGGTCTCGGACATCCTGATCAACGGCTCGGACAAGGTCTACGTCGAGAAGCGCGGGCTGCTCCAGAAGTACCCCTTGAAATTCAACGACGACCGCCACCTGATGCAGATCATCGATCGCATCGTGAGCGCGGTCGGGCGGCGGATCGACGAGACCAACCCCATGGTCGACGCCCGCCTCCAGGACGGCAGCCGCTTCAATGCCATCATCCCGCCGCTGGCGCTGGACGGGCCCCACGTCTCGATCCGTCGCTTCGGCACGGTGCCGATCCTGGCCGAGGACCTGGTCGCGACCGGCTCGATCCCGCGGCCGATCCTCGAGGTCCTGCGGGCCTGTGTGCGCTGCAAGCTGAACATCATCATCAGCGGCGGCACCGGCACCGGCAAGACCACCCTGCTCAACGTGCTCTCGAGCTTCGTGCCGGAGGGCGAGCGGGTCATCACCATCGAGGACTCCGCCGAGCTCCAGCTCCAGCAGTCCCACGTGGTGCGGCTGGAGACCCGCCCCCCCAACCTCGAGGGCAAGGGCGAGGTCACCATGCGGGATCTGGTCCGCAACAGCCTGCGCATGCGCCCCGACCGCGTGATCTTGGGTGAGATCCGTGGCGCCGAGGCCATCGACATGCTCCAAGCCATGAACACCGGCCACGACGGGTCCCTGGGCACCATCCACTCCAACAGTCCCCGGGACGCCTTGTCCCGACTGGAGACGATGGTGGGCATGGGCATGTCCAACCTGACCGACAAGCGCATCCGAGAGATGGTCGCGCGGGCCCTGCACCTGGTGATCCAGCTGGAGCGACTCAACGACGGCACCCGGCGCATCGTGGGGGTGACGGAGATCGTGGGCATGGAGGGTCAGATCATCACGACCCAGGACATCTTCACGTTCGAGCAGACCACGATCGACGACCAGGGCAAGGTCCGCGGTCGCTTCCGGGCCACCGGGGTGCGGCCCCGCTTCATGAAGCTCTTCGAGCGCTACGGCGTGCGCTTGCCCCCGGACATCTTCCGCTTCACCATGCCGGTCTAGGAGGACCCACAGGTGGGTACCGGAGACAAGCTCGTCATCGTCACCGCGGTCGCCGTGGTGTTCGCGTCGGTGCTGCTGGCGATCCAGAGCCTGTATTGGTACCGGCAGACCCAGCGAGAGGAAGAACAGCGCGAGCTGGCGCGGCGCCTGGGCACCGGTGCGCCAGAGGGCATGGAGAGCCTGTTCAGCGAGGCCCGCGGCGCCCTGGCCGACAGCGAGGGGGGCCCGACCGACATCATGGTCGAGCTGCTCGTCCAGGCCGGCAACCCCTACACCCTGAGCGCCCTCATCCTGCGCATCAGCGTGTTCACGATGGTGGGCATGATCGTCTTCTCGCTGGTCCTGACCGCCCCGGTGGGGCTGATCGGCGCGGCCATGGGCTACTACCCCATCGCCCGCCTCCGGGGCATGGCGCACAAGCGCATGGAGCAGATCACGGCCCAGCTGCCCGAGGCCCTGGACCTGGTGTGTCGCTCCCTGCAGTCCGGCCACGGCATCAGCGAGTCCATGCGCATGGTCGCCGAAGAGATGGAAGCGCCCATCAGCACGGAATTCGGGCGAGTCTACGAAGAGCACAACCTGGGCCGGGACTTCCGGGAGTCGATGCACAACATGGTGGCCCGCAACCGGGCCAACTTCGACCTCAAGATCTTCGTGTCGTCCACCCTGCTCCAGCGAGACACCGGCGGCAACCTGATCGAGATCCTGGGCAACATCGCCCACACGATCCGCCAGCGCTTCGTGTTCAAGGGCAAGGTGCGGGCGCTGACGAGCGAGGCCAAGTTCTCGGCCTGGATCCTGGGGGGCTTGCCCTTTGTCGTCGCCGCGATGCTGCTCTACACCCGGCCAGCGTACCTGCGGCCCCTGGTCACAGACCCGTTCGGTCAGCTGCTCCTGGCGTACTGCATCATCTCCTTCATCCTGGGCGTGGTGGTGATGCGCGAGCTGTCCAAGGTGGACGTCTGATGGCCCCGGGCATGGTCGCGATCGCGGCGGCGACCGGCGTCGGTGTCGCCGTGCTGATGGCCTTCTACGGCGCCTATGTGCTCCTGAACCCGACCCGGAGCGCCCGGGATCGGCTCGAGGACATGACCCAGCGCCCGACCACCAACTACGGGCTCGCCGGGTTCGACGCCGGCCCGGAGCTCAGCCCCTTCACCCTGGCCGTCGCCAAGGTCGCGACACCGACCAACGAAGGCGAGCTGGGCGCGCTGCGCAAGGCCCTGGTCCAAGCCGGGTTCCGGAACCGGCACGCCATGGAGATCTACTCCCTGTTCCGGGTGGTCTTCGCGATCCTGCTCCCCATCCTGTTCTCGCTCTACCCGGTGGAGCTGCGGCTGGTCTGGGTCGTCTTCTGGAGCCTGGCGCTTGCCTTTCTCGGGTACCAGGTCCCGCGGATCTACGTGGCGAACCAGCGCCTGCACCGCATGGAGGAGCTCCTGCGGTCCTTCCCCGATGCCCTGGACCTGCTGGTCGCGTCGGTCGAGGCCGGGCTCGGCCTGGACGCTTCCTTCCGTCGGGTCTCCGACGAGCTCGACGAGACGGCGCCCGAGCTGTCCAGCGAGATGCGGCTGGTGACCCACGAGATGAACGCCGGCGTGCCGCGACTGGACGCCCTGCGGCACCTGCAACAGCGCACGGGGCTGGACGAGTTCAACGCCCTGGTCAACGTGCTCGCCCAGGCCGAGCGCTTCGGCACGCCCGTGGCCCAGAGCCTGCGCATCCACGCAGGTCTGGTCCGCACCCGTCGAATGCAGCGGGCCGAGGAAATGGCCGCCAAGATCTCGCCCAAGCTCACTGTGGCGATGATCTGCTTCATCCTGCCGTGCCTGATCGTGATCCTGGTCGGTCCGGCGGCGGTCAACGTCAAGAACACCCTGCTGCCCGCGCTGGCCGCGCAGAGCCAAGCCCCGTGACCACCCTGGTCCTGGTGGCCTTGCTCAGCGGCTGCGCGACGGTGCGCAGCCAGGCGGTGCCGGTCCAGGAGGAAGAGCTCGTCGACGCGCTCGACGTGCAACTCCAGATGGCCGAGGCCCTGGTCCGGTCCGGGCGCCACGCCCGGGCCTTGAACATGGTCGGCAGCCTGCGGGCCGAGGGCCACGACAGCGTGCGCTTGGACCAGGTGCACGCGGCGGCCTGCACCGGCCAGGAGCTCTACGACGAGGCCATCGGCTTGCTGACGCCGCTGCGGCACTGGCCGTCGGCGGAGTCCCAGCGCCTGCTCGGACTGGCCTACGCCGGCGCGGAGCGGGCGGACGAAGCCGTGGTGGCCTTTGACCGCGCGGTCCGGCGCAGTCGCAACAACGACGACACGGGCCAGCGGGCCAGCCTGCACAACAACCTGGGGTTCGCGCTGATGACCGCGAGCCGACCCCTCGACGCCGTGGCTTCGTTCCGCAAGGCCATCGCCCTGGACCCCACGTCGGGGCGCAGCCGGAACAACCTGGGCTTCGCCCTGGGGGCCATCGGGCGCGACGACGACGCCCTGGCCTCCTTCCAGGCCGCCGCCCGCCTCGATCCGCGGTCCAGCCTCCACGAGTCCCAGGCGGACGCCTTGTACAACCTGGGCCTGGCCCAGGACCTTCGGGGGGACACCGCCGCCGCCCGCGACAGCTATGCTGCAGCCCTGGAGGCGTGGCCCGACCACGTCGCCGCGAGCCAAGCCCTGGCCGAGTCCGACCCGGACGGCCCGGAGCAGGAGGAAGCCCCGTGACGATGCCCGCCCTGGCCCTGATCACCGCGCTGTTCGGATGTTCGACCCCCCACCACCTGCAGTACGACCACGGCCGCGCCTTCCAGGACACGATGGCCATCCAGGCCGACCGCAGCCGACCTTCAGTGGCCCAGGCGACCTATGCCTTGAGCGGCGACGAAGCGCTGGCCCTGAGCGAGAACGCCAGCGAGAGCCTGTCGGGACAGGCCGGCGACAACGGGCTGACCATCAACATCGGCGACGCCACCACCGACTGACCCCGGCAGGTGCGACGCCCGGGCCGGACCCTCGTCCTCCGCACCACCGCCACGTCCGTGGTGGTGGGAGCCATCGTGGGCATGGTGGCGACCTTTGGCACCCGGTCCGCGGTCGACGTGCGCTACCAGCTGCGGGCCAGCAGCCGGGCGGTGGCGACGACCCTGGTGCCCGACGCCAGCCTGGGCCGGGTCGTGAGGGCGGCTCGACTCTACACCGCAGCGGTCGTGGATCCCCAGAGCGAGGTCGTGCGCCAGGCAGGGGACAGCGCCTGGCTGAGCCCTGAGCTCGTGACGGCCTGCACGGCCAGGGACACCGAGAGCTGGATGCTGTCCACGCCTCCCGGCGCGGTCGCCTGGTGCTCCGGCCTGGCGCTCTGGCCCCAGCACAGCCTGATCACGGTGGCGCCCCAGGGGCTCCGCCGGAGTCGCTTCATCGGGCTCGCTGCCGGGCTGTTCGCCGCGTCGCTGACCGGCCTGGTCCACCTGTGGCTGTGGGTCCCGCCCGCCCGCCGCGAACTGGACGACCTGGAGGCCCAGCTGGGGGATCGGGCCGAATCCTTGGGCAGGCTGGCGTGGACTCGTCAGATCGCAGCCATCGTCGCCCACGAGGTACGGAACCCCCTCCAGAGCCTGACGGCCTTGATCGACCTGATGGCCTATGAACCCCAGGAGCGCGATCGGCGAGACCTCCAGCAGGCGCTCGAAGCCGAGCTGGAGACCATCGAAGTCGTGATTCGGCGCCTGGTCGACTCCAAGGACGAGCTCGAGGTGATCCGTCGCACGGTCGAGCTCGAGGCGCTCATCGACAGCTGCATCGAGTTCCACCTGCCGATGGCTCGCCGGCTGGGGGTCACACTGCGACTGCTGGCGCCGCGTGCGCACCGGATCGCCCTGGATCCGCCGCTGGTCCGACGGGCCCTGGAGAACATCCTGGTGAACGCGCTGGAGGCGCTCGAGGACAGCGGTCACGGCAGCATCGAGGTGACCGTGCTGCCCGGGCCACGCTCGATCACCGTGCACATCGACGACAGCGGCCCGGGGGTGGAGCCCGAGGATCGCCTACGGCTGTTCGAGCCGGGATATAGTCGCAGGCCCGGGGGCACGGGACTGGGCCTCTTCCTAGCCGCCAGGGTCGCCGAGTCTCACGGTGGAACGCTGCGATACGGTCAGAGTCCCCTCGGCGGAGCCCGCTTCTCGATGACACTACCCAGGACCGAGACCGCATGAGCAGCCGCACGGTCCTGATCTCGGACGACAACCGCTCCGCCGCCGATGCGCTGTGCAAGGTCCTGCGGCGAGAGGGCTACGACGCCCTGGCGGTCTACGACGGCCAGTCGGCCATCGACCGGATCCGGGATGGCGGCATCGAGATCGTGCTGACCGATCTCAAGATGGAGCCCTTGGACGGCATGGCGGTGCTCCGAGCAGCCAAGGCACAGCCCGACCCCCCCATCGTGCTGGTCTTCACCGGGTACGGCACGGTCGAGACCGCGGTCCAGGCCATGCACCTGGGTGCCCTGGACTTCCTGACCAAGCCCGTCACGCCGACCCAGCTCCTGCAACGCCTGCGCGAGCTCGACGGGCGGGGCTCCATCATCACGTCCGGCGACGCCGACCTGTGGCCTGGCCGGTTGGGCCGGCAGTTGGCCCTGGTGGCCGGCGTCACCAGCACCGTGCTGCTCATCGGCGAGCCGGGCAGCGGGCGAGGCTCCGCCGCGGCCCGCATCCACGGCCTGGGCGGAGGATCGGACACACCGATGGTGGCCATCCCGAGGCCCGACCGGGCCGACGCGGAGAAGCTCTCCGCCAGCTCGGCGGTGTTCTTTCCGTCGGTGGACCAGCTCAACGCCGAGTCGGCCCAACACCTGGAGCGTCTGCTGGACGCCCTCCCACCCCCCCACGACGGCGGTCCCCGGATCTTTGCCTCGGCGCGTCCCGGGTGGAGCGCCCCCGCGGGTGGGGCCCTGTACTACCGCCTGGCTGTGCTGGTGGTGGACATCCCTCCGCTGCGGGATCGCATCGCCGAGCTGCCGCTGCTGATCGATCGAATCCTCGAGGAACGGAGCGACCTGGCGGGCAGAGAGGCCCCGCGGCCCACCGCAGCCCAGCTGGAGCGGCTCAAGGCCTACCACTGGCCCGGAAACCTGCGCGAAGCCGCCGCGGTGTGCGAGCGGGCGCTGGTGTTCGGCGCCCAGGCCTACGACCTGCCCGACGTGCCCGGCCGCAGTCCCGAGGCCCTCCAAGACGGCTTCAACCTGTCCCGCTACCTGGAGACCGAGGAGCGTCGCCTCTTGGAGCAGGCGCTCCGGCAGTCCGGCGGCGACCGCACCAAGATGAGCAAGCTGCTCGGGGTCGAGCGCAACACTCTGCGCTACAAGCTGAACAAGTACGGTCTGCTCGACCGCACGTGAGCCAACCCCCAACGGCACCACAGGCCCCTCCCCCTTCCCTGGGCCGCGTGGCAAGGACCGGGGTGTGGCTCGGCCTGGGCGGACTGGCGATCCTGGTGCTCATCGCTCTGGCCGTGTCGCGCACCGACACCGGGGCGGCGGCGATGGTGGACCTCTGGGGCCGCACGCGCCCGGTGCCACTGGTCGGCGCCATCGCTGTGATGACAGGCGCCGTGGTGTTCCTGGCCCTTCGCTGGCGCACCTTGATCCCCGGTGGGGAGGCCCTGGCCCTGCCCGGCATGATGGGCATCGTCTGCGCCGGCATGTTGATGAACGTGGCCCTGCCCGGCCCCGTGGGCGAGGTCGGGGCGGCGATGCTGGTCAAGCGACGCTTCGGCATCCCGGCCACCACCGCGCTCGCCGCCGGCATCCACGCCCGCTTCCTGGGGCTCGGCGCAGCCGGGGCCCTGGCTCTGCTGGCCTGGGGGCTCGGCGACCTGCCCATCCCCCCCGAAGCCAGCGGCCTGATCGGGGGCGTCGCCGTGTTCATCGCCCTCTTCGCGATGGGGCTCGGCGTGCTCAGCGCGTGGCCGACGCTGCTGCGACGCCTCTCCCAGGAGACCGCGGGTCGACTGTCGGCGTTGCCCAGCTGGCTCGGCCGGGGCTTCGACAAGCTCGACGATGCCGTCCAGCGCACCGCCACCGCGCTGGGCGAGGTCGGCCGCCAGCCTCCCGGCCGGTGGGCCCTGGCCCTGACCTGGAGCCTGGGCAGCCACTTCTCCGTCACCGCAGGGATCTGGCTGGGCAGCTATGCGCTGGGCATGCACGCCCACCTGCCGGGCATCTTGTTCACCTACTGCGCCGCGACCGCGGGCATCGTGGCCCTCTACGCCCTGCCTGCGGCCATGGCGGGGTGGGACGCGCTCTTCTGTGCGTTCTTCGTCACCACCACGGGGGTCGAGCTGGCGGACGCCGTGGCGATGACAGCCCTGGTCCGAACCCAACAGCTGTTGCTGCTGCTGCTGGGCGCCCTGTTCCTGGCGACTGTCGCAAAGAGGGCTTGAATCCATGCCTCGCGGGGTTACCCCCGGGGTTCGATTGACGGAGGACCTCGATGCGACGACCTTGGCTCACCCTGTTGGCAAGCGGCGCCCTGATCCTGACGGCCTGTGGCGAGAAAAAGGACCCCGCGTCCTCGGCGGACGCCGCTGAAGAGCCTCCCGCCAGCGAGGCGAGCGACGACGCCACGGCAGAAGCCCCGGAAGCACCCCCGGAAGAAGCGGTCGACGAGGAAGAGCCCGTCGAGGCCGAGCCCCCGCCTCCGCCTCCGCCCCCGGCGAACAACGTCAGCTGGACCGTCGATCTGAAGCGGGCCGACGGCACCGCCACCAGCGGCGCGGTCAAGCGCGTGGAGCGCTCCAGCGACTGGTGGGGCGAAGCCGACTGGCTCACCGACACCGCCAAGCTCAAGCTCACCCTCGAGGGCTACGGCACCGAGATCGAAGTGGGCTGGGACGAGCTCAAGAGCGTGACCATCGCCAAGGGCAACCCCGCCGACTCGGACTGCGCCTACAGCTCCGACTACAACCCGTGGATGTACACCTGCGAGGTCAAGATCAAGAGCACGGCGACCACGCTGGACGGCAAGAAGTGGATGGTCGTGAGCCGCCACAAGTGGGCCTTCCACTTCGAGGACGGCACCGACGCCGAGTTCTGGCTCTACAAGCACCCGGCGCGGATGCAGGACCCGGACAACACCGACGGTGAGAACTACAACGTCTACATCCAGCTCCAGGACCGCCTGCGGGACGAGATGAAGGACGTCGTGACCGCGGTCAAGGTCCAGGCGCTCTAGTGGAGCAGCCCGAGGGCGACGACCCCCAACAGGACCTGCTCCGCCGCTTTCGCAAGTGGGTGGTCTGGGCCATCGTCGCCGGGGTGCTGCTCTACGTCGGCGGGTCGGTGTGGGCCGGGGCCGACGCAGTCGGCGAGCAGCTCAAGACCTTTGCCTGGAGCCTCTACGTCGTCGTCCTGTTGTTGACGCTGGTGAACTACGGGCTGCGCTTCGTGAAGTGGCACTACCTGTTGCGGGTGCTCCACGTGGACATCGGCTGGCGAGCCAACGCGACCATCTTCGTGGCTGGGCTGTCCATGGTCATCTCACCGGGCAAGGCCGGGGAGCTGCTCAAGCCCTACCTGGTCAGCAAGCGCACCCGGACCCCCATGGCGACGACCCTGCCAGCGCTCATCGCCGAGCGGCTGACCGATGGCATCGCCATGGTGATCCTGGCGGCCTTCAGCATCGGCACCTATGCGGCGGACCAGGCCTGGATCCTGTGGACCCTGGCCGGCACGGTGGCCGCCGGACTGCTGATCCTGGCCCACCAGGGGCTGTCCCTGGCCATCCTGGGAGGCCTGGCGCGGCTGCCCCTGGTCGGGCGGGTGGGCCACAAGCTCGAAGAGCTCTACAGGGCCATGCGGGCGTGTCTGGCCCCGGTGCCCTTCGTGGCCACGACCCTGCTGTCCGTGGTCGCCTGGGGCGCCGAGTGCGTGGGCTACCTGTTGTGCTTCCGGGGCCTGGGGGCGCTGGCGCCCACCCTCGAGGCGTCGACCTTTCTGTACGCCTTTGCCACGGTGGCCGGTGGCGCCATGCCCGGCGGTCTGGGCGTGGCGGATGGCGCTCTCGTCGGCGGCGCCACGACCATCATGGGCGTCAGCGAGCCGGTGGCGGTCGCCGCAGCCCTGCTGGTTCGCGTGGCGACCCTGTGGTTCGGGGTGCTGCTGGGCGCGCTGGCCCTGCTGCGCTTCGAAGATCTACTGACCGGAGGCGTGCCGAAGGACCGGGTCGACGCCCCGGTAGAGGCCCGCCCGCCTTCGCCCTGAACTTGCCCTCAAGGCTTGCCCCCTGGGTCCGACACCGGGCGGCAGGACGTGACCATGCGCTATTCTTCTCCGCGCTCCCCAGGCCCCCGACCCTTGCCGCTTCTCTTCGTCCCAGGCGCCGCCGAGCGCGAAGCCGAGCTGGCGCCGATCCTTGAAGCGGTCGGCGTGGGTGTCCAGGTCTGCTCCGACGTTTCAGCCATTCGGGCGCGCCTGGACGAGGGCCTCCCGGACACCCTGGTCGTCGACGTCCAGCACCTCAACAAGCGGGGGGTCCGCCTGATCCGCCAGGTCCAGTCCGCGCACCCCGCAGCGGACATCCCGATCGTCGCGCTGGTGGGCCCCGGAGTGGGGGATCCGCGCGCCGCCCGCGCCCTGGACGAGCTCGGGATCTTCCGCCGCTTCTCGGCCGACAAGCCGACCGCGCGCCTTCGCACCCTGCTCGAGAACGCAGTCGCAGACGCCCACCGCGACGTCGAGGGCCAGCCAGTCCGCTACGCCCTGGACGTGCTGGCCCGGGTCTGGGGCCAGGAACGCACCGGACTCCTGACGCTCACGGACGGCAGTCAGGCCGCGGTGGTCGGCGGGGGCACCGTCGACGGCGACGGCACGGCCCTGGTGCACCGGGCGCTGGCCGAAGGCGGACTGGTGTTCGCCCCCAGCGACCAGGACGGCCTGGCGGACACCTTCAGCGTGGGCCTGGCTATCTGGGAGGCCGCCAAGGCCCTGGCCAGCGACGACTTCATGAAGCGCATGGGTCCCCGGTCCTTGAACCGCCTGCCCCTGTACGAGCGGGCCTTCCTGCTCCCCGTGGGCGACGACGTGGCCCGGCTGATTGACGCCTCCACCACGCCGATGCCCCTGGACCGGCGTCTGGGTCTGCTGGCCCACGGCGACGAGCACCTGCCGGCCGAGCTCGAGGCCCTGTTCCTGCTGGGCATGGTCGAGTTCAAGAAGCTCAAGGTGCGCAAGACCGCCATCCGGCCCGGCGCGAGCGGCTTGGCAAAGAACGGCCCGGTGTCGGTGGTGAGCGCGGCCCAGACCCAGGTGGGCGGTGGCTCGGGTGGTGTGGGCGAGATGGCCCGGCTGCACAGGGAGATGGTCGCCAAGCGGCTCCGCCAGGACGTCGAGCGGCTGGAGCGCGCGGACGACTGGACCGTGCTGGCGATCTCCCCCGGCTACGAGCTCCAGCGGATCCAGGAAGCCGGCGCCCGGATGCACTCCCGCTACAGCAAGATGGCCCAGGAGTCCACCGTGCCCGAGCTCAAGAGCCTGGCCACCAAGATGACCGCCAGGGTCGAGCGGGCGACCCAGAACCTCGAGAGCCTGTGCCAGGCCGCCCAGGAGTTCGGCATGGACTGCGTGGGAGACGACCGCGAAGAGGCCGCCTTTGCCGCCGGCTTCGCCGCCTTGCGCAAGCGGGACTTCCCCCTGGCCGTGCGCTGCTTCACGGCGGCCCGTGAGCTGTCGATGCACAGCCCTCGGAACCTGGCCTACCTGGGCTGGGCGATCCTGCACGACACGCGGTTGCCCCAGTCCCAGCGCCACGAGGACGCGAGCGAGGTCTTGAAGATCTCGGAGTCCCTGTCCCCCAAGGTCCCGGCCACCCAGCACTTCATCGCCAAGCTGGAGTCGGAGATGGGCTACTACGACGACGCCGAGCGCCGGCTGGCCTATGTGATCAAGCAAGGCGGCGCGCCTCCAGAGGCCCGCAACCTGTACATGGCGGTCAAGCAGAAGCGCTCGGGCAGAGCGTAGAAAACCCTGACAGGCGTTACCGGGACCCGACTGAGAGGTCCCGATGTTTCTCGCCGCCTGCGTGCAGCTCCAGGGTTCGTCCGATGTGGCCCGCAACCTGGCCCGGACCGAGGAGATGGTCCGTCGCGCGGCTGCCGCGGGGGCGCAGCTGGTCGCCACGCCCGAAGCCACCACCTACCTGGGGCCCCACGATCGCAAGGTCCGGCTGGCCGAGGCCGTCGACGGGCCCACCCATCGCGGGCTGGGGGCGCTGGCCGCCGAGCTGGGCATCCACCTGCTCATCGGCTCCGGCGCCGAGCGGGCGCCGGCAGAGACCCGGCGCTGTCACAACACCAGCCTGCTGTTCGGGCCCGACGGCGCCTTGATCGACAGCTACCGCAAGATTCACCTCTTCGACGTGGACGTGCCCGGCGGGGTGCGCTTCCAGGAGTCCGCGACCTGTGCGCCCGGCGACCGGGTGGTGGTGGCCGACACGGCGCTGGGGCGCATCGGCCTGAGCATCTGCTACGACCTGCGCTTCCCGGAGCTCTACCGGGCCCTGGTCGACCGCGGGGCCGACCTGATCACCGTGCCCAGCGCCTTCACGCTGATGACCGGCAAGGACCACTGGCACGTGCTGCTGCGAGCCCGCGCCATCGAGACCCAGTGCTGGGTGCTCGCGCCCGGCCAGTGGGGCGCCCACGACGACGAAGGCCTGCGGTGCTCCTATGGCCACTCGGTCATCATCGATCCCTGGGGCACGGTGGTGGCGGAGTGCGGCGACGGCGAGGGCGTCTGCTACGCCGAGATCGACCTGGGTCGCTCTGCCGCGATCCGGCAGGGCATGCCACTGCGGGACCACCGGCGGGTCTGAGCGGCAAGTCCCCTGTCTCACAAGTTCGCGAGGTGAGTCGCGCCGCAATCGGCGCCGCTGGCAAGGCGCGGCGACGCCGTCGTGGCCGAGTCACGTCCAGGAGCCGGAACGCCGCCAGCGGCGTCGAGGGCAAGCGAATCGCCCGAGAACTTGTGAGACAGGGGACTAGCGCCCCAGACGCCGAGCGAGCCGCCGGCAGCCCTCGGCCACGTGGTCCGGCGGGGCGGAGGTGTAGCAGAGCCGGACGTAGCTGTCGTAGTGGCCCCGGCCAAAGGAAGGCCCCGGCGCCATCACCAGGCCGTCATCCAGGCAGTCCTCGAGGAAGCCGAAGATGCCGCGCTCGTCCAGCCTGTCGGCCACGTCCAGGAATAGGAAGGTGCTCCCAGCCGGTGGCGGCTCGCCGAGGATCTGCGCCGCCCGGTCCCCGGCCTGTTGGTAGACGCGCCGGGACTCGGCCAGCCAGCTGTCTCCCGACTGCAGCGCCCTCAACCCGGCGATCTGGCCCGACGTGGGGGCGGAGTAGAAGGTGTGGGTCGAAATCTTCCGGCACTGGGCGATGGCCGCGGGCGGCCCCACCAGGTACCCGGTCCGATTCCCGGCCATGCCATAGGCCTTGGAGAAGCTGAAGGCGCTCAGGCTGCGCTCCGGGGCAAAGGACCCGATGCTGGCGTGCTCCCCGCGGTAGGCGTGGTGCTCGTAGACCTCGTCCGACAACAGCCACAGGTCCTGGGAGCGACACAGCTCCGCCAGAGCCTGGAGCCATGGGGGTGGCACCACCACGCCGGTGGGGTTCGACGGAGTGGACACGTACAGGGCCACGGTCCGCTCGGTGATGCAGGCCCTCACGGCGGCGACAGCAGCCTCCAGGGAGTCCACCCGATCGTAGAAGGGCACCAGCACCGGCACGGCGCGGAAGGACTCCACGATGCCGCGGATCAGCGGCCAGTGCGGGGCCAGGATCATCACCTCCTCGCCGGGCGCGGCCAGCATCCCGACCGCCGCGGCCAGGCCACCGGTGGTGCCAGCCGTGCACAGGACCCCCGCCCTCTCTGCCGGGATGCCGTTCTGATCCCGGACCTTGTCGACGATGGCGTCGACCAACGCCGGCATTCCCTGGGGGGACGTGTACTTGTGGATGCCCTGCCAGTCCTCGTAGCGCAGGTTCTCCATGCGACCGGCGTCGAACGGCGGGAGCCAGGTGTCGCCCACGTGCAAGGGGAACACCGGCCCCTCGATGGACGCGATCTTGTGGGCCAGGCGTGAGAAGACGGCGCCGGCCATCTCGGCCACCTGGGGCGCGGGTCGCAGGGATCGCGGCACGGGTTCCTCTCAGCTCTTGGGGTTGGCCCGAACGCAGGCATGCAGGGCCTCGATCAGGGCGTCGGTCTGGAAGGGCTTGCGCAGGGTGGTCGAGACCTGGGCCCGAGCGGCGGGGTCGAGCTCCTCGGGGGCGAAGCCCGTGGCCATCACGACCGGGATCGTCAGGCCTTCCTGGGCCATCGCCGACAGGACCTCGCCACCGTCCATGCCAGGCATGACCATGTCCAGGATGATGGCGTCGAAGTCCTGGTCCTGCTCCAGGAGCGCCAGCGCGACGCGGCCCCCGCTCGCTTCGACGACCTCGATGCCTCGGGCCCCGAGCAGGATGTCGATCATGGAGCGCAGGTCGTCCTCGTCGTCCACCACCAGAACCCGACGGACTTCGGTCTTCGCGGCGGGCGGTGGCTCGCCGTCCGGCCCGTCCGGCGCATCCTCGGGCGGCTGCTCGCCCGCAGAGGCGGCTGCAGCCATCGTGGGCTTGAGCTCCGGCGGCAGCGGGTGCGGGCCAGAGTCTCCGGCCAGGAGCTGAAAGCTGGTGGCCGGCGTGTCGGCCTGGCCCGGCGGCAGACCCTCCGGCACGGCCAGCTCGACCACCTGGGGGAACAACATCCGGACCGTGGTCCCGGCCCCCACCACCGCGTCGATCTCGGCCCAGCCCCCCACGCTGCGCACCGTGGACCAGGCCGCGGCCAGCCCCAGCCCAGCCTTGCCATCCTCGAGAGAGCGATAGGGCTCGAACGCTGCCTCGCGCAGGGCTGGATCCGCACCGCTGCCGGTGTCGCTCACGGAGATCTGCACATAGGTCCCGGCCGCCAGCGGCACCCCGTGGCTCAGGCGGACCTCAGCGATCTCCTCCAGGCCGACCTCGATGCGCAGCAGTCCGCCGCCCGGCATGTTGTCCCGGGCGTGGATGGCCAGGTTCAACAGGATGTCCTGGAGGCGCCCAGCGGGGATGCCGATCTGCGCGGGCGCGTCGCACAGGCGGACCTGCAGCGTCATGCCCAGGGCCACGCCGCGCTCGATCAGCTCCCGGGCATCGGCCACCACGTCCCGGGCGCTGCAGGTGCCGCGCAGGAACTCCGGCTCCCGGGAGAGTGCCCGGAGACGCTTGGCGATCTCGGACCCTCGGCGGGCGTAACGGTGGATGGCCGCCAGTCCCGTGGTCAGGGCCTCCTCGCTGCTGTCCGGCGCCAGGTGCCCCGCGTAGCCCAGGATGCCCTGCAGCAGGTTGGAGAAGTCGTGGGACAGCCCGCCCGCGACCCGGCTCACGACCTCGAGGCGCTCGATGCGGATCTGGCGGTCGATGTCCTCGAGCTCCTTGCGAATGTCCTGGAAGGCCACCACCTGGTACTGCCGGTCGCCCACCTGGAGCTTGCTGGTCCGCCCGCCGACCGGTAGGGGCTCCAGCCCCTGCCGACGGAGGGTGAACCGCCCCTTCTCCGCCTGCTGGGGGACCTGCTCCAGGAACAGGGACTCCAAGGCCTGACCCTGCAGGTCCTGGGCACCGGCGCCGGTGAGCTCCTGGGCCCGCTCGTTGGCATCCACTACGGCGCCGGTGTCCGGGTCCACCAGGAGCAGCGCGGTCGGGTAGTCCTGGAAGAAGCGGCCATAGCGCTGCTCGGCCCCCTGGAAGAGCCGGGGCCTGGGCTTGAGCGGCTTGGGGTGCTCGACCTCGTTGGCGTTGACGTAGAAGCCCACGACCGCCCCGCAGGCTGCGCCGATCAGGGGCGGCACACCCAGGAGCACCGCCGTCGGCCGCTGTCCCAAGCCGATGCCCACCATCAGCGATGTCCAGGAGGCGATGAAGGTGCTGAGTCCGACCACCCCCGCGCCCCAGCCGACCTCCCAGGCCAGACCCCCGGACTCCTCGACCTGGAACCACGCGGCCCGGGCCGTCACGATGCCGGTGCCCAGGGCCATCAGCCGCACCGTCAGCTCGGCGGTCGGCAGCGGCGGGGCCAAGCCCACCACCGCCAGCAGCCCGGTCAACGCCACCACCCCGAGTCCGGCGATGCCCAGGCTCAGGGTGGCCCGGCTGGAGGCCAGCGGCCCATCGACCCGCTGGCACATCAGGTTCAAGGCCACCAGCGGCGGCACCGTGAGCGGGATCGCGACGGGAATGCGCCACCCTGCGACCCGCGCCTCGCTGGGGGCGGTCATCAGCAGGAAGGCCCCCACCGCCATCGCCACATGCCACGCCGGCTCTCGAATGGCCGGGGCCGCGCGATGCAGCCCCAGGGCGCTGAGCAGCAGGCTGAACGGCAGCAGCAGGACCACCGTCATGGTCAGTGCCCAGTAGATCTGCTCCAGGCTCATGCCGACGCCTCGGCCACGGCCGTGGGGGAGCGCACGACACGGACCAGCAGCCACAAGGTCGCCAGGGGCATGGCGAAGCGGGCGTGCATGAAGAGGGTGGTGTGGTGGAGGGCGCCCAGGCCGAGCAGCGGCAGGGGCTGCCGGGGCCAGAGCACCAGGGCTGGCACGAGCCAGAGGGCCAGGTCGTAGGGGTGGCCATGGGGCGTGAGCAGCAAGGCCAGGAGCACCGAGCCCGCCAGGGCCAGCTCGGGGTCCCGGCGTCGCCAGAGCCACGCCACGGGCACCATGCCCACGAGCCACAGCCCCAGACCGACCCGCGCGAGCTCGGGGCCTCCGGGAACCAGGGCGACCCAGCTGGTCATGACCCGGAAGTCCAGCGCCGGGTGACCGCCGCCGACCCCGTCCCCGATGGCGTGGAGCCAGTCCAGCCACAGGCCCGGACCATAGAGCAGCGCGCTGAGCAGGGTCAGGCCGCCCAGCACAACGCCCGCGACCCCCAGCTCGCGCCAACGACGGGCCACGAGCATGCCCAGCACAGGGTAGGCGCCGTAGTGGGGCTTCAGGCACAAGAGCGCCAGGCCCACCCCCGACCACAGCGCCGAGCCCCGACGCAGGCCGAGCAATACCAGACCCGCCGCCGCGCCGAGCCAGAGCCCGGTCTGGGCCAACCAGGCCGAGAAGAACGACCACCCGCCCAGGCCCGCCGCCAGACCGACCAGCCCGCCGCCCAGGGCCACCGCGACCGCCACGAAGGCCGCCATCGAAGCGGCCGCGGCGACCGCTGCCGCACCGGTCGCCGAGCCCAGAGCCCAGCCGTGGAAGAGCGGCAAGGCAGGCGGCGGGTAGGCAAAGGGCAGGACGACCAAGGGCTCCGCTCCGGTCGACTCCACCCACCAAGCCCTCAGAGTGTCCCATGCGTACACGCCCTCACCGCCCGCGGCGAGGGTCTCGGCGACGCCGCGAAACACCATGCCATCGCAGCAGTTGTGCACCCCACACGTCGGCGTCGCGGTGGGCGACACCCCGCCGACCACGCCCGCGGCCAGCACCAGCGCCGCCAGGTTGACCCCCTCCAGGACCTGCTGCCGGCTCGGCCGCGTCAGCGCAGCGACTCCAGCCAGGCGCGGACCAGGTTCTGACCGACCCTCAGGCGGTAGACCCCCGTGGAGCGTACGTCGTCGATGGGCGCCAGATCCCGGGGCAGCTGTGCGGCCGCCGCCGGGTCCACCGGTCGCCCGACCAGGGCCTCTTCGACGGCGGCGCAGCGGGTCGGGACGGCAGCCATCGAGCCAAAGGCCACCCGGGCCTCCTGGACCACGTGGTCCCGGATGCGCAGTCGGCCGGCCAGCACGACCTTGGAGATGGCCTGGGCTGCCCGGGTGCCCACCTTGCGGTAGTGGGTGTGATCGTTGTCGTGACGACCGGGCAGCCAGACCCCGGTGATGAGCTCGTCGGCCTCGAGCCGGATGCGCCGGTAGCCCACGAAGAACTGGTCCACGGGCACGAAGCGCGAGCCCCGGAGCCGGCTGGCGACCTCGACCACCGCATCCAGCGCGAGCAGCACCGGCAAGGTGTCCCCTGCGGGCGAGGCATTGCCCAGGTTGCCGCCCAGGGTGCCTCGGTTCTGGATCTGGAGGGCGCCCACCGTGCGTGCGGCCTCGACCAGGGCGGGGGCCTCGGCCTGGGCCTCGGTCGAGCGGATGATGTCGGTGTACGACGTGACCGCACCGATCCACAGTCGGTTGCCGTGCTTGCGCACTCCCCTGAGCTCTTCGACACCCCAGACGTCGACCAGGTGCTGGGGCGTGCGCAGCCCCATCTCCAGGTCGACCATCACGTCGGTGCCCCCGGCGATGACCGTGCACCCCTTGTGCTGGGCCCGGAGCTCCAGTGCCTGGGGCAAGGTGGTGGCCTTGTGGCAGGTGATCTCCTGGCGGCCGAGGGGATGCTCAGCGCTCGGCATCGAGCACCTCGGCGACGGCATCGATGATCTTCTGGTAGCCGGTGCAGCGACACAGGTTGCCGGCGAGGGCCTCGCGGATGTCCGCCCGGGTCCACTTGCCCCCCCGGTCCATCAGCTCGGCCGCCGTGACCACGAAGCCCGGGGTGCAGATCCCACACTGGGCTGCGCCATGGTCCAGGAAGGCCTGCTGGACCGGGTGCAGGGCGCCGTCGGGGCCGTGGAGGCCCTCGATGGTGACGATGTCCGCGCCGTGGGCCTGGGCGGCTGGGACCAGGCAGCTGCAGACCGAGCGGCCCTCGATGAGCACCGAGCACGCGCCGCACTCGCCTTCGCCGCAGCCTTCCTTGCTTCCGGTGACGCCCAGGGTCTCCCGGAGCAGGTCCAGCAGCCGGGCCGCCGGCGGGGCTTCGGCCTCGACGGGCTGACCGTTCAGGGTGAATGCCAGCTTCACGGCAGGGCCTCCAGCACGCGCTCGGGGGTCATGGGCAGGGCATCCAACACCGCGCCCGCCGCCTGCTCGATGGCCTGGGCGACGGCGGCGGCCGGACCGTCGAGGGGAATCTCCCCCAGGCCCTTGGCGCCAAAGGGGCCGCCCTCGTAGGGGATCTCGACGAGCACGGTGTGGAGCTCCGGCGCGTCCAGGGAAGTGGGGATGATGTAGTTGGTGAGCCGGTCGTTGCGCATGCGCCGTGCGTCGTCCAGCACCACCTCTTCCTGGGTGGCCCAGCCCAGCCCCTGCAAGGCGCCGCCCTCGATCTGGCCGCTGGCGAGCACCGGGTTCAGGGCACGGCCGATGTCGGTGGCCGTCACGAGGCGCTGGTAGAGCACGGCGCCCGTCTCGAGGTCGACGGTCAGGTCCACCACGTTGCAATTCCAGCCATAGGTCGGGTAGGCGTCGCCCTGGTAGGTGTCCGGATCCCAGGTCAGGCTGCCGTCGTCGGCGTAGACGTGCTCGACCCGAAGGGGCACGTCGCTGGTGCGCTCGGCGAGCAGCTCGGCAAAGGGGGCGTCGCGGCCGACCTCGAGCGCCAGGGCGTCGGCCAGCTTCTTCGCCGCCTGTTGGCACACGCCACCGACCACCATGGCGGTCCGGCTGGCCACCGTCGGTCCCGAGTCCGGGACCTGGGCGGTGTCCGGCTCGACCACCAGGACCTGGTCCAGGGACAGGTCCAGCTCCTGGGCCACGATCTGGGGGAAGACCGTGCGGGTGCCCTGGCCGATGTCCGTGCTCCCGGTCAGGATGCGTACCTGGCCGTCCACGAGCTCCAGCGCGACCTTGCCCTTCAGCGCCGCTTCGCCGTTGCCGGTGAACCCGCAGCCGTGAAAGACCAGGCTCACGCCGCGGCCGCGAAGCTGCCGGGTCACGCCCAGACCGCCACCAGGCAGGTCCGGAAGTGCTGGGGGCTCGGACTCCGCCGCCGCCAGGGCCGCGTCGAGGACCTGGGCCGCGCCGACGTCGAGCATCTCCTGGCCCGTGGCGGACAGGTCGCCGTCGACCAGCAGGTTCCGGCGCCGCAGGACCACGGGATCCATGCACAGCTCCCGGGCGATGCGGTCCATGTGTCGCTCGGCGGCGAAGTGGGCTTGGGGGGCGCCGAAGCCCCGGAAGGCGCCATTGGGCGGCGTGTTGGTGGCCACCGCGCGACCGTCGATGCGCACGTGCTTGCAGCGGTAGGGGCCGGTGGCGTGGATGACGGCCCGCGACAGCACCACCGGGGTCAGGGTGTTGTAGGCGCCGCCGTCGACCACCATGTCGCACTCGAAGGAGAGCAGGTGCCCGGCGTCGTCGACCCGGGTGCGGATCCGGATCGCGCAGGGGTGGCGCTTGGTGGTCGCCCGCAGGTCCTCGTCGCGCTTGTAGATGAGCTTCACGGGCTTGCCGGTGGCCAGGGCCAGCAGAGCCGCGTGGGCCGCCACCATGGACGGGTACTCCTCTTTTCCTCCGAAACCGCCGCCGGTGCAGGCCTGGACCACGTTGATGCGCCCGGGCGCCTCGTAGTCGGGCCCCAGGAGCTTTCCGATGGCCTTGGTGATGTAGTACGGGCACTGCAGCGACCCGGTGATGGTCAGGCCGCCGTCGTCCCGTGGCATGGCCAGCATGCCCTGGCACTCGATGTAGAGCTGCTCGTGCAGCCCCGTGGTGTAGGTGCCCTCGATGACCCGACCCGCAGAGACCTGGGACGGGTCGCCCTTGTCGATCCGGATGCGCTTGAAGACGTTGTCCGGCGCAAAGATCACCGAATCGTTTCCTTCCGCCGACCCGGCGTCGAAAAGCGGCGTAAGCTCTCGATATTCCACGACAACGTGCTTTGCGGCGAGGGCCGCACGTTCCCGTGACGGCGCGGCAACGAGGGCCACGGGCTCCTCGACGTGAAGCACGCGCTCGGCCGCCAGGGCAGGCTGGTCCTCGGTCATCAGGAAGACGCAGTTTCTCCCTGGAATATCCGCGGCGGTCACCAGCGTGATGTCGGTCCAGTCGAAGTCCGGATCCCGCGTGATGCTGAGCACCTCGGCGTGGGCGTGGGGCGACCGCACGGTGGCCCCGTAGAGGCACCCTGGTGGCTGGAGGTCATCGACATACAGTGCGTGACCCGTGACCTTGCTGCGCCCGTCGGCGCGATGGACTCCCTGCCCGATCGTCATGGTCGGCCGAGGATACAGCATGAGTGAGCCTCTCCCCGCTGCCCTGGCGCCTCTGGCGCCCCTCTCCCGGAACCTGTGGTGGTCCTGGCACCCGGACGCAGTGCGCCTGTTCCAGGACCTCGATCCGGACCACTTCAGAGCGGTGCGTCACAACCCGGTGGCCCTGCTTGAGGATCTGGGGACCGACCGGCTGGCCCACCTGGCCAGCGACCCGGACCTCGTGGCCCGGGTGGCGACCCAGGGCGCCGCCCTGCAGGCCTACCTGGACGCCAAGGACACGTGGTTCCGCCGACACTTCGGGGCCACGGCGCGCGAGACCGACCCGGTGGCCTACTTCTCCATGGAGTTCGGGCTGCACGAGAGCTTGCGGCTCTACAGCGGCGGTCTGGGCGTGCTGGCCGGCGACCACGTGCGCTCGGCCTCGGACCTGGGTCTGCCCTTCGTGGGCGTCGGCCTGCTCTACCGCCAGGGCTACTTCCGCCAGGTGGTCGACGGTCGGCAGCAGGTCGCCTGCTACCCCCAGGCCGACTTCGCCCGCCTGCCCCTCAGGCGCATCGAGCGGGACGGCGGGCCCGTCGAGGTGCCCTTCTCGCTGGGCCGGGAGCAACACGTCGCCCACGCCTGGCAGCTCGAGGTGGGTCGCGTCCGCCTGTTGCTCCTGGACGCCGACCTGCCCCAGAACCCGGACGCCGTGCGGGCCCTGACGTCGCGCCTCTACGGCGGGGACAGCAAGACTCGCGTCGCCCAGGAGGTCCTGCTGGGCATCGGTGGCGCCCGGCTGCTCGCGCTCCTGGGCATCACCCCCGCGGTGGTCCACCTGAACGAGGGCCACTGCGCCTTTGCCCCGCTGGAGCGCCTGGCGGCCCGTCTGCGGGGGGGCGCCACGTGGGTCCAGGCGCTGGCAGCGACCCGGGCCGAAGGCGTGTTCACCACCCACACCCCGGTGCCCGCCGGCCACGACCGCTTCTCGTGGGACGTCGCGAACGGCGCCCTGGAGGGCTACCGCGAGGAACAGGGCTGGGGCCCAGGCACGGTGATGGACCTGGGCCGGGTGCGACCCGGCGACATGGACGAGCCGCTGTGTATGACCGTGCTGGCCCTCAACACGACTCGAGCGGCCAACGGCGTGAGCGAGCTCCACGGCGCGGTCAGCCGCCAGATGTGGCGAGACCTCTACCCGGACAGCTCCGAGGACCAGGTGCCCATCGGGCACGTCACCAACGGCGTGCACCCAGTGTTCTGGATGCACCCCCGGTGGCAGGCGCTCTACGACGAGCACGTGCCCGGGTGGCGGCGGCCCGAGCGGCTGTGGGACGAGGACTTCTGGGAGCAAGGCCTGGCGGGCATCGACGACGGACTGCTGTGGCAGACCCACCAGGCCTGCCGAGCCGAGCTGATCGCTCACGTGGCTCATAAGCAGGGCAATAGCCGTCTGGATCCGCTGGGGCTGACCATCGGCTTTGCCCGGCGCTTCGCCCCCTACAAGCGGGCGAACCTGCTCTTCAGCCAGCCGGATCGCTTGGCTGAGCTGGTCCGCGGTTCGGCGGGCCTGCAGCTGTTGTTCTCGGGCAAGGCCCACCCCCGGGACGGCCTGGGCCAGGCCATCGCCGGTGAGGTGATGGCCTGGTGCGACGACCCGCGCTTCCGGGGCAAGGTCGTGTTCCTCGAGGACTACGACATCCACACGGGGCGGCTGATGACCTCGGGCGTCGACGTGTGGCTGAACAACCCCCGCCGCCCCCGCGAGGCTTCGGGCACTTCGGGCCAGAAGGTGCCCCTGAACGGCGGGCTCAACCTGTCCGTGCTCGACGGCTGGTGGCCCGAGGCCTACGCCGGGGACAACGGCTGGGCCATCGGCCAGGCCCGGGACTACAGCGACACCGCCGAGCAGGATCGCGACGACGCCGACGACCTGTTCCGCCTGCTCGAAGACCACGTGGCGCCCGCGTTCCACGAACGGAAGGGCGAGACCCCGGGACGCTGGGTGGCCATGATGCGACGCTCGGTGGTGACCTGTGTGCCTCGCTTCAACACCCACCGCATGGTGCGCGACTACGCCGAGCGGCTCTACTTCCCAGTCCGCAGCGCATCGGCGGCGTCTCTCCATTAGGAGCACTGCCATGCTCGCGGTGCTCGTCGGACCCCGCCCTGGCGTGCCCCCAGCGCCAGAGACCACCCCCATCGGGCGGGCCGCTCTGGCCCTGGCGGGCGAAGGCATCGACGTGGGCTTCACGGCCGACGGCGTCTCCTTCCTGGGGGCCCGGCCCGGGGGCTGGCGCACGGTCCAGCCCCACCGGATCCGCGCAGCCCAGGATCGCTTCCCGTCCCAGACCTGGCCCCAGGCCTACCGCCAGGCGCTCGCGGCCCTGGGCCGCCCGCCGCTGGGCAACCCCGAGTCGATCACCCTGCTGTGCCGGGACAAGCTCGCCACCCAGGACTGGCTCCAGGACCTGGTTGCCATGCCAGCCGTCGAGGGTTCGCCCCGCTGCTTTCGAGCCACACTGGAGGACTGGGGCGAGGCCTTCCTGAAGCCGCGCTACGGCGCCATGGGCCGCGGCATCCGGCGGGTGGTGCCCGGCGACGCCCTGCCCCGGCGGGTCGAGGGCGCCGTGAGGGGCGTCTTGGAGCCCACCTTCCTGCAGCGCGCCGTGCCCGCCCCGCCCACGGGCGCCATCGCGGTGCGCCAGCTGATCCAGCGCCTGCCCGCCGGCGGCTGGATCCAGCTGCCGGGGGTCGCCCGGGTCGCGCCCGCTGGCGAGCCGGTGGCCAACGTGAGCAAGGGTGCCGTGGCCCGTCCTGCCGACGAAGTGCTCGACGTGGGCTGCCTGGCCGAGATCAAGATCCAGACGGCCCGGGTCGCCCGGGCCCTGGCCGACCACACCGACGGGGACTGGGCGCTCGAGGCTGGCGTGGACTTCGCCATCGACCCCGACGGCCACCCGCACCTGTTGGAGGTGAACAGCCGTCCCCGGGGTCGCCTCGAGGCGCTGGCGCTGTCGGATCCCGACCGCTGGCACGACGCCCACGTCGACGCCTGTGCACGACCCCTCCGGCGACTCCACGCGCTCAGCAGTCGCTGACAGACGCCCGATCTACCCCACCAGGTGCACCCGCCAGCGCGTCTCCAGCACCGGCTGCTCTGCACGAGCGTCGAATTCCACGAGCTCCAGGGCCTGGGGCCGCCACGTCAGGGGGGGCTGGTGGCGCAGTGCGCCCAGGGCCTGGATCAATGGCGCGACGGACACGGTCTCCGGGAACGTGCCCAGGGTCACGTGAGGCCGGAAGGGCTCGAAGCGGACCTCGTCCGACCACTGGGCCAGCCTGGTCCGGACTCGGGCCAGGTCTCCCAGCGGGTCTGCGACCTCGAGCACGGCACAGGAGCGAAATCCGTTGACGCCCCCGACGATCAGCTCCGGGGCCCTGGGGAGGACGGCCTGGAGGTCCTGGTGGGCCTGGGCCAGCCGGTGCTCGGCCACGTCGTCGTCGTGGTGGACCACCGGTGCTGGGAACCCGCACACGAACACCGTGACGTGCAGGTCCTGGGTCCGACCGGGCCGAACCAGGCCCCCCAGCCGCTCCTGCATCACCCGAACCCGCTCGGCCACAGGGCCCGGATCCAGCCGGAGCAACCACAGGGCATAGCGGCCCCGCCCCCGGTGCCAGGCTTCCCGTTCCCCAGGGGTGTGGCCCAGGGTCGTGCCCGCGGCACAGAACGCCTCCCAGACGCCTTCGAAGTCGCTGACCATGCCCGGGCTCGACCGCGTCAGACGATGGTGATGCGGTCCTGCATGAACGGCACCTCGCCACGAACGCCGCGCAGGTAGAGGTCCTGGACCCGGGTCGTGATCGGCCCCTTCAAGCCGGCGCCCACCGTGCGGTGGTCGACTTCGCGCACGGGCGTGACCTCGGCGGCCGTGCCGGTCATGAAGACCTCGTCGGCGACGTAGAGCGCGTCGCGCCCGAACTGGGTCTCGACGACCTCGTGGCCCTCTTCTCGCAGGATGCCGATGGCGGTCTTGCGGGTGATGCCACCCAGGATGTTGGTGATGCTGGGGGTCTTGACCAGGCCGTTGCGCATCACGAACAGGTTCTCGCCGGTGCCCTCGGCCACCAGGCCGTTCTGGTCCAGCATGATCGCCTCGTCGAAGCCGTTGTCGTTGGCTTCGTACTTGGCCATGATGCTGTTCACGTAGTGGCCCACGACCTTGGCCCGCTGCATGTTGGCGTTGACGTGGTGGCGGGTGAAGCTGCTGGTGGCGCAGCGGATGCCCTTGTTGAGCCCTTCCTCGCCCAGGTAGGCGCCCCACTTCCACACCGCGATGGTGACGTGGACCGGGTTGACCCGAGCGCCCAGCCCCATCGCGCCGTGTCCCAGGTGGACCAGGGGGCGGATGTAGGCGGACTTCATGCCGTTGCGCTTGAGGGTCTCCAGGCAGGCGTCCTTGACCTCGTCGACGGTGAAGGGCATCTGGATGCGGCACATCTTGGCGCTGTCGAACAGGCGCTCCAGGTGCTCGTCCAGGCACCAGACGCCGCTCTGACCGGTGCCGGTCTGCTCGTAGGCGCGGATGCCCTCGAAGACCCCCAGTCCGTAGTGCAGGGTGTGGCTCAGGACGTGGACCCGGGCCTGGTCGTAGGGGACGAAGTCCCCATCCATCCAGAGGACTTCGGAGCGAATGGACATGGGGCTACTCCTGGACGGGCTTGCCGTCGGTGTCGAGCAGGACGACGGGGTGACCGAGGGCCTCGATGTCCTCGCGGACCAAGGCCAGATCCCCCACGACCAGCACCTGCAGGGGCTGGGTCGCGACTCGCTCCGCGAAGACAGCCTGGGCAATCGCCGGGTCCACAGCTGCGACCCTGTCCAGGTAGCCGCTCAGCCAGTCGTCTGGCAACCGGTAGCGCCAGACCGTCTCCATCTCCCGCAGCAGGGCTTCGGCCTGTTCGAAGCGGCCGGGGTAGCCGTGGACCAGGCCGCTGCGCACGTACTCGATCTCTTCAGCGGTCAGCGGGCGGTCCGCGCTGACCGCGCTCAGCTCGGCAAAGACCTCGTCCAGGGCAGCCCGGGTCACGCCGGTGTGCACCGACGCACTGGCGACCCAGCGACTCGGCGCGTAGCCGTGGCCAAAGGAGCTGCGGGCCCCGTAGGTGTAGCCCTTGTCCTCGCGCAGGTTCATGTTCAGCCGGGCGGTGAACTGGCCTCCCCAGGCCCGGTTGCCCAGGGAGAGCGCCGGGAACTCAGGGTCGGTGCGGTCCCCCACGAACCGCTGCAGAGTGAGCACGCTCTGGGCCGCGCCGGGCTTGTCGACCAGGTAGACCGTCGTGGCTTCGGGCTGGACCATCGGCCGCACCGGCGCGGTCCGAGGGGTCTCGCCGGTCCAGCCGCCGAAGCGGTCCTCGAGCAGGGGCAGGATCTCGTCCAGGGTCGTGTCGCCGCCGACCAGCAGCAGCGCTCGGCCCGGCACGAGCCACAGATCGACCCAGGCCCTCAACTGGTCCACGGTCAGAGCACCGACGCTCTCCTCGGTGGCCGTGACGCCCAGGTAGGCGTCGCCATAGGCCAGGGTCCGCGCGATCTGGCGGGCCAGGTTCTGGGGGTTGGCCTTCTGGGTGGTGATGGCCTGGACTCGCTGCTTCTGGACGCGCTCCCACTCGCTCTCGGGAAAGGTGGGCGCCAGCAGCACCGTGGCCATCAGGTCCAGGGTCGGCGCCAGGTTCTTCTTGAGCGTGTCGGCGTGCACGCTGGCGGAGTCCTTGCCAGCGCGGGTGCTCAGCTTGCTGGCCAGGGACTTGAGCGCCGCGGACAGGCCCAGGGCGTCGTGGTCGCCAGCGCCCTCGTTCAGCATGTCCATGGCCGCTTCGGCCAAGCCTTCCTGGCCCGGTGGATCGGTCCAGCCCCCCACGTCGAAGGCCAGCCGCAGGTCGACGAGTGGCAGCTCGTGGTTCTCGACCACCACGACCCTGAGGCCGTTGGACAGCACGCCTTCGGAGACCTGGGGCAGGGCAAAGGAGCCCGCGGCGAGGGGGGCGGGCTTGACCGTGCGATCGATGGGCTCGGCCGGGGCCACAGAGGGCTCGGGATCGGCCTTGGGGGCGCAACCGAAGAGACCCAGGAGGATCAGGGCCAGGATCGACTTGGGGATGGGGGCAGTCACTCGGCCACCTCGCTCTCGGTCTCGGGGTGGATGTGCAGCTGGAGGCGCTTGTCGGCCGGCAGCCAGGTCCCGACCGCGGTCTGGACGTCGGCGACCGTCAGGTCCAGGTAGCGGTCCAGGTCCTGCTGGATGTACCCGGGGTCCCCCACGAAGAGGTTGTAGCTGTTGAGCTGGTTCGCCTTGGCGCTGATGGCACCCATGCGACGGATGAAGCCGGCCTCGTAGTTGACCAGGGCGTCGGTGAGCTCCTGCTCGGTGGGGCCCTCGGTGGCGAGCTCGGCCATGATGCGGTCGATCTCGGCGACCAGCTCGTCGGTGGTGTGGCCCGCCGCTGCGGTGGCCCGGATGATGTACATCGAGCCTTCGCCGAAGCTGGCCTGGCTGGCCCGCACGTCCTGGGCGATCTGCCGCTCGTGCACCAGCACCTTGTCCAGCCGGGCGTCCTTGCCCCCGGTGAGCACGCTGCTCACCACGTCCAGGGCGGCGTCGCCGTCGGCGTAGAGCGCTGGGGTGGGCCAGGCGAGCCAGACCTTCTGATCCGGGGCGCCCTGTTCGGTCTGGCGGATCACGACCTGTTCTGCCAGGGTCGCGGTGGGCACGTCGGGCCGGACCGGCTGGGGGTGGGTGGGCAGGTCGCCGAAGTACTGCTCGACCAGCGCCTTGGCCTGGTCCGGGTCGAAGTCCCCGCAGATGACAAGGCTGGCGTTGCTGGGCACGTACCACCGCTCGAAGAACGCCTTGACGTCGCCCAGCTGGGCGGCGTCGATGTCTTCGTGGCGGCCGATGGTCGCGTGGCCGTAGGGGTGGCCCGTGGGGAACACGTTCTCCAGCATGGTGATCCAGCTGGTGCCGTAGGGCGGGTTCTCGTAGCGCTGGCGGCGCTCGTTGCGCACGACCTCTTGTTGGTTGGCGAGCTTGGTCTCGTCCAGGACCGGCAATAGGAAGCCCATCCGGTCGCTCTCGAGCCACAGGGCCAGCGGGAGGTACTCGCTGGGGACCTGCTCGAAGTAGTTGGTCCGGTCCAGGTTCGTGGTGCCGTTGATCCGGGCGCCGACCTCTTGCAGGGGTTCGAAGTACTCGCCCGGCCAGTTCTGGGACCCGTTGAACATCAGGTGCTCGAACAGGTGGGCGAAGCCGGTGCGCCCGGCGACCTCGTCCCGGGAGCCGACCCCGTACCAGACGTTGACCTGGACGATGGGGACCGAGCTGTCCAGGGCCAGGATGACGTCGAGCCCGTTGTCCAGCTCATACTTCTCGAAGGGGATGTCCAGGTCCTGGGCCAGGGCCACACCCGCAAGCGCGAGCAGGGTCATGGGGTCTCCGGGTGCGGGGGTCGGCCGGACTAACCGACGGACCCCACCGGGTCAGTCCCCCTGGTGCTCCAGGTAGACCGGCACCACCCCGGTCGCCTCGTTGCCCGCGACGTAGGCTGCCAGGTGCATGGCACTGTTCACGCCGAAGCCGTCGCCAAAGGTGACCGTGTAGTCCACCCGGATGGCCAGGTACTCGGACTGCCCACCGCCCGCGAGGTTGTCCACCGGCTGGCTGCCCAGGTGCTCCCGGAAGGGCAGAGCCAGCATCCAGCGGTTGCCCCATCGCCCCACGTGGCCGATCTGGACCTCGCCCAGGATCGCGGGATCGATGCGGGGGTTGGACCAGGAGCTGGCGCCCAGCTCCGCCTTGAACCAGAAGTCCTTGAACGCCGTGCCGTAGCCCAGGATCAGGTCGGCGTGGGCGCCGGACTCGGCTGGGATGTACTTGTAGGACACCCCGTCCACGACCAGGGGAGCGTCCATCAGGTCCACGTCGCCCACGTTTGGCGTGTAGCCCAGGTCTGCCTGCAGCGAGACGTTGTGCCGGCCCTGCAGCAGCGCCCGGCGCAGGCCGAACTGGATGGGGCCGGTGTAGAGGGTCCGGTTGTCCCCGAGCTTGGACCAGCCCAGGGGCATGGCCTTGACCACGCCGGTCCAGGTGTCGGTCAGGCCGTACTCCCCGTAGACCTCGAAGGCCAGGTCCAGGTAGCGCTCCAGCTCCAAGCCGACGCCACCGCGCAGCTCGGGCGGACTGGCCTTGGTGGCAGGTGCGGTCAGGCTCCCTGGAATGGCCCGGCCGCCGACCTTGACGTAGTGGTGGCCCGCCGGCTGGGTCCAGCCTGCGTGAGCCAAGGAGATCAGGGTCAGCCACATAGGCACCTCGCGAGTGGCCACGAAGAGTGCCAATGATCGGCCTCGCGATCAACGACACAATCGCAGGACGGATTCAAGGAGTCGAAATTGCGACGGCCAGCGCGGGAGGGCGGAAACCGGGGTCCGCGGGAACCGGGGGGAACCGGGGTCAGGAACCTTTTGTTAAGCATTAGCAATTCGGGTATGGATTCCCGTATTTGATGGTTCTGGAACTGGGGCATGACTCTGGGTTGTGGCGTCGCGTAGGGCTGTCTGGGGCCGGTCTCACGTCGCGCGGATCTGGGGGCCTTCAGGGCTCGCCGTCACAGTCCTGGTCGATCCCGTCGGCGGGCACGTCGGTGGCACCGGGGTGGATGGCTGGATCGCTGTCGTCGCAGTCGTCGCCGTCGGGCAGCTGGTCCTGGGCGTCGTGGCCGTCCCCATCGGCGTCGTAGTCACTGCCCTCGCTGCAGTCCTGGTCCACGCCGTCGTACCAGATCTCCTGGGCGTCGGGGTTCACGTCGGGATCGTCGTCGTCGCAGTCCTCGGCGCCGTTGAACTTGTCTCCGTCGTTGTCGTCCAGGAGCACGCAGTTGTCGTTCTCCTGGCCCGGGGTGCCCAGGTCCCCGTCGCCAAAAGTGCTGGTCGCGTCGCACCAGTTGGTGCCGTAGTCGTTGTCCCCGTGGGTGGTGGCGTGGTGCCAGAGGCTCATGGACGCACCCTCTGACTCGGGCCAGTCGTGCACGGTGGTCCACGTGACCGCGTCCAGGCTGAAGCCCTCGGGCCCCAGGATCAGGGTGCCGCCCCCGTCGTGGAGCTGGAGTCCGATGTAGACGTGGTCCGGGACCAGGCCGCCGTTCAGCGCCGTGTCGTCGGAGGCGGCAAACACCGCAAGGTCCTCGTCCTCGAGGGCCAGGTGGTCCACGACAGTGTCCCAGCGCCCGTCCGAGTCGGTGAGGGTCAGGCCCTCCAGGTCGATCCGCACGCCACTGCGGTTGATCACCTCGAACCACTCCCCCTCCAGTCCGCTGCCCAGCCGGGGGCGGGCCATGATCTCGGTGATGATCAGGTCGCCCTCGACCAGCTGATCCACCGAGGCGTCGTCGATCAGCCCGTCGCAGTCGTCGTCGACACCGTCGGTCAGGTCTTCCGCGGCGCCGGGGTAGGCCGAAGGGTCCTGATCGTCGCAGTCCCCCTGTTCGATCGTGTAGCCATCCTGGTCGGCGTCCACTGTGGGGGTCGGCGGCGCGGCGGTGTCGGCGGTGTCGCTGCCATCGCCGGTGGTGGCCGGGTCGATGGGCACAGGCGGGTCGGGCAGGCCGGCGTCGCCCGAGCAGCCCACGAGCCCAGCCAGCGCCAGGACCAGGGCCACGCCGTCGACGGAAGGCCCGCTCAGCACGGCGGGTCCGCGCCCCACTGCTCGGCGCTCCAGGTCCAGGAGACCTGGCTCTGCTCGCACAAGCGGTCCAGCTCCACGGCCTCCATGTGCGCCTCGACCCCGGCCATCAGGACCTGGGTGTCGACGATGAAGCGCACGTGGAAGCCGTGCCCGCTGTCCGGCGACGCCATGCCAGCGCGGCCGAGCTCGTGTCCCTCGGTGCTGTAGAGCGCCACCTCGAGCTCGACGACGTCGGCCGCGGTGCTGGTGTTGCCGAGCCGCAGGTCCAACAGGGACTCGGACAGGCAGCTCGCCACGCAGATGTCTCCCAGCGACAGCTCCAGGGCGAGTCGCGCCGGGTCTGCCGGACAGGCGGCAGCCTGCACCTCGAAGAGATCCGGGAGCTCGTCGGTGCAGTCCCCGCGCACTGGGGGCGGCTCGGCGGCGAGCCGGTCCGGCGCGAGCAGCGACCGCCCCAGGCCGGCGGTGTCCAGCGCCGTGTCGGGGTGGGAGCCCCCGATGAACTGATAGTCCAGGCACGCCATCCAGAGCAGAACGATCACCGGGTCGCCCCCGCTCGGCCATACACCCGGTCGCCGGCGCCGGGATCCCCCTCTGCCACGATCAGGTCTCGGGCCACCGGCGCCAGGTACTCGACCTGCAGGTCTCCGGGCCCGCTGGCCCAGCCGCCGGCCGCCACGCCGCCGGTCACGGACAACACCGGGCCCGGGACCGCCACAGCGCCGTGGCCTTCGGCCACCGCGACCTGGAAGTCGGAGCCGTCCAGATCCGCCCAGGCGAGGCCCTGGGCGACACCGGACTCCGAAGCGGTCCATCCGGCGGTGTCCCCCGGCCGACCCTCGTGGCCGAAGTGGATGCGAACCGGGCCGGACCAAGGCCCCAGGACCAGGTCCAGGCCACCGTCGCCGTCCACGTCCTCCAGGCCGACCACCGCCACGTCGCCAGCGGTCGGGTCCTCCCAGCACAGGGTCAGCTCGGGACCACACCAGAGCCGGGTGGTGCCCGCGCCCCCCAGCCGCGCCGGCTCGGCGGTGACCAGGTCCAGGTGCCCGTCTCCGTCGACGTCGCCCAGCGCCAGACTGCTGCCCCCCGACAGCGCCTCGGGGGAGACCCACCCGGGGTCGGGGTCCAGGCGCCCGTCCAGGTTCATGTACACCGCCGCGGGGGCGTCTGCGTAGGCCACGGCCAGGTCGAGCCAGCCGTCACCGTCGACGTCGCCCCAGGCCACGTCGAGGCTGTGGCCCGGCTCACGGGCGTGCCAGCTCTGGGTCAGGGTGCCGTCGACGTTGCTGAACATCAGGGCCGTCTGCGCCAGGCCCGCCTCGGGCTCGCCAGACGCGGCAGCCAGGTCCAGATCGCCGTCCCGGTCCACGTCGCCCCAGGCGCAGGCCAGGCTGTTGAAGGGGTTGGGAGCGGTCCAGCTGGGCGTCGACTCCAGGGTGCCCGCCAGGTTCCGGTAGACGTGCAAGCCCCCGGGGTCCCCGAGCCCTTCGGGACCCAGGAACACCGACACGGCGACGTCGGGCCAGCCGTCGCCGTCGACGTCGCCCACGCCGAGTCCGCCGTGGTGGTGCTCGTCCTGGGACTGCCAGGGGTCCGCCGTGTCCAGCGACCCGCCCTCGTTCCACCAGACCTGGACCGGGCCAGGCTCGGTGTGCCCACCGGCCGAGGTGACGAGGTCCAGATCCCCGTCGAGGTCCAGGTCCACCACCCCCAGCCCCACGCCGTGGTGGCCGGACGGCAGGGTTGCCACAGCGTCTGCGGACAGCGGCCACCAGCCCACAGGGCTCGGGACGCTGTCGGTCAGCGACCCCGAGTCCCGGGCGGAGGGCCCTGTCGACGCCGAGTCCGTCGGCGGGTCCGGCGCACCGGTACAGGCCAGCAAGGTCCACCACATCCCGCCATTCTACGCCCCTCCTCCTGGGATGCCGGGACACTCCGTGGGTCACATTCTTTATGGATCACATCAAGAGTGATCTTGACGTGTCGAGCCCTGTCAGGGATCCTGAGAGGGCCCCCCTCTCGGAGCGCCCGTGAACCTCGAAGCCATCTCCCTCCTCCGCTTCCTCCCCGCAGGAGCCGCCGACATGGGGGATGTGACCCGCGAAGAGATGCGCCAGGCCGGAGCAGGCCGCTGGTCGGCCCCCCTTCGGCGAGCCGACGACATGAGGCCCGCGCTGGAGGCGCCCGTCGAGGACGAACCCGCGACCGAGGAGCGTGCCGGGGACCTGCCCGGCTACGACCGGGTCCTGCCGCTGGATGACGGTGAGCCCGACGAGCGTGCGCCGGTGGTGATGTTGTCCTTCAAGACCGGCTGAGCCCGTCCGCCCTGGCCCAGGCCATGGCGCCGTGCAGCGCCACCCGGATCGCCCCGTTGCCCGCACCAGGTGCTCGGGACCCAGCTGGATGTGGTGCTGCATCGACGGCCTCCGAGCCGGTCCACACCCTATCCGGGCCCTGCGCTTCTAAGACATCCACGAATCGGGGATACCTTGGAGGCGTGTTCTGGCTGATCGCATGCAGCGCCCCGGTGGCGCTCCCGGAGCCCACGTGGCCGGACTCCGGGTGTCGGAGCACCCATGCGCCGGCGCTGGACGCCGTGCGGGTCTCCAGCGGCGAGCGCACCCTGTCCGCCCCAGACGGCACGGTGCTCGCCGCCGCTCTGGCGGCGCCGCTCGCCCAGGGCTGCTGGCCCGGGCTGTTGCTGGTGCCGCCCGGCTTCGACCCCGGGCTCCAGGACACCGACCAGGACACGATGGCCGAGCTCGCCGCCGCCGGTGTGGTGGTGCTGGCCTTCGACCCGCGCGGACGGGGGGCGAGCGCCGGGGGCGAGGACCACGGGGGCCCGACCCAGCAGGACGACGTCGCGTCGCTGTTGGCGTGGCTCGCAGCCCTCGACGAGGTGGATCCAGACCGGGTCTACCTGCGCACGCGATCCCTGGGCATCGCCCTGGCCGCCGGTGCCGTGGACCGCCACCCGGTGCTCGCGCCAGCTGGCCTGTTGGACATCGAGGGTCCTGGCACCCTGCCCGACGACCTGGTCCACGCATCCGCCCACACCCAGGAGCGCTGGGACGAGGTGGCCGGCGACGAGGACTGGTGGCTCGACCGGAGCCCCAGCGAACACCTGGGGGCGTTCCGCGGCGCCTACCGCCGGGTCCAAGCCCGCGAGGACCACGCCTTGGGGGCGTACCGAGGCCACGCGCTGACCTTGCTCAACGTGGCCGAGGGTGCGTCGTCTCGGGCGGACCTGAACGGGGTCGCGCTGGCGGAGCACCGAGCGGTCGAGGAGCCCCCCGAGTGGTCGCCGGACGACGTCGAAGCGCTGAGCCTGGGGGGCACGGTCCAACGAGACGACGCCCGGGCGCTGGAGCTGTTGGTGGAGATGATGCGCTGAAGCATTCCCCGAGCGGGGTGGGTGGGGACCGGGTGTACGAGAGAAACGTACGCTTTGTGCCCCCCTTCCCCTGTCCCGAACACGCATGGGGTGCGACTCTACGGGTGGGCACACCGCCCGCGCCGGAGGTCCCCCATGCGTCTCTTCCCCCTCATCAGCGGCTGCACCGAGGGCACGCTATGAGCCCCCTGATCTGGATCGCCGCAGGCCTGGCCAGCACCCCCCTCACCGCCGACGACGTGCTGCTGGCCAGCGACGCCGCCAGCGACGACTGGTTCGGATTTCGGCTCGCCCCCGGCGGCGACATCGACGGCGATGGCGTGCCGGACCTGCTCGTGGGTGCACCCGACGACGACTCCATCACTTCGGACGGCGGCACGATCTACGTCTGCTTCGGGGCCGTGACGGGCTTGGACCCGGCGGCCTGTTACGAGGTCGGGCCGTCGGACCCCCACACCAGTGACCACTTCGGCATGTGGCTGGACGGCGTGGGCGACGTCGACGGGGACGGCTACGACGACGTGCTGGTCGGCAGCCCCGAAGACGACGACGGCGGCAGCGCTTCGGGCGCGGCCTACGTGCTCTACGGCAGCGCCAGCGGCATCGACAGCAGCCGGGAGGACAAGCTGATGCCGGCCGAGGTCATGGCTGGCGACGAGTTCGGCGAGGCCCTGGGCGCGGCAGGGGATCTCGACGGGGACGGCTACGCCGACTTCGCCGTGGGGGCGCCGAACCACGACGGCGTCGAGAGCGGCTCGGGGGCGTTCTGGGTCTTCTACGGCAGCGCCAGCGGCCCGGACAGCAGTCGCACCCAGTACGTGACCCCGAGCGGCGGCGACATCGGCGACAGCCTGGGGGCGGCGTTCGCCAGCGGGGACCTGGACGCCGATGGCTACAGCGATCTGGTGGTCGGCGCCTGGGGCGTCACCAACGGCGAGGGAGCGGTCTATGCATTCCACGGCAGCGCCAGCGGTCTGGACACCACCACCGGCGTGATGGTCCAGGCCAGCGACGCCGACAAGCGGACCTACTTCGGCCTGCGGGCGGCGAGTGCTGGAGACGTGGACGCCGATGGCTACGACGACGTGTTCGTCGCGGCCCCCGGCGACGACGACAACGAGACCAACTCGGGCAGCGTCTACGTGCTCTTCGGCGGCGCCAGCGGACTGAGCTCGGAGCAGGAGTACCACGCCAGCGACGGCGCCAAGAGCGATGAGCTCGGCTACGGTCTGGCCCGGGGCGCCGATGTGAACGGCGACGGCTACAGCGACCTCATCGCGGGCTCCTGGAGCCACGATGGCTGCGGAAACGCCTGTGGCGCCGCCTATGTGGTCTACGGCTCGGCCAGTGGCCTGGACACCAGCACCGAGGAGATCCTGCAGCCGGCCGACGGCGCCGCGACCTATGACTTCGGCATGGCCGCCACGGGCATCGGAGACCTGGACGCCGACGGCGCGGACGAGCTGGCGGTGGGTGCCCCCGCTCGGGACAGCTGGACCGGCGCGGTGTACCCCTGGTGGGGAACGTGCCCGGACGCCGACGCCGACGGCACCTGTGCCGTGCACGACTGCGACGACGCGGACGCCGCCGTGGACTGCATCCCGGACCTGGCCGGCCCCAGTCCTGGCGTCGCGGGCCAGTGGAACGCCGCGGTCGTGACCGACGTCACCCCCGGGGCCCAGGTGTGGTTCCTGGCCGGGCCCAGCGGCTCGAGCACGGCGTCCTGTGGTGCCGAGCTGGACCTTGCGTCGGTCACGCGACGGACCCTGCGGGTCGCGGACAGTACCGGCCAGGCGACGTTCGTGGACTGGATCCCATCGGCGGCTTCGGGCACGACGCGAACCTGGCAGGTGCTGGTGCCGTCGGACTGTGTGGTGAGTGCATCGACGTCGGTGACCTGGCTCTGAGCGCCGTTCACCCGTCCAAGCAAGCGAGCGCCGCCGCCGGCATGGCGACGGGAGACTCCTTCAGAAGCCTGCCAGCACGGGAGCGTCCGTGACGGCCCGGAGCGGGATGGGCTCGGTTGGGGCGCCGCTGCGCAAGGTCCAGGTGCGAATGTCGCCGGCCTGGTACAGCGCATCGCCCGCGCCCAGGCCCACCAGGTAGGGCTCGGACCAGGTCACGTCCACCAGGGCGGGGATGTCGTCGGTGATGATGCTGACCGAATCGGCCAGCTCCACCACGACCCCGTCCCCCACGGCCACGCTGCCGCCTTCTCGGGCGACGGCAGCGCTGAGCTCCAGGGCCGCCCCTTCGGGCACCGAGGTCCAGCTGGCCCCGTCGGTGCTCTGCCAGATGCCGCTGCCGACCGCCACGAAGCCGCCGCTGCCCCCGACGACGTCGCGCACCGTCGCGGCCAGATCCGCAGTCGCGGTCCACCCAGTGCCGTCGCCGGTCGTGAAGACCCGGCCGTCGGCGGCCACTGCGACACCCAGGCCGTCGTGGTACGCCACCGCCACCAGCGCCGCTTCTTCGCCGACGTCCAGGGTGTTCCAGGTCAGGCCGTCGAGGCTCCAGGCCGCCAGGCCGTCGGTCCCGACGGCGACAAAGCGGTCTCCGCTCCAGGTCAGCGCCGTCAGCCCCGCGGGCGCGTCGTCCTGGACCGCCAGGCTGCCGTCGGTGGTCAGCAGGGCCAGCCCCTCGGCGGTCAGCGAGATGGCGCGACCGGGGCCTGGGGCGACCGCCAGGTGGTCGAAGGACCCCGCCAGAGCCCGCAGCGAAGGGTTCCAGTTCTCTCCACTGTCGCCAGAGAACCAGGCGCTGCCGGCGTCGCCCACCGCCAGCACGAATTCCGGGGGGTCTGCAGGCGCGTCCCCGTAGACCGTGCCAGCCCCGGTGACCCCGGTGCCTCGCAGGGTGACGCTGGAGCCCAGGCGCAGGTGGTCTGCAGCGAGAGGCCAGAGCAGCGGATCGCCCAGCGCCGACGCATCGGCCCAGTCGTCGTGGCCCAGGGTCAGCTCGATGCCCGCTTCGTCCACGCCAAAGCCGCTGAAGTCATGGGCCAACACCTGGACGAACTGCGGGTTCAGCTGGGCGTCCTCCACGTCGACGGGGCCGTCGAACCAGAGCTCCAGGTGGCACCAGACGCCCACTTCGAGCTGGAGCTCCAGCCCATCCTCCAGGGACACCTCGGCGTCGACGATGACGGTCTCCACGTCCGGGCCATCGCAGGCGACCAGGTCGATCCGGTCGACCCGTGCGGTCAGCCGCTCCGCCGGCCCATGGCCCAGGTCCGCCCACCGCAGCTTGGCGTCCCCGGGGTTGCCCACGACCACGCCGTTTTGGGTCTCTTCTGGGGCCGGACAGCCGATCAGCGCGAGGATCCACAGGGTGCTCATCCCTCCTCCGAACCGCGGCTGACCGGGAAGAAGTGCAGCTGGACCTGCAGCACCCGCTCGCGCTTGCCCTCGGCCCCGTCGCACAGCTCGAGGAAGCGCTGGGTCATGGCTTCGAGCTCCCGCTTGAGCTCGGGCACCCGGGACTCGGGCACCGCGACCGTCATGGCCGAGAAGTGCCGCTCGCTGCTGCGGAAGCGCGAGATGGCCTCGACGGCCAGGCCGAGCATGCCCTGGTGGTAGTCGTGCACCGCCAGGCCCTGGACCTGGGGCGGGGTGACCAGCGCCACGTCCCGCGGTCGCAGTCGGCCGTCGACCCGCTCGACCAGGCCCAGCGACAGCACCGACTCCAGGGCCTGGGCCGCCTCTTCGGGCGTGATCGGCGGCCGGACGGCGCGGGCGATCCACTCCGCGTCCTCCTGGAAGTCCTCCAGCGCGGTGAGCTCCCGGACCACCGGGTAGAACCAGTGGGAGAGGAAGTCATAGCCCTCTCCTTCCAGGGCGTGGGCTTCCTTGAACCGGCGGGTGGCGGCCACCCGGGTCCAGGCCTCCCGGCGATCGCGATCGGTCTCGGCCTGGTCCAGAGCCACCAGGTGACCGAAGTAGCGGGCCTCTTCGTCCTCGAAGCGCAGGGCTCTGGCGAAGTCCTCGACGAGCTCGGGCGTCAGGTTGCGGCGCCCGGAGATCGTGTCGGTCAGCAGGCTCGGAGACCCGCGCCCGGTGCGCCGCACGAAGGCCCGATGGCTGAATCGCGGATTGTGAGCCTTCTTGGCCTTGAACCACTCCCGCAGGAAGACCCGATAGTCCAGGTAGGCAAAGACGGACGGCAGCTCCACGGCGGCGAGCATACTCCCCAGGACCTGCGGCGGGCGGTGGACCATGGCTCCAGCCAAGCACACGCGCGCCCGGGCCGGAACCGGTGGCGGGCCAGAAAGCGTACGAGACCCTCGTACGTTCGGAGACCGCAGACCGCCGCCGGCATCCCCGGGTAGCCTGGAGCCCGCTCCCATGACCCTGTTGCTGCTGCTCGCCTGTCGTCCCGATCCGCCGGTGCCCCGTCCGGACACGGACAGCGCCACGGGCGACTCGACCCCGTGGACGGACACCGCCACGACGGCCACGGGACCCGGGAGCTGGACCGACCCCCTACAGCGGGGCGCCGAGCTGGACCTCGAGGCCCCCAAGCCCGAGCTGGTCGACGCGGTCTGGGCGGGCGACCGCCTGCTCCTGGCCGGGCAGGAACAGGGGGGAGACGGGGGCCTGTGGGCCTTCGACGTCACGGACCCCCAGGCGCCGGTCCTGATCGATCGCACCCACGTGGGCCACTACCAGCGGCTCTGCTGGGACGGCACCTGGGCGTGGACCACCACCCGAGACGGCACCGTGAGCCAGGTGGCGGTCTCCGACGACGCGGTGTCCATCGTGCACAGCGGATCACGGGGCAGCTGGACCGAGGGCATCGGCTGCGACGGGGACCGCGTGGCCTGGGGACTGGGCGCCGACGGGGGCGAGGTCGCGACGGTGGGCGCGGGCGGAGAGCTGGGAGAGCCCCAGGCGCTGGCCGGCGAAGTCCGGGACGCCCTGTTCGTCGACGGCACCCTGTGGACCGTGGCCTACGGGGCTCTGACCCGCTGGGACCTGGACAGCGATCCGCCCGCGCCCGCTGCGAGCCTGGCGCTCTCGGGGACCTGTCTGGATCTCGCCGCGGACCAGGGTCTCTTGGCGGCGGCCTGCGGCTCGGCCGGGGTGCACCTGGTCGACGGATCGGGCCCGTCCCTGCTCGGGACCTGGGCGGGTCACGTGTCCGCCCGGGCGGTGGCGCTGTCCGGCGACAGGGCCGCGGTGGCCGGCTGGACCGAGGCCGTGGTGCTCGACATCACCGACCCGTCCGCGCCGCTGCTCGTGGCCAGCGAGACCGCGTCCCACGCGGCCATGGCCGTGGCGCTGCAGGGGGACCACGTGGCGGTGGCGGACTGGCGGCAGGGCTGGCTGGCCGAGCGGGTCGACGCGCTGGCGCCCGAGGTGCGGGCCCTGGAGCCCTGGGCCGAGCCGGGAGGCCAGGTCACCCTGTTCAACGACGGCACGGCCACGCTGTGGCTCGACCCGGCCGACGGCGTGGCGACCGGCCAGCTGGCCCCCGGCGACAACACCCAGTGGTCCATCCCCGAAGACGCCGCGGACACCGTGACCCTGCAGACCGACGATCCGGACGAGCTGGACTTCGCGCTGCCGGTCGGGGGTGTGGCCGGCTTGAGCGCAGGGGATCCGGCCCCGGACTTCCTGGAGGCCGACCTGGCCGGCCAGGCCTGGTCCCTGGAGGCGCTCCGGGGCGAGGTCGTGTTCCTGGGCATGTTCAACGAGGGCTGACCGGTCTGCAGTTCGGAGGTTCCGGACACCGAGCGCCTGTTGGACGACCGCTACGGAGACACCGAGGACTTCGTGCGCCTGTGGCTCTTCGTAGGCAGCGCCGGCCCGGCCAATGTGTGGGCAGCAGAGCTCGGCCTGACCGGTCCGGTCCTGGTGGACGACGACGAGAGCACCAGCCGGGCCTACTTCATCGCCAACAGCGACGACGGCTTTGCCCAGAATCCCCGCCACTTCGTCATCGATCGAGACGGCGTGCTGGCCCTGGCCGAGCGCACCGTGAGCCCGGACACCCTGACGGCCGCCATCGACGGGGCGCTCTGAGCCGTCGCGAGGTAGCTTGCCAGCGATGCTCACCCCCCTCCTCCTGGCTGCGGCCTGCACCCCGACGGCGGACACCGGGGACTCGGCAGACACCGGGGACTGCCGGGTCTTCACCTGGTACCGGGACGAGGACGGCGACGGCCACGGCAACGCGGACTTTCCCACCGAGAGCTGCGATCCCCCCAAGGACTTCTCGCCCGAGTCCGACGACTGCGACGACACCGACAAGTCCAAGTGGAACGACTGCCCGGGCTGGGACTGCGAGGAGCTCGGGACCTATGACCACCCCTTGCCCGACACCGGGGGGTCGCAGCAGCGCTCGACCTACCACGGCTGCACCCTGACCGGGGGCTGGCAGGACGCCCGCCAGCGCTGCTACGACGCCTGGCCGGGTGGTGACCTGGCCGGCACCTGGCAGATCGCCGAATTCCAGGCCGTGCAGGCCCTCAGCGCAAACCTGGACCCGGACCGCATCTACTGGTTCGGCATCAAGCAAGAGACCACCGCCCCTTCGGTGGACTTCGGCTGGTTCTACGTGGACGAGGCCTACCCCGAGAACGACACCGTCGACGAAGGCGGCATCTGGCACGTGGGGCAGCCGGACAACGGCGGCTTCACCGAGAACGAAGGCGCCAAGTTCGACGAGGACGTCGCAATCTGGCACGCGGTCGACGGGGTGTGGGCGGCGAGCGATGACCACACGGGGCAGGCCTACGGGTACCTGTGTGAGGTCCGGGAAGCGCTGTAGCGGGCCACCTTCTCAGGCCACACCGGCCAAGGCCAGACCCAGGCACCCCGCCAGTGCCACGGTCGTGCAGCGCACCTTCGCCGCCTCCGAGATGCGCTCGCGCAGGGCCTTGCCGACCAGGTTGCCCAAGGGGATGCCCAGGCCCAGGAGCACGGCCCAGGCCATGGTCTGGCCGTCCACCAGCCCGCCCGTGCCGTAGGCCGCCAGCCGCCCGACGTGCATCGCCACAGCACCGGACGCCGCCGTGGCGATGTAGGCGTCGCCGCTCACACCCGACGCCAGGAGCAGCGGCGTGGTCAGGATGCCCGCACCGCCGGACGACGCGGTCACCCCCCCGATCAGGAAGCCCGCCGGCGTCAACACGCGCCGGGGCAGGTCCCGCCCCTGGGGCAGCACCCGGCGCAACAACAGGAGCCCCACCATGCCGGACATCAGCGCCTTGAGCACCTGGGGCGGCAGCCCGACCGCGATCACCCCCCCCAGGAAAGCGCCGGGCAGCGCACCCAGCACAAGGCGGCCAGCCACGTCCCAGCTCAGGTGCCCCCGAAAGAGCCTGAGCCGGTGCAGGTTGCCGACCAGCAGCGCCGGTGCCGTGCTGACCAGGGCCACGTGGGGGTCGAACAACAGGGCCAGCGCCAAGACAAGCATCATGCCCCCGCCGAGTCCCGCGAGGGTGGTGGTCAGGCCTGCGAGCAGCCCCAGGACGAGCAACAGCATCGGGCACCTCCGCACCCAGAGGTACGCCTGCCCGATTCTTCAGTCCAATGGAAAGAATCTCTGTTATTCATAAACAAAGCTTATGATTGACGCCCTGCGCCAGGTGCTCCTCATCGCCGAGCACGGCACCTTCACCGCCGCCGCGACCCACGCCCACCTGTCCCAGCCCGCTCTGTCCGCGTCGATCCGGCGCCTGGAGGAGACCCTGGGGGCCCGGCTCTTCCACCGGGGACGACGAGGGGCCGAACTCACGGCGGCGGGCCGGGCGCTGATGCCTCACGCCCGGGCGGTGCTGGCCGGGGTCGCCGACGCGCGCCGGGCCGTGGCCGCCGTGGCTGGACTCGCAGCGGGCGAGGTCCGGCTCGGGGCCGGCGCCACCTACTGCACCTACGTGCTTCCCCCGGCCTTGCTGGCCTTTCGCGACGCCCACCCCGGGCTGCGCCTGCGCCTGCGCGAGGCCCACACCCACGACCTGCGCCAGGCCGTGGCCTCCGGCGACCTGGACCTGGCGGTGGTGCCGGGCGACGACGGCGATCCCTGGCGCATCGACGAGCTCATCCTGGTGGGAGCCCCTGGGGCCCGCCTCCAGGGCAGCGCCTTCGTGACCTTTGCACGCCCCTCCCCCACCCGGGCCTGGCTGGACCGCATCCTGCCCGACGCCGAGATCGCGATGGAGCTGCGCAGCATCGCGGCGGTCAAGGGCACCGTCAGGAGCGGCATCGGTGTGACCCTGGTCAGCCGCGAGGCGGTCCGGCGGGACCTGGCCGACGGGCGCATGGTGGCGCTGGACCACCCCGCCACCCCGATCCGCCGGCCGATGTCCCTGCTCCACCGGGGCCTGGACCGCCTGTCGCCAGCGGGCCGGGCGCTGCGCGAGGTCCTGCTGGCGGGCTGAGGACGGGATTTCAAGTCACACCTGGCGGGGCCGACAGGTAGTGTGAGACGTCCCTGGAGCCTGGTGACACCACTCGCCCTGATGCTGCTGGCCTGTGCCCCGGGCCCCGACTCGGCGGAACGGGTCGCGTCGGACCACTCGTCCGGCCAGTGGCCCACGGCCCTCACCGGAACGGCGTTCTCCTCGGGCATGCCTTCGGCATCCCAGGCCCCCGCCGGCAGCGAAGCCTGTGTGCGAGACCACGCCGTGGTCGAAGGCGTGGCCTGGCCCAGCCTCCAGGATGCCATCGACGTCGCGCGCACCGGGGCCACCGTGACCGTGTGCGACGGGGTCTTCCACGAGTCCCTCCACCTGACCCGGGACGTCACCCTGCGCAGCGAACACGGCCTGGGCTTCACGTTCCTGGTGGGCACGGCGGCGGCAAGCGTCATCTCCATCGAGGGCGCCACTGTGACCCTGGTGGGCCTGGACCTCACCAGCGGCGGTGGCGACCCCTGGAAGGACCCCAAGGGCGGCACCGTGATCGTGGGCGGCGGCATCTATGCGGCGGACGCACCGCTGCTCAGCCTGGAGAGCGTGCGCATCCACCACAACGAGGCCCAGCGTGGCGGCGGCCTGTTCACGGCCGAGGTCGACCAGGTCTGGCTCCAGGACGTGGAGCTGACGGCCAACGTGGCCACCGAGCGAGGCGGTGGCGCCTACCTGGCCGGGGGAGAGGTCTCGGCGAGCGGGCTCTGGGTCCGGCTGAGCGAAGCACGAGACGGCGCCGGACTGGCGCTGGAACAAGTGACGGCCGAGCTGAGTGGGCTGCGGGTCGAAGACTGCGTGGCCGCCGGAGAGGGCGGCGGCGTGCTGGCGACGGGCGCCGACGTGGTCTTCTCGGACACGGTCCTGACCGCCAATGCCGCGGACTACGGCGCTGGGCTGCGGGCCCAGGGCGGCTCGGTCACCGCAGACGACACCACGTGGATCGGCGACAACGACGGCGGCACCAGCGGCGGCGCCCTGTTCCTGGACGGGGTCGCGCTCCACCTGAGCGGCACGTCGCTGACCGGCAACCAGGCCGACCACGGCGGCGCCGCCTACGTGATGGGTGGCACCGCGCTCTTCGACGGCGCCGTGATCGACGACAACCTGGGCTATCGGGGCGGCGGTCTGTACATCACCGACCAGGCGAGCGTCACCTTCGACGGCGACACCCAGCTGACCGGCAACACCGCCGAGGCCTGGGCCGGTGGCCTGGCCATCTTCGGCGACGCCACCCTGGACGCCCCTCACGCGACCCTGGCGGGCAACCTGGCGCCCTATGGCGGGGCGGTGCTCGCAGGCAGCTCAGCCTGCACCTTCGGAGCCGACACCGAGGTGCGGGACAACACCGCGCTGGAGGGCGGGGGCGGACTCTACGCCAACGACGCCAGCCTCTCCGGACAGGGCATGCTGGTCTCCGGCAACACGGCGCCGCTGGGGGCCGGTGTGCTGCTCGAGGTGGACGCCTTCTACGTGGCCGACGGCGACCGCATCGTGGACAACCGGGCAGACAAGGGCGCCGGCCTGTTGATGTACCTGGGGGCCAAGGCCCGCCTCGAGGACGTGGTGGTGAGTCGCAACATCGCCACCGAGCTCGGCGGAGGCGCGCTGCTGCACGCGTCGTCTGGCGGCCTGACGTGTCTGGACTGCGACTGGGGCGACGGGGCCGAGGACAACGGGCCAGAGGACATCGTGATGGCCAACGCCAGCTTCACGGCGCCCCCCACCTTCCGCTGCGATGCGTCGGGGTGCGCGGCGAACTGAACAGCGTGGATCACTCCTTCTCGAAGTCCTCCGGCGACAGACACGCGGTGTCTTCGATGTCCGGGTAGGCCGAGTCCGCGACCGGCGGCGCCGAGTCCGGCACCTCGATCACCAGCTCCCCGGCATAGGTCGCCCAGAAGCGCATCTGGCCGATCATGTAGGCCGAGAGCGAGATGTTCACGCCCTCGAAGGACTCCGGCGTGGCCCGCTGCACAGGCGCGATGCCGATGATGTACGGCCCGTCGGCGGCAAAGGCCTCGGGACCCGGGATGAGCACGCTGGAGAAGCCACCGCTGTTGACCCAGTCCACCGCCTGGTCGATGTCCTGGGGGAAGTTGGTCCAGGCGATGCCGCCGTCCTTGTCGATGACCGTGACCAGGGGCGAGTGGTAGTCCTCGCTGTCCATGACCACGCTCAGGTCCTGCTGGGACGCCAGCCGACAGGGCACGTCGAAGTCCAGGCCGTCGGGCATGATCCAGGTGGCGCTGGCCTGGATCTCGTCGGTGGCGATCTTGAGCAGCGCCTCCTGGCCGACCACGTAGCTGAGGCCTTCGGCGACCCCGGCGGTGTAGCCAGGCGGATCGCCCTCGTCGGTGCCTTCGCTCATCGTGATGGCATCGCCCGAGCCGATCTGGATGGTGGCGGTGGCCCCGGTGACCGGGCTCTCCGCCAGGTCGCTGCTGGACTCGGTGTCCGCCAGGAGCGCCGTGATGAGGGGGCCGATGTCGGCGTCTTCTGGGAATTCGAACCCGTCGGGGGGATCACCGACCCCGATGAAGGTCGACTGGATGATGACCGGATTGGTCAGGTCGTCCACCGTCTCCTGGACGTTGGTGATCAGCTCGATGATGTCGCAACCTGCCAGTGCGAGCAGCAGCATGTCCTGCCTCCTTGCGGGGGGCCATTCTGCTCGGGGTCAACCGCCAGGACAACCCCCAGTCATCTGGGAAGGGCTATCGGCATCCGGTGACAGCCTCCCTCTCCCGGCGCTTCACCCGGCTGGCCGCGATCAACGTGGCGAGCAACCTGCTGGTGCCCCTGGCCGGTTTGGTCGATGTCGCCATCCTGGGCCACCTGGACGACGTGCGGCACCTGGCGGGGGTGGCCCTGGGCGCGGTGATCTTCGACTACCTGCTGTGGACCGTGGGCTTCCTCCGCATGGGCACGGTGGGTCCCACGGCGCGGGCAGCAGGGCGCCAGGACGTCGTCGAGACCCAGGCGATCCTGGTCCGTGGCCTGGGGGTCGCGGCGGTGCTCGGCGGGGGTCTGCTGCTCGCGTCCGGGTGGCTGTCGAGCGCGGGCTTTGGCTTGCTGGCGGGCACACCCGTCGTCGAAGAGGCGGGCCGGGCGTATGTCGCTGCGCGCTTCTGGGGGGTGCCCTGCGCTGCGGGGAGCATGGTGCTGCTGGGGTGGTTCCTGGGCCAGGAGCAGGCCGGGCGGGCCCTCGTCATGACCGCGGTCGGCAGCCTGACGAACATCGCGCTCGACGTGTGGTTCGTCTGGGGCCTGGGCTGGGGCGCCGAGGGAGCCGGCTGGGCCACTGCGGCCAGTCAGGCCTTGACCCTGGCCACAGGCCTGGCCCTGGCCGCGCCAGCCCTCCGGCACCGCGCCGGCGTGTGGGCACGTGCCCGGGACCCGGGGGCCCTACAAGAGCTCGCCGGGCTGTCCCGAGACATCGTGATCCGGACCTTCTTCCTGGTCACGGTGTTCGCCACCTTCACCAGCCTGTCCGCGGGCATGGGCACCCTGGTGCTGGCGGGCAACGCGGTGCTGATCAAGCTCCTGGGTGCCGGCGCCTGGCTGATCGACGGCTATGCCTTTGCCACGGAGACCCTGGCCGGCCAGGCCGACGGCGCCGGCGACCGGCGGGGCCTGCGACGGATCCTGGCGCTGTCTGTGGGGGCCAGCGTGACCACGGGGCTGGTCCTGTCCAGCGCCCTGGTCCTGGCCCCCGGGCCGGTGCTGGGGCTGCTGACGGATCAGGCCCCGGTCCTGGCCGAAGCCACCCGCCACGTGCTCTGGCTCTTCCCTGTGCTCGGCGTGGGGTCGGCGGCCTATGCCCTGGACGGCTACTTCATCGGGCTCACCGCGGGCCGGACCTTGCGCCGTGCAATGGCGATCTCGGCACTGATCGGGTTCGTGCCGCTGGCCACCTGGGCGTGGCGCGACAGCGACCCGACCCGGCTGTGGGCCGCGTTGGCCGTGTTCATGGTCCTGCGGGTCCTGACCCTGGGGGTGGCGGTGCCCGGCACCCTCAGGGACGAAGGCTCGACACCAGCGGCGTGACCCGCTCCCGCAGGTCCGGCGGCAGCTTGGCGTCCATGTTCCGCAGGATGTCCCGCTGGGAGTAGCGGGCCGAGAAGTGGGTGAACAGGATGGCCTGGTTCTGGAACAGCTCGGCCCGCTCGGCGATCTCATCCAGGTGGATGTGGCCCTTGGAGCGACACTGGGCCACCGACACCCGGTCGTCCACAAAGGTGATCTCCATGATCAGGACCTTGGCCTGACCCACCACGGGCTCCCGTTCGATGACATCGATCTTGGTGTCCCCGGTGAAGCAGAGCTCCGGCGCCTCGAAGGGCTCGCTGACCTGGACGCCCTCTTCCTTGCGCAGGCGAGCGATCTCGCGCCCTGGCAGGCCGTGGAACTCTGGCCGCAGGCGGTTGCGCACGGACCAGATGCCATAGCCCTGGCAAGGCACCCGATGGGGGGACCGGAAGGGGCGCACGATGTGCCGGTTGGGGAGCCGGTATTCGTCGCCGGGTCCCAGGACGACCACGTCGTGGGCCAGGCGGGAGCGGTCGAGCTTGCGCCAGGCCGCGAACAGCTCTCCAAAGGCCTTGGCGTTCTCGCGAGGCACCAGGTAGGTCGGCGGCGGCATGCCGCGCATGCCCCGGGTCGCCGCGTGGAACGCTACCCCGCCCATGTGGTCCATGTGGGCGTGGGTGAACAGGACGTGACGTTGATTGACCGCGCTTCGGGGACAGCGGCCGATGTCGAAGCACAGGTCCCAGCCCGGGACCTGGATGCAGGTCTCCAGCCCGCCCAGGGACAGCGCGTCGACAGCGATTCCAGCCAGCTGGAGCATGCCGGCCTCCTATCCCGACGGTCCGGGGGGATCGTGCCGGTGGTGTTGTCGGCCCTCGCCGGTGTCCAAGGGTGTGGGAAGCGCGACTCCCGGGTAGGGGGTTGTGCTCACCGGACAACATGGGGCCACTCTGACATGTCTCTCGCACGCCTGATCCTCGTCTCTGGGTTGGCCTTGATCGGTCTGGCCGGCTGTTCCACGCTGGTCGACGCCGTCTCGGCCGAGCCGCCGCCCGTCACCCGCGTCGGTGTGCCTTCCCTGGCGCCCCTGGTGGAGCAGACCTCGCCCGCCGTGGTGCGGGTCGAGGTCACGGCCCAGGCCCAGGCGGTGCTCGCCGAGAACGTGAACCCGTTGCTGCGCCACCTGTTCGACCGGGACGGGGACGGGATCGTGTACCAGGAGCCCCCGCGCAAGGGCGTCGGGAGCGGCTTCTTCATCAGCGCAGACGGCTATGTGCTGACCAACTTCCACGTGATCGATCGGGCCACCGAGGTCCACGTGAAGCTGGTCGACGGCCGGGACTTCCCAGCGGAGATCGTCGGCGTGGACCAGAACACCGACGTGGCCCTGCTCAAGGTCGACGAGACCGGCCTGCCCGCGCTCTCGCTGGGGGACAGCGCGGCGATGCAGGTGGGCGACTGGGTCGTGGCGATGGGCAACCCCCACGGCCTGGGCCACACGGTCACCCAAGGCATCGTGTCGGCCAAGGGCCGCAGCATCGGCGCCGGGCCCTTCGACGACTTCATCCAGACCGACGCGGCGATCAACCCCGGCAACTCCGGTGGTCCACTGTTCAACCTCCACGGCGAGGTGGTGGGCATCAACACGGCGATCATCGCGTCGGCGGACGGCTTGGCCTTTGCCATCCCCTCGAACATGGTCCGGGACATGCTCCCCCAGCTCAAGGAGCACGGCAAGGTCGTGCGGGGCTGGCTGGGCATCCGCATGCAGGCGCTGACCACCGATCTGGCCACCGAGCTCGGCCTGGACCGCGCCCGCGGGGCCCTGGTGTCCGAGGTGATGGAGGGCAGCCCGGCGCTGAAGGGCGGGGTGAAGCCCGGCGACGTAATCGTGATGGTCGACGGCGAGCCTGTCGAGGACCCCCAGGATCTGGCAAGGGAGATCGGGCTCTCGCCCCCGGGCAGCAAGGTGAAGCTGGCGGTCGTCCGCAACAGTCGGCGCCAGATGCTCAACGTGACCCTGGCCGAATTTCCCGAAGATGGCGAGGTGGTGGCCAAGGCCCCGCCGGAGCCCCAGAAGAGCCCGGTCGCCAACGTGCTGGGGCTGGAGCTCTTGAACACCCAATCCGGCGTCCGGGTCCAGAGCGTGGCCCAGGGCAGCCCGGCCCATGGGGTGCTGCGTCGCGGGGACATCGTGATCGAGGTCGAGCGCCGCCGGGTGACCGATGCCGCCAGCGCCCGCAAGCTGATCGAGAACGCCGATGCGAGCGTCTTGGTGGCCGTCGAACGCGACGGCAGGCGGATGTACGTGACGGTGCGCAAGGGCTGACCGCCCAGCCGGCGAGCGCCGGGCGGCCAGATCTGGATAGGAGCCCTCGGCCAGGACGGCCGGAGTCCCTTCATGCACCATGACTTCCTGATCCTGGGTGGCGCCGGACTCGTGGGCACGCAGGTCGTGCGCCACATCGTGCGCTCCCTGGAACCGCACCGCATCGTCGTCGCCAGCCTTCAGCGCCACGAGGCCGAGCAGGCCTGCCGGGCCCACAAGGACGAGTTCGGCAAGCGGGTGAGCTTCGTGCCCGCGTGGGGCAACCTCTTCGTGCCCGCGGCCCTGGCCGAGACGCCGCGGGGCAGCATCCTCGCCGAGCCGTCGCTGAGGGGGCTGTTGCTCGAGGCGCTCTACGGGAACTTCGAGTCCGCCTATGCCGACAATCACCTGGTCCAGATGATCCAGCGGCATCGCCCCGACGTGATGGTCGACGCCGTCAACACCGCCACCGGGCTGAGCTACCAGGACGTCTTCGACGGCGCCGCCAAGGTGCGCTCCTGGATCGGCGATGCTGGCTTCGACGCGACGGGAACCCAGGATCTGGAGACCTTCCTGCTGTCCCAGACGGTGCCCCAGATCATCCGGCACATCCGCTTCCTGCACCGCGCGACCAGCGAGTACGGCACCAAGGTCTACCTCAAGGTCGGCACCACGGGCACCGGCGGCATGGGGCTCAACATCCCCTACACCCACTCCGAGGACCGGCCGTCCAAGAAGCTGCTGGCCAAGAACGAGGCCGCTTTTGGCCACACCGGCTTGCTCTTCCTGTTGGCCCGGACCCCGGACAGCCCCATCGTCAAGGAGGTCAAGCCCGCGGCGATGATCGGCTATCGCGCGGTCCAGGTGAAACACGTCACGGACAAGCACGGCAACAACCGTGTGTTCGAGCCCCAGACCGTGGCGCTCGTGGCGGGCAAGGCGTTGCCCCTGGCCCAGGACTTCGATGCGTACCAGGCCATCGGCGACCTGAAGGTGCCGGTGCTCGACACCGGTGAGAACGGCGTGTTCACCTGGGGCGAATTCGCCGCCATCACCGCCCTGGGGCAGATGGAGTACATCACCCCCGAGGAGATCGCCCACACCGTGGTCCAGGAGCTCCGGGGCCACAACACGGGCCGGGACATCATCTCGGCCCTGGACAGCTCGGTGCTCGACCCCAGCTACAAGGCTGGCCTGGTGCGCGGCGTGGCCCTGCGGGACCTGGCGGCGTGCGAGGACGAGGCCCTGGCCAGCGGCGACGGTGTGCCCAGCATCGCCCTGGGGCGGCTAGGTCCTCCCGAGCTGAGCAAGCTCTTGTTCGAGGCCGCCCTGCTCAAGGCCATCTACGGCCGGCGCGGCAAGGGCACCACCGCTGCCCTGCTGGGCGACACCCGCACGGCCGCCCAGGTCGCCCAGGCCATGGTCGACGCCCTGCAGCCGTCCCGGGTCGCCCGGCTGGCCCCCAGCATCGGCATTCCCGTCTTGATGCCCGACGGCGAGACGCTGATGCGCGGTCCCCGGATCAACGTGCCCGAGGTCGTGGGCCACACCGACACGGCGCAGCTGACCGCCCAGAGCGTGGACCGCTGGGCCCGCAAGGGCTGGGTGGATCTGCGGCCCGAGAACATCACCCGCTGGCGCCAACGGGTGGCGCTCATGCAGCAGGCCCGCTCCGACCTGCGCCTGGCGGGATCTGCCGCAGCGAGCATCCAGACCTTCATGTCCGACCGCTTCGAGCTGGGGGAGGTCGTGGCCTGGATCTTCAACAATGAGATGGGCGGGAACCGGATCAAGTAGGGGACGAAGGTCCGAAGTACGGACGTTGGGGGGCTCCAACTGAGTTGGGAGGGACGAACGTCCGAAGTACGGACGTTTGTCGCCGACGGCCCGGGGGCGGGGGGACGAACGTCCGTACTTCGGACGTTGAGGGGCTCCAACTGAGTTGGGAGGGACGAACGTCCGAAGTACGGACGTTGGTCGCCGGCGGCCCGGGGGCGGAGGGACGAACGTCCGAAGTACGGACGATCGTCGCCTGCCGGGCCGGGGGCCGGGGGCCGGGCCTCAGAGCAGCTCGCGCCCCGCCACCAGGTCCTGGGCCAGCTGTTCGACCTCGGCCGAGACGTCGCTGCGCCGGGATGCCGGGAGACCAGCGAGCAGGCCGAGGTGCCGCCGGGCACGCTCGAGCTGGACTGCCTGGGCCTGTCCGGCTTCGCGGTCCGCGAGCAAGGCCACGGCCGCGGTGACCGCTCGGGCCCCACCCCCGCTGTCCAGCCGCTCGGCCAGGCCCGCCAGGACCCCCGGCAGCCCGCCCTGCTCATGCAGCCAGCTGACCAGTCGGGCCAGCCCCTCGGTGCCCTGGACCACCGCCACGGCGTCCAGGAACGCGGCATCGAGGTCCCCCCGTTGCCGGCGCTCGGCGGCCACGCGCAGGACCAGCCCGTCGAAGGCGGTCGCGCTCACGACAGCCCGGCCTGGCGCAGGCGCAGCCTCACTGTCGACCGGTCGAGACCCAGGATTCGGGCCGTGCGTCCGATGCGGCCGGTCGCTCCGTGGACCCGCTGCAGGTACCAGTCCCGCACCTGGCGATCGCTCCAGGTCCCCTGGGCCAAGCCACCGGGCAGCGGCTCGGAGCTGTCCGGCGCCGATCGGGTTGGGGCCGGGAGCGCGGGCTGGCCACCCAGCAGGAGGGCTCGGACCGCGCCCTCGAGCTCGGCCTGGTTGCCCGGCCAGTCGTGGTGGCGGGCGTGTGCCCCCTGGAACCACGACAGCACCGGGCCATGGTCCAGGCCCGGCGAGCCCGCGGCCCGCAAGTCCCGACCCCAGGTCACCAGCCGCGAGGTCGCCAGGGCGTCCAGGTCTTCGAGCCGGTCCCTCAGCGGCACCAGCTCCAGCCGCAGAGGCGCCAGCCGGGCCGCGAGCGCCCGGGGCAGGTGGCCGGCCACCGTGGCCCACGGTCCGCAAGTGATCGCCAGGCGCGGCCCTGGGCCGCGATCGAGCGCCGCTTCGAGCTCGGCCAGCTCGACCGGCGTGCGCTGGAGCAACCCGCCCACGATCAGGCCCCCCGTCGAAGTCTGAGGGGGTGCGGCCGGATCCCACGGCGCGATCACCGGCGCCGTCCACGGAGGCCGGTCCCCCGGCGCGGGCACCCCACTGAGCACGGCCCGGGCCAAGGTGCGCCGGCCCGAGCCGGCCTCGCCACAGATCACCACGGGCTGGCCCCGGCGCAGGAGCTCGGTGTCCAGGGCGTCGATCAGCGAGGCGCCAAAGGCGCTCGCCCACCCGCGGCGCCGCAGGTTGCACAGCGCCGACGACGGCCCGGGCGCAGCCTGGAGTGCACGAAAGGTCCGCGCGGCGGCGAAGCCCATGCTGGCGTAGTCGTGACGGGACCGGGGCAGCTGGGCCAGCACATCGTCCGGGACGACGTCGGGCCCGAAGACACGCCTGGGTTCGAGCAGCGCACTGGCCCGGGCGTGGGCGACGGCCAGGACCAAGTCTTCGGCCCCGAAGGGGGCCGACCCCCGCAGGGCGCCGCGGAACGCCCGTGCTGCGGGTGGGGTCAGGAGGAGGCGGCCCAGGCGGGCTCGGGAGGCGACGGCGTTGTCTGTGAAGGGGTTTCCGCGGAAGACGGAGACGGCGTCGGCGAGGGAAGCTGGCAATGGTGGGTTTTCTACCACCTCGTTGGTGGAATGTCCACCAGCTTCCCTCCGGTCAGCGCATTAGCTGCCACTTTATGGTGATAAATCCACCATAACCAAACCCAGTTGGGGGTAATTGCCCCAAAACGACGAAACCCCCGACCCGAGGGTCAGGGGCTTCTGGTCGACCGCCCGTGGGCGCGGCGGGGTGCTACTCGTGGACCTGGGTCACCAGGTAGTTCTGCAGCCCCATCTCCCCGATCATCCGGAGCTGGGTCTCGATCCAGTCCACGTGCTCTTCCTCGCCGACCAGGATGCGCTCGAGGAGCTCGGCGGTGCCGTTGTCGCCGACGTCGCGGGCCTGGGCGATGCCCTTGTTCAGGTTGGCGCAGGCCATCACCTCGAGCTGGAGGTCGAAGCGATGCTGCTCCTCGACGTCCTGGCCCACGTTGACCTTCATGTACTTCTGCATGTTCGGCACGCCGCCCAGGAACAGGATGCGCTCGATGACCTCGTCGGCGTGCTTCATCTCGTCGATGGACTCGTGCCACGCGTGGTCGGCCAGGCGCTTGTAGCCCCAGTCCTTGAGCATCTTGCTGTGGATGAAGTACTGGTTGATGCCCGTCAGCTCGGCGCACAGCACGTCGTTGAGGGTGTCGATGACCTGATCATTGCCCTGCACTGGCCGCTCCTGGTGAGGCGTCCGGCTCTAACGCGGCCACGCGGAGAGGGCCTGAACGCGACAGCTCCCACATGGAGTGGACCTGAACGCGACAGATCGCCCTGGGTCGCGGCCCATCGCGACGAGAACATTTCGATCCGCACGCCGTCCGCACCCCCCGTTCAGCCCGAGAGCACGGGATCTGTCGCGTTCAGGGGCTCTCCGCTCCGCGCGCAGACTGTCGCGTTCGATGCCTCTCCGCGCGGCCGTCGCCCGCAGCACCCCTTAGTGACAGCCCCGTCGCCGCGCATGCAGGTGCCGCAGCAGATCGTCCACGCATGCCGTGCAGTTCTGCCCACACCCGGTGCGCTCGCTGACCGCCTGGAGGGGCTCGCCGCCCTCGACCTGGTGAGCGACGTTGTCGAAGGTGACCGCTGCACACTCGCAGCGCAGCATCGGCCGCCCCATCGCCGGCAAGAGCGGCACCCCGTCCGGTCGACTGGCCAGGACCAGGGGCGCGCCCCGGTCCAACGCGAGCGGCAGGTGGCTGTCTTCGTGGTCCATGGCCAGTGGTCATTGAAATTGAAAGTCGTTTTCAATGACGAGGCCAAGATTACCGGTCCCCACCGAGCCCGCCACCCTTTTTGAAAGTGATTTTCACTTTCAACTGGAGATCTGGCCCCGCTCAGTCCTTTTTCTTCTTCTTCCGCAGGCCCCGCACCGGGACATTGTCCTCGCCCAGCAGCCCGGCCTCGGCCAGCGCGACCTGGACCTGGGTGTGGTGGGCGTAGACGTCGACCTTGTCCCAGCGCTTGAGCACCTTGCCATCCGGCCCGATCAGGAACGTCTTGCGGCTGGCGACGCTCAGGGGCCCGACCCCCCGCTTGACCCCGTAGGACTTGGCGGTCACCCCTCGACCATCGGACAGCAGCGCATAGGGCACGTCGAGCTTGCTGGCGAAGGCCTGGTGACTCTCGACCGAGTCCAGGCTGACGCCCAGGATCGCGACGCCGTGCTCCTGGCCGGTCTCGTGGAGCTCGCGGAACCCGCGAGCCTCGATGGTTCAGCCCTTGGT
>CAZFLE010000010.1:0-110201 GCA_964519895.1 uncultured Enterobacterales bacterium | reverse complement strand
CCGCGTTGCGCTCTGGCGAGCTGGCGCTCGTGACCTACACCTTCGACTTTCGCGTGCTCTAGATCTAGGCCGCGCTATTCCTCGGCCGGCGCGTCGCGGGCCGCCTTCAGGCGAGCGAGCTCCTCTCGCGCGCGGTCCTCGGCAGACCGCTGCTGGAGCTTCGCCACCCTGGCGTGCACCGGCCGACCCTCGCCGTCCAGCCAGCCCTCGTGGGCCTTCTCGTGGGTGCGCTCGATGTCGCTCCGGACCGTGCCCACGGCCTGGATGTCGGCGTGCTGGCTCAGCCCTTGCTTCAGGTCGGCCACAGCGACCTGGGCGGCGGCGAGCTCGCGCTGCGCCAGCGCTCGAGTGCGCTCGGTGCGCAGGGCCTCCAGGTCGCGCTGGGTCTTGTCCAGGGCCTCGCGGGTCTGGGCGATCAGGGCCGTCAGGGCCTCGGACTCCCCCTTCCTGTCCTGGTCCGCCAGGAGCTGAACCAGGCGGTCTCTGAGCTCCCCGATGCGCTCCCCAGCGGCGTCGACAGCCGCTGCGAAGACTGCATCAGGGTTGTTGGACTCCAGCGCCGAGAGCTTCTCTTCGGCCAGTCCCTTGATCACGTTCGACAGGCGGTCCAACCACGACATGGGGCACTCTACGCCGGACGGGCCCACACCCCTGCACCTTTGCTGCAAGCACTGATCAGCGCCGCCCTGTCTCCCGGACGACCTCGTCCACGAAGTCCAGGGTGAACTCGTCGATCTCCAGCCCGATGGCCTCTTGGGTCTCGACGTTCAGCAGCACCCGCACGCTCCCCGGCTCCTCGAGCGGGAGCTCGTCGATGGGCGTGCCCTCGAGCAGCCGCGTCGTGAGGGCGACGAGCTGATCCCCGACCACCTGGCGATCCGGCGCCACGCACATCAGCGCTCCTGCCCGCACCAGGTCCTCGCTGGACGCGATGGTGGGCATACCAGCGTAGTTGGCCTGGTCCCGCAGGTAGCGGAAGTTCTCGGGCGTGACGACCAAGGGGTCGGGCACGATCCACAGTGCGTCCACGTCGGCCCGCAGGTGCTGCCAGGCCTTGCGGACGTGCCGCTCTGTCGTGACACGGAGGACACGGAGCTCCAAGCCGGCCCGTTCCGCAGCGGCGATGGCCGCGGCGCTGTCCAGGGAGTCGTTGTCCTTGGACAGGATCATGCCGAGCTTCTTGACGTCTGGCGCGACCAGGGACAGCTGGGCGAGCTGCATGTCCGGCTCGACGTGGTGGGACACGCCCGTCACGCCCTGGCCACGGATGCCGTAGCGCTCCGGCGACACCACCATGGCGTAGACCAGAGGCAGCTCCGGCAGCTCCGTCTGGGCGATCCAGGCCGCCTTGGCCCCAAGGGCGACGAGGACCTTGGGGGGATCGGAGCGAATGCGGTCGGCGGCGGCCTGGCCCTGGGCCTTGTTCCCCTCCAGGTCCACGACGACCACGTGACCGTCCAGGCCATCCCGCAGGGCTTGGACCGGCACCGCGTAGGTCTGCAGGCTGTCCGAACGGAGCACGACCACGTCTGGCGCCGCCAGGGCCGCGGCCACGCTGAGGAGGAAGGTGATCACCCGCCCAGCCTACTCCAGCTGCGCCATCACCTTGGCGGGACGCCCCTCGGCCACCGTGACGTTGTGCTGGTCCTGCTTGCCGGTCGCACCGTCGATCACCACCACGCTGTGGGGCCCGACCGGGAGCTTGTGGAGCTTGATGGGGGTCCTGCCGATGGCCTTGCCATCCACCCGGACCTCCAGGTTCGATGGACGACTCGAGACGTATAGGTACCCCTCGGCCAGGACCTCGGGCTCGGGCTCGGGCTCGGGCTCGGGCTCGGGCTCGGGAGGCGGCGTCTCGGTCTCGGGCTCGGGCTCGGGCTCAGGCTCAGGGGCAGCGGCAGGCGCCGGTGCAGGCTGCGCCTGTCGAACCGGCTGGGTCTTCTTGGCCGGCCGAGGCCGCTTCACTGCCTCCGTCTGGATCTCGGGCTCGGGCTCCGGCTCGGGCTCAGGCTCGGGCTCGGGCTCGGGCGCGGCCTGCACGGCCGCTGGCGGTGGGGCAGGGGCGACGCTCGTGGCCGGCGCGGGCTCGTCCCCCCGCTCCCCCACCACCAAGAGCACCCCGGCTGCAGCCAGCACACCGCCCAACGCCATCACCGCCACCAGCTGCGCGGTCCTGCCGACCCCCTTGGGGCGGTCCGAGATCAGTGTGCCTCCGCTGGTATTCTCGCAGCTCTCGGAGATGACCAGATCGGGCGGGACCTCGGGCTTCTGTGGGCGCACGGCCTGGCTCACCTGGCTGGTCCGATAGGTGGCCAGCCGGTCCCCGATTGCGCTGATCCGGGACGCGTCAACGTGTCGCATGAATTCCGACATCTCGGGTCGGGTGCACAACCCACCCGCCAGGTGGGCCACCGTGCCCAGGTCCCGCCGCATGTCCGCCGCCGAGGCGTACCGATCCTCGGGCTCCAGCGCCAGGGCGCGGGAGCGGATCGCCTGGAGTCGCTCGGGGAATTCGAAGTCGTCGGGCACGACCATCTCGCCCGTGCGGCCGCCCAGGATTCGATGGACGATCTGGATGTGGGTCAGGTCCTTGAAGTTCTGGCGGCCATTGACCAGCTCCTGGAGCATCAGGCCCACGGCGAACAGATCGGTGCGGCCATCGACGTCGCGGGCCTCGATCTGCTCTGGCGCCATGTAGGAGAACTTGCCCTTCACCACGTCGCCGACGGTCTCTTCGACCCGGTGCTCGGCCTTGGCCAGGCCGAAGTCGATGATCTTGACGTCTCCCCGGGTCGACATCATCACATTGCGCGGGTTGATGTCCCGGTGGACCACCCGCATCGGCCGCCCCAGCGTGTCTACCGCCCCGTGGGCGTACTCCAGGCCTGCCAGCACCTTGTCCAGCACGGTCAGGGTCACCCGCAGGGGCAGGTTGAGCCGTCGCCGGAACAAGGCCCGCTGGACCTGCCGCAGGTCCATGCCGGGCACGTACTCCATGACCAGGTAGAACTCGTCGGCGCGGAAGCCGAAGTCGTAGACCTGGGCGATGTTCTCGTGGTGCAGCTCGCTGTTGATGCGCGCCTCGTCCAGGAACATCCGGGACGACTCCTCCTGCTCGGCCCGCCTGGCCAACACCCGCTTGATGACCGCGAACCGCACGTAGTCGTTGTCGCCCACGGACCGCCGGGCCAGCTCGACAGTAGACATGCCACCCGCGCCCAGGTGTTCCAGCAGCACGTAGTCGCCGTAGGGCTGGGGGTAGTCCATCGGCGGCAGTGTACCGGTGCTCCCTGTCGCCGTGTCGTGTCCAGGAATCGTCAGGGAATCTACTCACGAGTAGACAAGCTCGGCCCACCCTGGGAGGCTGCCCCTCGGCACCGCAGCCACGCCCATGCTGCTCACCCTTGCCCTGACCCTGCCCGCCCTGGCCCAGGAAGTCATCGTCGACGACGAGGACGGCTCCCCTGGCTTCACCACGACAGGGGACGACTGGACCACCTGGTCGACCAATGGCCACGGCTACGACGGCGGTGACACCGAGTACCACTACCTGTCGCACACCGTCGGTGGCGACGACCGTCGCGGCACCGCCACGTGGTCGCCGGATCTGCCCCAGGAGGGCACCTATGAGATAGCCGTGCACTTCCGGCTCACGGAGAACAGGACCCGGGACGCCGATCACGTGGTCACCGACGGGACCGGGGCGACCACCAAGGTGGTGGTGGACCAGTACGGCGACGGCGCCAGTGGCTGGATCAGCCTGGGCGACTACTGGTGCGGCAGTGGCCGCGGTGGCTGTTCGGTGACCCTGGACGGGACCGACGACGACGACAGCGACGCCGCCAACGCCACACGCTTCACGCTGGTCGAGGCCGGCGGCGACACCCAGGAGCCAGACCCGGACCCGGGAGAGGAGATCGCGGACTGCGCGGAGTTCCCGGGACTCGGCGCACACACCCAGGTGGCCTATGCCACAGAGCTCGACGCGGTGGACTGGACGGATGAGAAGCAGGCCAAGGGTGCACCGGACGGCGTCGAGGCCACCACGCCCAACGTCGACGCCGGCGAGTACCTGATGGCGTGGGGCTGGGACCTCTGCGATCCGGTCGGCGAAGAGACCCTGGACAGCGTCACGCTCGAGGTGAAGGCGCGCACCCAGTACGACAGCGGCAAGTACGAGGTCCAGCTGCTGCTCGATGGCGAAGGCACCGCAGGCACGGTCTTCAATGGCACGGCCCTGGACTGGCACAGCGTGGACCTGACCGCCGACAGAGGCAGCTGGACGTGGACTTCGACGGACGCCACGCGAGGCCGGATCACCCTGCACGACCACCCGGAAGGCAACCGCGACTCAGACGCCTGGGTCGACGCCTGGCGGCTGACCGTGGCCTTCACCACCACCGCCGACGAGGGATCTGACACCGAGGACCCGCCGCCGGACACCGGGGGCACCGACGACGCAGACACCGGCCCAGGTCCCGAGGACTCCGCTCCCGGCGACACAGCCGATGGAGACACCGGGGACTCAGGGAGCGCATCCAGGCCTGCGGATCCCTACTACGAGCAGGATCAGCAGGAAGTCGCCTGCGGCTGCAACCCGGCCGCTTCAGGACACGGGCGTCAGATCCTGGTCGGGCTGGGATTGCTGCTCTTGGGACGACGACGCAGGCGGTAGAGCCAGGGCACCAGGATCAGAGCGGTCTCTGGCGGTGGGGGCGCGTCCGAGTCACCGCCGCCGAAGCAGCCACCGGCGTCGGGGTCGGTCCCGGTGCTCTCCCCGTCGTCCGGGTCCTGTGGATCCGGATCGTCGAAGCCGGTGTCGCCGGTGCCGGCACCGCCGCCCAGGGCGTCCAGGTCCAGCTTGAGCTCGAACACGCCGGGGATGACCTTGTTGGTGTCCGGGTCATAGCGGTCGTAGCTGAGCACCAGGATGTCGTCCTTGCGGGCCAGGCCCGGTCGCATGCCCCCGCCCGGAGGCTGGTTGTGGGAGACCTGCTGCACCTCGACCGCGTCCCAGTTCTGATCGAAGACGGCGATCCAGACGTCGCCCCAGTCATCGGCGAAGCCGTCGTTCTTGTCCCGGCTCATGAAGGCGACCACCACGTGCTGCCCGATGGTCATCGCGGCCTGGGCCCAGTACGCGTCTTCGTTGCTGGGCACGACAGCGGCGCCGAACTCCTCGACCACGGTCTTCATGTCCTCGTCGAAGCGGTTGAAGGACAGCCCGTTGTCGTAGTGGTGGCTGTTGACCATCAGGATGTCCCCGGTCCAGGGGTCCCTCAGCAGCGTCGCCCCCTCGGTCGGCACGATGCCGGTGACCTCGTGCTCGACTTCGACGTCGAGCTCTGTGCCCAGGCGAGCGAAGTCGGAGATGCCGTAGTCGATGGCAAAGGAGGTCCAGTCTCCGACGCCGCTGCACAGGATGGGGAGGTCGTTGTGCCGCCGTCCAGATCCCTTCTCGGCGATGACGGCCTCGCTGATCAGATCGAAGTCCGCGGTGTACCGGAACGCCTTGGCGTACTCGCCTGACCAGTTCTCGTCGGCTGACGCAGCGTGCAGGTACGTGCCATCGGGACAGGTCGTGATCGCGTGGTCGATCATGTCCGAGTCCCCGGTCAGGTTCTTGCGACCCCGATCCTTGACCTCGTAGTCATCGGTCATCGGCAGCAGCACGAAGTCCCCGCCGGCGGCCCACAGGAAGTGCCAGCCCTCGTCGGCTGGAAAGACCCGGGCCCAACCCCCGGCCAGGGAGAGCTCGACCTCGTCGGAGATGTCGGTGATGTAGGTCTGGGCGTGGACCAACGGCGCGAGGACGAGCAACCACAAGGGGGCCATCTTGACTTCCTCCGGGCGCATGATGCTGCCACAGGTCTCGGGGTTGCGCAGCCTTGATCCGAGCCGGTGGCCCGACCGACTAGAACATGTTCTAATGAGCTAGAACACGTTCTACTCCAGGGGGTCTCGTGCCCTTCCCCAGCGACGTCGGTGTCGTGGACCTGATGCTCCAGATCCCGGGCGATGACCGCTCGGCCTGGTACGACTTCATGAAGCCCCTGCTGCTGGACGACGAGAGCCGCAGGGTCTTCTCGATGCCCGCCGAGTACCTGTTCAAGCAGATCCCTGGCGGCCCGGGACCCGACGACGACCCCATCCTGTGGACCCTGTCCAAGATGGACGCCGTGGGGGTGGCCCGAGCCATGATCGGTGTCGACGACCGCAACACGCTGTCCCAGCGGGCCCTGCGCGAGCATCCGGACAGGTTCTTCGCCAGCTACCACGCCAACCCGAACCTGGGCATGGAGGGCGTGCGCACCCTTGAGCGCATGAAGCGGGAGTGGGACATCAAGGCGGTCACTGCCTTTCCGTCCGGCCTGTGCCCCCAGGTGCCCATCGACGATCGCCGCTGGTACCCCATCTACGCCAAGTGCGTCGAGCTGGACCTGCCCCTGTGCTGCTGCGTAGGGGTGCCCGGGCCGCGCCTACCGATGGACCCGCAGAAGGTCGAGCGGATCGATCCGGTGTGCTGGTTCTTCCCCGAGCTCAAGTTCGTGATGCGCCACGGGGCCGAGCCCTGGACGGACCTGGCCGTGAAGCTCATGCTCAAGTACCCGAACCTGTACTACATGACCTCGGCCTTTGCGCCCAAGCACTACCCCGCCGACATCGTGGCCTACGCCAACAAGCGCGGCGCGGACAAGATCATGTACGCCGGCTACTTCCCCATGGGCCTGAGCCTGGATCGCATCTTCGCCGAGCTGCCCCGGGTGCCGTTCACGGACGCCGTGTGGCCGCGCTTCCTCCGGGACAACGCGGTCCGGGTCTTCAAGCTCGACCCCGGAGACGCCCCATGAGCGCGTACCTGGACCGGGCCCATTCCCTGCTCCCTCGGTTGGCCGAGCGCGTCGACGAAGCAAGAACCCTGCGCCGCCTGCCCGGAGCGACGATCCAGGACCTCCAGGAGACGGGAATCCTGCGCATGCTTCAGCCCGCCCGCTGGGGCGGCGGCGAGTGCACGCCCTTGGCGTTCTTCACGGTCCAACACACCCTGGGCACGGTCAGCCCGGCGACGGCCTGGGTCCTGGGCGTGGTCGGCGTGCACGCCTGGCAGCTGGCCTTGTTCGACGACCGGGCCCAACAAGAGGTCTGGGGCGACGACCCCAGCACGCTCATCTCCAGCTCCTATGCCCCCGTGGGCAAGGTCACGCCGGTCGATGGCGGCTTCAGGCTGTCGGGGCGGTGGTCCTTCTCCAGCGGCTCCGATCACTGCCAGTGGGTCTTCGTGGGCGGGTTCGCACCGACGCCCCAGGGTGCACCCCCGGACATGCGCACCTTCCTGGTGCCCCGCAGCGACTACGCCATCGTCGATGTCTGGCAGACGACTGGCCTCCAGGCCACCGGCAGCAACGACGTGGTCATCGACGACGTGTTCGTGCCGGAGCACAGGACCCATCGGCTCTTCGACGGCTTCAAGTGCGACAGTCCGGGCAATGCCGTCAATCCCGGCCCGACCTATCGGCTCCCCTTCGGACAGGTGTTCGTGCGGTCGGTGAGCACGACCGCCATCGGCATCCTGGAGGGCGCCCTCGGGGTCTTCAAGGCCAGCGCACGGAACAAATTTGCGACCAGTGACGGCGCCCGAGTGATGGAAGACCCCCACACCCAGGAGGTGCTGGCCCGGGCTTCGACGGTGCTCGACGAGGTCAAGCTGGTGCTGGCCCGGGACTGCGAAGAACAGCTGGCGATGGCCCGCGCCGGGGACCGGATCCCCCTGGACCTGAGAGTCCGCCACCGCTTCCACAGCAGCCGCGCGGTGGTGCGGTGTGTGGAACAGGTCGACGTGCTCATGAACACCAGCGGCGGGCGGGCCCTGTTCCAGGATCACCCCCTGAACCGCTACTTCCAGGACGCCCAGGCCGCTCGCGCCCACTACGCCAACAACCCAGCCAAGCCGGCCCGCAACCTGGGCTGGGTGATGCTGGGCCAGAAGACCCGGGACTTCTTCCTATGAGTGGCGTGACCCAGCTCTCGGCCCTAACCTTCGAGGTGTCGGATCTGGACGCCTGGGCAGCCTTCGGCACCCGCGTCCTCGGTCTGGGCGTGGCCGAGCAGACCGCCCACCGTCTGCGCTTCAGGCATGACCGCCACCCCTGGCGGATCGAGTGCCTGCCCGGTCCGGCTGACGACCTGGCCCGCCTCTCCTGGGAGGTGGCCGACCGCGCGGTCCTGGATCGGATCGCTGAGCGACTCGACCGCGCCGGGTCGGCCGTGACTGTCGGCGGCGTGGCCGACTGCGCCGAGCGGGGCTGTGAGGCGCTGGTTCGATTCCTGGACCCGGCGGGCACCCCGAGTGAGCTCGTGTGCGGCGTTCCCCGGGTCGAAGCCTATGTCTCCCGGCGGGTCCCCTCGGGCTTCGTGGCCGACGACCTGGGCCTGGGCCACGCCGTGGTCGCCGCGGTGGACAAGGACACCAGTGTGTCCTTCTACAGGGACCTGCTGGGTTTTCGCGTCTCGGACCACATCCACACCGAGTTCCACGGCCACGTGGTGGACCTGACCTTCCTCCACTGCAACGGACGCCACCACACCATCGCCATGCCGTGCCCCCCACCCAAGCGCATTCACCACTTCCTCATCGAGGTCGGTTCGGTCGACGACGTCGGCGCCGCCCTGGACCGCGCCTTGGGGGCTGGGTGTCGCATCATCAACGTGCTCGGCCGCCACCCGAACGACCAGATGCTGAGCTTCTACGCCGAGACCCCGTCCGGCTTCCAGTTCGAGTACGGCTGGGGTGGACGCCTGGTCGACGACACCGACTGGACCGTCGAGACCTACGATCGCATCAGCGACTGGGGCCACACGCCGCCCCCCTTCCTCAAGCACCGCCCGAGGCGTTCATGAGTGCACTGCCCCAGGGCGCCTGGGCCGACATCGGCCAGGGCCATCGCATCCACTTCCACGAGCGCGGTGCCGGCGACCCCGTGATCTTCTTCCATGGCAGCGGTCCCGGTGCGAGCGGGCTGAGCAATTTCAGCGGCTCCCTGGACGCTCTGGCCGGTGCTGGGGTCCGGGCCCTGGCGCCGGATCTGCTCGGGTACGGCCACAGCAGCAAGCCCACCGACGTGGGCTACGCCCTGGCCACCCACGCGGACGCCATGATCCGGTTCGCCGACGCGCTGGCGCTCGAGAAGTTCTCCCTGGTCGGCAACTCGCTGGGGGGGGCCATCGCCCTCCAGGTGGCCCTGGATCACCCGGAGCGGGTGTCGCGGCTGGTGCTCATGGCCCCAGGCGGCCTGGAGGACAAGGACCGCTACATGGAGATGCGCGGCATTCGTCGCATGATGAGGATGATCTACGGCCCAGAAGGCATCACCTTGGCGGGCATGGAGAAGGTCTTCTCGCTCCAGGTCCACGACCAGGAGCTGGTGCCCCACGACGTGATCGCCGCTCGAACCCAGGTGGCGCTGGAGCAGCCGCGACACGTGTTCGAGACGCTGCGAGTGCCCAACCTGGCGGCACGGCTGCCGGAGATCCAGCAGCCGACCCTGTGCCTGTGGGGTCGCGAGGACCAATTCTGTCCGGTCAGCGGAGCATGGACCGTGTCCCAGGGCGTGCCCGACGCCCGGGTCGTGGTGCTGCCCCACTGTGGCCACTGGGTGATGGTCGAGTGGCGCGAGCTGTTCAATCGGGAGCTCTGCACCTTCCTCGCCCCTTGATATCGACCGTGCGGTAGAATAGGGTCGGACCATGCCCACACGACGCCAGGTCCTCGCCGGCAGCGCAGCCACCTCCATTCTCTGGACCCCATCCGCCCGGGCACTCGAACGGCCCGGCGGTGAGCGGGCCTTTGATGCGACTCAGTGGATGACCGCGATGGACGCCGATCCGGGTGATCTGGATCGCAGCATCTCCTTGGCCGGTGTCGTGGGGGAGCTGCCCACGGCGCTCCAAGGCCAGACCCTGGTGATGAACGGGCCGGCGCGGATGAACACGGGTGGCCGCCGCACCCACCCCTTCGACGGCCACGGCTACTTGCGCACCCTGCGCTTCGGGGCGGACGGTCTGCACCTGCGGGCCCGCTTCATCCGCACCGAGAGCTTCCTGGCCGAGGAAGCCGCCGGCGGCCCCGTCTACCGTGGACTGGCGACCAACCCGAGCGACAGTCCCCGCGAGAACCGCCGCGCCCCAGTCCCAAAGAACGTCGCCAACACGACGGTGACCCTCTGGGGGGACCGCCTGCTCGCCGGTTGGGAGGGAGGCCTGCCTCACGCCCTGGATCCGGTGACCCTGGAGACCCTGGGGCCCGTCGACTTTGGGGGCACCCTGGCGGACCGGGCGGTGCTGGCCCACATGAAGCTGGACCACAGGCTGGACCGCCTGGTCACCATGAGTCCGGTGATGGCCCTGGAGACCCGGCTGACCTTTCGTGAGTACACCCCGGACGGCACCCTGGCGAGCGAGCGCTCCTTTGCCCGGCGGGGCGCGATGATGGTGCACGACTTCGCCATCACCGAGCGCTTCTACGTGCTCGGCGAGAACGCACTCACGGCCGACCTGGGGGTCTTCTGGCGCTTCCTCCGAGGCAAGGCCACGATGATGGAGGCCATCGCCGCCGACACGGGCGAGCCAGGCGCTTGGTGGCTGATCCCCCGTCACAGTGACGCGCCAGCTGTGCGCATTCCCCTGGACCGCCCGATGCTGGCCCTCCACTACGCCAACGCGTACGACCGGCCCGACGGCTCCGTCGTGGTCGACAGCTGTGCCTTCGAGGAGATGGTCTTCGGCCAGGAGTTCGGGTACGCCGGGCCCCACGCCGACCTGGACCCCTTCGCCGTCTCCGAGCCGCCGTGTCAGGCGCTACAGCGAAGCGTGCTCGATCCCGGATCCCGCACCGTCGCCGCCCTGCCCCCCAGCACCCACGCCGTGGACTTCCCCCGGGTGCACCCGGCCCTCGATGGCAAGCCCAGCTCCCTGGTGTCGACGGCGGGCTGTTCCGCCCCGGGCCAGACCTTTCCATTCGACATGGTCGCGATGTTCGACATGGCCGATCCGGACCGGCCCCCGGACACCTGGACCGCGCCTCCGGGCACATTTGTGGGAGAACCCGTCCTGGCGGCGTCGCCGGGCTCCCTCGACGAGCGCGAGACGTGGGCCCTCGTCGCCCTCACCGACGGCGTCCGTGGGGAGAGCTCGGTCTGTGTCTTCGACCCGAACCAGGTCTCTGCCGGCCCCGTGGCGTCGGTGCGGCTGCCGGAGCTCCTGCCCTATGGCTTCCACGGGGCGGTGTTGCCCGCGTGAGCGGTCAGAGCCCTTCGTCGGGCTGGGGCTCCTCGATCTGCCACAGGCTGGTGCCGTAGCCAGGGGCGTCCTCGTAGACGACTTCGTCGAGCAAGCGCACCCCGATCACCACGACCGCCGCCAGCAGCGCCCCGGCCACCAGGGCGAGCCAGGCGTGGGGGTCGCGCAGTCCAACGGGGGTGGTGGTCTGGGGCACCCCCGGTCTGTAGCACGGCTGCCGCACACCAGTACGATGCACCATGATCGTGCTCTGGGGCCTGTGCGCCCTCTCCCTCGCCCAGGACGAAGCGCCGGCACCGCAGAATCTATTCGCCGCGACCGAGACGCGGGACCTGCCGAATGGCCTGCGGGTCCACCGGGTCCCGGTCCCGGGCAGTGCGCTCTCCCGCACCTCGCTGACAGTGCCGGTGGGACGCCACCACGATCCGCCAGACCAGGCCCAGACCGCGCATCTGTTGGAACACATGCTGTTGTCGATCGACGACGGGCTCACCGAGCAGGAGTTCCAAGGTGAGATCAAGGATCGCGGCGGCGGCTACAACGGCTTCACCGCCGATCGGGTCACCCACTACTACGCGGAGCTGGACGGGACCCACGGACTGACTGGAGTGGACTGGCTCTACCGGGTGATCCGGCCCAAGACCCTGAGCCAGGAACACCTGATGACCCAGCGGGATCCGGTCCTGCTGGAGCTCGACGCCCAGCGCTTCACCCTGTGGGACCACGCCCTGAACCGGGTGTTCGATCCCCCCGGTCTCCGCCCGCCCGGCTTCTGGCGCCTGTGGTTCGACCTGCCCTATCCCTGGCGCGAGGAGATCCAGGACCCCTACCGGACCGTGCGCAACATCACCCCTGGGTCGCTGCAGACCTTCTACGACACCTGGTACAGCCCCGGCGCGATGACCCTGACCATCGCGGGCGACTTCGCAGCCGAGGATGTGTGGACGCGGGTCGACGAGACCTGGGCGACCCTGCCGGCCAGACCGATCACGCCTCAGCCCTTTGCCCCTGAGATCGCCGATCACGGTCATGAATCGACCTGGTTTCACTTCAAGCCAGAGGTCTCCTATGGACGGGACCTCCTGTTCCAGGACCTGGACGGCGACGACGTGGTCGTGCTGCTGTTCCTGGAGTCCTGGCTGCGACAGCGGCTGCAGCGAATGCTCCGCGGTGGCGACGAGAAGGCCACCTACAGCGTGCGCGTCAACGCCCTCCACAAGGGAGATGCCTGGGACCTGGAGATCGAGTGCGAGCTGGACGCCGCCCGCTTCGACGACGCTGTCGCCACGATCGAAGGACAGCTCGAAGCCCTGAGCCTCGGCACGCTGTCAGACGCCGAGTGGGCCCAGGAACGAAGTGAGCTCGTCCTGCGCACGCTGACCCGCAACCAGCTCCCCGAGGACATCACCCTGCGGGTGTACCAGGAGCTGCACCGACGGGACCTGTTCACCGCCATGCCCGATCTACCGGCACGCTTCGGGGCGCTCGACCAAGCCCAGGTGGCGGCGTTCCTGCAACAGCACCGCTTGCCGGGTCGGGAGGGACTGCGGCTCCACCGGCCCTTCCCCCTGTCGCCCGCTGTCCTGGGCCTGCTCTTCGGACTCGTGGTCGCGGCGCTCTGGCGACGAAGTCTCCTGCGCTGGCGTGCGCCTCTGGAGATGGCCAGGCTGCGCTACGTGGCCCGGGTCAAGACCTCGGCCAGCGAGAAGGCGCTCGTCTTTGGGGGCTTGCTGGGGCTGATCTGGGTCGTCTCTCTGGCCCGCATTGCCTGGTTCTGGGGCTACTGGCTCTGGGTCGCAACCGTGGACAGCTACGCCTGGCGGCTGACGGCCGACCTGGTCACCATCGGCTTGTGGACCTGGGCGATCCTGGCGCTGTTGGCACGGGTTCCTCGCAAGCTCCTGGTCTTCGAGCACGGTGTCGCGCTGAAGCTGCTCTGGGTTCGCGCTTGGTGGACCCCAGCCGCCGAGCTGCTCGACGCCCGTGCCTGTTCCCTTCGCCAGGCGCGGTCCGAAGGGCCACTGCTTCCCCTGACCTGGGGACGGGGGGTCCTGGTGCGTCGGCTGCGGGGCCGCCACTGGTTTCTTCGCGTCCGAGACCCGGACGAGCTGGTGCGGGTCTTGGCTGCCATGGATCGCCCACAGGCGTCCCTGGAGGACTGAAGCCGTCGCCTCCAGATGCAGACAGGGACCAGGTGCTCAGATCGCCCGGTCCCGCCCCTCCCAGTACGGGTCCCGCAGCTTGCGCTTGTACAGCTTGCCGTTCGGATCTCGGGGCAGGGCGGGCACGAAGTCCAGGGACCTGGGTTGCTTGTAGCGGGCCAGCTGACCCTGGCACCAGTCCTGGAGCTCGGCCCGGAGTCCATCGTCTGCCGGCACCCCCACCGCGGCCTCGACGACGGCCTTGACCGACTCGCCCCAGTCATCGTCTGGCACGCCGAACACCGCCACGTCGGCGACCTTGGGGTGCTGGACCAGCACCGACTCGATCTCGGCTGGGTAGATGTTGACCCCGCCAGAGATGATCATGTCCGCCTTGCGGTCGCACAAGAACAGGTAGCCATCGTCGTCCAGGTACCCTGCGTCGCCCACGGTGAAGAAGCCCTCTGACCAGGCTTGGTCGGTCTTGTCCGGCGCCTGGTGGTACTCGAAGGTGTGGTCCCCCATGCGGATCCAGACGGTGCCTGGGGTGCCTGGGGGCACCGGCTGCTTGTCGTCGTCGAGGACCCGGATCTGCGAGATGGGCCAGGGCTTGCCCACCGTGCCGGGCTTCTTGAGCCAGTCCTGGGGGCTGGCCAAGGTGCCTCCTCCCTCGCTGGCCGCGTAGTACTCGTACAGGACCGGTCCCCACCAGTCGAGCATCGCCTGCTTGACCGGCACCGGGCAGGGTGCTGCCGAGTGGATCATGCACTGCAGGGATGACACATCAAAGCCATCCTTGACGTCCTGTGGAAGCTTCAAGAGCCGGATCAGCTGGGTCGGCACCATGTGGGAACAGGTCACGCCATAGCGACTGATGCGGTCCAGGGTACCCTCTGGGGTCCACTTGTCCATGAGCACTATCGTGTGGCCCAGGTGCAGGTGGTTCGTCGCAAAATTGAGCACGGCCGTGTGGTAGAGCGGCGCGACAGTCAGGTGCACACCGGGCGAGCCGGGCAGGATGCCGAACAGGCCCAGGAACATGGCCTGGGGCGTGCTGACCGCCTCGGGGGGCACGTGGTAGCTGGCCCGCCGGACCCCCTTGGGGCGCCCGGTGGTCCCCGAGGTATAGGTCATCGGGCCCCCCGCGCTGCGGTCGTCGGGGGTCGCGGTCGACTGGGCGGCCTTGAAGGCGTCATAGTCCTTGAAGCCATCGACCGGGCCCTTCGCGAAGCGGGCCGCTGGGGGCACGGAGGCCACGGCGTCGGCAGCGACAGCCGCTGTGCGGGGGCTGATGAACACCGCACGGGCCCCGCAGTCCTGGACGATGTAGGCGATCTCGGGGGTGGCCAGGTGGGTGTTGATCGGGGTCAGGAACCACCCCGCCTGGGCCGCTGCCATGAACAACTCCAGGGGCTCGACCGCGTTCTCCAGGCAGCAGGCGATGCTGTCCCCTCGGACCAGGCCCAGCGCGCGCAGACCGTGCACCAGCTGATTTGCAGCGGCCAACAGGTCACCTGCGGCGTGCTCTCTCCCGTCGGGTTCGACCACGGCCAAGGCGTCGGGATGAGCCGCTGCGTGTCCCCAGAAGCCGATGTCGATCACGCTGCCTCCTCGCTGGTGAGATGCGCAGCGATGCGATGGGCCAGCTCCTCGGCGGCTGGGGCCAAGGCAGGCTCGAGCATCGCGTTGACCAGGGGCCCCATCGGGCCCCCGGCCTCCATGCGCCAGATGAAGCTGAGTGCCGTTGCGCCCCCCGACGCCGCGGTCAGCTGGGGCGCTTCAGTCACCCCATGGGCCCGCCGGAACAGCGCTCGGAAGAGCCGGGCCAGGAGCCGTCGCAGCCAAGAAGGCTTGGGGGCGGGAGGCGGTTCGGCCGATGCCGGGTCCGAGACCTCCCGGGCGTCGGCCAGCAGAAAGCTACCGCCGCCGGAGACCGCCTCGTTGAGCCCCTCCAGGTCGAAGTCCACCCGGTCGGGACCCTGCCAGGACGTGATGGTCACCCCCAGCCTCACCTCTCGGCTGAGCACCCCGACGTCGCCCCGCAAGGTCCACGTGGACTCGGTGTCGCTGGCGATTTCATGCGACACGTACCCGGTCATCATCGGGGCCCAGTTGTCGATGTCCTTGACGAAGTCCCACAGGCGCTCCCGGGGGATCGGCACAGTGGTGGTGTAGGTCACCTGGGGCATCGGATCAGGCCTCCTGGGCCCGGGCCCGCAGATCAACCTTGCGGACCTTGCCCAGCGCGTTCCGCGGCAGCGCGTCCAGGTGTTCCACCCGTCGGGGCACCTTGAAGTTCGCCATCCGGGCACGACACCAGGCGGTCAGGTGCTCGGCGTCCAGCGGCGCGTCACTCGGCACGATCCAGGCCATGCCCACCTCGCCGAGCCGGTGGTCGGGCACGCCGATCACCGCGACGTCCGAGATGCCCGGGTGGCCCCGCAGGACCTGCTCGATCTCCGCGGGGTAGGCGTTGAAGCCGCCCACGATGTACATGTCCTTGAGCCGGTCGGTGATGCGCAGGTAGCCGCGGGGGTCCATCACGCCGATGTCTCCCGTGTGGAGCCAGCCGTCGGCATCGAGCGTGCCCGCGGTCTCGGTCGCTTCCTCCCAGTAGCTGGACATGACGTTGTAGCCGCGCACGACCACCTCGCCGGGCTCCCCTGGCGCGAGTGCAGCCCCGTCGGCACCCACGACCCGGACCTCGACACCGGGGATCGCCCGACCGGACCAGCCGGCGATGGTGTCGAAGTCGTCGCTCGCCCGGCACATCGTCACGACGCCGCTGGCCTCTGTCAGGCCGTAGCCGGTGATCACCGTGTCGAAGCCCAGGGTGTGCTTCATGTCGCGAATGAGCCCTACGGGGATCACCGCAGCACCCGTCACGGCGAGCCGTAGGCTGGACAGGTCGTGCGCGGTGAGGTCCTGTCGCCCCAGCAGAGTCTGGTACAAGGCGGGCGGACCCGGGAGCACGCTGACCCGGTCGGGGGCCACCCGCCGGAGCACGGCGTCCACGTCAAAGGTCGCCTGGGGCAGGATGGTCGCCCCGCGCATCAGGGCGGCCAGCCAGCCGGCCTTGTACCCGAAGCAGTGGAAGAACGGCGCCACCACCAGGTAGCGATCCCGGTCGTCGATGCCCACGATGCCCGACCAGTCCCAGAAGGCCTGCACGGTCTGTCCGTGGGTGGTCGGCACGCCCTTCGGGTGACCGGTCGTGCCCGATGTGAACAGGATGTCGCTCAGGCTGTCGGCGGTCACGGCCGCCTGTCGCGCCAGGACGGCGTCTGGAGACACGTCCTGTCCGCTGTCGCTGAGGTCCGACCAGGACAAGCACCCGACCGGGGCCTCGCCTCGCAGCACGACCCTGTGGGCCAGGTCTCCCAGCGCTTCGCCCTCGAGCTGAGCGACGTAGTCCGCCCCCAGGAAGCCCTGCACCGTGGCCAACACCCGGGCCCCGCTCCGCCGCAGGATGTAGGCCGCCTCTGCGCCCTTGTACCGGGTGTTGATCGGCACCAGCACCCCGCCGACCCGGTGGACCGCCAGGGCGAAGACCACCCACTCCCACAGGTTGGGCGCCCAGACCCCGACGCGGTCCCCGTGTGAGAGACCCAGGGCCAGCAGACCTCGGGCCGCGGTGTCGACGCGCTCCGCGAGCTCGGCGACGGTCAGGACCGTGTCCCCGTCCTCGACCGCCGAGGCCTGGGGACGGGCCTGACGAGCTGCGTCGAGCACAGCCGGCACGGTCTGGAAGGGAGCGGGTACCAGCGGTTCCATCCCGAAAAGTAGAACACGTTCTACTTGGCCTTGCATGTCAAAGTGGAACACGTTCTAGTTCCCACCCCGAGGAGGTCCCGTGTCGATCCGCACCGAGCGCACCGGCGCTGTCGCCCAGGTGGTGCTGGACGCACCGCCGGTGAATGCCCTCACCGTCCAGGGCTGGTTCGAGCTGGCCGACACCCTGATCGCACTGGGGCGCGACCCCATGGTGCACGTGGTGGTGCTGCGAGCCGACGGCCGCGGCTTCTGCGCCGGGGTGGACATCAAGGAGATGCAGCGCGCCGAGGGTTTCGACGCGCTCCTGGGGGCCAACCGGGGCTGCGCAGCCGCCTTTGCGGCGGTCTACGACTGCGAGGTCCCCGTGGTCGCCGCCGTGCACGGCTTCTGTCTGGGGGGCGGCATCGGTCTCGTCGGCAACGCCGACGTGCTCATCTGCGCCGACGACGCCAGCTTCGGCCTGCCCGAGGTCGACCGCGGCGCACTCGGAGCTGCGACCCACCTGGCCCGCCTGGTGCCCCCCGCCCGGCTCAAGGCCCTGGTCTACAGCTGCGAGCGGGTGACGGCGCAGCAGCTCGCCCAGTGGGGATCTGCCTGGCAGGTCGTGCCCGTGGACCAGCTCGTCGACACCGCCATGGCCTTTGCCGAGTCCCTGGCCGCCAAGTCCAACGCCGTGCTGCGGGCCGCCAAGGCCTCGCTCAACCAGATCGACCCGGTCGATGTGAAGCGCAGCTACCGGGCGGAGCAGGGCTTCACCTACGAGCTGAACCTGGCCGGCGAGGGAGACCGGGCCCGGGACGCCTTTGTCAAGGACGGCGCATGACCCCAGACCAGGTCGTCGCCAACCTGTCGTCCGGGATGCGGCTGGGGCTCGGAGGCTGGGGCTCTCGCCGCAAGCCCATGGCCCTTGTCCAAGCCATCCTGCGCTCCGAGCTGACCGATCTGGACCTGGTGAGCTGGGGCGGACCCGACGTGGGCCTGCTCTGCGCGGCGGGCAAAGTGCGCCGAGTCACCTTTGGCTTCGTCTCCCTGGACTCGATCCCGCTCGAGCCCCACTTTCGCAACGCCCGCGAGACCGCAGCGATCCAAGCGCGCGAGTGGGGAGAGGGGCTGTTCCTCCAGGGGCTGCGGGCGGCTGCCTGGAACCTGCCCTTCCTACCCAGTCGCGCTGGCCTGGGCAGCGACGTGCTCGCCCACGACCCGGAGCTGGCCCTGGTCCAGGATCCCTACGGGGGCGAAGCGCTGGTTGCGGTGCCCCCCCTGACTCTCGACGCCGCACTGGTGCACGCGGATCTGTGTGACGTGCACGGCAACGGGGCCGTGCTGGGGCCGGACCCCTTCTTCGACGACCTCTTCTGCCTGGCGGCCGACCGTGCTTGGGTCAGCTGCGAGCGCGTGGTGGACGATCTGCGATCGGAAGCGCCCCGAGGCAGCATCCACCTGAACCCGACGATGGTGTCGGGGGTGGTCGAGGCACCGGGGGGCGCTTGGTTCACCGACCACCCGCCCGTGCGGGGCCGAGATGAGGAGACCCAGCGGCGCTACGCCAAGGCCGCACGGGATCCGGGAGCGACGGCGGACTTCCTGGCCTGGTTCTCGTCTGCGGAGGCCCCCCGATGAGCCACGCTGGATGGTCCCAGGCCCTGGCCTGTGCAGACGTGTTCAAGGGGGAAGGGCGCATCCTGGCGAGCGCCTTTGGCGAAGCGCCGCGCCTGGGCGCTCGCTTGGCCAAGGCCACCTTTGCCCCGGAGCTGGTGCTCACAGACGGGGGCACCACCATCGTGGACGCCGAGGGCACGCCCCAGGGTCACCTGACCTTCTCCCGGGTCTTCGACCTGGTCTGGGCAGGCCGCCGCCACGCCATCCTCGGGGCCTCCCAGCTGGACAGACATGGCAACGCCAACCTGAGCTGCATCGGAGCTTGGGCCCAGCCGAAGATCCAGCTCCTGGGGGCCCGTGGCTTGCCTGGCAACACCCGCTGTCACGGCTGCAGCTACTGGATCCCGAAGCACAGCAAGCGCGTCTTCGTCGACGCGGTGGACTTCGTGAGCGGGCTGGGCACGAACCGCGGCGCACACGAGCTCCGGGCCGTCATCAGCGATCTGGGTGTGTTCGACTTCTCGGGACCTGACGGCACGCTCCGCCTCCGGACCCTGCACCCCGGTGCCACCCTGGATCAGGTCCAGGAGCGGACCCCCTTTCCCGTGAGCGTGGCCGACGATCTGGCCCAGACGCGTGGGCCCACGGACCAGGAGCGGGCCCTGCTGTCTCGGTGGACGGCTTGAGCGATCCGCTCCACACGCCCTTCTGCGAGCTCGTAGGCGTGCGCTATCCCATCGTGCAGACGGGCATGGGGTGGGTGTCCGGCGCTCGGCTGACCGCCGCCACCAGCGCGGCGGGCGGCCTGGGCATCCTGGCCGCCGCGACGATGTCGCTGGAAGAGCTGAAGGGGGCCATCACCCGGGTCCGCAGCCGCACCGACAAGCCCTTCGGTGTGAACCTGCGGCCGGATCGCGACGACTTCGCCCAGCGCATCGACCTGTTGATCCAGGACCAGGTACCCGTCGCATCTTTTGCCCGTGCCCCCGGGCCAGAGGCCATCGGACTGCTGAAGACCCAGGGCATCGTCACCCTGCCGACCGTCGGCGCCAGGCGCCACGCGGAGAAGGTCACGGCCTGGGGCGTCGACGCGGTCATCGCTCAGGGTGGCGAAGGCGGCGGCCACACCGGACCGGTTGCCACCACCCTGCTGCTGCCCCAGGTCTGTGCGGCGACGCCCATCCCAGTGCTGGGGGCCGGTGGCTTCCACAGCGGCCAGGGCCTGGTGGCAGCACTGGCCTATGGCGCGGCGGGGATCGCGATGGGCACCCGCTTCCTCCTGACCCAGGAGTCCCGGGTCCCCGACGCCGTCAAGCAGCGCTACCTGCAGGCGTCGGTCAAGGACACGGTGGTCTCCGTGGCCGTGGACGGCGCGCCCCAGCGGGTGCTCGAGACCGAGCTGGTCCGGACCCTGGAGACCGCCAGCCCGCTGGCCCGACTGTGGCGCAGTCTGCAGGCGGGTCTGGCCCTCAAGGCGCAGACGGGCGCAACGGTACTCGGAATGCTCCGGGAGGCCCGGGGCATGAAGGCGCACGGCCAGCTCACCTGGGCCCAGCTGGTCATGGCCGCCAACGCACCGATGCTCACCCGCGCAGCTCTGGTCGAAGGACGCCTGGACACCGGCATCCTGCCCACCGGCCAGGTGGTCGGTGTGATCGACCGCCTGCCCACGGTGGCCGAAGTGATCGACCAGGTGGTCGCCGAGGCCAGGGCGACGCTCAGGAGCCTGGGTGTGACGCAGCCGGCAGGGCCCGCCGAGTCCGCCTGAACGGCGGGCGCGAAGAAAAGGATCGGGGACGTTCCAACCTTTCGCGCACCATCGGCCTCTCAGGGGTCCATGCTCACCGCGATGTCCTCCCCAGAGCCCCGCACAGTCGGTGCCACCGAAGCCTTGGTGCACCGGGCCCAGGCCGGGGATCGGGCTGCCTTCGAGCAGCTCTACCGGCGTCACGTCGGCCGGGTGCACGCCCAGTGTCTGCGCATGGTGGGGGACCCCATCGCCGCCGAGGAGCTCACCCAGGAAGTCTTCGTGCGTGCCTGGCGCCGGCTCGGGTCCTTCCGAGGGGACAGCGCCTTTGGAACCTGGCTCCACAGCCTGGCCGTGCGCGAGGTGCTCGGCGACCGCCGCAGCAACCTGCGACGACTGGCGCGGGTGGTGCCGGTCGAGGACCCCGAGGCCCTGTCCGCTGCGGGGCGCCGATCGAGCCCGGCCACCGCTCTGGATCTGGAGCGCTGCCTGGGCACCCTGCCCGAGCGGGCCCGCAAGGTCTTCGTGCTCCACGACGTGGAGGGCTTTCGCCACGCCGAGATCGCCTCCTTCAGCGGCAACATCCGGGTCATCCAGCCGTAGAGCCCGCTCCGCACGCCCATCCTCCCCACCTCCAAGCCAGGGGCCGCACGGCCTCGACAGGGGTCCTCTGTGCCCGTTCCCTTGGCTGGCGGGTCCACGGGGTCGGCGCCTTGGTACGACCCCGACGCACCCGCCACGGGACTCCGCCACGAGGTCTGGGTCCACGGCACGCTGCAGCCCCATCCCCTCGCCAGCCTGACCTTGACCGGGGGTTGGGAGCACTTCAGCCTCCAGGGCGACACGGCCTACAGCGGCTGGGTCGGACGCGCCCGGCTGGATCTGAGCGCCACGCGCACGCTCTCGGCCCGGGTCCTGCTCGACTACAACAGTCTTGATGGACGTCGGAGCGCCGAGGCGCTGGTGGCCTGGGAGCGGGCCCCCGGCCGCGCGGTCTACCTGGGGGGCCGTGTGGATCCGGCCACACCGGGCGAGTCCACGCCCCTTGCGTGGCAGCTCCAGGCCAAGGCCAGCTGGACCCTCCGTCGCTGACGCTCAGTCGACCACGGGCGGCGGGTCCGGAGCCGGGGTGCGCTTGCCGATCAAGGCCTCGCCGACAAATCCGATCATCTTGCCGCCGATCCCGCCCCCGATGATGGCGAAGCCCAGGGTGAACAACACGGCCCGCAGTCCGCCGTCGGGCGTGACCTGTTCGGCGATGAACAGGGACGCGCAGCTCAGGACGGCAAAGTCTGCGGTCAGGCGATCGGTCCCGAGTCGCGCATCACAGAAGACAGCCAGCAACACGAACAAGCCCATCAGACCCAGAAGAACCGAGCGGGGTGGGGTGCCGGGCACGGCCTGGACAGCGACAGCGCTCGCCGCCCGACCGTGCCAATTCCCGATCCAGACCTGGCTGAGTCCCGTGCCGGCGGCTCGAAAGCGGTCTTGGCGGTCTTCGCCCCACAGGATCGCCAGGCCCGTGCCCTCGGTGCTGATGGACGCGCCGCCATCCAGCCCGTCGGAGACCCGCACGGTGCCGGCACCCCGCTTGATCTTGCCCATCAGAGTCTGCTCCCAGGAGCCGCCTGAGAGCTTGATCACGTAGTCGGTCTGGGCGACGTCTGGATCGTCGACCTCGGACACACCGAGATCCATCAGCGTCGCGTTGACGATCAGGTCGTGGTCCGCTGGGATCGTGAAGGTGCCGCGGCCATTGGGAGGCTCCAGCGCGGCCTGGTCCGCCACGTCCCCGGGAAAGATGGCCATCCACCCGCTCACCATCGGCGACGCTGCCGCCGGGATCAGCATCAGCCAGAACAGCACCGGCTTGGTGTCGTCGGCCCACATCCGGCGCACGGTCGTGGAGGCGATGACGAGGGTCAGGATGACGATGGCGGCAAAGGTGGGCACAGGGACTCCGGCACCGCAGGCTAACGCCAAGAGCGCCGGGGAGATCTACGAGCGGCGGATGTAGATTACTGGGGCTCGAACACGTCGGTGCCAGCCCCGACGTCGATGACCTCGCCGGTCATCAAGAAGCGCCAGAGCTGGTCCTGGCCTTCCTCGAGCCGGCGCAGGTCGCCGTGGGTGTCGGTCTCGGTGACGGGCGGGTCCATCGGCGTGTCGTCGTCGGGCCAGCCGAAGTCGAATTCCACGAGCGACGCGCCCCCTTCGTAGGGGTAGTCCACGGTCTCGAAGCCCCAGGGTTCACGCAAGGCCGGCACGGGCAAGACAGCGTCGAAACCCCGTCCCAGGACGAAGGACGCCTGGTTGTGGACCTGGGCGTCCTCCTTGGCCACGTGTAGCAAGACCTGGTGGGCCGGCGTGCCATCGAAGGGGTCGGCCACCGAGTGTCGGGCGTAGTTCAGCCCCTCCAGGCGGTCCCAGCCCGTGGCCAGCAGACCCAGCACCACCGTGAAGTCCACGGGATCGGGGTAGGCGAACAACAGCAGGTCGGAGAACTCCGTGAACACCGACGAGCGCTGGAGCAGCAGCGGGTAGCAGCAGCCCGGCACGCCCAGCACGCCACGGGTCACGGTGCTGGACTGGGACAGCACGATGTTGCCCATCGTGCCCCCTTGGGAGTTGCCGGTGTAGACCACTTGGTCGCCGTCGAACAGGGGGCCGCCGTCGTCACGGACCAGGGCGTCGCTGGCGTCCTGGAGCGAGGTGCCGATCATGTCCTGGACCACCACGTGGTTGAGCACACCCTGGTGGGGTTTCTCGGACAGCAGGGGGTAGGTGGCGCCGTCGTTGATCATGTTCTGGATCCAGATCAGGCTGTCCTCTTCGCTCATGCCCTGCATGTCGATGCTGATCACGCTGAAGCCCTTGCGCTCGGCGAGCTCCCGAAGCCAGCTGCTGTCGCCTTCGCCCCGGTCGCCCAGGAACCCGTGCCCGTACTGCAACACGGGTGCTGCAGAACTCCCCTCGGCCACCGAGTACGGGACCTGGAGGGTGAAGGGGACCTCTTCGACCCCGGACGCCAGCACCTGGCCGTCGTCGTCTCGCCGGAGGAGTCGGATGCTGCGCTCGTCCTCGGGCAACAGGATGCTGGGCACCTCGACTCTGCCCTCGACCCGGTGGGCGATCCAGGGATCCCCGAAGTCAATCCGGTGATCGTCGATCAGGATGGTGGGGCCGCCGGCCGGCACCTCGGCCAGCACGGCGGCCCGCACTTGAGCCATGAGCCCCGTGCTGTTGGCATCGGAGTTGGTGGTGAAGTCCCAGGCCAGCTGGAGCTCCTCTCGAGCGACACCCGCGTCCTCGAGCACCGGGAACACCTGGTCCTCGAAGTGATCGCGCCGGCCGTGCACGCCGCGGACCGTGCTAGCCTCCTGATCGCGCAGGAAGCGAAAGCCGGTGGCGGGGGCCAGCTCAGCGCCGCTGCCATCGACCGCGCCGCGCAGGGCCACCACGTACCGGGTGTCCGGTGCGAGGGCATCGGCGAAGCGGAGCACGAACACCGGGTCCGCCAGGTCCTGGGTGTAGTGGTCGAATTCGGTCCAGTGGGCGACCCGCTCACCGGTCGCCGTGTCGATGACGACCGTGCGCGCGTCGGGCTCCAGGGACTGGGCGGGCTCGAAGACCTGGGGCAGGCCGTCCAGGCTCAGGCCGGGCCACTGGAGCAGCACCGGCGATGCGACCCCGAAGCCAGCGACGTCGGCGTACCAGCTCCCGTCGATGTGGCTGCCGTTCTCCTGGAGAGGCAGGCTCTCGGGCCCGAACACCAGGCTCTGGCCCTGGCGGTAGTAGTCGGACGGAAACGGCATCAGGCAGTGGGTGCCGAGCAGGCCGTCACAGTCCACGCTGCCTTCGGTCTCGTCGACCCCAAGGTTGTCTTCCAGGCCGGGCTTGCAGGCGATCAGGAGCAGGAGGGTGGTCATGGGACCTCCTAGTACCTCGTCAAGGGGGCTCTGACCGGTCCTCGCTTGCCCTCGAATCCCCTGGCGGCGGCGGCCTCCGCACCGCATTCGCGATGCCCGTTTGTCGGCCGCCACCACCAGGGGCTCCGATGGCGGCGCGATCAACCGGTCATTTCCCCCTTGACGAGGTACTAGCCCGGTTTCCGCAGCGCCACCGGCACCGCAGGCACGACTGCGTCCAGTGCGCAACGCAGCTCGGCCAGCCCGACGGGCTTGTGCAGGTAGTCGTCCATGCCGGCATCCAGCGCCGACAGGCGGGCCTGGTCGCCCACGTGGCCCGAGACCCCGATCACCGGCACCCGGGCCGTAGCCCCTGGGAGCTGGCGCAGGCGTCGGGTGGCCTCGAGCCCATCCATCTCCGGCATGTCACAGTCCATGAGCACCGCGTCGAAGGCGTCGTCCGCGAGCAGGACCAAGGCGCGAGAGGCCGTCTCGACGAGGGTCGGAACGCAGCCGATCGCCTGGAGCAGTTCACCCAGGATGACGCGATTCAGCTGGTTGTCGTCCACGACCAGGACCCTCAGTGCCGCCGCCAGCGCGCCGGGCTGAGTGGCTCCGTCTTCCTCCTGGGACGGACTGGCCTCGGTTGCGGCGAGTGGCAGCACGAACCAGAAGTCGCTGCCAGCCCCAGGCTCGCTGTCGACCCCGATCCGACCCGACATGGCTGTCACGAGCTCCTGGCAGATCGCCAGCCCCAGACCCACGCCTCCGTGGACGCGGGTGCTGGAGCCGTCGACCTGGGTGAAGGCGTCGAAGATGCGGCCGTGCTGTTCCGGCGCCAGCCCAGGGCCTGGGTCGCGCACGCTGAACCGGAGTCCCTCGGGCACGGCCTGGACCCCAAGCCTGATCTCGCCCTCCGCAGCGAATTTCAGAGCATTGCCGACCAGGTTCGTCAGCACCTGACGGACCCGCCGGGCATCGCCCAGCACCGCTTTCGGCACATCTGGCCCCAGGCCCAGAGTCAGGGTCGCGCCGCGGGCGAGAGCCGTCGCATCAAACATCGACCTGACCTGGCCCAGGAGCTGGTCGATTCGGAACTCGTCTTCTGCGAGTTCCAGACGGCCCGTCTCGATCCGCGACAGGTCCAGGATGTCGTCGATGAGCTGCAGCAGCGCGCGGGATGAGCCACTGATGACTCCGATCTGCTCCCGATGCCGAGGCGTGAGCGCCCCTGCCCCCATCATCTCGACGGTGCCAAGGATGGCGGTCATCGGGGTCCGGATCTCGTGGCTGACCGTGGCCAGGAAGCGACTCTTGGCGTGACTCGCGGCCTCTGCCGCCGCCCGGGCCACCTCGGCCTCGACCAGGGCGAGCTCGAGGCGTTGGCCCAGGGCCACGGCCTGCAGCCGTCGACGACGGGCCACGCCGACCAGCCCCAGTGCCGTGGCCATGCCGATCAGCGCGGCGGAAGCGATGGCCAGGACCCGGTTCCAGCCGGCCTGGAGATCTCCGGTCAGCGCCTGGTGCTCCTCCCAGATCAAGACCTGGAGCCGAGCCGCCGACGCCAGCACGGCCTGCCGGGCTTCGGTGCGTTGCTGGGAATCCTGGAGCACCGACGCCAGGTGCGCACCGGCGCGGGCCAAGACCTGGGCCTGGTCGTCCAGCCTCGTCTGCTGCGAGAGCTGCGTGACCACCCGGTCGAGCCGCCGAAAAGCGGGCTGGAGCTCCGGGCTCTCCGGCGGGTTGTGCTGGAAGGTGTTCTCGATCCACTGCAGCTCACGGAGCCAGGCGGACCGCTGGTCCCGCTGGTGGCTGGCGAGCTCGCGCTCACCGATGACCTGGCCGGTCCAGATGGCGAAGAGCACCAGCATCAGCAGGCCCGGGAGCAGCCGCAGTCCGGTCCCGGCGATGGGACCGGTGGTGTCGCGAGCGGATTTCGTGGCGGGACCTGTTGTCAGGGTTGGGCCGACGATACCTCAGGTCCATGCGCGTCGCGGCTCTGTCAACGGTCCTCCTGTTCGGGGGGTCCTGCGCGACGCCCGGGGCCTCCAAGCCACCCCAGCCGTCGCCGCCCGCACCCTGGGTCGCTTCGGGCGAGCCCCGAGCGGACAGCGTCGTCCTGTGGGCCCGAGCAGACGGTCCGGCTGAGCTCCTGGCATGGGTCGGCGGCGAGGGTGACCCGATCTCTCTCGGCAGCGTGGGCCCGGCAACGGACTTCGCCGCGTCCCTGCACCTGACGGGCTTGGCTCCGGACCAGGAGGTCTTGATCCAGGTCAGGACCGTGCGAGATGGCCAGCAATCCCCTCCGGCAACCCTGCGGTCACGCACCGCGCCGGACCCCGAGTCCCCGGCACCCCTCACCCTGGTCGTCGGTGGAGACCTGGCAGGCCAGGGCTTCTGCCGGCCTCTATCCACGGGGTACACCATCTTCCAGGCCATCGCCGAGAGCCGCCCCGACGTGGTCGTGGCCAATGGCGACTTGATCTACGCCGACTCGGCCTGTCCAGAGGTCGCGCCGGACGGCCAGCCCAACGTTCCGGCCTCGTTCCGGCCCATCCAGGACCCGTCCCTTCCCTGGACCGACGGCCCTGCGGTCCTGGCAGAGCTGCACGCGCACTGGCGCTACAACCGAGCCGACCCTCACCTCCAGGCCCTGATGGCCACGACCCCATGGGTGGCCCAGTGGGACGATCACGAGGTGATCAACGACTTCGGGGGGGCCTGGGACCGGTGGTGGACCGGTGACCCCGATCGCCCCGGCTACCCGACCCTCGTCAGTCAAGGCCGGGCCGCCTTCGACGCCTGGAACCCGGTGGTGCCCGGCGCACCGCTGCACCGCACCCTGCCCTGGGGGTCCGACGTCGTGTTGATCCTGCTCGACGGCCGGTCCTTTCGCAGCCCGAACCCCGAGCCCGACGGTCCCCAGAAGACGTTGCTGGGGCCCGAGCAGCTCGCCTGGTTGATCGAGACCCTGACCGCCAGCACGGCCACGTGGAAGATCGTGAGCAGCGACGTGCCGCTGAGCGTGCCGACCGGCTCCGCGCCCTGGACCGTCGGTCGGGACGCCTTCGCCGCCGGCACCGGCGACGCCCGTACCCCACCGGGCACCGAGGACCGCTCCGCCGAGACGGGCTTCCAGCGCGAGCTCGACGCACTCTGGGCAGCCATCGCGGAAGTGCCCGGAGTGGTCTTCACCACCACCGATGTCCACCACGCCCGGATCCTGTCCTACCCACAGGCCGGCGGAGGAGAGGTCCTCGAAGTCATCAGCGGGCCGCTGAGGGCGGTGCCGGCAGCGCCGTGGCCCCTGGACCCGACCCTGGCTCCCCTGGTGCTCTATGAAGAAGGCCGGCTGGAGAACTTCGCGGTGATCCAGATCGACGGTGCGCGGCTGCGGGTGGAGATCCGGGGGGCAGACGGGGTGACCCGCCCCGGCAGTGTGGTCACCCGAGAGGCCTTGCCCCCCTGAGTGAGACACGTTCTAGTTGCACCATGGACACCCACGACCTCGTGCTCTACGAGACCCGGGGCCCAGCGGCCTGGGTCACCATGAACCGCCCGCGCGTGGGCAATGCCCAGAACATCCGGATGACCCGGGCCCTCGACGCGGCCTTCAAGCGGGCCGTCGACGACGACGGGGTCCACTGCATCGTGCTCCAGGGCGCGGGCAAGCACTTCAGCGGGGGCCACGACATCGGCACCCCCCAGCGGGACATCGACAAGCCCTTCGAGAAGATGGCCACGCCCTGGTACGACCACGCCGATCGCCCCGGCGCCGAAGGCCCCTATGTGCGCGAGGCCGATGCCTACCTGGGCATGTGCAGGCGCTGGCGCTCACTCCCCAAGCCCACCATCGCTGCTGTGCACGGCGCCTGCATCGCCGGGGGTCTCATGCTCGCCTGGTGCTGCGATCTCATCGTCGCAAGCGACGACGCCTTTTTTGCCGACCCGGTCGTCAAGATGGGCATCCCAGGCGTCGAGTTCTTCGCCCACCCCTTCGTGATGCGGCCGCGACAGGCCAAGGAGTTCCTGTTCCTGGGCGAGCGGATGCCGGCCAGCGAAGCCCACCGCATCGGCATGATCAACCGGGTGGTGCCCCGAGACGCCCTGTCGGACACCGTCCAGGCCATCGCACAGCGGCTGGGGGAGCGGCCTCGCTTCGCCCTGGCCCTGGCCAAGCAGGCCATCAACCAGGCCGAGGACCGCATGGGACTGCGGGACGTCATGGACGCCACCTATGGTCTCCACCATCTGGCCCACGCTCACAACGCGCTCACCACCGGCGACGGGATCGCGAACATGGACGCACGAAAGATGAAGGAGGGAGAGGAGACGCCGTCCTGACATCGGTGTCGCACTTCTGGACACCACACACACGCTGGACCCACGGCGTCTATGTCGGGGGGTGGTTCCCCACCGCAGCCGAGAGCCGGGCGGTGTTCGTCCACCAGAGCGAGAGCGCCGCATCGTTCGGGGTCTACACGGGCATGCACCACTACCGGGACGGCCAGCGCCTGGACATCGCCGTGGATGCCAGCTTCGGCTTGGGTGAAGGGCCCATCAGCATCTTGCAGGTCGGCGGGACCCAGCTCTCGGTCCACGCCTTCCTGGGGCTCCGGGACGAGCTGCCGCTGGTGGCCGGCGTGATCCTGACCCCCTGGGTCTCCCAAGTCCAGCTCGGGGCCCGCTACCGCTTTCGCGATCAGCTGGACGCGGGCCTGGGCCTGAACGTGCCCGTGCTCGGTGTCATGGGGCCCCAGCCTGACCCGGGGAATACGTGGCTCCTTCAGCCGATGTTCGATCTGAGGGTGACCCAGTGAAGGACCACGCTTGCGGTCGATACTAGAACACGTTCTAGTAGCGCGGTGGACCTGACCTACACCCCGGCCGAGCAGGCCTTTCGCGACGAGTGCCGCAGCTGGCTGCGCAGCCACGTGCCGTCGACCCCTCTCCCTTCCGTCGACACCCAGCACGGCTTCGCGGCCCACGTGGCGTGGGAACAGCAGCTCTTCGCCGGGGGCTGGTCGGTGGTCTCCTGGCCCCGGCGCTACGGTGGACGGGAGGCGTCTCTGATCGAGTGGCTGATCTTCGAAGAGGAGTACTGGGCCTCTGGCGCCCCGCGCCGCGTGACCCAGAACGGCATCTTCCTGCTCGCCCCGTCCCTGTTCTCGTTCGGAACCGAGGAGCAGAAGGAACGCCTCCTGCGCCCGATGGCCGCCGCCGAGGTGCTGTGGGGTCAGGGCTGGTCCGAGCCCAATTCCGGGTCGGATCTGGCATCGCTCCGCAGCACGGCCCATCGGGTCGAGGGCGGCTGGCGTCTGAGCGGCCAGAAGACCTGGTGCACCCGAGCCGCATTCTGTGATGGGCTCTATGGGCTGTTCCGCACGGACCCCGATGCCGATCGGCCCCACCGGGGACTCACCTACTTCATGGTCGACCTGAAGGCCCCGGGCGTGACCGTGCGCCCGGTGGCCAAGCTGGACGGCGACCCGGGCTTCGCCGAGGTCTTCCTGGACGACGCCTTCGTGCCCGACCGAGACGTGCTGGGCGACGTCAACGGCGGCTGGAGAGTCGCCATGTCCACGACCAGCAGCGAGCGCGGCCTGACCCTGCGCAGCCCAGGGCGCTTTCTCGCGACGGCCGAGCGCCTGGTGGCGCTGTGGCACGAGCGCGGCGACCCGGCGGACACGGCCATGCGGGATCGGGTCCTGCAGATCCGCCTGGACGCCCAGGCCTACCGCCTCCACACCTACCGCACGGTCGCGCGGATGCAGGCGGGCACGTCGGTGGGCAGCGAGTCCAGCCTGGCCAAGCTCTTCTGGTCCGAGCTCGACGTCGCGGCCCACCAGGTCGCCCTGGACCTGTTGGGCCCGGATGCCGAACGCACCGACGCGCCCTGGAGCAAGTGGCTCAAGGGCTGGCAATTCGCGCTGGCCGGCCCCATCTACGCCGGCACCAACGAGATCCAGCGAAATGTGGTGGCCGAGCGCGTGCTGGGGCTGCCCCGCAAGTAGCATCGGCCGCTGTGAACTGGGACTGTCACAACTGCACCCTCTGCTGCCGGCTCTTCGCCCTGGGGCCGGTGGCGCCGGAGATCGTCGCAGGGCTGCAGGCCAGAGGCATCGAACAGGACTGGGCGCCTGCGGCTGACGGCTGGGTGGACGAGACACCACAGGGCCTGTTCCTGACCCACCGAGACGACAGCTGCGTGTTCCTGCGAGACGATGGGCTCTGTGCCGTGCATGCGCTCTACGGACCCGAAGCCAAGCCCGCATTCTGTCGCACTTTTCCGTTCACGGTGGTCGAACAGGCCGGCGGCGTGGTCCATGCGGTCCGCGAGGACTGCGGCGGCACCTGGCGCAGCCTCATCGGGGGCACCCCAGCCTCCCAGGCCATCGAAGCCCTGCCGGACCAAGCGCCTCGCCTGGTCTGGGGCGACGAGCCGGTCCAGGTCCTGCCCGGTGTCGGCATCGCCGGCGATGACTGGCTGGCCCTCGAAGACCACCTGGTGGCCCAGGTCCGGGATGATCTGGATCCCCAGGAGAACCTGTGCCGCCTGCGCGACGCGCTGCTGGGCGCCCTTCGTCGCGCCCCGCCAGATCCGGACCCAGCACGGTCCGCAGCCTGCGTCGAGGGCCTTCGCCAGAACCTGGCCGCGGCCCTGGGGCCTGCTGCAAGCCCCGCCGATGCCCAAGGCACGGCTGCGCGCTTCCTGGCCGGAGTCGCCACGGGCTTGGCGGCGGCGGCGCCGGGCCACGCAGCCGTGGCACCGCTGGCCCCCGACGCAGAGCGCTACTTCGCCCTGGTGATCCGCCAACACCTGCGGGGCAAGGCCTTCCGCGCCAGTGGCGCTGTGTGCTGGGGCCTGGGCCTGGTCTCTCTGGGCGTGGCCCTGGCCCGGGCGCGCACACCCAAGACCGACCTGGCGGCCCTGGCCCCCTGGCACGTTCGCTGGAGTCGCTTCACGCGCAACCAGGGAGCCCGGGCGCTGCTCCATCAACACCGGGACACCCTCTGGGAGGCCCTGCTGCACCGCTGACCTGGGCCCGGGTTGGATAGGGTGCTGCGGTGCTGGGACTCTTCCTGAGCGTCGGGCTGTTGAGCGGCTGTGATGGCGATCAAGGCCCGGATCCGTCCCAGACCGAAGACCTCCGGGGGCCCGTCGCCATCGACCGAAGCCTGCGCATCGCCGGCACTCGACTGGGCGAGCTCGCAGGCTCGGCGGTGGCCGGTGACTTCGATCTGAACGGCGATGGCCAGGCCGATGTCGCCGTGGGCGCCATGCTCGGGGACAACAAGCACGACGGCGGCGGACGGGCGTGCGTCTTCCTGGGCCGGCTCAAGCACGACCTGACCCTGCCCGAGTCCCTGGTGTGTCTGCACGGCCAGGCCGAGAACCACCTGTTCGGTCGCGACGTCGAGGGGTTGGGCGACCTCAACGGCGATGGCTTCGACGAGCTGGGCATCGGCGCGGTCCACCACGACGAGGGGGGGGCCAACAGCGGCATGGTGTCCGTGGTCTGGGGCGAGGCGGATCCGTCCGAGCCCGCCCAGACCGAGGTCTATGGCACCGATCCCGGCGGCCACGTGGGCCTGCGCTTCACCCGGCTGCCCGGCGACCTACCGCGCTTCGCGGTCGGTGGCCACGAGACGATCCTGGACGCAGAAGACGCCGACGAGCTCCGTGGCGAAGGCGTGGTCTGGATCGTCAGCGAGCCACCTTCGGAGCGCAAGGTGCCCATCAGCGACGTGGCGCTCCGGTGGACAGGAGAGCGCGAGGACGACCGCCTGGGGGTGACCGTGGCTTCCCCCGGCGACGTCGACGGCGACGGCCTGGCCGACCTGCTGGTCGGGGCCTCCCAGGCCCGCCGGAGCGACGACGGCCCCCAGGTCGGCGCTGTCTACCTGCTCCTGTCTCCCTTCGAAGCCGGCGGCAGCGCCAGCGACGCGGACGGGGTGGTGTTCGGAGAGCACGACCTGGCGTGGTTCGGCTGGGCCGTGGCCGGCCTCGAGGACATCGACGGCGACGGCCTGGCGGACTTCGCGGCCAGCGCCTTCAAGGACGGCGCCAACGGACCGGATGCCGGGGCGGTCTATGTCTTCAGCGGTGCGCCGGCGCCGGACACCGACCCGTCCATGGCCATCGCCACGCTGCTCGGAGAGTGGGAAGGCGACAAGGCCGGCGAGGTCCTGGAACCCGGTGGAGACCTGGACGGGGACGGGCGGGCCGAGCTGCTGGTCGGCGCACCGACCGCCAGCCATCGCCGGACCTGGGGCGGCGCGGTGTACGCGGTCCGAGGACCCTTCGAAGGCCTGCGCTCGCTGGGCGACCAGGACGCGCTCTGGGTAGGGGTCCAGGACCTGCAGTTCACCGGCTCCAGCCTGGCCCGCGCGGGGGACGTCGCCGGCACGCCCGACCCGGATCTGATCGTCGGTGCGATGGGCGACACCACCAGCACCGGCGCCGCCTTCCTGCTGACCCAGGTGCTGTGGTGATCGGGCTCTGGCTGTGGGCCTGCGCCAGCGGTGGGGCCACCGACTCGACCCCCCCCGTCGACGACTCGGCGACCGACACCAGCACGCCCCCGCCCACCCTCAGCCACGCCGTCGACATCCAGCCGATCTGGACTGCGAACTGTACCGACGAAGGCTGTCACATCTTGGAAGAGGGCCGGGTCATGTCCCTCGAAGAGGGCTACGCCTTCGACAGCCTGGTCGACCGGGCCTCGAGCCAGTTTCCCCTGTACGATCTGGTCGAGCCTGGACACCCGGCGGGGTCGTACCTGACCCACAAGCTGGGCGGTACCCACACCGACGTGGGGGGCATGGGACGCCAGATGCCGACGGGCAAGGATCCACTCCCCGATGCGGATCAGCTGCTGATCCAGGACTGGATCGACCAGGGAGCGCCGCCCTGAGCTTGCCTGGAAAAGTAGAACACGTTCTAGTAGGATGGAACATGTTCTAGCACCTATGCACTTCGCCCCCACAGAAGACCAGCTCCTGTTCCAGGAAGCCGTGCGCGACGCGCTGTCCCAGGCGTGTCCACCCGAAGCCGTGCGCGTCGCCGGGCGACCGGGTGTGCCCGGTCTGTGGGCGACCCTGGGCGAGGTCGGCGTGCTCGGGGCGATGATTCCAGAGGCCCACGACGGCCTGGGTCTGGCCTGCACCGAGCTCTGTGGCATGTTCCAGGAGGCCGGCTTTGCCGCCGTGCCAGAGCCCCTCATCGAGACCTGGGTGGCCGCGTCGCTGCTGGTCGGCACCGACCTGGGCGCCTCCTGGCTGCCTCGCGTTGCCGCGGGGGATGCGGCCCTCAGCGTCAGTCTGGACGGAGGACCGGCCCTGCACGCCGATCGAGCTGGCCTGATCGTGCTCGTACGCCACGGCCAGGCTGTCGCCGTCGAGCCGGCCCAGGCGACCTTGACCCCTCGGCCCGTCGCCGATCCGACCCGGCGTCTCTTCGACGTGTGCGCGACCGCGGGCCGCGAGACCTCGCTCAAGGAATCCCCGGCCGCTCTCGGGCTGGCCCGAGACCGGGGAGCCCTGGCTGCCGCGGCCCACCTGCTGGGCCTGGCCCGCTGGATGCTCGACACCACGGTGGCCTACGCCAAGGTGAGGGAGCAGTTCAAGCGCCCGATCGGAAGCTTCCAGGCGGTCAAGCACATGCTGGCCGACAGCTTGCTCCAGCTGGACTTCCTGGCCCCCGCGCTGCACGCAGCGGCCTGGTCCCTGGACCACGAGCCCGATCGGGCTGGCGCCCGGGTCGCGGCCGCCAAGCTGCGGGCCAACCGCGCGGCGGAGATCGTGGGCCGCACGGCCCTCCAGGTCCACGGCGCCATCGGCTACAGCGAGGAGCACGACCTCCACCTGTGGCTCAAGCGCACCTGGGCACTCCAGCGTACCTGGGGCACCGACCCCGAGCTCCGGGCCCGCCTGGCGCCCGAGCTGCTCACCCTCCCCGAGAGCACCTGAACCATGACCCAGGCTTACGTCGTCGACGCCGTCCGTTCCCCCGTCGGCCGCCGCAAGGGCGGCCTGGCCCACGTGCACCCCGCCGACCTGGGTGGCCACAGCATCACGGCGCTCATCGACCGCACGGGCATCGATCCCGGAGCGGTGGACGACGTGATCTTCGGCTGCGTCGACACCATCGGCCCCCAGGCCGGGGACATCGCCCGGACCTGCTGGCTGGTCGCCGGCTACCCGGATCACGTGCCGGGCGTGACCATCGACCGGCAGTGCGGATCGAGCCAACAGGCGGTGCACTTCGCCGCCCAGGCCGTCATGAGTGGCACCGCGGACCTGGTGGTGGCCGGCGGCGTGCAGAACATGACGCAGATCCCCATCGCCAGCGCGATGATCTGCGCCAAGGAGCTCGGCCACGGCGATCCCTTCTCCGGCTCCCCCGGCTGGGTCGCCCGCTATGGCAAGCAGCCGGTGAACCAGTTCCTGAGCGCCGAGCGCATCGCCAAGCGGTGGGAGCTGTCCCGGGCCGCGCTCGAGGCCTTCGCCTACGAGAGTCACCAGCGGGCGATGCGGGCCCAGCAGCAGGGCCGCTTCGATCGCGAGATCGCGCCTCTCGATGGCGTGATCGCCGACGAGGGACCCCGTCCGGACACCACGCTGGAGAAGATGGCCACCCTGCGCACGCTCATCGAGGACGGCCTGTTGACCGCTGCGGTCTCCAGCCTGATCAGCGACGGTTCGGCCGCCCTGCTGATCGCCAGCGAACAGGCGATCAAGGATCACGGCCTCACACCGCGAGCCCGCGTGCACCATCTGTCCGTGCGCGGGGACGACCCGGTCTGGATGCTGACCGCTCCCATTGCTGCGACACGACACGCCTTGAAGAAGTCCGGGATGTCATTGAACGAGATCGACCTCTTCGAGTGCAACGAGGCCTTCGCGCCGGTCGTCATGGCGTGGATGAAGGAGCTGGGAATCCCTCACGACAAGGTCAACGTCAACGGCGGCGCGATCGCCCTGGGCCATCCCCTGGGCGCAACAGGGGCCCGGTTGATGACCACCCTGCTCCACGAGCTCGAGCGCACAGACGGCCGCTACGGCCTGCAGACCATGTGCGAGGGCGGGGGACAGGCGAACGTGACGATCCTCGAGCGCCTGTGAGGTTCGCCCTCAGCGAGGAGCAGGAGCAGCTCCGGGACCTCGCCCGGCGCTTCCTGGACGAGACCAGCGGCTCCGAAGCCGTGCGAGCCGCGATGGCCACCGAGACCGGCTTCGACCCGGCCCTGTGGCGGCGGGTGAGCGACGAGCTGGGCTGGACGGCTCTGTCCGTGCCCGAGGTCTATGGGGGCTTCGGCATGCCCTTTGTGGACCAGGTGCCGATCCTGGAGCAGCTGGGCCGTCACCTGACCTGCCTGCCCTACCTGAGCTCGGCGATCCTGGGCACCCAGGCGCTCGTGCTGGGGGGCAGCGAGGCCCAGAAGCAGCGCTGGCTGCCGGGTCTCGCGTCGGGCGAAGTCCGGGCGAGCGTGAGCTGGAAGGGGAGCGACGGAAGGTGGGATCTCAACGGCACGGGGGTGGGCGCCGACCCGGTCCCCGGGGGCTTTCAGCTCAGCGGCACGGCCCCCTACGTGCTGGACGGACACACCGCAGACGTGGTCTTGGTGACCGCCGGGCTGGAAGACGTCGAGGTGTTCTGCGTGCCCACGGACCTCCCGGGCGTCTCTCGCCAGGTCCAGCCGACCATGGATCAGACCCGTCGGCTCGCCCGCCTGGACTTCGACCGTGCATTCTTGCCCGACGACGCCATCATGCCCGGCGGCAGGGACGCCTTCCTCAAGGCCCGGTCCCACGGCATGATCGCCCAGGCCTGCGAGGCGGTGGGGGTCGCCGAGGCGGCGATGGATCTGGCCGTGGACTACGCCAAGGTCCGGCGGCAATTCTCACGAGCGATCGGGTCCTTCCAGGCCGTGAAGCACATGTGTGCCGACATGCTCGTCGCCGTGGAGTCCGCCCGCTCAGCGGCCTGGTATGGCGCCTGGGCACTCTCCGAAGATCACGCGGACCTGGCGTGGGCGCTCCCAGCCGCACATGCCACCGCGCTCCAGGCTGCCTTTCGCTGCGCCGCGGACTGCCTCCAGGTCCACGGCGGCATCGGCTTCACCTGGGAGTCCGACGTGCACCTGTACCTCAAGCGGGCCCGCGCCATGCAGCACAGCTTCGAGCCCCCCAGGGTCTCGCTGGACCGGGTCGGTCGCCGGCTGTTGGAGCACTGATGGACCTTCGCTTCACGCCGGAACAGCAGCACTTCCGCGCCGAGGTGCGGGACTGGCTCGAGCAGGCCCTGAGCGGGGACTTTCGAGAGGTCCGCGGCCGGGGTGGTCCCGGCGACGAGCACGAGTGCCTGGCGCCGCGTCGGACCTGGGAGCGCCACCTGGCCGAGCACCGATGGACCTGCCTGGACTGGCCCCAGGAGCACGGTGGTCGCGATCTCCCCCTCATCGACCAGGTCATCTTCCACGAGGAGTATGCGCGGGCGGACGGTCCCGGCCGTCTGGGCCACATCGGCGAGACCCTGCTGGGCCCCACGCTCATCCACTTTGGCGGAGAAGCGCAACAGGCCCGCTTCCTTCCGGGAATCCGAGCCGCCGAGTCCCTGTGGTGCCAGGGTTACAGCGAGCCCGAGGCCGGCTCGGACCTGGCCAACGTCCAGTGTCGGGCGTTGCGAGACGGCGACGATTGGGTGATCACGGGCCAGAAGACCTGGACGTCCCTGGCTCACCTGTCGGACTGGTGCTTCGCCTTGTGTCGCACAAACACGGAGGTGCCCAAGCACAAGGGCATCAGCTATCTGTTGGTGCCCATGAACCAGCCGGGCATCACCATCCGGCCCATCGAGCAGATCACCGGGGGCGCCGAGTTCTGCGAGGTCTTCTTCGACGGCGCCCGCACCCCGGCCGACAATGTCGTCGGGCCGGTGGACGGCGGCTGGAAGGTCGCACTGGGCACCCTGGCCTTCGAGCGCGGCGCCTCCACCCTCGCCCAGCAGATGGAGTTCGCCAATGAGCTGGAGGCCGTGATCGAGGCGCTCAAGCGCTCGGGACCCATGCACGCCCCAGACGTGCTCATCCGGCTCGGCGACCTGGCGGTGCGGCTGAAGGTGATGCGGCTCAACGCCCTGCGCATCCTCAGCACCTCCCAGACAAGCCGCCTGAGTCGCGAGGCCCTGATCACCAAGCTGTACTGGGCCACCTGGCACCGGGATCTCGGCGAGCTCGCCGTCGACGTGCTGGGCCAGGCCGCCGAGGTGCTGGGCCCCGGCGACTACGACCTCAACCGCCTGCAGCGCTTGTTCCTCTGGACGCGCTGCGACACCATCTACGCCGGGTCCAACGAGATCCAGCGCAACATCATCGGCGAGCGGGCCCTGGGCCTGCCGCGGGAGCCCCGCTGATGGGCCTGCTCCAAGGCAAGACCGCTCTCGTGACCGCCGGCGCCGGCACCGGCATCGGCTTCGCCACCGCCCAGCGCTTCGCAGAGGAGGGCGCGACCGTCGTGATCTCCGATCGGCACGCGCGGCGCCTGGGTGAAGCCGCCCAGAAGCTCGGCGTCGACAGCGTGCCCTGTGACGTCACCGACCAAGGCCAGGTCAGCGCCATGATCGACCGGGTGCGACCGGACATCCTGGTCAACAACGCCGGTCTCGGAGCCTACCGCCAGCTCGTCGATCTCGACGACGCCCTGTGGGACAAGGTCATGGACGTGACCTTGACCGGCACGATGCGCTGCATGCGGGCTGCGCTCAAGGTCATGATCCCCCGGGGCTCGGGCGTCATCGTGAACAACGCCTCGGTGCTCGGCTGGCGGGCCCAGGAGGGCCAGGGCGCCTATGCGGCGGCCAAGGCCGGGGTCATGGCGCTCACCCGTTGCACGGCGTTGGAGGCCGCGGCTCACGGGGTCCGCATCAACGCAGTCGCACCGAGCCTGGCCATGCACCCCTTCCTGGAAAAGGTCACCCCCCCGGGCCTGCTCCAAGAGCTCGCCGCCAAGGAGGCCTTTGGCCGACCGGCCACCCCCCGGGAGATCGCCGACGTGATCCTGTTCCTGGCCAGCGATCTGTCTTCCTACCTGACGGGCGAGGTCATCTCCGCCAGCAGCCAGAGGGCCTGAAGTGATCGACAAGGACAGCCTGGGCAACGAGGGCACACCGTTCATCCTGGACGTGGAGCGCGGCAAGGTCGCGGAATTCGCCCGTGCGGTGCGGTCGGAGGACCCGGCCCACCATGCCGGCGAGCAGCCGGTGGCGCCGCCGACCTTTCTCGCGACGCAGATGCACTGGGAGCAGGGGGTGCCGGACAGCAACCCCTGGGACACGATCCAGATGGATCCTGCCAAGGGCGTGCACGCGGAGCAGGAATATGTGTTTCACGGGCCGCCACCCAGGGCCGGCGAGCGCCTGCACGCCCAGAGCCGGATCGCCGAGATCTGGGAAAAGGAGGGCCGCGCAGGAATGCTCGTGTTCGTCAAGATGATCACGGAATTCCGCGACAGCGAAGGGACCCTGCGGGCCGAGGCCATCCTGACCGGTGTGGAGCGGCCGTGATCCCCCCCGCTCCCCCGGCCTGGACCCACACCGTCACCCGGACCGACATCGTGCGCTACCAAGGCGCCAGCGGGGACTTCCAGCCCATCCACCACGACGAGCCCTTCGCCTTGCAGTCCGGGTGGCCGGCCCCGCTGGGGGTCGGCATGTTCCACGCCGGCGTGCTGGCGTCCTGGGCCACGGACTGGCTCGGCGCCGAGCGTGTGCGAAGGGTCCGGTTCCGGTGGAAGGCCCCTGTGTTTCCCGGAGACACGCTGACGTTCCAGGGCCAGGTCGACGAACGGCACGAACAGGACGGGGGCTCCCGGGTCGTGGTTCGGGCAGTCTGCACGAACCAGCGCGACGAAGTCGCCTGCACGGGCTGGATCACCTTTCAGCTCGACTGAGCCCGATCGCTATACTCGCGCGGCGCAGGAGGGAGGACGACGCCGTGGGTGAGCAGAAGCCGGTGCGGGTTCACTGGGAGCTGGAGACCACCGCGGGCCGGCAGGCCACGTGGGACCTCTTCAGCGACACGGACCGCTTCAACCGCGCAGCTGGCCTGGGCTACCGCTACGTGGACACCCCCCAACCCGACGGCACGCTGCGACGCGTCGGAACGATCACCCGCCTGGGCATCACGGTCAGCTGGGACGAGCTGCCCTTCCACTACGCCAAGCCCGACTGGTTCCGATCCGTGCGCGAGTTCCACGCCGGGCCCGGACTGAAGCTGGTCACCACCGTGCGGTTCCGCGACCTGGCCGGCGGGGGCACCGGAATCCGCTACACCGTCGAGGTCACGCCGCGCAGCGTGCTCTACCGGCCCGTTGTGGCCCTTGAGCTGAACACCGGGACACGCAAGACCTTGGACCGGACCTTCGAGGCTGTGTTGAAGCTGTTGGAGGGGAGCCCGGCCACCTACGACCCGACGCCCGCCCCGCTGCCGGTCCAGGCAGGGGCCGAGGTCGCCCGGGTCTGCGGCGCACTCGATCCCCCCGAGCTCGGACAGCACCTCCACGAGCTGCTCGCACGGGGGGCACTGCGGGAACAGGAACGCATCCGTCCCTTGGGACTCGCCCGGGAGTGGGGCCTGCCGCCGAACGTGGTCATCGAAGGGTGCCTGCACGCGGCCCGTGAGGGCGTCCTGATGGTCCGGTGGGACGTCATGTGTCCGAGCTGCCGCGGCCCCCAAGAGTCCCTGCCGGCTTTGACCTTCCGAGGCAAGCGCATCCACTGCTATGCCTGCAACATCGGGTTCGATGGAAGCTTCGCCGACGCTCTCGAGGTGAGCTTCCGGCCCGCACCTCAGATCCGAACGATCGATCTGCCGGTGGCTTGCGCCGGCAGCCCCGGGCGCCAGCGGCACGTGGTGGCCCAGTCCGTCGTGCCGCCCGAAGGGCGCACCCTCCTGGAGCTCGATCTGGAGCCCGGCCCCTACCGCCTGGCCACCCTGGCCGTGTCCAGGGTGGATGGACGCTCAGAAGAGCGCAAGGAGCTGAATCCGGTGCTCATCGACGTGGAAGCAGAGGGCCCCGAGTCCCAGGCCCTGATCCACGCCGACGGCTTCGGCCTGATGCCCGCCAGGCTGCTGCTGCGGTCGGGCCCAGTCAGCTTGTCGGTCGCCAGCGAGAGCCTCGCTGCCCTGGGCCTCAAGCTGGAACTTCGCTGGCAGCCCGGAGACATCCTGACCGCCGGCGCCCTGCTCGAGCACCCCGGCGCCTTGGACCTGATCCCCAGCGACACCCTGGACCCCGCGTTCTCGGCCGAGGTCCAACGGCTGGGCGTGATCGCCGTGGCGTCCGCTCGAGACCACCAGCGCACGCTGGACGCCGCCCACATCGCGGTCGCAGGTCGGCCCAAGCAATCGGTCCAGCGGGGGGATCGCAAGCTGGTGGCCACGTTCTCAGACGCCGGAGAGCTGGTCGACGTCGCGAGACAGATCGCTCGCTCGGAGCACGCCCAGGTGGCCGTGGGCTGGGGCAGCGTGGTGGTGGTGCGCGACGGAGACAAGACCGCCACCTGGGGCACCGCCGTGCGCCATGCCCAGGCTGTGCTCCCGGCGGCCACCCCCAGGACCATCGTGATGAACCAGTCCGCCGCCTCAGCCGAGCCCCTTCGCAAGGCGCTTGAGCAACGGGAGCTGCTGCTGGTCAAGGTGCCGGGCCGCCTGCCGGGTGGGCGGCCGGTCTACCTCTTCAAGGGGTCTTGAGCGCCATGGAGGCGGCACCTCTGGGGCCGGTCATGCGCCGCCTGCTCCTGGCCGCCGCAGGCCTGGTCTTCCTGGCGGGTGTGCAGCTCTTCCTGTTGAGCGACCACACCGAGACGCTGTTCGCGTGGACGGTGCATCCCCCCCTGACCGCAGCCTTCCTGGGGGCCCTCTACTGGGCCGCCGGGCTCCTGGAGTGGCACGCCGCGCGAAGTGGCACCTGGGCTGGGGCGCGGATCGCCGTGCCTGGTGTCCTGGCCTTCACGCTGCTGACCAACGTGCCCACCTGGCTGAACCTGGACCAGTACCACCTGGACAGCCCGGCAGCCTGGGCGTGGATCGGGGTCTACGCCGTCGTGCCGTGGATCTTTCTGTGGGCATTGGTGGCCCAACGCACCCACGGCTTCGCCGCCCCCACCCGGCAATACCCCCTGCCTGCAGTACTGCGCCACCTGCTGGGTGGGGCCGGCGTGGTGTTCTTGGTGGGGGGCACGGCTCTGCTCGCAAGTCCTGACCAGGCCGGCCTGGGCTGGCCCTGGGATCTCTCGCCCCAGGTCGGGAGCTACACCCGCTTCAGCGAGCCGTACATGGGCTGCTGGGGCATCGGGCTGGGTGTGGTCGCCGCCCACGCGTGGTGGGAGGACGACCTGGTCCGCCTGAGGCCTCTGTGGCCGGCGATGATCGCGACGGCCTTGTTGTGCGCGGTCGCAGCCCTTCGCTACCACGCCGCCGTGAGCTGGCGACATCCCAGCACAGAGGTCATGGCTCTGGGCCTGTGCGGGCTGCTCGGTCTCGGCGTCTGGGGCGAGCTGCTCACCCGCCGACAACGAAACTAATCTGTTGCGTGTTCTGGTCGTCGGAGGCACGGGTGCGCTGGGCTCGCGCGTCGTCCGGTCCCTCGGGCACGACCCCGACGTCGTCGTCGTTCCGGCGGGACGGCGGCGCGGGGACGTCCAGCTGGACCTGGGGGATCCGGAGACCTTTGGAGTCCTGTCCGGCTGGGACGTGGTGGTCAACGCGGCAGACTCGCTGGACGCGCCGCCGGACGCGGCCCTGGCCTGGGTCTACGATCAGGGCGGGACCTGGCTCGACGCGTCCTGTGAACCAGAGGTGCTCCAGCGAGCCTTGCGCCTGCAGGGCACCGCCCGAGACGGCTGCGTGGTCCTGGGTGCTGGCCTGAGCCCAGGCCTGTCCACCCTGGCGGGGGCGCGGGCTGCCGAACGGCTGCAGCACTGCGTCCGACTCGACCTGGGCCTGAGGTGGACTCCGCTGTGCGGCGCCGGACGGGGCCAGGTGCGGGGGCGGGTCTCGCTGGCCGGTTCGCCGGCCACATGGTGGGAGCAAGGCGCGCTGTGCCACGGCCCACCCCTCAGTCCCGGTCCGCTGATGTCGATCGGACCGCCGGGCCGGCGGGCACTGGCCTGGCGGGCGCCCTCGGCCGACATCGACCTCCTGCACGCCAGCCTGGGCACGCCGGACCTGAACAACTACAGCCTGCCCTCTCCCGCCTGGTTGGGCCCCGTCCAGGCGTCTATGCCGCCGGGCTTCTTTCGCTGGGGCCCGACCCGGGCGTTCTGCCAGGGCACCGCCAGTCTGTTGCGAGCTCACCTGCTGCGGGGCCGAGTCGCACCGGCATCGGTGCTGGCAGTGGCCCGGGGGGAGACCCGCGCGGGCTGCCGCCTGGTCCTCGAGGACGGCCTGGGAGCGGCGGCTCGGATGATCGCCGCCACCGCGCTTCTGATCGGACGAGGGTCCGCCCGCCCGGGGGTGCACACGATCGATCGGATCACGACGCTGGCGCCGGTGCTCGAGGGCATGGCGCGGCTCGGGGGCCGGTCCTCCGACCGGGTGCTCCAGCTGGACACCCTCGACCCCGGCAGCCTGGCGTGATGCAAGGAGTTGGACCCCCGGACTGCCGACCGTAGAAACGCGGTGTACGCTCTCAGGCCAGCCCACCCCCGCCCGGAGCAACGCCATGGTGCTGATGGCTGCGACCTTCTTTCTCATCGGCTGCGACGACCCCTACGAGGGGGACGGCGACCTGACCGAGACCGACATGCTCACTACCACGACCACGTCGGGGTCGTCCGATGACAACGGCATCTTGACGGTCGAGGTCGACGTGACCGACGGCGTCGACAGCTTCCTGATCACCACCGTGACGGACTGGTGGATCGCCATGGAAGCGCTCTACGACCCGGACGGTAACCTGGTCCTGTGGTGGGAGGACTGGTACGAGTCCGAGTACTCGCTCACCAACGCCTTCTTCATCGAGTCCGGCGACAGCGAGCTGAACTGGCCCATCCGAGAAGATGACGGGCCCCTGCAGACCGGCACCTGGGTCGCGGAGTTCGCCATCACGGACAACGACACCAACTACGTGGGCAGCTTCCCAGCGGACATCACGGTCCAGACCAAGGACGACCCGAACCTGAACGACGGCATCATCAGAGCCCGCATCGTCTACGCCAGCGGTGTGCAGCGGGACGACGAGGCCACGGCCGGCACCGAGGCCGGGGTCGAGCGCTGGCGGGAGATCTGGGCCACAGAGGGCCTGGAGCTTCAGGTCGACTACGCCTCTGGCGACATCAACGCCAACCTTCCCTGGCCAGACGGTCTGACGTCGGACATCGCGGACGAGAGCGCCAATTTCTGGGACAGCGACGTGACCGTCATCATCGGCGAAGAGATCGACGGCTCCCAGGACTACTACGGCGTTTCGGGCGGCATCCCCGGTACCCTCATCGCAGGCCCGCGGTCTGCCGTGGTCCTGTCCTGGCTGGCCAACGCCGGCGGAGACGGCACCTTCGACGACGAGGACATCCGCCTGTACGGGGAGACCCTGGCTCACGAGGTCGGCCACTACATGGGGCTCTACCACCCGGTCGAGGACGGCTGGGAGTACTGGGACGCCCTGGGCGACACTGTGGAGTGTTCGAACACCGAGGACTGCGAGGGCCAGCTCGGCGACAACCTGATGTTCCCCTACCCGGTCTGCACCTTCACCGAGTGCGTACCGGCAGACCAGATCAGCGCCGACCAGGCCGGCGCCAGCCACCGCTACACCGGTGCCCTGTAGGAGCCCATGATGATCACCACCCTGCTCCTGATGTCCGGCGTCGCCACTGCGGCGACCCCCACCCCCACCCCGACCCAGCAGGCGCTGTACGACGCCTTGGTCGTGCGCCACGACCCGCCTTCTTGCGACAGCCTGACGGCCATGACACCAGACCCTGTGACCGACCTGGCGTGGTTGGTGGACCACGCGACCGCCCCCGCCTGGGTCGGCATGCGTGCCGCCCAGTGCCTGTTGACGAGCCACGCCCGGGCATCCCAGGCCACCTTTGAGGGGTGGCTCGCCACCGAAGGCCACCGGGGGCTGGCCATCCTGTTCACCCAACAGGTCGATCAGCTGCCCCTTGACGTGGCCCAGGCCTTGTCTCGCAGCGCCTTGGCCGGGCCCGACCGGGCAGAGGTCGAGCGGCGGCTCCTGGACAGCGACGTCCCGGGGATCCGGGAGCTGGCGACCGAGTGACGGGCCCTTGGCTCTGGGTCGCCCTGGCGGCCTGTTCGGGCCCCAAGTCAGACCCCGAAGCGGCAGCCCAACCGGTCGCCGAGCCCGCCGAGGACCCGGCCGACGAACCGGCCCCGGCGCCGACCCCCGCGCAGCAGGCCATGTACGACGCGCTGAGCCTGCGCGACGGTGGGCCCGTGTGCGCCGACGTCGAGGCGCTCAGCGAGACACCGGTGGAAGACCTGGTCTGGCTGACCGAGTACGCCGCGGTCCCCCCATGGGTCGGGACGCGCGCCGCGACGTGCCTGATCGCCGGTCACGCGACCGAAGTCGCGGACCTGCTGCGCAGCTGGGTGGTCGACCCCGACCTTGCCGGCTTCGGTGCAATCGTGCTGAACAACCTCGGCCTGATCCCCACGGAGCTCGCGGTGGAACTGGCGACCCTGGCGCTCACCGAAGGTCCCGACCCTGAGGGTGCCCGAGAGCGCATCGCGCAGCACGACGATCCCGCGCTGCAGGCCCTGCTCTGAGGCCTGTGCGCGCCCGGGGTCCGCTGTCCCGCTCGGGGTAGCATCGGCTGGGATGGACTTCGACGCCGCTCCCCCGCTGTGCGAAGGCCGGTACCGCCTCACGTCGGTGCTGGGCCACGGCGGTACCGCCACCGTCTACAAGGCGTTCGACGCCAACCTCGAGGTGGAGCGAGCGGTCAAGATCCTCACGCCGCAGGCCAACGGCGGCTCCATGCGCAAGCGATTCCTCCAGGAGGCCAAGACGCTGGCGCGCCTGAGGCACCCGAACGTGCTGACGGTGCACGATGTCGGCATCGACGAAGGCCGTCCCTACATGGTCATGGAGCTGATTCGCGACGGCAGCCTGGCCGATCGGCTGGACCGCGATGGTGCCCTCAGCCCCCTCGAAGCGGTCCGGGTCTGTCTGGCGGTGCTCTCCGCGCTGGCCTTCACCCACGAGCAAGGGGTGGTGCATCGGGACATCAAGCCCGGCAACATCCTGGTCGACGCAGACGGCACCATCAAGGTGGCCGACTTCGGGCTGGCCCAGGTCACCCAGGCCGAACAGCCCCTCACCCGGACGGGCACGTCCATGGGCACCTATGCCTACATGGCGCCCGAGCAACGGCTCGACGCATCCCGGGTGGACCACCGGGCCGATCTGTACGCCGTGGGGGCCACGCTGGTGATCCTGGTCACCCGACGGGAGCCCTTCGACCTGTACGTCAAGGAGGCCGCCGACGACGCTCTGGCCGGCTTCCCCCCTGCGCTCGCCGAAGTCGTGCGCCGCTGCTGTCGCTTCGACCCCGCCGACCGCTACCCGGACGCCCGGGCCCTCTCCGATGCGCTGATCGAGGCGGGCCGGGAGCTGGGGGCCGACACCGGTTCCGTCCCGACACAGCTGGGCCGGCCCACCGGGCAGGCGGCGCCTGGGTCCCCCGATCGCCGGCAGCGCTTGCCCTGGGTCCTCTTGGCCGCCGGCGTGGTGGCCGGCCTCGGTGTCTGGCAGCTGCGCGGTCTACCCAGCTCCGAACCTGCAGCCCTCACAGCCCCCACCGTCGCACCGGCGCCGCCCAAGCCCCAGACGGCTGCACTCGAGACCGAGCCAGAGACCGAGCCAGAGACCGAGCCCGAGCCAACCCCGGTTCGGACCAAGGCCCCGAGCCGGAGCGCGGCCACCACGAGAACACCTCCAAAGGCGGAGCCAGAGCCGGAGCCGGAGACGGAGCCAGAGCCAGAGCCCGAGCCGGAGACGGAGCCAGTGCGCGTGGCCAAGGGCACTGGCAGCCTGCGCATCGGCAGCCGGCCCTTCGGGTCCGTGATGATCGACGGCGCCAGGGCCGGTGTCACACCTTTGATCAGCGACGTCCCTGCGGGTCGGCACAAGGTGACGGTCCAGCTGAGCGACGGTCGCAGCAAGACATGGTCCACCACGCTCCAGGCCGACGGTCGGCGGAGCTTCTGTTGGGACTTCGAACTGGACCAGGACTGCCCCCCTTGAGCCCTGGGGCAGGGGCGCCCCGATCGGCCAGGATGGCCCGTTTAAACTGGGGCATCCGCGTCGCATCGCGCCGTCAGAGGCCGATCCAGGAGGGCCTGTCCGGGGCATGATTCTTGCATAGAACCTGTGTGGCCCACCCCGTCCACCGGGCCAGGACATGACGTCCGACAAGGGAACCGACATGCCACGAACCGTCCTGAATGCCCTCTTCCTGACCACCACGCTCTCCCTGGCCGCCTGCGCGACCGCAGAGACGCCCCAGGCCGAGCTCGAAGCCTGGGGTGAGATCGCCGGCTTCGTCACCGATGTGCAGGGCGACGCGCTGATCGATGTCACCGTCACGGTCCAGGACCTCACGGTACTCACAGACGACCAGGGCTACTTCCTGGTGGACGGCGTCACCCCGTCCCAGTCCATTCGCATCAGCTACGACAAGCCGGGCTACGCCCGCACGTACGGCGGCGCGGACCTGATCAGCTGGGAGACCGTCGCAGCCAGCGCGGTCATGGCCCCCATCGACGGCACCGCGTTCTTCGACGCCGTCGCCGGCGGCAAGATCCAGGTCGGCGAGGTCAAGGTCGACTTCCCCGCAGACAGCATCGTCGACAAGGCCACCGGCCAGTCCTACAGCGGCCAGGTCAGCGTCGAGGTGACCCACGTCAACCCGCGCACCGACGAGCTGATGGCGGCGCCCGGAGACCTCAGGGCGCGGATCAAGGTGGGCGACGGGGCGGCCAAGGACCTGTTCGAGGAGTCCCAGCTCGTCTCTTACGGCATGGTCGACGTGTCTCTGTTCGACGTGGGCGGTGATCCGCTGCAGCTGGCCCAAGGCGCCGGTGCGCAGGTGGAGATGCCCATCGACCAGGAAGGCCTCGCCACCGCATACCAGTTGGTTCCCGGGGACGAGGAGAAGGTCTGGTCCTATGACCCGGACAGCGTCGTCTGGGTCGACGAGGGCACCGGCACCGTGTTCGAGGACGAAGTCACGGGCCTGCTCATGTTCTCCTTTGTCGCCTCTCACTTCTCCTGGTGGAATTCCGACAAGCCAGCGACCCCGACCTGTGCCGAAGGCAAGGTCGTCGACGTCCTGAAGTTCCCCGTCCGAGGCGCCGAAGTCGTCTGTGGCGGCGCCAGCTCCACGGCGATCACCTACACCGACGAAAACGGGATGTACGAGTGCCCGGTCCTGGCGGGTGACACGGTGATCTTCACCGGCACGACCGTGATCGCATCCCGGGACTGGGCCGAACACTCGGCGTCCATCTTCATCGACTGCCCAAGCGGGGATCACTTCTGCGAGGTCGACGCCAGCGGCATGGACGGCGCCTGCTACCCGGTGCCGGACATCGAGATCCCAGTCTGCCGCGAAGCCGGCATCGTGATGGCGGACAACCTGGAGATCCTGACCGGCGACGACACGCTCATCGACCTCGACGGCCTCCGCGCCTGGTTCTGGGAGCCCCCGGGCGATCCGGCTGAGTGCGACGATCCGTGGGAGGACGTGCCGATGGAGGACTGCAGCACGGTCACTCCCTCTGACTACCCGCTGAGCCACCCGGACATCGGCGCGGATGGCGTCCCGGAAGACACCAAGTCCGTCGGGCCGTGGTTCGAGGTCGAGAACAACCGCGAAGCCTTCCAGCTCGAGCGGGTCATGCAGGACGGCCGCCCGGTCTACGTCTGGGACACCCAGTCCTTTGACGACGCCGACGGCATCATGTCCGAGGACGACCTGGGCGTGACTCCGATGGACCTGCGGGGCGGGGACCCGCTGGCCGCCAGCGCCCCTGGTGACTCGGTCGACGGCATGGGCGCCATCGACCAACCGGATCTGCTGACCTTGCCGGACGATCTCGCAGTCCGGATGTCCAGCGACCTCGAGATCGTTCGAGGCGGGAGCGTCGCCCTGACCGCCGACGCCGGCCACCACCCCGACGGCCTCAAGGCCTTCGTCATGACCGACAAGGACTCGCCGGCCCTGATGTGTCGCTTCAATGACGACGGCGGCTTCAGCCTTCCGGCCAGCGCCACGTCAGCCCTGCTCGAGACCGACTCGGCCGGCCTGGCGATCTTCCGCACCGAGGTCGGCTGGGTCGCGGGTCCCGACGGGCTGCCCATCCGGATCCAGGCCTTCAGCGGCACTGCGACCCAGGTGACCGTGAAGTAGGGCGGCGGAGCCATCCAGGCACCTCGGGCCGGGCTACACTGCGCCGCGAGGAACGATGCTGCCCATCCTGCTGACGCTGGCATGCACCGGAGCGGACCCGGAGGGCCTGACCCTCCACGCGGATCCGCAGTCCGGCCCCTTGCCCCTCACCGTCACATTTTCGGCCACGGGAGCTGGCGCAGACGTCGCGGTCTGGGACTTCGGAGACGGCGCCACCGCGACCGGTGCGAACGTCGAACACACGTTCCTGGGAAGCGGGGGCTTCCTGGTGACCGTGCGCGAGCAAGCGAGCGACGACATCGCCGGGCAGGGCCCGATCGAAGTGCTGCCGGGTGTGTGTCCCGGAGACGGCGTCGACGAGGTCATGGGCCAGGTCGACTCCCTGGCCATCGATGAAGCCTCGGGTCTCGTCGCGAGTCAGCTCAACCCGGGGGTGCTCTGGACCCACAATGACTCGGGCGACACCCCGCGCTTCTTCGCGCTGGACGAGACCGGTGCGCTGCTGGCCATCGTCAACCTGCTCGACGTCTACAAGGGCGACTGGGAAGACATGGCTCTGGCCCGGAACCCGGACACCGACGCCTGGCAGCTCGTGGCAGGCAATGTCGGGGACAACAGCCACGATCGCGACGACGTGCACATCCACTTCATCGACGAACCGGCGATCACCCCCGGCCAGGACTTCGAGGAGCTGGACATCGCCGCCCTCACGATCCACGTGACCTACCCAGACGGCGAGATGCTGGACTGCGAGTCGATCATGGTCGACCCGATCACCCAGGACCTCTACCTGGTCACCAAGGACTACGACGGTCCAGCCGGGGTCTACCGCAAGTCGCCGCCCCACGAACACGAGAGCACGACGGAGCTCGAGCTGGTCAAGCAACTGGACTTCTCCGTGGAGCCACTGAGCGGCCGAGCGACCACCGGAGCCGACTGGTCGGTGACCGGCGACCGTGCGGTCATCCGCACCTACGGCCTGTGGGTCTACATGTGGCGCCGGGACCAGTCAGAGCCGGTCGACGCCATGTGGGACGGCGAGCCCTGCGAGCTGCGCATGCCCGCCGAGCAGCAGAGCGAGTCCATCGCGTTCACCGCGGACAACTCCGGGCTGTGGAGCCTGTCCGAGGGCGAATTCCAGCCTCTGAACCAGCTTCGCTTCACGGACTGATCAGCGTCGGCCCCGCCGCTCTGCGCGCAGCATCAGTCGGCGCATCATGGTCACGAGCTCTCCACGGGTGCGGGCCCAGCGGCTCTCCCCCTGTCCCAGGGCCACCTGGAGGTACGGGCCATAGATCAACAAGCCCATGCCCGCGCCGGCGAGACCGGCGACCAATGCTTCAGGGCTCGTGGCGTGCCCTGGACTGCGACCGGCGGCTTGGACCATCCGCCGGATCACCGGGTAGTCCCGCTTCAGGTCGAGGGGGTGCACCCCCTCCAACAGGCTCCAGGTGAGCACACGCCAGTAGCGCTCGTGCTGCTCCGTCGCCCCCAGGGTACGCGCCAGCAGGTCCCCAAGCTGCTCCCCGGATCGCTCGGGGCCCAGGGCCCCGGAGATCGACTCACCCAGGTAGTCGATCACGGCCCGCGTGGGGTCCAGCGGCTCAGGCCAGAGAGACGCCAGCGTGGGGGTGCGCATGCCCGCCGCGGCCGCGATGTCTTCCAGGGTCACCCGGTGCGGCCCCCGCTCCGAGAGCAGGTCCGCGGTGGCCTCGAGCAGGGGCAGGCTGGGGAGCGCGGGGGTGCTGGGCAGAGGGGCGGCACACATGCCATCGTCCGCGGTGCCCGGGAGCGAGACCCTACGGCAAGGGGACGCACGCCACTGTGAGGCCTTCGTCAAGGGGGGGCCCGAACCGATACAACCCCCCGGCGTCCACCGCATACAGCCGCTCCATGGGCACCACCAAGACCGGACCTCGCAAGAAAGAGCGCTACTGGAGCAAGCGTGTTCCCGACGACCGAGGTCCGTTCGACACGATCGTCATCGGTTCGGGCATGGGCGGCATGACCGCAGCTGCATTGCTGGCCAAGCTCGGGGATCGCGTGCTGGTGCTGGAGCAGCACTACGTACCCGGCGGCTTCACCCACACCTTCACGCGCAAGGGCTACACCTGGGACGTGGGCGTGCACGCCGTGGGCGAGGTCACGCACCACTCGATGCCCGGGCGACTGCTCGGCTGGCTCACCGACGGTCGACTCGAGTGGAACACCCTGGGCCAGGTCTACGACGAGTTCCACTACCCAGACGGCTTCCGGATCGACTTCCCGGACAGTCCCGAACAGTTCCGCGAGAACCTGATCGCGCTCTTCCCGGACGAGGCCGCCGCGATCGACGCCTACATCGCCAAGGCCAAGGCCGTCGCGGCGAGCATGAAGGGCTACTACCTGTCCCGGGCGCTGCCGAAGAGCATCGGCTGGCTGGGCGAGCCGCTGATGGCCCGCAAGGCCCAGAAGTACCTGACCGAGCGCACCGCAGACGTGGTGGCCGAGTTGACCGATGACCCCAAGCTGCGGGCGCTACTCGTGGCCCAGTGGGGCTACTACGGCAGCCCACCGAGCCGCTCGAGCTTCGCCATCCAGGCCCTGGTGGTGAAGCACTTCCTCCACGGCGGCTACTACCCGGTGGGGGGCTCGGACCGCATCGCGGTCGAGCTCCTGCGCACGGTGTCCGAGGCCGGGGGCTGGACCCGCATCGTGGCGGACGTGGAGCAGATCCTGGTGAAAGGCGGTCGGACGGTCGGCGTTCGCATGGCGGACGGCGAGGAGATCCGGGCGTCCCGTGTCATCAGCGCTGCGGGGGCCATGGCCACCACCAAGCGCCTGCTGCCCCCGGAGCACGCGGGCCAGAGCTGGGCCACGAGCATCCAGCACCTGACCCCCGCCGCCGCTCATGTGTGCCTGTACATGGGCTTCAAGGGCGACATCAGCCAAGCCGGCGCGAGCCCGGCCAACAAGTGGTTCTACGACACCTGGGACCCCGAGGACGAGACCTGGCAGGTGGCCCCGGGCGAGCCCGTGGGCGACGCCCCGGTGCTGTACTGCAGCTTCCCTTCGCTGAAGGACCCCCAGCACGACCCCGGACCCGAGATCCGGCACACCGGGGAGGTCGTGACCTTCGTGCCCTGGGAGGTCTTCGAGCCCTGGCGAGACACCCGGTGGCGCAAGCGAGGTCCGGACTACGACGCCTTCAAGGCGGCCCTGCAGGAGCGGATCACGGATCAATTCCTGCGACGAATGCCGGGCCTGCGGGACCTGCTGGACTATGCCGAGCTCAGCACACCGTTGTCCACCGACGTCTTCTGCCGGCCTGTCCAAGGCTCGATCTACGGCATCGAACCCACGGTCGAGCGCTTCAAGACCCCTTCGCTGCGGCCGCGGACGCCGATCAAGGGCCTGTTCCTGGCGGGCAGCGAGGTGGCGAGTGTCGGGGTGATCGGTGCCTTCATGGGCGGTGTGCTGGCCGCCGCAGCCGCCGAGCCCCGAGAGATGTTCGACGTCATCCGCGGCGCCTGATCAGCCCTCTCTCGCAGCCGCCAGGAATGCCGGCGCTTCGCCCCCACCGTGCACGAGCAGGCTGGCGCCCGAGACCCAGCTCGCGGCATCGGAGCACAGCCACAGGCAGGCCTGGGCCACGTCGTCGGGAAGCCCCAGGCGTCCCGCCGGGATCGTCGCCGCCACGGCGGCCTGGCCGGCTGCGTCCCCGTAGTGCAGCGCTGCCTGTTCGGTCAGGATCGGCCCAGCGGTGACCGCGTTCACGCGGACCTTTGGCGCCCACTCGACGGCCAGGGAGCTCGTCAGGTTGAGCAGGCCGGCCTTGGCCGCGCCATAGGCCGCGGTCCCCGGACTGGGGCGGATCGCGCTCACACTTGCAACACTGACGATGCAGCCGCCCTCGGGTTGGGTCTGCATCACGCGGTTCGCCGCCTGGGCGCAGTGCAGAGGGGCCAACAGGTTCAGTCGAACGATGGCCTCGGAGAACCGTGGACTGGCCGTGGCCGCGTCTGCCATCGGCGATCCGCCGGCGTTGTTCACCAGCACGTCGAGACGCCCGTGGACCGAGACGACCGCCGCGACCAGGGCGTCGACCTGGTCCGGGTCCCGCACGTCACAGGTGTGGAAGCTGGCGGGGATCTCCCCTTCGGGTGGTCGCCGACCACAGGTCGCGACCCGGTAGCCGGCCCGGTGGAATGCCTCGACGATCCCGCGCCCGACCCCACGACTCCCGCCGGTGATGAGCGCCACGGGCTGTGCAGTGCTGTCCGCCATGGGCAGACCCTAACCCTGGACCTGTCCGAGGCATGCTGTGCGCCATGTCCCGCCTGATCCCGTGCGCCCTGCTCCTGACGGCTTGCCAGTCCGACATCGACTGGGGCTGCGACGACCCGACCAGCCATGGCTGGGACAGCGCCTGGGAGGCCGAGGACCTGGCGCTCTGGGAGGCCACGAACGAGGCGCGGGCCCTGGGCGCTGACTGCCCGACCGGCACCTATGAGGCCGCTGCACCGCTCGCCTTCGACGACCAGCTCGCCTGCGCCGCGCGGGGTCACGCCCTGAACATGGCCACGAACGACTTCTTCGATCACGACAGCCTGGACGGTCGCGACCCCGGCGAACGGATCGACGAGACCGGGTACGCCTGGACCCTGTGGGCCGAGAACATCTCCGCCGGCCGGGTCGACGCCGAGACCACGGTCCAGGGCTGGCTGGACAGCGACACGGGTCACTGCGAGAACCTGCTCAGCCCGGACGCGACGGACGGGGGCTTCGGCTATGCCTACGACGCAGAGTCGACCTATGGCCACTACTGGGTCCAGGTGTTCGGTCGCCGCTGAACCACCCACAGGGTTAGCTTCGTCGACGAACGTCAGTGAAAGGAGCCCCCATGGGCGGCAGCTGTCAGGGTCGGGTCGCCATCATCACCGGAGCCGGTCGCGGACTCGGTCGGGCCCACGCCCTCTTGTTCGCCGCCGAAGGGGCCCGGGTGGTGGTCAATGACGTCGGCGTCGCAAGCGACGGCACGGGTGGAGACGCGGGCCCCGCCGAACAGGTCGCCCAGCAGATCCGGGCGGCCGGCGGCGAAGCGGTGGCCGACACCCACGACGTGGCGGACTGGGACGGCGCTGGTGCGCTCGTCCAGACCGCCCTGGACCACTTCGGCGGGCTCGACACCCTGGTCTGCAACGCCGGCATCTTGCGGGACCGCATGTTCGTCAGCAGCAGCGTGGAAGAATGGGACGCCGTGATGCACGTCCACCTGCGGGGCCACTACTGTCCCGCACGCCACGCCACGGCATGGTGGCGAGCCCAGGCCAAGGCCGGCGCAACCGTCGACGCGCGGCTGATCAACACGTCGAGCGGCGCCGGACTGCAGGGCAGCATCGCCCAGGCGGCCTACGCAGCCGCCAAGGGCGGGATCGCCGCGCTGACCTTGGTCCAGGCCGCCGAGCTCGGCCGGTACGGCATCACAGCGAACGCCCTGGCGCCAGCTGCCCGCACCCGCATGACCGAGGGCCCCTTCGCCGAGATGATGAAGGCGCCCCAGGATGGCTTCGACGCCTGGGACCCGGCCAACGTGAGCCCCCTGGTGGTGTGGCTCGGCAGCGCGGCTTCACGGGCCGTCACCGGTCGCGTCTTCGAGACCCAGGGCGGCGTCATCAGCCTCGCCGATGGGTGGCGCACCGGCCCTGCGGTGGACAAGGGCGCTCGCTGGGAGCCTGGCGAGGTCGGGGATGCGGTGGCGACCCTGTTGGGCCAGGCCGCGGCGCCGCAGAAGGTCTACGGAACCTGAGGCAGTAGACTCGGCCACCGTGTGGCTTCTCCTCACCGCCTGTACCTGGGTCGATCCGCCGGTCGTCGCGACGGTGGTCGGTCACGATCCCGGGGCCGAACGACACGTCTGGATGTTTCGCCAACAGCCGAACGGGAGCTTTCAGAGGGACCCTGTGCCCATAGCGAGCTCGCTGAGCAGCCTGGGGCTCGAGGTCGTCGACGACGCCCTGGTGCTCACCGCGGTCGGGGTCTGGCTGGGCAGTGTCTCCGAGTGGCGGCGAGAGTGGCTCGGCCCGCCGCTTCACGCGCTGCGCACGACCGATCTGGACACGTGGGAGCCCCTCATCTGGCGGCTCTCCGGAGACGCCCAGGACCGCGTGCCGATCGACCCCCAGCTCCACGCCACGGCTGCGGGCGTGGACCTGTATTACTACGCGGTCCCGGCCATGGAGCGGGGAGACCCTGCGCTCCACACGACGGACCACGTCATCGCCCGCGCCACCCTGGACGGGGGCTTCACCTGGCAGGAGGACGTGCTGTCGGCGCGAAACCTCGCCGATCCCAGCCCGGTGACTTTTCAGGGCCAGACCCTGCTCTTCGCCACCACGCGACCGGGCTCCGAGATCACGCTCTTCTCGGGGGATCCACTCACCCGGGTGCGCACCTGGTCCGACGTGTCCGTGCCTCATGCCTTCGTACACGACGGCGTGCTTCAGCTGTGGGCGAGCCGCTGGCGGGGCTCTCAGCAAGTCGCCGTGCGGGCCACCAGCACCAATGGACGGGACTTCACCGCCTGGGACGAGCCCCTCCCGATGGCGGGCCTGCGGCACTGCGCCAGCCCGGTCGGCGCCAGCTGGCAGGGCCAGGTCCTGGCGCTCTGCGCGGACGAGGTGCCGGTCGTTCCGCGCCAGGGGCCGCCACCCACCGAGCCGCCGCGACGATGAGACGCCTGACCGACGGGCTCGTCGTCGCAGCCACCGCCGCGCTCTTGCTTGGGTGCATCCTGCCCCAGGGGCGCTGGCCGACGGGCGACGCGGCGCACCTGCTGGGCATCGCCGCCCGCCTGGCCAGAGAGCTTGCGACGCTGGAGCTCGGGGAGCTGGTCTTCCACTGGTCGTCCCTGCTCGCACCCCACCCCCCTGGCGGGTACCTCTTCGCCATGCTCCCGTCACTCGCGGGCGCAGGGCGGCACGCGGGACCTGTCGCGGGCGTGCTCGCGCTGGCCCTGACGTGGCATGGGCTGCGACTGTTGGTCGGACGGGATCGCTTCCCGCCCCTCGCCGCCTGGGCGCTGCTGCTCTCCACCCCGCTCCTGTGGCTGGCGGTGGAGCACACCTGGTGGGACCTGTTGGCGGCGGGCTGCGCAGCGGCGACGCTGGGGCATCTCCGAGCGTCTGAAGGCCTGACACACCGCGGTCATAGCGTGGCCTTCGGCGCCTTCATGGGGCTGGGCTTCCTGACCAAGTACACCTTTCCAATGTTCGTGGTGCTGCCCACCCTGTGGGCGGGGCTGGGCCTGGCGGCCCGGCGCCGGGGCTTGAGGGGACTGGTGTCCTCTTTGGCCGCCTTTGCAGTGTTGGCAGGGCCCTGGTACGCGTCGCGCTTCACCAAGGTCCGGCGCTACCTGGTGGATAGCACCGATCCCAACAGCGCCACAGTGGACGCTGCTAGCACACCGCTGACCCAGGCCGAGCTGCTGCAGCCCGAGAACCTGGCGTACTACCCGGCCGTGCTGGTGGAGGGGCTGGGCTGGCCAGGGCTGATCCTCCTGGGTCTGGGGGTGTTGCTGGGCCTGCGCCATCCAGGGGGTCGCCTGGCCCTGCTCGGCGCTCTGGGGGGCCTGGCCATCCTGTCCCTCACCGGGCAGCGCCAGGCGCGCTACCTGATCCCGGCGCTGCCGCTGCTGGCGTTGGCCCTGGACGCCGGGTTGCGCTTCCGCCACAACGCGCCCAAGGCACTGGCAGCCCTGGCCGTGCTGGGCATCTGTCTGCCAGCGACCTGGTGCACGGCCCGCATGTGGACCTGGATCGAGCGCCCGCCCAGCAACCGGCCCCACGATCCAGGACTGGACAGCCTCGCGGTCTGGGGAGCCTGGCCCTGGCCGGCGGAGGGCTTCCGGCCCGTGTCTTCCGACCCGGATGCCTGGCTGATCGATCAGGCCCTGGCGCAAATGGGTGAGCTGGTCGGTGACACGCCGCAGACCATCGGGCTCTACCTGGACGAGCGCAGCGGCGGTCCGGAGACGGGGTTCTACATCTGGTGGGCCGAAGCCCTGGGACATCCCTGGGACGTGGCGACGGTGATGACCAAGGGCCGTGGTGGCGAGCCGCTGGCGTTCGTCGGGCCCTTTGCTGGGGACGACTGGCCCCCCAAGGAATTCGCAGGCCTGTACAGCGTCCGTCGCCCCCAGGACTCGGATCTGCGCCGGCTGGTCGCGCTGCTCGACGCGAGCGAGGTCTCCTCCCTCCCGCTGCCCAATGGCTATGAAGGCACCCTGTGGCGGGTTCCCGACACCACCTGGCAGCGGGCAAACAGGCCTCTCGTGCCGCCACCGCCGCCCCCCGGACAGCAGCCGTGAAGGGGCGTGCGGTCGCGATCCATCTCGCCCTCGCCTTGGCCGCGACCTGGCCGGCGGCGCTGACCCCGCTCACGCGCATGGTCGGCCACCCGGACGGCGATGTCTGGAATCATGCGTGGGGGCTCTGGTGGTTCTGGGAGCAGCTCTCGAGCGGCACGCTGCCCTGGCACACCCCCCTGCTCTTCGGACCAGAAGGCGGCACGCTGTGGTTCATCGACCCATTGGGGGCCCTGGCGGGCGCTCCTCTGGTGCCGCTGATCGGGGTCGTCGGGGCCTGGAATGCGGTCTTGATCGGTGGGGTGGCCCTGACGTCCTGGGCCGCCCGGCTCCTGGCCACCCGAGTGACCGGCGCCGGTCCCCACACCTGGGTCGCGTCGGTGGCGATGGTGTTCGGCCCGTACCTGAGCGGGGAGCTGCACAACGGCATCTCAGAGGCCGCGCTCCTGGCCCCTTGCCTGCTCACGCTGGCCCTCGGGTGGACAGCGGTGGGCAAGGGCGGCGCGCTGCGCTGGGTGGCGGTGGGCGCGGCCCTGGGCCTGACCTTCCTGGGCTCGCCCTATTACGCGCTCGCAGCAGGACTCGCCGTGGCCACCTGGGCCCTGCCGCTGCTGCGTCGGCCTTCGGCAACGACCTTGCTTCAGCTCGGTGGGGGGGTCGCCACGACCGCGGCGCTGGTGGCGCCCGTGGCCTGGCTGGTCCGGGCCTCGGTCACCGCCGGCGATGCCCTGGTCCACCGGGCGGATCCGGGCGTCGCAGCCCTGGTCCTGGACCACAACCGGGTGGACCCGCGCACCTTCGTCGCCCCTCTGGGCTTCCAGTCCGTGGACTATGCCAGCCTGGGTGAGGCCTTCGTGCACTCGGCGTACCTGGGCTGGATCCCACTGGCTCTGGCCTGGCTCGGATGGCGCAGCACAGGCCTGACCCGGTTCGCCGCCGGAGGCCTGGTGACTCTCGTCTTCGCTCTGGGACCCGTCCTGGTGTGGGGTGAGGGTCCGGTCGAAGTAAGCGGTCGCAGGCTGCTGCTGCCCTTCGCGGCGCTGTCGACTGTGGTGCCGATCCAGGCGATCACCCACACCCTGCGCCTGGCGGTTCCGGGCCTGGCCGCTGTGGCCGTGCTGGCTGCCGCCACGGTCCGGACTTCGCCGCGCTGCCTCTGGCCTGCCCTGGTGCTGATCCCCCTGGACCTGGTGGCCTGGGGCGGGAGCGCCTGGCCCCTCGCCAGGACCCCAGAGCTCGCCACCGCCGCGCAACAGGAGCTGGCCCAGCGCCCGCCTGTGGACGGGCAGTCCCTGGTCCTGGATCTGCCCGGCGCGGTCGGCAACACCATGACCACCAGCCGCTACCTGGTCCTGCAGACCGTGCACGGCCGGCCGATCCCGTACCGACCGGACGCCCGGGCCTCGTCGTCGTCGCTGCTCGGTGTGCCGACCTTCCAGCTCCTGGCGCTGGCGTCAGAGCCCCGCGCCGAGCACCGGTCCCTGCTCGGTCCCGCGGTCCGGCAGCTCCAGACCGTGGCGCGAGAGGACCTGGTCCGGGCCGGGGTGGGGCACGTCCTGGTGCACCGCGACCTGGAGCGGGGCGCCCAGCGCGTGGCCGAGACGGAGATGCTCCTGGAGCAACTCTATGGCCAGCCCCAGGTGCTCGGCGAGACGGCGATCTACACGGTGTCAGGCAGTGGGCGCATCGGCCTGGCGCCGAGCCTGAGGAGTGCGCTGGCTGCCCCGCTCGGTCAGACGGACTGATCAGAAGCGCAGACCCAACCGCAGCCCGAGCCCGCATGAGGAGGGCAGCGCCGGTGCCAGGGAGGCCGCAGGGCGCTGCCGGCGGAAGCCGGGGGCTGTGGTGAGTCTCGTGAAGTCGAAGGCGCTGCCGGCGATGGCCGTGCTACCGCCGAGCACCACCGGTGCTGCGAACGGCTCGACCCTCTGAAGCCCGCCTGCCTGGGCCGGGGAGGCCACCACCACAGAAGCCAGCACGAGGGCAACCAGGCAGGTCAGGACTGTCAGGGTCGATCTCATCTATGCACGGAAGCGGCGCCGGAATCCCCTCACACCAGAGATGCTGACCCTTGCCGACGCACGGCGACATCCCGTGACAACTTCAGCGGTGGGATCTCTGGCCCCCGGGAGACCTTGACAACGAACTAGAACGTGTTCCATTCTCCTCCTGCTAGAACAAGTTCTACTTTTCCCCGAGGCCCCCATGTCCGCCTTTGCCACCGTCCATGACTACTTCAACGACCTCAACGCCTACTTCGTGCCTGGAAAGGCGAAGAACGCCGACTTCACCTACTGGTTCGAGATCACCGGCGACGGCGGTGGCGACTACACCGTGCACGTGAAGAATGGCGAGATGACCGTGTCCCCGGAGTCGACAGACGCAGCGGACACCCACTACCGCGTGGCTGCGGACCACTACCTCAAGATCATCAACGGCAAGATGAATGGCCGCATGGCCGTGCTGACCGGGAAGATGAAGGTCAACGGGAACATCAAGGCCGCCATGGCCATGCAGAAGTTCCTGCCCCCGGGTCAGAAGAAGAAGTAGCCCTGGCACCGGTTGGCACCGTGGATCTCCCCCGCGAGGGCTTCACCCTCGCCTACAACTACAAGCGCAGCCTGGGTCCCATCCTGGGCCAGTTCTTCACCGCCCTGGCCGACGGCAGGGTGCTGGGTGCCCGGACGGCCGCGGGTCGGGTCGTGGTGCCGCCCTGCGAGTGGGACCCGGTGACCGGGCGCGAGACCCAGGAGCTGATCGAGGTCGGGCCAATGGGAACCGTTCAGTCCTGGACCTGGGTCGGGACCCCACAGGCCAGACACCCGCTGGACAAGCCCTTTGCCTTTGCCCTGATCACGCTGGACGGTGCGGACACCGCCTGGATCCAGGCCATCGACGTCAACAGCCCAGGGGCCCTCGCCTCCGGGATGCGCGTGCGCCCTCGCCGAACGGGCACCCCGATCACATCCGTCGCCCAGCTGATCTACGAGCCCGCCTGATGCCCGATCCAATCACCCGCCTCGTGACGCCTGTGCGCCTGGAATTCACACACACGGCCGACCCCGCTACCGCGACCTACATCGCGGGGCTCGGAGATCGCCGCCTGATCGGCGGTCGCTGTACCCGCTGCAGCCGGGTCATGATCCCTCTCCGCTCGGTCTGTCCGGTCTGCGCCGTCGGCCCCATGGACCCGCTGCAGCTGCCCGAGACGGGCGAGGTCAGCACTTTCTGCGTCATCAACATCCCCTTCGAGGGTCAGGTGCTCACGCCCCCCTACGCATGCGCCCACGTGACGCTGGATGGCGCCGACGTGCAGCTCTTCCACCTGGTGGGTGAGTGCCCCCCCGACCAGGTGGAGACCGGAATGCGCGTGACGGCGGTCTGGAACGACGACCCCGCCGCGGTGGGCCACGCCCGGCTCAAATACTTCAAGCCCCTCTCGGACCCCTGATGCGCCCCGTCTCGATCGCCGGTGTCGCAGCGACCAAGCCGACCCAGGGACTCACGGACGACGTGGCGTTGCTGGTGTCCAGGGTCACGGCAAGTGCGCTGGCCGATGCGGGCCTTGGGCGCGACGAGGTCGCCTTCACCTGCTCGGGCTCCGGCGACTACATCCAGGGACGGCCCTTTTCCTTCGTGCAGGCCCTGGACGGCGTCGGCGCCTGGCCACCCATCTGCGAGTCCCACGTGGAGATGGACGGCGCCTGGGCCCTGCAGGAAGCCTGGGTCCACATGCAGACCGGGCACGTCGACGTGGCGCTGGTCTACGCCTGGGGCCATGGCACCCGGGGCGACGCCGAGGCCGTGCTCGCCCTCACCCATGACCCCTACACCCTGGCCCCGCTCGGGATCGGTCCGACGGACATGGCAGCGCTCCAGGCCAGGGTCCTGCTGGAGCGGGGCCTGTGCGCCCGCGAAGATCTCGCCGCTATCGCCGCCCGCGACCAGGCCGCCGTGCGAGGCGAGGCCCCGAGTGTGCAGGCGCTGATGGCCCGGCCCCTCACCCGGGACCCCTTGCACGCCCACGACATCCCGACCTGGGCCGACGGCGCGGCCGCGGTGGTGCTCGTGGCCGGCGATGCGCTGGCCGACCGGCCCCATCGCCATGCCTGGATCCGCCACCTGGACCACCGCATCGACACCCACCACCCTGGCCACAGGGATCTCTCCCTGGCGCCTTCTGCCTCGGCGGCACGGGGGTCCAGCGGGCCGGTCGATGTCGCGGAATTGAGCACGGGTTGGACGCCCCAAGAGGTTGTGCTGCGCAAGGCCCTGGGCCTGGATGATGGCGTGCGCATCAACCCGTCCGGCGGTCCACGGTCGGCCTCCATTCCGATGGTCGACGGCCTCCGTGCCTTTGTGCACGCCACTCGGAGCCTTCGGGCGGGCACGGCGGATCGGGCCCTGGCCCACGCCACGGCGGGGCCCTGCCTGCAGCAGAACCTGGTCGCCGTGCTGGAGGGGTCCTGATGGCCAACCGCGTCGCCATCGCCGGGTTCGGCCAGACCGTGCACGCCGCCAAGCGGCCCGATGTGTCGATGAACGGCCTCGTGCGCGAAGCCGCCCGCGCAGCCCTCGACGACGCCGGACTGGACTGGGGCGACATCGACGCGGTCGTGGTCGGCAAGGCCCCCGACCTGTTGGAAGGCGTGGTGCAGCCCGAGCTCTTCATGGCCGCGGCCCTCGGTGCAGTCGGCAAGCCGCTCTTGCGGGTACACACGGCCGGCAGCGTGGGCGGCTCGACCGGCGTGGTCGCGTCGAACCTGATCGCAGCCGGGCGGCACGAGCGGGTCCTGGCCGTGGCATGGGAGAAGCAGTCCGAGTCCAACGCCATGTGGGCCCTGTCCCAGCGCTTCCCCTTCCAGCCTCCGGTGAACGGTGGCGCGGGCGGATACTTCGCGCCGCTGATTCGGGAATACATCCATCGCTCCGGTGCCCCAGAGCACATCGGCTGGGAGGTCGCGGCCAAGGACCGCCGCGCCGGCGCCCGCAACGAACATGCCCACCTGCGACTGCCGGACCTGACCGCGGCGGGGGTCTCTGAGTCCCCCATGCTCTGGGATCCCATCCGCTACCTCGAGACGTGTCCGAGCTCTGATGGCGCAGCGGCGATCGTGCTGACCAGCGAGTCCGCCGCCCCCGACGAAGCCGCGTGGGTGCACGGCATGTCCATGCGCTCCGAGCCGCTGATCTTCCCCGGCCGGGACCAGGTAGACCCCCAAGCCGGCCGGGACTGTGCAGCCGACGCCTATGCCCAGGCTGGCATCACAGACCCACTCCGACAGCTGGACACAGCCGAGATCTACGTGCCCTTCTCGTGGTTCGAGCCGATGTGGCTCGAGAACATGGGTTTCTGCGAGCCCGGTCACGGCTGGAAGCTCGTCGACGACGGCGCCACGGCGCCTGGCGGGGCTTGTGAGATCAACCCCAGCGGGGGTGTGATGTGCTCGAACCCGATCGGTGCATCAGGTCTGTTGCGCTTTGGCGAGGCCGCCCGCCAGGTTCGGGGGCGGGCCGCTGCCCACCAGGTCGATGGCGCCCGCTTGGCCCTCGGCCACGCCTATGGCGGCGGCTCCCAATTCTTTGCCACCTGGATCGTCGGGGCCGACCGGCCGTGACAGAGGGACCCATGACCTACAACCTCGCCGACCTCTTCGAGAGCCTGGCCGACGCCCGGCCGGACAACATCGCCCTGGTGTCCGGCTCGAGCCGTCAGACCTTTGCAGAGGTGGACCGCAGGGCGACGAGGCTCGCCCACCACCTCCAGGCTGCCGGGGTCGGACCCGGTAGCCACGTGGGCCTGCAGACCTACAACGGTCACGAGTACCTGGAGGCGATGATCGCCTGCTTCAAGCTGCGGGCGGTGCCGATCAACATCAACTACCGCTACGTGGCCCACGAGCTCATCTACCTCTACGACAACGCAGACCTGGTGGGACTCGTGTTCCAGCAGGAACTGGGGGTCGAGGTGGCGAAGGCCCTGGCCGAGTGCCCGGGGGTGACCTGCCTCATCGAGCTCCAGGACGACAGCGGTGTCGAGCACGGCGTCGCTGCCACCGGCTACGAAGACGCCCTGGCCAACGGCTCTGAGGCCCGCGACTTTGCCCCCCGGACCAACGACGACCTGTTCATCGTCTACACCGGAGGCACCACGGGGATGCCGCGGGGGGTCATGTGGCGCCACGAGGACTTGTTCTTCGCCGGCCTCCAGGGTGGCGCCCCGGGAGGTGACCCGGTCGAGCGACCCGAGCAGGTCGCTGAGAATGCCGAAGAAGAGGGCCTGGTCATCCACCCTGCGGCGCCCCTGATCCATGGCTCTTCGATGTTCGCGAGCTGGATCTGCTGGTTCACGGCCGGCAAGGTCGTGCTGGTGCCCGGGCGCAGCTTCGACGCGGTCCGCAGCGTCGCCCTGATCGACGAAGAGGAGCTCAACGTCATCAACCTGGTCGGCGATGCCATGGCCCTGCCGCTCCTGGACGCGCTCGAGGCGCACGACACGGAGGCCGACAGCATGGTCACCATCAGCAGCGCGGGCGCCATCCTGAGCGGTGCCATCCGCGCTCGGCTGGTCCAGAGACTGCCCTGCTGCATGATCATGAACAATTTCGGCGCGTCCGAGACCGGGCACCAAGGCACCGCGTTCTACGAGGACGAAGAGGACGAAGACGCCAAGCCCATCTGGGTCATGGGCGAGCACACCCACGTGATCGACGACGACGGCACACCCGTCGAGCCCGGCAGCGGACAGGTCGGCTGGCTGGCCCGGAGTGGGTACATGCCCTTGGGCTACTACGGCGACGAGGAGAAGACCGCCAAGACCTTCAAGCGCGTCGGCGGCACGCGCTTCGTCATCCCAGGCGACCGGGCGCTGGTCAACGAAGACGAGACCATCACCTTCCTGGGCCGGGGCGCGGTCTGCATCAACTCCGGCGGGGAAAAGGTCTACCCCGAGGAGGTCGAGGAAGCGCTCAAGGCACACACCGCGGTGTTCGACGCCATTGTCGTGGGCGTGCCCGATCAGCGATGGGGAGAGCGGGTCGAGGCCCTGGTGCAGCTCAAGCAGGGCGCGTCGGCGGCCACGGACGAGCTGGAGGCCCACGTGCGCACCAAGGTGGCCGGGTACAAGACCCCGCGGGCCTTCCACGTGTTGGCGAGCCTGGAGCGGCAGCCCAGCGGCAAGCCCGACTACACCTGGGCCAAGGCCAAGGCCCGGACACTCTCCACGTGAGCGACAGCCCGCCGGCCCGCACCGGGCGGGCGTGGGTGCTCTCCGATGAGGTGCCCACTGGACCCTGGGGCGCCAAGCGGCGGCTGGCGGCGGAGCTGCGGGCCCTGACCACCCTGTGCATGAACACCACGGCCGACGTGGCGCTCATCGACCAGGCGACGGCCAAGGCCGAGGCCTTGCGGGCCCTGTTGGAGACCGTCGACACCCACACCAGTGCCGACGGCTGGCGGGACCGCAGCTACTTCGACCAGCCTCACGTGTTCGCGGACCGAGGCATCCTGATCGGGCACTGCAACCCGGCCTCGCCCCCCCTGACCCTCGACTGGGACGGCCAGCGCTCGACCGGCACGGCGGTGTTCTCGACCGCCTTCGAAGGCATGCCCGACGTGCTGCACGGCGGCGTGGTCGCCGCGTGCTTCGACCAGGTCCTGGGACACGCGCTGATCTGCTCGGGACTGCCCGGCATCACCGGCCAGCTGACGGTCCGCTACAAGCAGATCTGTCGCTGCCATGTGTCGCTTCAATTCACCGGCTGGGTCCACCAGGACAATGGTCGAACGTTCACGCTCCGGGGCGAGGTCCACGAAGGGGACCGACTCCTGGCCACCGCCGAGGCGCTTTTCGTGCGCATCGACCGCAAGAAGATCGAGGGCTTCGTGGGATGAGGATCGCCTACACAGAGGCGCAGCAGGCGCTGTTGGAGAGACTGCGGTCCTTGATGGCCGAGCTGATGACCCCCGAGCTCGTCGAGGAGCTCACCCACAACGACGGCGGCGGTCCGCTGTACCACCAGGCCCTCAAGCGCATGGCGGCGGAGGGCTGGCTCGGGCTGGGCTGGCCCCAGGAATACGGCGGCGGGGGGGCGACCCCGATCGAAGAGTTCCTGTTCTTCGACGAGGTGCACCGCTCCGGCTTCCCCATCCCCCTGCTGACCTTGAACACCGTCGGGCCGGCGCTCATGGCCCACGGCTCCGAGGCGCAGCGGCAGCGCTTCCTGCCGGCGATCCTGCGGGGCGAGGTGCACTTCTCCATCGGCTACACCGAGCCCAGCGCCGGCACCGACCTGGCGAGCCTGGAGACCCGGGCGGTCCGGGACGGCGACGACTGGGTCATCACCGGTCAGAAGATCTTCATCAGCCTGGCCAGCTTTGCCGACTATCTGTGGTGCGCCTGTCGCACGAATCCAGACGTCTCGAAGCACAAGGGGCTCTCGGTGTTCATCGTCCCGATGGACGCTCCCGGGCTGGCGATCACCCGCATCGAGAACCTGGCCGACGCGGACCTCAACGCGGTCTACCTCCAGGACGTCCGAGTCCCCGCCGAGAACCTGGTGGGCCAGCAGGACGGTGGCTGGCGACTCATCACGAGTCAGCTGAACCACGAGCGCGTGGCGCTGATGATGGTGGGGCCGTTGGTTCGAAACGCTCGGGACGTCCGGGACTGGGCAGCCACTGTGCCCCGGGGTCAGGGCACGCTCTTGGACGCACCGTGGGTCCAGCGCAACCTCGCCCGGGTCGACGTGGGGCTCGAGGTCCTCAAGCTCATGAATTGGAGGCAGGCCTGGAACCTGGGAAGGGGCGCCATCCGCATGGAGGAGGCGTCGGCCATCAAGGTCTTCGGCTCGGAGCTCTACATCGAGGTGAACCGGTTGCTCCTCGAGGTCGCTGGGGCCGCCGGTGTACTCCGCCGCGGCAGCCCCGGGGCGGTCCTGGAGGGCCGGCTGGAGCGCTACGACAGGGCCATGCGCGTGTTGACCTTCGGGGGCGGCACCAACGAGGTCCAGCGAGAGATCATCGCCGGCGCAGCGCTGCGCCTCCCGAGGCACCGAGGCTGACATGGACTGGGCACGGAGCGAGCTGCAGACGATGGTGCGGGACCTCTCCCGCGACGTGCTGGAGGGCACGGACTTGACCCCCGACTCGACGGGGCTGGCCCTGGGCGCCTGGCGGGCCCTGGGACGGGCCGGGGTGCTCGCGGCGCCCCTTCCCGAGGCCCTCGGGGGCATGGATGGCGGCCTGATGGCGGCCTGCACGCTCGCGGTCGAGATCGGCAAGGCGGCCGCGCCGGTGCCGGTCCTGCCCTCGCTGTTCGGCGGCACACTTGCCCTGGCCCTGGGAGGTGGCAGGGACCTGCTCGAGGGGCTCGCATCGGGGGAGCTGCACGTGGCTGCAGCTTGGACGCCGGCTGGGCCCTGTGCGCTCCGGGGCGACCTCCTGTACGGCAGCTGGACCGGCGTCCCTGCGCTGACGGGGGCCGCAGGGCTGGTGGTGCCCCTCCAGGAGGCACTGGTCCTGGTGCCACTGGAGCACCTCCAGACCCAGGCCCAGGACGCCACGAACCGGGAGACCTTGCACGCCGTGCTCGCGGAAGGTGTGCCCTGCGAGGTGCTCGGCGACCGGGCCCTCGCCGCCCGGGCCCGCGAGCTGGCCCAGGTGGGACTGGCGGCGGTCTCGCAAGGCCTGGCCAAGGGCGGCCTCGACCTCACGAGCCGCTATGCCCGGGAACGCAAGCAGTTCGGTCGCCCAATCGGGTCCTTTCAAGCGGTCCAGCAGCGGGCCGCGGACATGTACATCCAGGTCCAGGCCATGGAGGTCACCCTGTGGCAGGCGGCCTGGCGCGTGTCCGAAGGGCTGCCAGCGGCCCGGGAGCTGGCCATCGCCCGCCACGTGGCGAGCCTCGCAGCCCATGAGATCCTGAGCGCCGCCCACCACCTCCACGGTGGCATGGGCTTCGACTGTGACTATCCGCTCTACCGCTACACCCAGTGGTCCCGGCAGCTCGAGACGGTGCTGGGCGGACCCGAGGAACAGCTCGCCCGGATCGGGCGCTTGATCGCTGCTGGATAGTGCCCCGCTGAACCCGCTTCTCGTGGTTCACAGGTCCCTGTCAAGGACCGGACTTCTCCCTGACAGTCGAGCGCCTACTCTTCCGCCGGGCAGAGGGGTTCACCTCTCTGGCCACACCTCCCTTCCAGGGTGTGTCATGGCGTCGGCGACGGTCTCGAGAACGCAGCAGGCGCTCCACCTGAGGGTGGACCACCACGGCGTGATCGCCCACTGCAGCGACGGCACGGCCCCCTGGCTGGAGGCGCTGGGCTGCCGAGTCGGTCGCCGAGCGCCCCCAGCACTGCAGCAGCTGGCCGAACAGGCGGGCACGGACGGTGTGGTGGCCGGCCGTGTCCCCTGCGGCCCTGCCCAGCTCGACGTGGTGGTGGTGGCGAGCGACGGGGGCTGCGACGTCTACGGCGCCGACCGAACCGTGGACCCCGATCCCTTCCAGGTCACCTGGGCCAATCCGAACCCGGTCCTGAGGGTCGATCTGCAAGGCCAGGTGCTCTACGCCAACCCGGCGGCAGATCCCCTGCTGCGCAGCTGGGGTGTGCTCACCGGCGACCGCCTGCCCGACGCCTGGGTCAACGCCCTGCGGCAGATCTCACCGGGAGACCGGCGGGAGCTGGTGGCTGGCGGGGGCTTTGCCGTGACGGTCTGCCCCCAGAGCGACCGGGAGACCGTGCACCTGTACGGGCGCAAGCTGGGCTGACCTGTACCATCTGCCTCGGAACCCCCCGAGGACTGTTCGTGCACGCCATCCTGCCGATGCTGTTGATGGCCTTCAAGATCTGGATGGTCATCGACGCCATCCAGAGACGGGCTGGCTACATCTGGCTGATGGTCATCTTCTTCCTGCCTTTTGGGGAGTTCGTCTACTTCTTCATGGTGCGGTACAAGGCGGGGCCTCCCACACGTGTGGGCAGGCTGGGCAACATGCGCCCTGTGCGTGGCGCCCCGCCCCCGGACCTGCCGACCCTGCGCTACCTCTACCAGGAGACCCCGAGCATCCAGAACCAGGTCGCGCTCGCCCAGGGACTCCATGATGCCGGAGAGTTCGACGAGGCCGCTGGGCTGTTCCAGGCCGTGCTGAAGCAGCGCAGCAAGGAACGCGCCTGCCTGTACGGGCTGGCCCGGTGTCACGCCGCGCGCGGGGCCCACGCCGACGCCATCGCCTTGCTCAACGGCCTCATCGCCCAGGACAAGGCCTACCTGGACTTTGCGCCCTGGACCGACCTGGTCGATGCGCAGCGGGCCGGCGGCGACCACGCCGCCGCGCTCGAGAGCCTCGAGGCCTTGGTCAAGGCCAGCCCCCGAATGGACCACAAGCTGCTCCTGGCACAGCACCTGATCACCCTGGATCGCACCGACCGCGCGCGGGGGGTGCTGACCGAAGCGCTAGAGGCGCACAGCGTCGCTCCGCACCACATCCAGAGGCACGGCCGCCAGGCAGCCGGCGCCGCCCGCGAGCTGTTGGGCAGCCTGGCGTGAAGCTGCACCAGCAGCGCCTGATCGTCGCCGTCCAAGGCGGCCCCTGAGGGTCAGCCCATCAGGGCGGACAGCTGGTCCTTGAGCTGCAGCTCGACGTGGCGGAAGTCCTTGGTGAGCTGGGCGGCGATGGCCTGTTGGATCGGGCGCAGCACAGCGGGGCGACTGCGCAGGCTCTCGTAGGCCTGACGCTGCAGACACGCGACTCGCACAGGCCCACGGGCCACACAGGACGCCGAGCGCGGCTGGTGGTCGAGCAAGGCGAGCAGGCCAAAGAGCTCTCCGCGACCCATCTGGGCCAGCTCGGTCACCCCATCGCCCGCGGTGCGAACCACAGCCACCTCGCCCGAGAGGATGAGGTAGGCGGTGTCCGTGCGCTTGCCCTGGGCGATGAAGGCGTGGCCCGAAGGCCGCTCTTGGACCCACATCGCGTGATCCAGCACCGCCCGCTCGTGGGACGACAGCTCGCTGAAGCCCGGCAGGACCGCCAGGGCGCTGGCGACTTCGGACCTGTGGCGGGGCATGCCCAGCAAGACCCGCACCGCATCCAGCAGAGCGCTCTGACCCGTGGCCTGGGCATCCCGCTTGGGGTGCCTCAGCTCCTCGAGCTGCCCGTTGGCCATGCGCAGACGCTCGGCCAGCACCTGGCAGGCCGCGTGCACCAGGTTTGTTGCGGCGGCCGGGTCGGCGGCCTGGAGGTCCTCCATGCCGGCGTGGGACAGACGGTGACAGATGCAGTCGGTGTCGGCGACCACCTGTGCCGTGTGGAGCTCGTGGTCCAGAAAGGAGACCTCGCCCAGCACGGCGCCTGCGTGGAGCTCCCCGACTTCGACCAGGCCGGACGGCGTCGGCAGCTGGACGGACACCGAGCCGTGCTCGAGCAGGTGCAACATCCAGTCACCACCCGCCAGGTCCACCACGATGTCCCCCTTCGAGAACCGCTCCTCTTCGAGCACGGCGCAAAGGCTAGCGGTGCCCGAGCGACCCAGCTCGGCGGCGAGGGAGCGGAACCGCTTGCGGAAGCGGGAGACGTCGATGGACATGGGCACTCTCCGGCCGGCGACAGATCAGCCGCCGCAGCCGAGCGTACCCCCTTCGTCGGTGCCGAGCGAGACACTGTCGCCCGAGGTCGGCCGGATGCCGGCCCCACCGCCGGCGGACACGCCGTCATCGTCGCTTCCGTCGTCGTCGGAAGCCGTGCCGGAACCGGGGGATGCCACCAGGGACAGCGCCGCCATCGGATCGAGCAGTCCGGCGCCAAAGGTGTGGTCGGGTCCAGCGTCGCCGAGATCGATCGCGCTGGCCGTCAGGGCGTCCCGGACCTGGGCGGGGCTCAGGTCCGCGGCCCCGAGCAGCAGAGCGGCGGCACCGGCCACGTGGGGTGTCGCCAGCGAAGTGCCTTCGGCGACGACGTACTGCCACTGGCCATCGATCCAGGCCTCCTGGAGCACGGCATCGGGAAGGCCGTCGCCGTCGGTGTCGGCGCCGATGGTGCCGGCTGGCGCGACCAGATCGAGCTCCGGGCCCCCGTTCGAGTAGGCCGCGATCGCGCCGTCGAGCAAGGTCGCGCCCACACCCAAGACAGTGCCCACAGACGCTGGGAACTGCACGAAGTCCGACTGACCGTCGTTGCCGGACGCGGCGACGACGACCACTTCCTGGGCCTCGGCGTAGGCCAAGGCATCCGAGACGAGCTGGGACTCACTGGCGCTGCCCAGGCTCAGGTTCAGCACGTCGGCCCCTTGATCGACCGCCCAGGTGATGCCCTCGGCCAGCTCGACCGAGGTCCCGCCGCTCTCGGCGAGCACCCGCACGGGCAGGATGGCGGCACCAGGGGCCACGCTCGCCACACCCTCGCCGTTGTCGGTGACCTGGGCGATCACACCCGCCACATGGGTGCCGTGCCAGCCCGAGTCCGACGGATCCGGGTCCCCGTCCACGAAGTCATACCCATCGAGCAACAGGGCCAGCCCATCTGGACCGGCCGAGACCCCGGTGTCCAGGACGGCGATGACCACGCCACGGCCTCGGGAAGTGTCCCAGGTGTCCGGCACCCCCAGGGAGCTCAGGTTCCACTGGAAGCCGTAGTAGGGGTCGTTCGGCGCGGTGGCGGCCCGCATGGCGATGAGCGGCTCGACCCACGAGACCCCGGCCACGCCGGCCAGTCTCTCCGGGAGGTCGACCTCGCCTTGGAGCGTCCAGGTGTTGTGCAGGGGGCCGGGAAGGGCTGCACCGGCATCGCGACCGAGCAGCCGCGGCACCTGGACGGCCACACCCTGGTCCAGGGCCCAGCCCGCCAGCTCGTCGACCGCCATGGCGCGGTCGAACCGAACGACCCAGTGCCCGGCGATCACATCGGATCGGCCTGGATCGGTGTCTGCGCCCACCGGCGGGGCCACCACCAGCGCAGCCGGGGGGTCCATGAGCCCAGCGGTGCCGCAGCCGATCTCCGGGGCGCCAGTGGCGGCCCCGGTGGGGTGGGCTCCGGCCCTTCGTCCTGCTTCGAGTCCAGCTGTCAGGAGCACGGTGCCGGTCATCAGCACGAGCGGGACAGTGATCCGACGGTTCATCCAGCCACCCCCTGGCCCCCAGACGTCTCCAGGGCCTCGTCATTGTCCCTCGAACATCGGTCAGAAGGTGGGGGACCCAAGTCACGAAACGTCAACGAAGTCGCGTACCATCGGGGCCCGGAGGCCCCATGCTCGCTGGACTCGCGACTGCCCTGACCCTTTTCGTAGCGGTCAGTCACTTCGGCTTCATGATCCTGGAGAGCGTCCTGTGGACCAGGCCCCAGGGTCGGAAGATCTTCGGCAACACGGTCGAGCAGGCCCAGCAGACCCGGGTGCTGGCCGCGAACCAGGGCATCTACAACGGCTGTCTGGGTGCGGCGATCGTCTGGTCTGTGGCGGCCGGAGACACCGCGGCCACCCTGGTCCTGCTGAGCTTCGTCGTGGTGGTCGGGATCTACGGCGCCGCCACGGCCAGTCGCACCATCCTGTTCGTCCAGGCCGCGCCGGCCTTGCTGGCGGCCGCCCTGACCCTGTTGGCCGGCTGAGTCCCATGGCGTCCGCTGTCGATGTGCTGACCACCGAAGAGATCCGGAGCCTGCGCCGGCTCTCGACCGGTCACGGTCTGGGCGCCATCACCTGGAGCTGGGGGGTCATCGGCGCGGCGCTGGCGATCGCCGGCACGTGGCCTTCGGTGTGGACCCTCGGGCTGGCCTGGGTCCTGGTCGGCGGACGCCAGGTCGCACTCGCCGTGCTGATGCACGAAGCGGCACACGGAACCCTGCTCGCGGATCGGCGCTGGAACGACCGCGTCGGCCAGTGGCTCTGCGGCCGTCCCGTGTGGTTGGACCTGGTGCGCTACCGGGCCCATCACCTGAAGCATCATCGCTTCACGGGCACTCCCGACGATCCGGATCTCCCGTTGATCACACCGTTTCCGACCACCCGATGGGGCCTGATTCGCAAGCTCCTGCGCGACGTGTCGGGGATCAGCGGGCTCCGCAGGCTGGTCGGGTTGGTGCTGATCGATCTGGGCTGGGTGCGCTACACCTTGTCCGGCGAAGCGGAGTGGCTGGACCAGACCGGGCGCACAGCGAGCGGCCGGCTCCGGGACGGCCTGCAGGAGATCGGCCCGGTGGTGGCCACCAACGCTGCACTCGCTCTCGCGCTCCACGCGGCGGGCGTCGGCTGGACCTGGTGGATCTGGGCCGTGGCATGGCTCACCACAAACGGCCTGTTCCTGCGCCTGCGCGGGCTGGCCGAACACGCGGTCACCGAGATCTCCGATCGGCGGCTCCGGAACACCCGCACGACCCACGTGGGCTGGCTCGCCCGAGCGACAGTCGCGCCTCACCAGGTGGCCTACCACCTGGAACACCACCTGCTGATGACCGTGCCCTTCCACCAGCTCCCGCGGCTCCATCGCTTGCTGCGCGCTCGCGGCGCCCTCGACGGCGCGCCGGTGGCGGACTCCTACGCGGACGTGCTCGTCGCGCTCAGCAGCGCCTGAGCGATCGGCGCTGTCAGCTGGCGGCTTCCTGGCGCGGCGGCCCTCGGAAGCGCACCACGCCTGGCATCCCGTCACGGGGCCGCAGAGCCAGCTGGGGCATGAGCTCGGGCTCATAGTCCGCGGGCACATCGGGGATCATGCGTTGGACCAGGCGGGCCAGGATCAGCCTGGCCTCCATGAGCGCGAACTGCTTGCCCAGGCACACCCGAGGTCCCATCGAGAACGGGATGTAGGCCCCCTTGGGCAAGCCCTTGATGAACTCGCGGGTCCAGCGCTCGGGCTTGAAGGCCTCGGGCTCGGGGAACCAGCGGGGGTCCCGGTGGGTGACGAAGGGGCTGATGAAGATGTTCGCGCCCTTGTCGAGCACGTGGCCGCCGACCTCGACGTCCTCGATGGGCTGGCGCATGAAGGTCCACACCGACGGCAGGATGCGCATGCCCTCCTTGATGACCTGGTCCAGGTAGACCAGTTCACGCAGATCGTCGATGGTGGGCTCTCGGCCCTGGAGGACCCGGTCGACCTCCTCCTGGAGCTTGGCGCAGACGGCCGCGTCCTTGGCCACCAGGTACCAGAGCCACGTCAGGGTCAGCGCCGTGGTCTCGTGGCCGGCGAAGAACAGGGTCATGGCCTCGTCTTCGAGCTGCTTGGGGGACAGGCCCTCTCCGTCCTCGTCCTGGGCGAACACGAGCATCGAGAGCAGGTCGCCGCGGTCCTGGCCGCTGGCCTGGCGTTCCCCGATGATGCGTCGGATCACGCCCCGCATGTCGTCGATGGCCTTGATCTTGCGCTTGTTTGCAGCCGTGGGCCACCACCGCGGGACCGGGATGGGCGCGTGGATGTGCTCGATGAGCACGTCGTTGATGGTGACCATGTACTGCCCCACATCGGCGGCGTCGCCGCGCACGTCGGCATCGAAGAGGCACTTGGCCACGATGGCGAGCGTGAGCTCGGTCATGTTGTGGAACATGTCGATGGGCTCGCCTTCCACGAAGCCGTCCACCATCTCCTCGGTGAGGGACACCATCGCCCGCGCATAGGCGTCGATGCGCTCTTTGTGAAAGCCGGGACGCACCATCTTCTGGTTCTTCTTCCAGACCGGGCCGTCGGCGCTCAGGATGCCGTTGCCCAGAAACTTGTGGAAGATGCGCTTGTTGAGCTTGGCCTTCCAGAACTTGTCCGCGCGGCCCTGGAGCACGTCGTAGATGTGATCCGGGTGGCAGAGCAGGAACCAGTCCATGAAGCCGACGCGGAAGTGCACGATGTCACCGTGCGCCTGCTGGGCGTCCATGCAGAACGCGATCGGGTCCTCGCGAAAGGGCACCGTGGAGCCCAGGAACCAGTGGCCGCGGGGCCCAGGCGCAGGAGGAAGGGCTGCTGCCACAGGGCGCTCCAGGCTGGATTCGGGGGGATGCCAGAGACAGCGTACCCGATTCGCTGACAGTCGTCGATGAATGGCGGGTCAGCCCGCAGGTCAGGCCGCGGTGCCGAACAGCTCCTCTCGACGGGACTGCTCCGGGCCGCGCAGCAGGCAGTGGGCCGCACGCCCCAACCTGTGGGGCAGGTCCGTGCGGCCGCCCGGCTCTGGACAGGTCCAGGCCAGACGGGCCTCGATCAGGTGCGCCATCAGCTCCCGTCCATGGAGGTTGCCGCCCATGGCCTCCATCAGCTCGTTGGCGGCTTGGAATTGGAGGCGCTGGCCCAGGTGGAAGGTCTCGCGCATGGAGAAACCCAGCGTGTCGATGTCGCGCTCGAGCTCCAGCACCCCGTCGATCTGGCGCATGTACATGCGCAGCTGCCACGCGAAGAGTCGGGTGAGCTCCACCCGCGACATGCCGGCCATCAGCCGGGGCAGGTGGACCACGCCCAGAGCCACGTGGCGGGCCTCGTCACGCTCGTAGAAGGGCAACAGGTGGGCGAGCACCGGCTCGACTCCGGAACGTCGCACGAGCTGGAAGATGGTCAGGGCGATGGGTTCGACCATCAACTGCATACCCAGCAACTTGCGGGTCAGGTCTTCGGTCTCCATGACCTCGACCAACAGGCTCTCGGCGATGGGAGGCATGCGCCCGGGGGCCCGACCGAGCGCCTCCAGGTACTGCCCCATCACGTTGAAGTGCCGAGCCTCGTCGTGGGCCTGGGCGGTGGCCGCCAGCGCGGCTGCAGGGCACTCGAGCTGCTCGGCCAGCGCCGCGCTCACCTTCCAAGCCGCCAGCTCGCCCCAGTAGATGATGGCGAAGATGTTGCCCAGAGCCTGGGCCTGGGGCCCGTCCAGCTGGATCGGGCCGTGTTCGTCGAGCACCGCCCGGAACACCGCCCGCCCGTCCCAGACCTTGTCCTGGCCCCGGTGGTACAGCTCGGCCAGCTTGTCGCACCGGTGGCGCTCCTGGGGCGTCGGCGGGGTCTCGAAGCTTTCGTAGGGCATGCGCCCCTTGGGAGAGAAGATCACGGAGCCTCCGGGGCTGTGGTCTGGAAGGCAAAGGTGGCGAATTGTTCGCGCAGGTCGCGGTAGGTCCGGTCCACCCGGGCGCGCTCAGAGGGACCGCGGGCAAAGGCCAGGTCCACGACCAGTCCCTGGAACATCGTGCGCATGACCTGGGCCATGCGACGAGGGGGGAGGATCAGGCGCTCGGTGTCGCCGGCGAAGGCCTCGCGGATGCCGTCCTCGAGCATCGGCATGACCTCGTCGAAGAACTCGTCCATCTGGGGGCGGACCCGACGGCCCTGGGCGGCCAGCGCCATGGTCTCGAGCATGAAGGGCGCCTGCTCGTCCAGCTCCCGCAGAGCGCCCCACAAGGCGTCCAGGCCTTCCAGTGCCGTGTCCATGCCCCGCTCGCCGCGCTGGAAGCGCTCCTGGAAGCGCAGGTGGACCTGTCGCAGGATGGCCCGATGGGCCGCGATCAGCAGGTGCTCCTTGGAGCGGAAGTGGTAGTGCAGGAGCCCCTTGCTCACGCCGGCCGCACGGGCCACCGCGATCATGGAGGCCCCGTCGTACCCGTCGCGCCCAAAGGCCCGGGCAGCGGCGTCCAGGATGCGCTGGACCGAGCGGGAGCCTCGGCCACTTGTGGGAAGCGGGAACAGGGTCGTGGCCACGAAATCTCCTGGACTGGCCGGCCAGTCAGGAACCATTGAACCCGTGTTCAGGCCGATTGACAACCCTGTACTGGCCGCATGGCCAGTTTGATTCGGCACCTCGAGCCCCGCAGGTGGGGGGTGAGCGGGAGGCCAGGGGTCATTGGCCTCCCGCTCATGGGCGGCGTCTCCTCCGAGAGGTCCTTTCGCGCTCACCCGCACGAGTTCTGGTCCGGCAGCCCCGGAATTGGGGCTTGGGACCCAAGAGACCGCGTCGGGTCCTCTCAGCAGCGCTGCACAATTGGAGAGTGCGCGCCTGGCGGCGAGGACACAAGGTCAGAACTGCACATATCGTGGGGCATATCCGCCCATTGGTGTGCAGATTTGCCTGAACCCATCGGGAACGGGCCTCCCGGCCATGGGAATTGTCCAAACACTGCAAAGCGGCGAAGGCCTGGGGTCGGCACCACACGCAAGCCATGGGCCCCTGGCCCTCCTCCCTCGCCCGCCCCTTCCCGCAGGACCCCTCCCCGAGGTCTCCATGATGGTCTGGTCCGTCCTCCTACAGCCCGCCCTTGCCGGTCCCGTCGCTGCCCCCGTCTCTGACGTGGGGCTGTTGTTGGAGGCGCCCGAAGAGGGGCTCTTCCAAGAGGGCATCAACTCCCCGACGGTCGGCTACGACGACACCACCGGCACCTGGCACCTCTACTTCGAGGCCGAAGTGCCCGCCGACGAGATCAACCCCGGCTGCGAGAAGGGTGTGCGCCTGGGGCACGCCACCAGCGCGGACGGACTCACGTGGGCCCTGTCCCCGGACGCTGTCCTGGAACCCGTCGAAGGCACCGACTGGGGCTGCGGCGTCGCCCACCCCAGCGTGCTGTTCGACGGGGACTACTTCCACCTGTTCTTCGGCACCAGCGACGTGCCCTTGTCCGAAGGGGGCTCGAACACGCCGACGGGCATCGGCTACGCCCTGTCCACCGATGGCCACAACTTCATGGTCGAGGGCCTGATCGCCGACAACCCGCCGGACGAGAGCGGCACCCTGACCGGCATCGGCTTCCCCACCGCGGTGCTGGTCGACGATCGCATCGAGCTGTTGTTCGTGCGCTCCCCCGACGTCTACCGGGCCTGGTCCACCGACCAGGGCACCAGCTGGACCGAGGACGGGACCCCGGTGCTGACCCCGGACAGCAGCCTGGCCTGGGCCTCGGACAAGCTCAATGGCCCTTCGATGGTCTGCCATGAGTCCGGGCCAGGCGGTCTCTCTGCCCTCATCGGAGGCAAGGACACCAGCGGCCTGTTGAGCCTGGGCACAGCCCGAAACTCGCCCGGCACCGGTTCCTGGTCCCTGGTGACCGAGCCGCTGATGGCCGTCGATCCCGGTTGGACGCACTGGAAGCTGCTGCTGACAGACACCGGCCGGCTGGTCTACTACTCCCAGGATGCAGACGACGGCCGCAAGGCCATCGGGCTGGCGGCGTCAGACCTGGCCTTCACGGCGGCCCGGGGCAAGCGCTGCGAGCGACCCTGAGCAGGTGCAGCGAGCCTGTGCCAGAGTGTCCGGGACCCTGCTGGAGGACGGATGCTCGGCTGGCTGTTGGCAGCCACGGCTTGCACCGATCGGGGCCTGGACGACTCGGTCGATGCCGACTCTGCAGCCTCGTCGTTCAACTGTCCAGGCGGATCTGAAGCCCCGGCAGCGGCGCCCGAGTCCTGGACGCTCCTGCCGCCGGCCCCCGCGGGCGACATCCTGGACTTCGCGACGACGGCCGCGGACCCCAGCCGGGTCTACGCCGTGTCGTCGATCAACGGGGTCTACCGCTCCGACGACGGGGGCCAGACCTGGCTGGGCCTGGACAGCGACATCACCCACGTGCAGGCCCAAGCCCTGGCGCACAGCGCTGATCCGGACCTGGTGTTTCACAGCAGCGGCCCGCTCTACCGGAGCACCAACGGCGGCCACCGCTGGGAGAGCACCGGGGCCGGCACGATGGAGGAGGTCGGCTACGCACGCGGCCTGGCCCAGGTCGACGACGCCTTGCTGATGCTCGATGGCAGCGGGCGGTTGTTCCGTTCCGAAGACGACGGGGCCAGCTGGACGTCCTGGTCGGCCCTGCCCGACCCTCGCCACAGCGAGTCCTACCAGGTCGACGAGGACCACGCCTTCCTGGCGTCTGAAGGTCCCGTGGTGTTGGCGTTGCGAGAGGGCAGCGGGGTCTGGCGGTCCGCCGATGGCGGCGCCAGCTGGGCGACCGTGACCGAGGATGCGACCCGGGTCAACACGCTCGGCATGGACGACGGCGAAGCGTGGTTCGCGGCGCCGTCGGGGATCTGGTGGTCCACCGACACAGGCGAGACCTGGCAGATCATCGATCCACAGGGCCAGGACTTCGTGGCGGCCACCCGGCAGCTGGCGGGGGGCATCCTGTTCTTCACCACGGGCACGGTCTGGCGACTGGACCAGGGGGAGCTGGCCACCTGGAGCGTGCCGGATCTGGACCTGGGCGAGTTGAGGACCGCGGCTCGCGCCGACACCCACCTGCTCCTGGGGGCCGAGCGAGGCATCGCACTGAGCGCCGACGAGGGGGTCACGTGGACCCCGGCGGCCGAGGGGCCGACCGACGACGACACGGCGGTCCTGACGGCCCACAGCAAGTGCCCGGGCTGGCTGTTCGTGGGCACCCAGTGCGAGAGCGGGGGCTACGTCAGCACTTCGGGCGGCGCCGAGCTGACCCAGGCTGAGACCTACATGCACTACGTGATGGTGGCGCGAGAGAGCCCCCACGACCCCGCCGAGCTGTGGGTCACGACCGACGATCGGGTCTACCGCACCCCGGATCTGGGCGGCGCGTGGACGATCGCGGTGCCGGACTCCATGGCGGTGCACTTCCACGGGCTCGATCTGGACCCTTGGAACGACGGCGTCGTCCTGGTGGGCTCGGTCGGCTCCGGCCTGTTCGCCGACGACCGACCCCGGGTCTACCGCACCGACGACGACGGCCAACGCTGGCAGGACAGCAGCGACGGCCTGCCCGACGGAGACTGGTCGGCCCATGCTCTGCACTTCTCCCGGACCCTTGAAGAGGTGGTCTTGCTCGGCACCTACAAGGGCGGGGACATCCGCCACGACGGCTCCCCAGGTGTGGGGCTCTACCGCTCGACGGACGGCGGCCGGACGTGGGCGGAGAGCGGTCCCGGCGGCGTGCAGGATGTCGCACAATTCGCCGAGTGCGACGGCCGCCTCTACGCCGCTGTCGACACCGGCATCGCCGTGAGCGACGACGCGGGAGACAGCTGGGTGCTGATCCGCAGCGGGTTCGAACCCTACGTGGCCATCGCCTGCCACGGGGACACGGTCCTGGCTCTGGACCACGGCACTGGGCTCTACCGCAGCGACGACCGGGGTGAGACCTGGGTGACCTGGAGCCATGACGAGCCCGCGCTGCGGGTGCCTTCCAGCGATCACCTCTTCGGTCTGGCGATCAGCGCAGACGGTGCCACGGCCTGGGCCGCCATCCGCGGCCACGGCTTGCTGCACAGGGCGCTCTGAGGGGCCCGCTCAGAAACGGTACGCGGGATTGTCCGGATCGAAGTCCAGGTCCGTCAGCGGAACTCCGAGCTGGAGCTCGGCCCACGTGTAGTCCTCGATGCAGACCCGCTGCCCGTCCTCGTCGTCCCAGGCTCGGATCCGGATCACCACCTGGGTCCGTTCGGCGACGCAGGTCTCGACCACCTGGGCGTAGAGCGCAGGCACCTCGTCCTTGGGCAGGGTGACCCGCCAGCACTGGGCGGCCTCGCCGGCGACCAGGCGCCGCCCCAGGTCTTCCACCGCCATGCCCGCGTGGTTCCGCGCAGCGAGCAGCCGCCCGTCCGACCTGTAGCGCTCGACGGTGGTGTGCAGGGACAGGTTCGGCACGGTGTAGCGCTCTCCGTCCGTGGCCACCCGCCCGTCCAGATCGAAGGTCATGGTGGGAAGGAGCGGCGACGGGTTGACGAGGATCTCGTCAGGGGACACCGCCGGCCGATACAGCACCTCGCGCCCGTTGTTGTGGTCGCCGGTGTACCTGAGGTAGATGTCTCCCGCCCGCCGAGCCTTGATCGTCATGACCTGTCGGGGCTGCAGGGCGTGATCGGCCCACTCCTGCTTGTGAAAAGTCCAGGTGGCCGCGTCGGTGGCATCGACGATGGCCAGCATGCGGTCCACGGCGGCCATGTAGGCGTCTCGGGCCGGGTCGGGTTCGGTGCCGGCGAGCGCCGTCAGCAGGAGCCAGGTCCACATGCCCGCCTCCCCTATCCCAGGCCACGGTCGTGATGGGGATCACCTGGCTGCCGACAGCCTGGGCCCATGAGCCGGGCCTGTCCTACGGGGCCGTCTCGCATGGGGACCTCACCCAGACCTTCAGCACCGTCGAGATGGCCGAGCTCGGGGATCCGCAGGCACTCGGGCCCTTGCTCGAGGGGTTCGCCTTTGCCCGCACCCAGGTCTCGGTGGACGGCGTGCCCTGCAGCACCGGTCCGTCTGAAGTGCGCCACGTCGAGGCCGACGGCGTGCAGATCACCGCCGAGCTGGACTGCCCTCCTGGCGAGACGTGGACCTACACGACCGGCTTCCTATCCGATCTGGACCCGGGCCACCGGCACGCAGTCGAGGCCTTCGGCACACCGGTGGCCGTGCTGGCCGACTCGGACACCGCGGTCTCCTTTGGGCCTGGTCAGTCGTCCGGCCAGGTTGCCCTGGCGTACCTGGAGCTGGGCGTGGAGCACATCTGGACCGGTTTCGACCACCTGGCCTTCCTGGTCGCGCTGCTGTTGGTCGCCCGCAGCCTGCGCCAGATGTTGGCCATCGTGACCGGCTTCACCCTGGCCCACACCGTCACCTTGACCCTGGCGGCCCTGGGCGTGCTGTCCCCTCCTGCTGGGTTGGTGGAGCCGGCGATCGCACTGACGATCGCCTACACCGGCTTCGAGAACCTGTGGCGACCGGGACCCCGTCGCCGCTTCGTCATCACCACCGGGCTGGGCCTGATCCATGGCTTCGGCTTCGCCGGCCTGCTGATCGAGCTGGGCCTGCCTCGTGATCACCTGGTCACGGCTCTGCTGTGCTTCAACGGGGGGGTCGAGCTCGGCCAGGCCGCGGTGGTCCTGGTCCTGCTGCCCCTCTTGCTCGGCGCCCGGAGATGGCCGGTCTGGGAGCGCCGCGGCGTCCCGGTCCTGTCCATCCTGATCGGGCTGGCGGGGCTCCTGTGGTTCGCCGAGCGGGTCCTGTCCTGATCAGAAGGTGCAGGGACCGTCGACGTCCAGGGACCAGCTCCGGATCGAGCCGGCGAGCTCCAGCGTGGGCTGCTCAGCCACGACCTGGGCCTCCAGATCGCCGCTGGCGACCAGCTCTTGGAGCACGTCCAGGCCCACCGCCCGAATCAGGACCCTCACGGTGATGAGGTCTGGGTCCAGGCCGTCGATGCGAAAGCTCTCCAGGTGGTGGGTGTCCGTCCAGCCGGGCTCTACTGGCGACGCGGCGGTGGGCGGCGTGAGCAGCTTGCTCGCGTAGCTGGTCCCCTCCCACGAGAAGTGCACGTCGTGGCCTTGATCGTCCAGCACTCGGTCCCCGAACCGGACCAGATCACCGTCGTCGAAGTCGCCGATGGGCTCATCGTCGGCGTAGACGCCAGTCGACCACAGGACCAGCCCATCGCGGGACGCCACCAGCTCGACCCAGGCCCGCCGGTTGTGGGCTGCGCCGCTGGGCCACATGTGCCCTGCCGCAACGTTCTCCAGGGTGAGCTCGATGACCGTGTCCTGGGGGGTCACGCAGACCTGGAGGTCTGTCCGCACCGAGGTGTCCAGGGCGTCCTGGACCAGCTCGGCCTGGGTCTCGCGCTCCGGGAACTCGGTGAGGGCCAGGTCCACGCCGGGAAAGGCATGGCTGTGGATCCGCCGCTCGGGCACGTCGAAACCCTCTGCAGCCAGGTCGTTGCGACCGTCCATGTGGCAGCGGCCACAGGTCTGGAAGCGCCCGTCCTCCTCGTGGGCATACAGCGAGTCCGACCACTCCTGGAAGGTGCGCTCCAGGAAGACGCCGCCAGGCGTCACGATGTCGTGGCACGCGCCGCACATGGCCGAGCTCTCGGGCGTGTTCCGGTCCTGGAGCGGGCTGTAGACCGAGTGGTGGGCCGGGTTTTCGACGGGATCGGAGATGCTGCCCCGCAGGACATTGTCGTCGGCCAGGCTGATCTGGGCGTTGTGGTCGCCGTCCAGGCCGTCGATGCTGTGACAGAAGAAGCAGGTGATGCCCTGCTGCTCGGCGGGCACGTCGTCTAGATCCAGGCCATCGGTAGTGCTGCCCTCCCGAAGGGCCAGGGGCGCGTGGCAGCTGACACAGAAGTCCCCGAGCTCGCCGCCTGTCTCCCGCTGGCCCCGGGCATTCATGGCCAGGAAGACCGGGTCCGCCGACGCATAGGCGTGCATGCTCCCCGACCACTCGGCATAGTGCGCCGGGTGACAGCCGGCACAGGTGACCGGATCCATCAGCGCCTCTCGGTCCAGGGTGGTGTCCTCGGCAGGACACCCCCCGAGCGCCAGGAGCGCCCAGGTGACCAGCCCGCTCACCCCTCGACGCAGAACGTGAACGTGGCCGTGTCGATGTCCCCAGCGGCCGACTCGACCTCGAAGGCGAGCTCCCACAGGCCCCCCATGAACAGGTCGACGCCTTCGGCCTGGAACTCACCGACCGTCGCCCCCTCGACCACGCTGAAGGTCTCCGGGCTGCTGCCGTGGCCGTGCTCGGGCATCCAGGGCCGCAGGACCACGCCGGCACCCTGGAGCACGGCGCCGTCCGCTGCTGAGGCGACGGAGACGACGAACACGTTGTCGCCCTTTTCTGGGGGTCCGGGGTCCGAGCTCACCAGAGTGAGCTCGACCAGACCGTCGGCCCCCAGCGCGGTCATGCCCGCCAGGTAGTGGTCACCGGGCTCGCCGCAGGTCTCGGCGTGGGTGCCGTGGTCGCCGTGGCCGCTGTCAGCGGTGGTGGTCGTCGTGTCGTCACAGGCGACGAGGGCGAACAGGCCGAAGGCGGCGATCATGGGAGCAAGTCCTCTGGACTGAACTGGATCCGCGAGTTGACCGCGTAAACACCGCGGGGCAGGCCCGTTGCGGCTTCGATGGTCTCGCGGGGAAGCGCCACCACCAGGGACGGGTCGTGGGGAGGGGGCGGCGGCCCTTCGGCCGACGGGGCCTGGCTGGTCAGGACCATGTCGTCGTCGACCTCGAAGCCCAGCGCCCACCCTTCGGTGGAGAGGCCATCGAGCGCAGCCCAGGACACGGCCCCGCCGACGACGTTGTCGGCCCAGTAGGTGTCCCACTCGATCTGGCCCTCGAGGTCCACCACGTGGGCCTCGATCGCCGCGTAGCCGTCGTCGGTGATCGGCGTGACGCCGATGCCAAAGGTCCAGGCCTTGATCAGGTTGATGAGGGTGTCCGGATAGATGGCGGGGTCCATGTCCGGGCAGGTGTCGTCGTAGCCCAGGTCGTCCCAGGGGTAGTCGATGCCGAACATCACCGGATCGGCGCTCCACGGGGCGCCGTCGACCGGGGTCGCGCTGAGCTGGACGCTGATGCGACAGGGCCCGGGGAGCTGGTTGTCCGCCTCGAGGCTGAAGTAGAACTCCAGCCAGGGCATGATCTCCGGGGTGGTGATGTCCCCGAAGTAGTAGGGCAGCGCCCGTTGGTTGTCCGGATCGTAGCCAAAAGCACCGGACACGGTGAACCCGGCCACCCGCAGCTCTGACGCCGGTCGTGTCGTGTCGGAGTCGGTCGGGACCGTCGGGCTGGAGTCGAGGGAATCCGCCGGTCGGCAGGCCACGCTGAGCGCGAGGAGGAGGGTCATGAGCGCCGGCATTCTAACCGCTCCCAGGGCAGCTCTGTGCGCCCCGAAGGCTCAGTCCTCGGATGCGCCCGCGTCGATCCAGGTCCGGATCGTCCGCTGGTCTTCGGTGCCCAGGAAGTCGACCTTTTTGGGCATGCGCTGTCCATTCGCTTCGCCCGTGAGCTTGGTGTAGAGCACGCTGTTGTCGGGATCTCCGGCCTCCACCATGGCCACACCCAGGTTGTTGGGCGTCACCAGGTGGGCGTGGAGGTCCGGATCGGACCACTCGCCGTGGCAGCCATCGCACTGGTAGGCGTTGAAGACCTGGCGCTCCCAGTCGGCGAACACGTCGTCGTCGAGGGCACCATCGGCGATCCAGTCCCGCGTCAGCGTGAGGAGCTCGTCGGTGAGGTACTCCACCGGGTAGGGCATGCGCTCGCCATAGGGCGGCGTAGAGGTGACTTTGAGGTAGTACAGGCTCGCCGCGCTGTCCCCAGGCACGACCAGCGTGTAGCCGGCGGTCTCGGTGTCCAGGAGGCTGTCGTGGATCACGTCGGGCTCGTGGGGCAGCCCCCAGTCTTCGTGGCACCCGACACAGACCTGTTGGTGGATCTGGAGCACTTCGTCCCAGGTCCCGGGGGGCCCTGTGTCGGTGTCGGTGTCTGTGTCTGTGTCCGTGTCCGTGTCCGTGTCCGTGTCGGTGTCTGTGTCCGTGTCCGAGTCCGAGTCGGTGTCCCCGTCCCCATCGGGCGGCGGCGGAGAGTCGTCACCGCCGCAGCTGACCAGCAGCGCGAGCCACAGCCATGACGCGCTCATCGGCACTGTTCCAGGAGGCTCTTGGCCTGTTCACCCAGGCCTCCGCCGACCCGAATGACGGCCTCCAGATCCGGGCGCGCCCGGTCACACTGGCCCTTCATCGCATAGGTCGCGCCGCGGTTCAGCCGAGCCGCATGAAACGCCGGATCCGCTGCCAGGCAGTCGTTGAACAGGATGATGGCGGCGCTGTACTCGCCGTCGATCATGCGGCGCCTGCCCAGGTTGTTCAGCGTCGGTGCATGGCGAGGCGCGACCCGCAGGACCTGTTCCCACGCGTCGACGGCCTCGGCGAACCGCCCCAGCTCCTCGAGCAGATCCCCTCGGAAGGCCATCGCTGGGTAGAAGCCCGGGTTGAGCTGCAGGGTGTAGGCCAGGTGCTCGATGGCTCGCTCCATCGCCACCCCCGACAGCCCATAGACCTGGGCCAGCTCGAAGTGGACCTGGTGATCGTCGGGGTACGCCTGGAGAGCGGTCCGGTAGGCGGCCTCGGCCTCGGGCCACATGCCGAGCTTGAGGAAGGACAGGCCCGCTGTGCGGTGCACGTCGTAGCGATCCGGCGCCAGCTCCTTTGCGGTGGCCAGGTGGTCCAGGGCCCGGCGGTCGTTCTCCATGGCCTGGTAGAGCGTGCCCGCGCAGACCAACAGGTCGACGTCCTGGGGGGCCCGGGACAGCGCTGCCAGCAGATAGCGCTCGGCCTGGGCCGGCACCTCGGCCGCGATGTGGATGTCGACCAGGGCGATGGTCGCCCGCTTGTTGCCCGGCTGGGCCTGATGGGCGGAGTCGTAGTAGACGATCGCTTCCTCCAGGCGCCCCATGAGCATGGCCACGTCGCCCAGATTCAACAGCGGTGTTGCATACTCGTTGTTCGCCTCGAAGGACTTCAGGAACCACTCGACGGCCTTGATCTTCTCGCCTTCCTTGAGCCACGCCACACCGATGCCGTTCATCGCCACGTAGTGGTTCGGATCGACGGCGATGGCTTGGAGGAAGGCGTCACGAGCGGCGCCGGGGCGCTCCTGCAACAGGTGCACATTGCCGAGATCCGCCCACGCGTTGGCGTGATCCGGGACCTTGCGCAGGCCGCGCTCGAGGGTCTTGCGGGCCGTGTCCAGGTCGCCGCGCTGGATCGCGACCTCTGCGTCCCGGAACAGAGGGTCCGGGTAGTCCTGTCCGAGTGCCATGCCGCCCATCAGGGTCAGCCAGAGGAATCCTAAGGGCATGGATTCCCGCTGGAGGGTTCATCGCCGGCAAACCAGTTGTAGATGCCCGAGGCGATGCTGGTGGCCTTGTCGGCCACGGCGTTGGCCGCCTTCTTGGCGCCGTCGGCGACGATGTCCGCGCCAGCGACGATGGCGTCACCCGCTGCGTCCACCAGCTCTCCGCCCTTTTCGATGGCGGCTTCGGCGACGGCGATGGCCTTGTCCTTGAGGCAGTTCAAGACCGCGCTGGGGTCGTCGACCAGCTCGCTCAGATCGACGAAGACGTCTCCACCCACGCCAGCACCGAGGCCCAGTGTGGCTGCCAGGCTGCCGGAGACCTTGACCTTGAGGCTGGACCAGTCGACCTCGATGGTGCCAGAGGCGGTGCCGCCGATGCCTGCAGAGACCTCGCCCTTGACCCGACCGGTGGCCGCTAGCTTGCACAAGGTGGCGGTGAGTGGGACCTGGCCGAAGGCCTTGGCGCCGGCGAAGCCCTGGAGGGAGCCGCCGACGGCGACCTTTTCCTTGTTCACCACGATGTCGGCACCGGCCACGCCCTCGACACCCACGCGGGCGTCGACCTTGCCGGTGATGGAGAGACCGGTCTCTTCGTCGCCCAGCAGCTGGGCGGTGCCTTCGAGCTTCCCCCGGATCAGGTAGGCCTTGCCCATGGCCGTGCCGGAGACCTTGAGGCCGTCCTTGTAGCCGACGGTGTAGCCGGCCAGACCATCGACCCCGAGCACCTTGAGGTTGTTCTTGTCGTCGCCGATTCCCCAGACCTCTGCGTCGCCCTGGACCGAGTCGCCGTAGACGTGCAGCTCGGGCACGGTCTTGGACGGTTCGGGCTCGACGCTGTTCCAGCCCTTGCCCTTCTGCCACTCGGAGGCGCCCTTCTTCTCCCAGGTGGGGTCGGACTTCCAGAAGTCCTTGCTGATCTGGCCCTTGGGCCAGTCGAACAGACCGGGGGCGCCGCCTGCGGGCACGTCGATGTCTCCGACCGTGCCGTCGTCGACCTCGCCCTGGGCGTAGGCGTCGCTGGAGCCCATGCCAAAAGTCAGCAGGGCCACGAACAAGAGACGTAGGAAGGCGTTCATGGACATAGCCAAGGGGCGGTGCGCACAAGGAGCATACCCCGTCCAGTCGGGATCGGATCACTGCTCGCCACAAAATGGTCCCGTGATGCCGACCGGTCGGTCAGAAACACCTGGCCGGGGGCTGCAAGCGGGCCTGGCGACAGCTATGGTTGCGCCCGGTGTTGTCCATCTTCCTGGCCCTCGCACTGTCCTCTCCCGCGGTCGCCGGGGAGCTGCGCGGCTCGGTCTCTGAGTTCGGCACCGGCCTGCCCCTGACCGAGGTCATGGTCGTGATCGAAGACATGGCGGGCAACGAGGTCGCCCGGCTGATGTCCGACGCGGGGGGCCGCTTCACGATCGAGCTGCCCGAGGGGGAGTACCGGATCGTACTGCTGGGCCAGGTGCACTTTCCCCAGGAAGACCTGGTCGAGGTGGGCGACACGGGCACCACGCGGGTCCGCTACGCCCTGCGCGAGGCGTCCTATGAGGTGACCATCACCGAGGACCGGGAGCGGGTCGAGGTCGATCGCCAGGTGGTGACGGCCGAGGAGCTCAAGGCCATGCCCGGGAGTTTTGGCGACCCGGTGTTGGCCCTGCAGGCCTTCCCCTCGGTCTCCCGCGGGAACTTCCTGGACCAGAACCTGGTGGTCCGAGGTGCCGAGGGCATCAACACCGGCTTCTACGTGGACGAGATGCCGGTCCCCTACATGTTCCACAACCTGGTGGGCCGGTCGATCATCAACCCGGTCTTCGTGGACGACATCGAGTTCTTCGCCGGCGGCATGCCCAGCCGCTTTGGCGACGTGACCCAGGCCGTCGTCAACATTCGCGCGGACAAGGACGCGCCGCCGGGCCACGCGGGTCGGGTGAGCGCTGACCTGCTGGACGGCTCCATCGCCTACCGCCAGGCCTGGGGCAATGGCTGGAGCTTCCGCATCGCCGGACGCTACGCCTGGGTCGGCGTCTTCACGGGGCTGGGCACTGCCATCGCGGTCAAGCGCCAAGGCGGCGAGCTCGACGAGGCGACCTACTTCTTTCCCCGGTACTGGGACCTGTACGGCGACGTGGTCTGGGAGCCGGAGCACCTGGACGACCGGGTCTCACTCACGTTCCTCGGCGCCCGGGACGCCCTGGTCATCCAGGAGCCCGAGCCCGACACCGACGGCGACGGTGAGCCGGGTCCACCCGACCCGGACGAGCCGGTGCTGCCCTATGACCCAGGGCGCCTGATCGACAACGGCTTCGGGCGCGTGCGGCTGCGATGGGACCGGACCCGCGGAGACCGGACCAGCGCCTCGTGGATCGCCACGGGGCCCCAGATGGAGCAGAACCTGCTGGGCTCGCTCCTGCTCTCGGCCGACGGTCCCTTCCTGGGCCGCACCACCGGGTGGACCACCCTCCTGCGACACGACGACGCCTGGCGCCAGAGCGACCGCTTCAGCCTGGTCGACGGGGCCCAGCTGATGGTCACCCAGGTCAAGGCCGAGGACTTCAGCCAGGCCTACGAAGAGGGCAACCCCATCCCCGAGACCTCGGACGTCCAGGTCATCGGCGCGGCCTGGCTCGAGGGCCAGTACCGCCACGGCGACTGGTGGTTCGGTGTCGGCATGCGGCTGGCCTACATGCAGTGGGAGGGCCACTCGGAGCTGGGTCCCGAGCCCCGGCTGTCGATGCGCAGAGCCCTCGGCGAGGACTGGACGATCAAGGCCTTTGCCGGCCGCTTCACCCAGATGCCACCCATCACCCGCTACGCCGAAGGGCTGGGCAACCCGGACACCCCCCAGCTCACCGCGTGGCAGTTCTCGGTGGGCACCGAGGGCCGCCTCTTGGGCGGTTGGTACCTGGACACGTCGGTGTACGAGACCGAGATGCGCAACCTGGTCTACCAGGACTCCCAGGTCGAGATCATCAGCAACGGGGACTACGCCACCGACGTCGTGTCGCCGGTCTACATCGACGCCTGGGGCCGGGCCGTCGGCTGGGAGGTCCTGCTGCGCCGCAAGCAGGGCAACCAGCCACTGTGGGGGTGGGCAGCCCTCAGTGTGGGACGCTCTCTGCGCATGGACGGCGAGCGCGTGTTTCCAGGCGACAACGACGCCCCCGTCGACTTCACCCTGCTGGTGGCCGCCGATCTGCCCAAGCGCATCACCGCGTCGGCCCGCATCCGACTGGGCAGCGGGCACCCCTTCACCCCGTCGGAAGGGGTCTACAACCCAGCGACGGTCTGGTACGAGAGCTACGTCGGCTCGCTCAACAGCGACCGCTACCCGTTCTACCGGCAGCTCGACATCCGCGTCGAGAAGACCTGGACCGGGCGCCGGCTGGACTGGTCCCTGTACCTCGACGTCTACAATGCCACGTGGGCCAAGAACCCCGTCGCCGCGCTCTACAGCTACGACTACAGTGAATTGACCACCCTCATCCACGTGCCGATCCTGCCCACCCTGGGGGCGTCGTGCCGCTTCTGAGCCGGACTCTGGCCATCGCACTGGGCGCTGCGGTCTTCGGGACCGGTTGCATCGGGGAGTTCATCCAGGACGCGTTCTCGTCCATCCTGCTGGACTACGAGATCGACCAGCCCCGTGTGCTGGCGATGGCGCTGGAGCCCCCGGTGCTGGCCCACGGGGTGGACACGGAGCTCCACGCGCTGATCGTGGCGCCGGACGGCGACCAGGCCACCGAGGCGGTGTGGAAGACCTGTGGCCTGCGAGACGACGTGCCCACCTATGTCAGCAGCTTGCAGTGCTTCGCCGAAGACACCGACGTGTCGCTGGTGGGCAGCGGGAGCCTGCCGGCCACCTACGAGATGCTGGACCTGTCCGGGATCGCGTGCGACGAGGACCTGCCCACCTGGGACACGGGCCTGGCCCTCCACACCCACGACACGGGCGATACCGGTCTCGTCGAGCTGGACCAGGTGCCCTGTGCCCACTGGCTGCCGCTGTTGGTCGAGGCCGAGCTCGCCCGGGAGACCGTGCAGGGTGTGCTGCACGCCCGTTGGTTCCTGGAGCCGTGGGACCCGGCCGTGACCATGCCGATCACCGGCCGCCAGCGGGAGCACAGCCTGACCGTGCACGGAGACCCAGCCCCGGGCGAGCAGATCCGGGTGGAGCTCGAGGTCGAGGGCGACCTGCGCTCGGATGGCTTCCAGTGGTACGTGGACGAAGGCGAGCTGGAGAAGACGTCGTTCACCGCGGCCCAGCGCTACGAAGACCCGCCAGAAGAGGCCCCAGAGGGCACCCAGGGCACCACGTGGACCGACAACCTGTGGACCCTGCCCGAGCGAGCCAGCGGCACCTACCGGATCTGGGTCGTCTGGGCCCAGCCGTGGGTCGACGAGGAAGTCGAGACCAGCGTGCCCGATCTGATCTGGACCCAGACCCAGGTGATCCTGCCGTGAGACTGCGCGATGCTCTGTGGCTCTGCGGCGTCGGCCTGGTGGCCGGGGGCTGCGATCCCAACAACGAGGACCCCTTGGTCCTGACCATCAACGGCGAGCCCATCGGCTCGATCTTCGGGCTGCGCTACCTGCGCGAGCCGCTCCTCACCGAGGTGGGGGACACCCTGGAGATCGAGTTCGACGTCAAGGACCCGGACAACGACCCCACGTTCATCTGGTGGGCGGGTCAGCCTCCGGGCTGGGACTTTCCGCCAGAGGCCAAGCGCGGCACCTGGACCGTGCCCGACGACTACTGGGTGGAGTGGCTGGAGCTCTTTCCGTTGGTGACCGACGATCGGGACCCCGCGGGCACCGACATGGTCTGGATGGCGATCTACGTCGAAGGCGCCGTCGTGCCCGTCGAGGACACCGGCGACACCGGCTCCCAGGGGGTCGGCGGGGCCGGACTCCTGCAGCCCTGGACCGGCGTCAAGGACACCGGCGACACCGGGGACTCGGGAGATTCCGGCGGCTGAGCGGGAAATTTCGTGGCCTGTGTCGAAGGATCGGGTTGTTGTTCGACTCCACTGCAAAACCCCAACCGGAGCCAGTCCAATGCAGTACCTCCTGATGATCTACGAGAACGAGAGCAACCAGGCCGCCCGCACCCCCCAGGACCAGGGCCAGATCATGCAGGCCTACATGGGCTTCACCCAGTCCATCATCCAGTCCGGCAATTTCAAGGCCGGGGACGCGCTGCACCCCACCGCGACGGCCACGTCGGTGCGGGTCAAGAACGGCGACATCATCACGACCGACGGGCCCTTTGCAGAGACCACCGAGCAGCTGGGCGGGTACTACCTGGTCGAGGCCAAGGACCTGGACGAGGCCATCGCCATCGCCGCACGGATCCCGACGGCCACGCACGGCACCATCGAGATCCGACCGGTCATGGTGTTCGACAACCCGACGATGTAGTCGTTGGACGCGCTGTTCCGGGCGGAGTGGGGCCGGGTCCTGGCGACCCTGGTTCGGGTCACCGGTGACTTTCAGCTGGCCGAGGAGGTCACCCAGGAAGCCTTTGCAGCGGCGTGGCAGCAGTGGCCCCACGCGGGCGTGCCGGACCAGCCTCGGGCCTGGCTGACACGCACCGCCCGCAACAAGGCCATCGATCGCATCCGGCGCCGGGCCAATTTCCGGGTCAAGCAGGACCAGCTGCGGGACCTCGTGCCCTCCCAAGTCGCACCCCCGAGCGCCGAGGCGCTGATGGACCAGCACATTCCGGACGACCGGCTGCGGCTCGTGTTCACGTGCTGCCACCCGGCGCTCAAGATGGAGGCCCGGGTTGCGCTGACCCTGCGGGCCCTGGGGGGCCTGACCACCGAAGAGATCGCCCGGGCCTTCCTGGTGCCCAAGCCCACGATGGCCCAGCGGCTCGTGCGGGCGCAGCAGAAGATCACCAACGCCGGCATCCCCTACGCCGTGCCCCCACCGGAGCAGCTCCCCGAGCGCGTCGCCGGGGTCTGCGCCGTGGTCTACCTGGTGTTCAACGAGGGCTATTCTGCGACAGGCGGCCAGGAGCTGGTCCGCGGTGAGCTGTGCGACGAGGCCCTGTCGCTCGGTCGGGTCCTGGCCGCGCTTCTGCCCGAGGACCCGCGCGTGCTCGGCCTGCTGGCCCTGATGCTGCTCCACGACAGCCGCCGGGCAGCCCGCCTGGATTCAGCCGGCGACATCGTGCTGCTGGAGCACCAGGACCGAGCCCTCTGGGACTGGGACCGCATCGGCGAAGGCCTGGAGCTGACCGAGCGTTCGCTCCACGCAGGCACCACGACCTACGGCATCCAGGCAGCCATCACCGCGGTGCATGCCCGCAGCGCCAGCTACGCGGACACCGCCTGGGACGAGATCGCAGCGCTCTACACAGTGCTCCTGGAGCGGCAGCCCTCTCCGATCGTGGCCCTGAACCGGGCCGTCGCGGTGGCCATGGCGACCGATGCCACCCAGGGTCTCCTGCTCCTGGATGGGCTGGCCGCCACCGGCACCCTGGCGACCCACCACCTGCTCCCGGCGGCCCGCGGCGACATGCTCCGGCGGCTGGGGCGCTGGCGCGACGCCGCGGCGGCGTTCGGGAGAGCGCTGGCCCTGGTCCGCACGGATCCCGAGCGACGCTTCCTCCAGCGACGCTTGATCGAGGCCCAACAGAGGGCCGGCGGAACGGATCCGACGCCAAACGGGTAGTCCTTGGCATGGGTCTGTCCGTCCTCCTGTTTCTCCAGTCCGCCTGGGCCGAGCCCCCCCAGCGCTCACAGCGTGCCGCAGTCCTGGCCCCGGGGGTCCAGACGATCTCTCCCGTTGCGACCGCCGCCCCGACCCCGGAGCACCGGTGGCTCCACCCCAGCGGCCCGGAGCCAGTGCCCTGGGACGGCGACTGGCCGGAGCAGGACATGGACCTGACCCTGTCTCCAGACCCTGTCGGGCCCCGGATCCCCCTGGCCTTGGACGTCAGACTGTGCTGGTGCCCCGAGCTGCATCGGAGCGCCCGGTCGCTCCCCGGTGCGGGCATCGGCGACGCCTGGGAGGACGCGGCGGTGTCGGACTGAGGCATGATCGCCCTCGCCGGGGCACCGCCCGGCCGAGGGAGCCATGTCTACAGAGCAGTCCTCACCGACCTTGATCGTGATCGCCGCCTTTGCCCTGGCCCTCGTGGGGACCGCACTGGGCTTCGGCGCCTACAACCGCATCGACGACGTGGCCCTGGGGCTCGCCAGAGTCGAGATGGTCGGCGCGGCGGTCACCCGCAAGAACCTCGACGCGGCCCACGAGCGCATCGTTGCCCTGGAGACCCGCATCGCCGACCTGGAGAGGCGCCTGGCGGCGGCCGAGGCGGCCCAGCCCCCGGAGTGAGTCCAGACGGGGTTAGCGGGGGTGCATGCCCATCCTGTTTCTGACCCTGCTCGCCTGCGCCGGTACCTCGGACCCCGGTGCCAACTGGACCGGCCCGACCACGAGCCAGGGAGCCGGCAACGAGCCCACCCAGGCCGAACTGGGGGGCCCAGCAGACACCCTGGTCGTGGCCTTGCTCGCCGACGTGGGCACGCTGCTGCCGGTGGTCTCCACGACGGCGACGGAATTCGACTTTCTCTACAACCTCAACCGGCTCTTGCTGGCGAGGGGCTTCGACTGCGGCATGGCGTACACGCCGGACCTGGTCGAGTCCTATGCGTTCAACGAGGAGTCGACGGTCCTGACCATGACCCTCAAGGACGACGTGGTCTGGTCGGACGGGACGCCGCTGACCGCTCACGACGTCGCCTTTACCTACGAGCTGATCGGGGACTCGCTCGTGGCCAGCCCCCGGCTCGACTACATCAAGAAGATGGTCCCCGGCAAGGCGCCCGAGGTGCTGGGGGACCACGAACTGGCCTGGCACTTCACCAGTCCGTACAACCAGATCATCCAGCTGAGCCACACCACCCTGGCCCCCCTGCTGCCCAAGCACGCCCTCCAGGACGCCGATCGGGCGACCCTGCGGGGGCACGCCTTTGGCCGCGCGCCCATCACCACCGGCCCTTGGCGCATCGAGGAGTGGAACCCAAACGAGAAGATCGTCCTGGTGCCCAACCCGTCCTGGCAGGGCCCCGACGAGGACCGGCCGCGCCTCAAGCGGGCCGTGTTCAAGATCCTGCCCGAGTACGCCACCCGGCTGGTGGAGCTCGAGAATGGCAGCATCGACATGGCCACGTCCCTCCAGGTCGAAGATGCGGACCGCCTGCGCATCGAGCGCCCGGAGCTGGAGATCATCTCCCGGGGCTGGCGGGCCACGGACTTCCTGACGTGGAATCGCCTGGATCCGGCGGACTACAACGCCAAGAAGAAGGCCCAGCCAAGCGGCGTCGAGCTGGACTGGGACACGGTCAAGCCCCACCCACTCTTTGGGGACAAGCGCGTCCGCATCGCCATGAGCAAGGCCATCGATCTGGACAAGCTCATGCGCGACCTGATGGGGTCCCGCGAGACCGGCACCGTGCACGCCCGGCGGGCCGTCTCGACCCTGACCCCCGAGCTGTGCGGTGCGATGAACCAGGACATCCAGCCGATTCCCTTCGATCCGGCGGGTGCCCGCAAGGACCTCGAAGGCCTGGGCTGGTCGGACTCGGACGGGGACGGCTGGCTGGACAAGGGCGGCGAGCGCTTCGAGTTCTTCTTGCGCACCAACTCCGGCAATCCCCGTCGCGCCAAGGCCGCCATCCTGATCCAGTCCTTCCTGGCCGACATCGGGGTCAAGGTCGAGATCGAGCGCATCGAAGCCAACACGTTCTTCGCCGGCCTGCGCAAGAAGGACTACGACGCAGCCATCAGTGGCTGGAGCGCGGGCCTGTACGCCGACATGGGCCCGCTGTGGCACAGCGGGGACCGCAACCTGCTCAACTACACCAGCTACGACAACCCCCAGGTCGATGCCCTGATCGATGCGGCGAACATCGAGCCCGATCCCGAGAAGAACGCCGAGCTCCTGCGCCAGGCCCAGGCCCTGATCTATGCGGACCAGCCCTACACCTTCCTGTACTGGAGAGAGGAGCTGATCGCGCTGGACAAGCGGTTCAAGGACGCCAAGGTGAGCGTGTTGAATCCGTACCACGAGCTCTCAACGTGGTGGGTTCCGCCCACGGAGGTCAAGTACGAGCACTGATGGAGAACGGCCGTGCGGCTCAGGCCGGAGCGCCGCGGCCGCAGGCCCTACGGCGCGGAGGCCGGGCGGCGCCGAGCGAGGCTGCCGGCGCACGCCGGCTCAGCCGACCGAGGCGGCGCTGGGTTCCGCCCACGGAGGTCAAGTACGAGCACTGATGGAGAACGGCCGTGCGGCTCAGGCCGGAGCGCCGCGGCCGCAGGCCCTACGGCGCGGAGGCCGGGCGGCGCCGAGCGAGGCTGCCGGCGCACGCCGGCTCAGCCGACCGAGGCGGCGCTGCGGAGGCCGGGCGGCGCCGAGCGAGGCTGCCGGCGCACGCCGGCTCAGCCGACCGAGGCGGCGCTGCCGCGCCGAGCGTCACGGCTCCATCGTCGCCGCCCTCAAGAAGAACGCGTTCACCGCCTCGAGCAGCTGCGGCAGGGCCATCGTGCGGTTCCCAGTCCAGGCCAGGCTCGCTCCGAACAGGCTGACCAGGAAGAACTGGGCCAGCAGCTCGGGCGGGATCAGGGCCTGGAGCTCGCCGCGCGCCACCGCCCGGGAGAATCGTGGCTCCAGCGCCCCCTGGACCGGGTGGAGGTTGGGGATGTCGTCGAGCTGGGTGGCCGTGAGCCGGAGCGCCACCACCCCCAGGTCTGGCAGCAGGCTCGGATCGTCCTGCCACTGCTCGGCGATGCCGCGGGCGGTGGCCTGCATCACGTCCAGGATCGGGGCGTCTGGGGCCAGGGCCTCGATGTGCTCGACCACCGCCGACTCGGACTCCCGCAGGAGCTGCGCGAGCACGTCGTCCTTGGTCGGGAAGTGGAAGTAGAAGGTGCCGCGACTGACCCCCGCGGCGTTGGCGATGTCCTCGATGCGGGACTGGGACACCCCGTCCCGCCGAAACACGTCGAGCGCAGCCGTGTAGACCCGGCGTCGGGTGGCCTCACGCTGGAGATCCCGGCTGGTGAGCGAGCGATCAGGCATTCACCCCAGCCTAATAGATGGCCTCGTCGTCGCCGTCCGTGACGGTCAAGACCACGCCATGGTCCCCCTTCACGCCGCTGTCCAGGCCGGCCCAGGCGGCTGTGATCTGGTCCCCATATTGGCCGTCATAGGCCACTACGTGGAGCACGGAGCGGGACCACGCGTCGGCGTCGGAGGCATTGTCAGCGCTCAGTGCCACGTCGGCGAGCTTGTCCAGGAGCAGATCTTCCGCCTCGGCCAGGGTGTAGGGCTCGTCGGGGGGGTAGTGGAAGGCGCGGGTGACGCTGACCCCGACCGTGTGGCCGTCGATCTCCACGAGCAGGTCCGTCTTCTTGCCGCCGCTGTCGTCATAGCTGATGTCCGCTTCGGTCTTCAACAGCGCCGCGCCCTCGCAGGCGTGGAGCACTTCGAACGCCAGCACTTCGGACTCCAGGGAGCTCCCACCCAGGTTGCCCGCCTCCCAGACCACGGTGCCTTGGTCGCTCAGCAGCGCCTCGTCCCAGCCCGCCAGTTCGACCGCGTTGCGCAGGGTGAAGGGCTCTGAGCTGGTCCACTCGTCGTCCAGCACTCCGCAGTCCCCCGAGAGCTCTCCCAGTCCCAGCTCGGGTTCGTCGGTGGTCGTGCCCAGGGTCGTGCCCGAGTCGGCTGGCCCGGAGTCCCCGGTCGGGGGGGTGGTGTCGTCGGTGCAGGCGAACAGGAGCCAGAGGGTGACCATGGCGTGGTCCTAACCCGCCGGGATCAGGCCACGAAGCGCTTCCTATCCGACAGCATCTCCCGCACGTCCTCGGCCACCATGGGCCGGGCAAAGTGCCAGCCCTGGTGCTGGAAGCAGCCCATGCCCATCAGGCAGCCCATCTGGTCGGCCGTCTCGACGCCTTCGGCGGTGACGGTCATGTCCAGGGCCTTGCCCAGGGCCATCACGGCCTTGACCACCGCCCGTCGTCGCTCGCTCTCCATCAGATCGTCCAGGAAGGCCCGGTCCATCTTGAAGCCGTTCAGCGGGAACTTCTCAAGCTGAGCCAGCGAGCTGAAGCCCGATCCGAAGTCGTCCATGACCACCCGCACGCCGAGCTCACGGATGGCTCGGAACATGTCTGTTGCACACTCCGGGTGCTCCAGCAGCGAGCTCTCGGTGATCTCCAGCACGAGACGATCGGCGACCAGGCCCGAAGCTCCGAGCGCCTTGCGAATCTGCGCGATCATGTCGGGGGAAGCGAATTGGCGGGGGGACAGGTTCACGTTCAGGCTGGGGGCCAGGTCCGCCCCGCAGAGGCGCTGCCAGGCCGCGGCCTCGGCGCAGGCCGTGCGCAGGACCCACCAGCCGATGGGCATGATCAGGCCGGTCTCTTCCGCCACCGGGATGAAGTCCACCGGGCTCACGAATCCGTCGACCGGGTGGTTCCACCGAATCAACGCCTCCATCGATGAGACACGGCCGGTCCGGGTGTCGACGATGGGTTGGTAGACCAGGTGGAATTCCCCCTCGTCGATGGCCCGGCGCAGGTCGCTCTCCATGCGCAGGCGCTGGCTGGCCTCCCGCAGCATGTCTGGGTCGAAGGTCTCATGCTTGCCCTGTCCCTTGCGCTTGGCGCGGTACATCGCCGTGTCCGCGTCCCGCATCAGCTCCACCGGGTCCGCGTGACCGTCGGTGTTGACCTTGATGCCGATGCTGGCCGAGGTGTAGACCTGCTGTCCCAACAACGGGAAGGGTGTCTCGAGCGCCTTGTGCACCCGGTCGACGACCCACGCCACGGTCTCGTCCATGTTCTTGCCGGTCAGCAGCAGCATGAACTCGTCCCCGCCCAGGCGACAGACGGTGTCGCTGGCGCGAACGCAGTCCTCGAGCCGGCGGCTCACCGCCACCAGCAGCTCGTCTCCCCGCACGTGGCCCATGGAGTCATTGACGAGCTTGAAGCGATCCAGGTCCAGGAAGCACAGTCCGACCTCGTGGCTGTGCTCCATCCGGGAGCGCTCCAGCGCGATCTCGAGCCGGCGCATCAGGAGCTCCCGACCCGGGAGCCCGGTGAGCGGGTCGTACTCGGCCCGGTGCTTGAGCTGGTTCTCCACGGACTTTCGGCTGATGGCGTAGCGGATGGACCGCTCCAGCAGCTGGGCGCTGAGATCCGCGGTCGACAGGTGGTCCACCGCCCCCATCTCGGTGACCTTGCGCTCGGTCGCAGGGTCCCGTGTGCGGGTCATCACGATCACCGGCACTCCGACCTCGGCCCGCCGGAGACCGGTCAACAGGGTGCGGGCGCCGACCTCCAGGTCACTGAAGCACAGGTCGTACTCACAGTCAGCGAGCGCCTCGAGAGCCTCGGGCACGGTCTGGACATGGTCCATGGTGTACCGGCCCGGTGCCACCTGACGGAGCATCTGGCGAAGGAATAGATCGTCGTCCTCGAGCTCTGCGACGAGCAGGAGGGTGATCGCGCGGTCACGCATGACCCCTCCATCGGATCAATGGCCGTGACCCAACAGGCCTGAGACTCCCCGGACTCAGTCCCCGGCCCGGTGGATCATGACCACGGCGGTGCGATCATCTCCCCCCAGGTTCGCGCTGACGGCGTGGCGGGGCCCGTGCTGGACCTGGTAGGCACCGCACCGACCGGTGAGCTGCCGCCAGATCTCCACGACCTGCTTGACGCCTGTGGCACCGATGGGATGGCCGAAGCCCAGCAGACCGCCGCCGGTGTTCACCGGCACCGGCCCGGTCAGCTCCGTGGCGCCGTCCCGCAACATGTCGCCGGCCTGGCCGAGTCCGCACAGGCCCAGGGCCTCCATGAGCTGGAGCTCGGTGATCGAGAAGCAGTCGTGCACTTCGGCGAGGCCCATCTCTGCAGCGCCGACGCCAGCGGCTCCATAGGCAACGGCAGCCGCATCGGCGACGTTGGCGAGCCGGGTCGGGTCGGTCTCGGCCCCCAGGGCTCGGACGGTGTGGCCGATGCCCAGGATCTCGGTGCAATCCGCGGGGATGCGACCCAGTCGCTTCAGGCCGTCCTCGTTGGCCAGGATGACCGCCGAGCCGCCGTCGGTGAAGTCCGTGCAGTCGGCCATGCGGATGTGGTCGTGCAGGGCCTCGTCCTTGAGGAAGGTCCGGTTCGTGGGGCTCGCCGTGCTGGCCTGCTCCAAGCTGAAGTGGTGCTGCTGCTGGCAGGCCTTGGGGTTGCGCTTGGCGTTGGCGTAGGCCTTGACCACCACCCGTCCGGTGTCCCGGTCCGTGCCCCCGAAGGCCTCCTTCCAGGCCTTGGCACGGCGGGCGAACATCCACGGGAACAGCGCGAACTCCCGGTCGCGCTCCCGCTCGAAGTGCGCGGCGTAGCTCATGTACTCCACGCCCATGCGACCGCTCACGTTCGTCTCGACCTCGACCCCGGCCACGAGCGTCACGTCGGCGCTGCACTGGAGCGCATCGGCACAGGCCGCGACGGCCGCCGCGCCCGACGCACAGGCCGCCTCGATGCGGGCATAGGGCTTGCCCGCCAAATCCGGGTGCACGGCTGCGAGCATCGCGCCCAGGTGGCCTTGGGAGCAGAAGGCCTCGGCCAGGAAGTTCGACACATAGCCCTTGTCGATGGCCGCGGGGTCCACCCCGGTCTCGGCCAGGGCTCCCAGCACCGCTGCGCCCAGGTGGTCCTCCAGGCTGGGGTTCTCTCGATCGCCGGGGACCCGCTCCTTGAAGGAGAGGTAGTCCGGATGTCCGCGACCCAGGAAGGTCGTGTGGGCACCGCCGACCACGAACACGCGCTTGTGGGGCTTCATCAGACCTCCTCGCCCGGGACCCAGTGGGCATGGAAGCCGACTGGGACGCGGGCGGGCAGCCGGACCCGGGCCACGAAGTCCAGGGTCTCTGCGTCCAGCACCAGCAGCGCCGATGTGCCCTCTCGCCGATCGTTCTCGTACACCAGCACCCAGCCGTCGCCTTCGGCCGAGCCGCCCGGCCGTGGGGCGAAGACGGTCTCGCCGCCCACCACCCCTGGACCGTAGACGTGCTCGCGGGTCTCGCCGCCGCCCAGGTCGTAGCGAACACAGCCGTCGAACAACAGCGTGGGCTCTCGCGCCACCCGGGGGTGCCAGGACAGCCGCGTGGCCACACCCAAGAAGCGGTCGTCCATCCTAGGGAACTCGGTCGGCGCGTCGCCCAGCCGCCGCTCGGACACCGCACCGGTGCCCAGGTTGAACCGCCACTCGTGCAGGTAGGGCTCCAGGCGCAGGAAGGCCAACCGGGGGATGTGGGGCTCGTCGGTGTGGGGCCGCGTGGGGATCGGGTCCTCGATCCGGCAGCCCGTGAGCACGACGACCGTGTTCTGGTGCCCGTCCCGCTCCTCATAGGCATTGACGGTGTGGTAGCTGTAGCAGGTCGAGGCCTCGAACCACCGCACGTCGCCCCCATGCCGCGGGAGCACCCCGAACCGCGCAGGCTGGTCCCGCTGGAACCGGACCCGGCGCTTGCCCTCGGCCAGCTTGCGGGGATCCCAGACCATGGGCAGGTCCATCAGGATGGTGTGATCCGGCGTGATGGCCAGATCGTGGAACAGGGAGGGTCCCGGCACCGGGATCGGCTGCTGTAGCGTGACCCGGCCCTGGGGGGAGACCACGCCGACCCCCAGGTGGGGCTCGGCATAGGGGCAGTAGTCCATGAAGATCATCTCGCCGGTGCGAGGGTCGACCTTGGGGTGTGCAGCCACCCCGCACCCCAAGGTGCCGGCGAAGTCCTCGACGGCCAGGGTCTCGAGCTCGGGCACCGACAGGGCCACTGGATCGCCGCCCAGCCACCACAGCGCCAGCAGCTTGCCGCCGTGCCAGACCAGATCGGTGTTGGCCGTGTCCTTGTCCGGCCGGGAGTCGCCGGGGGTGAAGGGCTCCAGGATGCCCCGGGTCTCGGCGCGTCCGGCCGCCAGGTCCTGGGCAAGCCCCCGGGTCTCGATCCACCGGTTCCGATAGGTCGCGCGACCGTCTTCGAACCACACGCCGTGGACCATGCCGTCGCCGTCGAACCAGTGGTAGAACCCAGGCGGCTCGAACCGGGGGTTCGGGTTGTTCTGGGCAAAGAGTCCGTGGAGCGCAGGCGGCAGAGTGCCCTCCACCGGGAGCTCCCGCGCGGTGACCTCGCGATCCACCGGCGCATAGACGCCCTGCCGATAGGCATCGACGTTGACAAGGGGAGCAGCCATCTCGGACCCCTGGGTTAGCGGGCATCCTAGGAGGTGACGGTGCCCGACGTCTACATCACCGGTGTGGCTTCGACCGGATTCCAGCGCTGGCCCGAGCGCGACTTCCGCAGCCTGGGCGCCGAGGTGGTCGAGGGGGTGCTTGCAGACGCAGGCATCGACGACGGCCACGGGATCGACGAGATCTGGTTTGCGAACTGCGCGATGGGCACGTGGGGCCAAGCCAACATCCGCGGCCAGGTGGTCCTGGATCCCCTGCAGCGGGCGGGGCGACTGCCCGCCGGTGTGCCCATCGCCAACGTCGAAGGCGGCTGCGCCACCGGCTCGGTGGCCTTCCACAGCGCTGTGCGGGCGGTGGCGTCCGGCGGGGCGCGACATGCCCTGGCCGTCGGCGTGGAGAAGGTCTTCGTGCCCGACGACCCCAAGAAGATCTGGCAGCTCTTCCTGGGTGGCCTGGACCAACTCCACCCCCAGGAGTGGCGCGACTTCCTGGCCACGGCCCCGGCCCAGTGTGGTGAAACGATCACGCTTCATCCCGCGAGGCTGCCCTTCCTCGATGTGCACGCGGTCCAGGCTCGACACCACATGACCCAACACGGCAGCACCGCCCGGGACCTGGCCTTCATCAGCAGCAAGAACCACCACCACGGCAGCCTGAACCCAAAGGCCCAGCACGGTCGGGAGATGAGCCCCGACGCCATCCTGGCCGACAAGCCCATCGTGGCGCCCTTTACCCGGGCCATGTGCGCCCCCATCTCCGACGGCGCGGCGGCGGTCCTGGTGTCAGCAGCCCCCCCGGCCTCGGGACCGAGCATCCGGGTCCGAGCGAGTGTGCTCACCGGCGGCACCTGGCGCGCCCTGAACGGCCCGAGCGTCGTGGCCAGGAACGCCGAGCGGGCATGGGCCCAGGCCGGCCTGGGGCCGGAAGACGTCGACGTGGCCGAGGTCCACGACGCGACCGCCTGGTGCGAGCTCCACGCGACCGAAGCCATGGGCTTCTGCGGACCCGGTCAAGGCGGCGCCTATGCGACCAGCGGCGCCTCGTCCCTGGGCGGCGAGCGCCCGATCAACACCAGCGGTGGACTGGCGTCGAAGGGCCACCCGCTCGGGGCCACGGGGCTGGGCATGATCGAAGAGCTCGTGCTCCAGCTCCGAGGCACCGCCGGCCCCCGCCAGGCCGGTCAGCCGACCATCGCGGCCCAACAGAACGCCGGCGGCATGATCGGCTTCGACGAAGCCCTGTCCCACATCGGCGTGCTGGAGCGCACGGGCTGAGCCCTGGAGTCAGGGCTGGACGACCTCGAAGGTGTTCGTCTCGGCCCGGTTGTCGCCCACGTCGGTGTCTTCGAACAGCCACGACGTGAGCACGGTCTCGACCTCCCAGTGGCACCAACTGGACTCGTCGACGGGCATCGACATCATGCTGTCTGTGACGTCCAGGGCCTGACCGGCCGCGAGGGTGTGGGGGGTCGCCCCCGTGAAGGCACCCTCGTCGTCGCCAAGGGTCTGCTCCATGTCCGAGATCATGGTGTAGCGCAGGCGAAAGGTCGCCTGGTCCGGCCCCTCGTTGTAGACCGTGGCGTTCACGTCGAAGTCGTCGGCACCGGCCACGTACTGGTCGTGATCCGTCCAAGCCTGCTCGACCACCAGGTTGAAGGACTCTTCGGCCTGGGCCGGAGATCCGCCATTGCAGCCGCCTTCGGACGCGCTCGGCGCAGCGGCGGGCCCGGTGGCGCAGCCGAGCAGGAAGCAGGAGACCACGGACAAGACAGAGGAGCGCATCGGGACCTCGAGCGTGTGCCGGGGCCGAGCATCGCCCCTCGCGGGCTTCGGCCGCAAGGACAATCCGGGGTTCGACCGGTGTCCCTCAGCCCAGCAACCAGCCGATGTGGAGGGCGGGGAAGGGCTGGATGCGGCCCTCGCTGTAGGTCGTGTGACCCACGTCGTAGCTATCCGCCCCCGCGCGATAGAACACGCCGAGCCAGGGATTCACGTACAGCCCGGCGTCCAGGAGCTGCAGGCGGTAGCCCACCTGCACGCCCAGGCGCACGTCGTGGGCGATGGTGGTGAGGCCCGTCGAGATCTGGGTGAGCTCGAGCCGGTTCAGGATGACCTGGCCCCCCAAGTAGAGATTCCGGGTGCGCTCGTGCACGGTGTGGTCGTAGCGGAGCTGGAGCCCGGCCACGTAGACGCTCACGTCCGGGTGGCTGTGTAGCAGGCTGGGCACGGGCAGGGTGTAGACCGCCAGGTCCACCCGGCTCACGCCGCGCCGCAGGCCCACGTGCAGGGACGAGCCCCCGGCGATGAAGTTCAGCGGATCCAGCTCCACGTCGACCTGGTATGGACGCTCCGGCGGGGGCGGTGGGCACGGCTCGGGCGCCGGACAGGGGGGACACTCGGGGCAGGGATCCGCCTCGGGGCAGGGCTCTGGCTCAGGGGATGCATCGGTCTCGGCGGGCGCCACCTGGGGCGGTGCTTCTGGCGCCGGATCCTGGGCCTGGGCGACGTGGACAGCCAGCGAGACCAACAAGGTCGTGAGCATCGAATCCTCCGCCGCGAGTGCTCCGGGCGCGCCACGCTACCGCGGCTCAGTGGGTTTGTTCGTGAGGGACCTGGGGTCCAGCCACTACTGCTCCCAGATCACGCCGTCGCTGGTCTCGACCACCTCGCACGCCGCGCTGATGTCGAAGGGCGTGTGCACGACCGCCAGGTTGCACATCTCGTTGTCGGCGGTGTTGCCATAGGTGACCTCGGCCTCGGTGTCGTTGTCCCAGGTGCAGGACCACTCGAAGCCCTCGCCCGCCGGCACCACCAGCGGGTCCTCGTACTGGACGATCTTGGGATCGTGCCAGTCGTCGTTGGTGTAGAAGACCTCGCCCACCGTCTCGCCGTCGAAGGGCGCGATGTCGAACTGCACACCCTTCTCGTGGGTGTGCGACGCCAGGAACAGGATCTCCACGTCCCGGTTGAAGACGCAGCGGGACCACTCGGTGTGGGTGCTCTGGGCGGGGATGAAGATGTTCTCGTCTCGGACCGAGCCGCCCCAGATGCCGTCGGTCACCTCGGACTCCACGATGGTCCAGGCGTTGACCTGGGAGTAGATCTCGACCGGCTGGTCCGTGGCGTTGACGTAGTGGACCTCGTGCAGGACCTTGAGGTTGGCCGGCAGGCTGGCAGCGACGCCTTCGGGCAGGTGCATGGCGCCCTCGGCCGTGCCCTGGTTGCCGTAGATCATGGTCCAGTCGTCCATGCTCTCCAGGTACAGGTCGTTGCAGTCATAGCGGCCGTTCTCGATGTCGACCGTCGTGCCCAGGTTCGGGGTGGACAAGGTCATGTGGTGGGTGCCGGCGTTCTGGTTGAACTCCAGCCAGTTCACATAGGCCACCGCGCTGTTCGGCAGGTCATAGACCTCGCAGTCCCACACCTCGGCATATGGCTCGGCCGTGGTGGTCATCTCGAGCTGGTAGCCGTAGCCCTGGGGCGGGGGCTCCAGGGTCGGCGGCGGCTCGGACCCGGTGTCGGCGCCGGTACAGGCGAAGAGCGTCAGCGCGAACAGGGCGGTGGCGGACATGGCGACCTCGAGAGCGTGTGGGATCCGAGCCGCAGATAGCCCGCTGGTCCCAGGGTCCGCGATACGACTTGGTGACCAGAGGTCGACTCATGCGTGACTGGAAGCCCACCGCCTGCATCCTGTGGGAGTGCAATTGCGGCGTCGAGGTCAGCCTGGAAGGCAGGCGCTTCGCCCGGATCCGAGGAGACGAGAAGCACCCTTCGAGCCTCGGCTACGTGTGCGAGAAGGCCGGCCGCCTGGATCATTGCGAAGCACACACCAGCTGGGTCTCAGGCGTTGAACTAGAATGAACACCTTCGCCGACGCATCCCTGCTGCCCAGTCTGAAGGAGAGCCTGGCGGCCCAGGGGCTGACCCGGCCCACCGAGATCCAGGCCCGCACACTGCCGCCCCAGCTCGACGGCCTGGGTGTGGTCGGGGTCGCCGAGACGGGCAGCGGCAAGACTCTGGCCTACGTGCTGCCGATGCTCCACCGACTCAAGCTGCTCGAAGAGGGCGGCTCGGCGGTGGCCCAGCCAGGGCGCCCCAGAGGCCTGGTCGTGGTGCCCAGCCGCGAGCTCGGCGAACAGGTCAGCAAGGTCTTCAAGAGCCTGACCCACCTGACCCGGCTGCGCGTGCGGTGCGTGCTGGGTGGCACCCGCAAGCGGCAGGCTCGGCAGAACATCGCCGGGCTGCTCGAGGTCCTGGTGGCGACGCCCGGCCGCGTCAAGCAGCTGCTGGACAGCGGCGAGCTGCGCCTGGACGACGTGCGCACCCTGGTCTTCGACGAAGCCGACCAGATGCTGGACCCGGGCTTCCTGCCCTCGGCGAGACGGATCCTTGAGGGCTGTTCACCGGCGGTCCAGCTGGTCCTGTTCTCGGCCACTCTGCCGCCGAGCCTGGCCCAGGTCATCGACGCCCTCTACACCAAGGCCCCGGTGCGGATCCAGACCGCGGGCAGCGAGCGGCTGGTGCCCACCCTGCAGACCCTCGACGTCCAGGTGGTGCACGGTCGCCGTCAGGAGCCGCTGCTGGCGCTCCTGGCCGAACCGGGCGTGCGCGGCACCCTGCTGTTCGCGAACACACGGGCCCAGTGCAAGCGCATCGGTGCCTGGCTGGACGAGGCCGGTCTGCTGTGGGTCGCGACGATGGGCGAACAGGACGCCAAGCTGCGGCGCCGCAACCTGGCCCGCTTTCGCGCCGGCGAGGTCCCGATCCTGCTGGCCACCGACCTGGCGGGCCGCGGCCTGGACATCGACCGGGTGGATCGGGTCATCAACGTGCACCTGCCCCAGCAGATCGACAACTACCTGCACCGGGTGGGCCGCACCGCGCGTGCCGGCAGGACGGGACAGGTGGTCAACCTCGTGACCCCCCGAGATGCGGCGCTGATGGCCCGGGTGGCTCGGCTCTCGGCGCGGTCGGGCTGATCGCCCAGAGTGCCCTGGCAATTGCCTCAAGAAACGACCCAGGACGCCGAAACCCAGGCGAGGCGAGCGGCACGGGGCTGATCCGGGCCTGAGGGGATCGTGGCGTGAGCTGCGTTGCCCCCTACGCGGGCGCTCTCCAATCCTTCCGGGGGACTCATGATCCTGCGTATCTGGCTGTTCTTTGCCACCTTCTTCATCCTGGCCTGCACCTGCGGCACGACCTCTGACGTCGACGAGACCGGCCTGGAAGACTCGGCGTTCTTGGACACAGCCGCTCCCACGGACAGTGGGACCTCGGACAGCGACACCGACGACTCCGGGACCACCCAGGACACCCAGGACTCGGACGATCCCCCGCCGCCGGAGGGCTGCGAGTCCCCGAGCGCGGGCGCCCCGTCCGACGTCATCTGCAACGCGGAGTGCTGGTGCTGGTCCCATCCCCTGCCCGGGGGCGGAGACGGCAGCGGCGTCTGGGGCACGTCCAGCGACGACATCTGGTTGTCGGGCTTCGCCCGAGGCGTCGTGCACTGGGACGGGCACACCCTGACCGCACACTACTCGGCCGACGGAGACGTGATCGGCGCTCTCTCCGGGTTCGGCGGCAACCTGTTCGGCATCTCGTCGAGCCAGGTGCACGAGTACGACGGCGCAGACTGGACCTTGCACTCGGCCCCGGTGTCCGCTGGGAAGCTGGTGGCCGTGCACACCGTGGCCGACAGCCAGCTATGGGTCGTCGGCTACGAGAGCGACTCGGGGACCTACACGCCGCGGGCGTCGTACTACGACGGCGCCGAGTGGACCTATGCCGATCCGGGCCTGGAGATGGACGCCTACCTCACGTCGGTGGCGGGCCAGGCCGTGGACCAGGTCTACGCGGGCAGCAGCGAGGGGCACGTGCTGGCCTGGGACGGCCAGGCCTGGTCCCAGGTGGGCGAGCAGCTGGACGACGCCGTCCTGGCGGTCTCTGTCAGCCCGAGCGGCACCCTGTGGGTGGCGGAGGAAGACATCATCTACCGCTACGACGGAGCGTCCTTCGTCGAGAGCTACGAGCTCAGCAGCGGGATCCTGGACCAGCTGGTCGCCCTGGCCGATGACCAGGTCTGGGCGATGTCGTGGGATGCGGCGGGCCACTTCGACGGCCAGGACTGGACCTGGTGGGACCTCGGCGACACCTGGCTCCGGGCCCTCTGGGTCGCGCCCACGGGCGAAGCTTACGTGACCGGCGACAGCGACTTCCGCCGGGTGGAGCCGTCGGGCGACACCACCCAGATGCTGGGCACCGACAGCGAGCCCGCGGAGCTCAAGGGCATCTACGTGGGCGCCGACGACGACGGCTGGACCGTCGGCGACGAGATCGTGATGCGGTTCGACGGCGAGACCTGGGCCCGCTGGCCAAGCGGACCGGGAGCCGTGCCGAACCTGACGGACGTCCACGGCAGCGGCCCCGACGACGTGTGGGTGGTCGGCTACAAGACCGCTTGGCACTGGGACGGCGGCACCTGGACCGAGCACGACAGCGGGGCCGACGCCTGGATCTACGGGGTCTGGGTGGCATCCGAGTCGGCGGCCTGGGCCGTTGGAACCGCGGGCACCGTGCTGGTCTGGGACGGCGCGTCCTGGAGCACCCAGGACCCGGGCTACGGGTGGAATGTGCGCGCGGTCTGGGGCACGGGCGAAGACAACGTCTGGATCTCGGGCGACGACGGTGGCCTGGCCCAGTGGAATGGGAACCTGTGGACCGACTGGTCCATCGACACGAGCCAGGACTTCTACGACCTCTACACCGCGGACGGGAGCCAGATCTACCTGGTGGCGCCGGCGGATAGCGAACTCTGGTCCTGGACGGCGGCCGACGGCCTGGTGGACGTCTACGACGCTTTCTCAGCAGGCCAGAGAGCGGTCAAGGGCACCGGTGCCGACAACCTCTACTCGGCCGGCAGCTTCAGCCGCGGGGGGCACTACGACGGCAGCTCCTGGACCGACATCGATCCGCCGGTGAGCGGGCTGGACGCGGACACCAACGCCATCTCCATCGCGCCGTCCGGCACGGTGTTCTATGCGGGGGAGGCGCGGCTGGTGTTGCAGCACGAGCCCTGAGGGGGTTGGTCAGCGCTCAAACCTTGGCTGGTGTTGCGCACCGCGCAACACCGGCCGCCTGCTCGCAGGGCAGCAGCCCCTGACTCCCATCATGGCTGCCCGACTGGGGGCGTTCTTCCAAGTGCCGGCCCGCTGGTGGTTGGTGATGCAGGCCGAACATGACGCTGCGAGGACGCTGTCGTGCTCCAGCCCGGCCTCGGGTCGGTGCCAACGAGAAGAAGACTCGACGACCATCGGTGGCGACCGAGACCCCGCTGTGGAGCAGCACCAGCGCTTGGTGCCTCCTTTCTTCATCAACCGCCACGAGGTCTCGTCGACGTAGACCAGCTCCTCGTCCAGCACCTTCTTCTGGAGCATCAGGTAGGCCGGCAGCAGCCGGGCTGTGCAGGGAAAAACGTCGTCGTGGAGGCCGACCTAGCGGACCGAGATTCTCGGAGAGGATGCCTGATCCGCCGGGGCACTCTTGATAGGGTGGCGTCGCCAGCCCCACCCGGAAGGGCACATGAACGAGAACGCGTCCTACGGTGAACGGACGATGCAGGCCCCGGTTGCCTTCGGGCTCCGCACTGCGGTGCTTACCGCCCTTGCCGACGCGACGCGGCGCGACGCCGTGCTCCGGTGCATCTGCCTTACGTTCGCGGTTGCCATGACCACCGGGTGTCCAGCCAACGTCAAGCGGGACATGCTCAATGGGGAGCTTGTCGCGGCCGACTACTGGACGGAGGATCCTGCAATCCTCTCCGCTGGGTTGGGCTTCGACGGCATCATCGGCATCGAGGGCCTCGACGAGGACACTGTGCGGGACGCCGGGGGGTCCTGGTACGGTTCATTGGCCTGCTCGAATGGCACGGACCCGGACGATTCGATGCGTACATCGGCCGCCGAGAGCGACGGGCTGGAAGTCCTCTACGATGGTCCGGCCGACCACGCGGACGGCTTGCCCATCGTGTTCTCCTGGCCGGTTGCTACGGAGACTATGCAGCACACGGATTTCGAGTTCACGCTCACCGACGGCACTACGATGGTGCCCGCCTCGGCCGGCATGTACCCGAACTGGGAGTTGAACGAGCGGAACACCGTTGTCGTCTTCGACGACCTTGGCGACCGGCTGTCGGCCGCCGACCCCGATGCCCGGTACCCGGTCCAGTTGGCAATCGTGGACGATGGCACACCGCTGATGCTGGTTGGTCCAGACGGCATCGAGATCAGCGCTGTCGGGATGACATGGACGACCGACGCGACGCCGTACGACAGCGGCCCAAAGCTGGTCGGCGCTAAGCTCAACTGGCTTGATCCGGAGCCTCTCGGCGAGGCAGGCGTGTACGGCCTCAAGAGCGGCGACACGATGCCCAACGACGAGGCCAGCCTGTACGAGGGACGTGGCGATTTCCGCCTCCGTATGCTCACGTCTGGTGGCTTTTCCCCTGATGGTGTCACGGGTATCCGACCGGACATGTTCGCCGAGTTCTTCCGCATCCACGCCGTGGGATCGGACGGGGAAGTTGTCCTGTTGGAGGAAACCGGCGTTGACTATGCGGTCGCAGGCGGCACCTTGAACATCGTGGGCATGTCCGACCTCGGCCCGCCCGAGGACGGCAAGAAGGTGTTCTACGACGACTGCTACGTCGAGGACCGCGACAACTACATCGACATCGTGATCGAGGGTGACGAGGCTGCTGCACGCAACATCACACACCTGGAGATCCCGGCTCTCGATGGCGGCTATCGAGCGCTCTACAACCCAGGCGGGCCTGGTCCGGAGCCGTTCAGTGGCGTCGTCTACACCGCACCCGGCCCGGCCGACCTCGAGCCGGTAGTCATCGCGCTGGACGACCCAATGCGAATAGACCGCGACCCGGTCGACTGACCCGACCTAGTCCCTCGTCAAGAGGGCTCTGACCGGTCCTCGCTTGCCCTCGAATCCCCTGGCGGCGGCGGCCTCCGCACCGCATTCGCGATGCCCGTTTGTCGGCCGCCACCACCAGGGGCTCCGATGGCGGCGCGATCAACCGGTCATTTCCCCCAAGACGAGGTACTAGCGACCTGCGTCGAATCCCGAAAGCAGAGCTTGGACGATCGGAATCGCCGGTTCG
>CAZFLE010000009.1:0-114109 GCA_964519895.1 uncultured Enterobacterales bacterium | reverse complement strand
GAGCTGAGCGTGTCCCTGGGCGCGGGCGATGTGCTCGAAGGCGTGCCCGGCGCCTGACTCATCGGCCGATCAGTCAGACGTCAGACGTCAGCCGTCGTGCCTCCCGTCGCTGCCGGGCGACCGCTCTGCGCCTCAGGGGCCAGAATCGGTAGAAGGCGTTCATGCAGGCGCCGGTCCAGGTCAGGCGCCACTCCTCGGCTTCTTCGTCCAGGCGGACCAGGCGGAGCTCGCGCTGGTGCTCCAGCAGCTCCGTGCGCCGCAGAGCGCCTTCCTCGGGGCCCGAGTGGCGGTGCCGGCGGGCCCGCTTCAGGTCCGGGCCGAGCTCGGCCAGGCGCTTGGCCAAGGCCCCGAGCACCCGATCCAGATCGGTCTCGCCGGCCAAGACCACCGTGGTCAGGTGCGGCGGCCACAGGGCGTCCTCCACGTCGTCGCTGGTGGTGACCACCAGGATCTGGCCCCTGGCTGCCTCGATCTGCAGACTCAGCTCCTGGCGCACCGGTCGTGGCGCGCCGTCGGTCTGCAGGTGCCACGCGGTCAGCGCCACGCGGGTCCGGTCCTTCTTGTGGCGCAGGTGGGCCCGCCAGGCGACACTGGGTCCGATCTCGCCTCGAACACAGGTGCGTGCACCGGCCACGAAGCCCCGGGTGACGAGTCCCTGGGCGCGTTCCTGGAGCCAGGCCAGGGCGTCTTGCGGCGGGGGCTCCGTGTCCCAGTCCGAGACGTCGGGCGCGTGGGCAAGACGCACGCCCTTCAGCAGCAGGGTCGGCAAGAGCCACAGCTGCCAGGTGGCGGCTGCGGTGGTCACGGCGAACACCGCCACGGCGATCCAGGGGAGCATCAGCGAGGCTGGGGGGTCGGGCGGACCAGGACGTCGTGGATCTCCACGTGGTCCGGGCTGTCGGCCAAGAAGCAGATGATCCGGGCGATGTCGTCGGGGGCCAGCTGGGTGTGCTCGGCGTGGATCTCGGCGGCCCGCTCCGCCCCGTGCTTGCGCACCTGGAAGTCGGTCAGCACGCCACCAGGGCTCACGCAGCAGACCCGGATCCCGGAGTCCACTGCCCGAAGCTCCTGGCGCAGGCCCTCGGTCAGGGCACGCACGGCGTGCTTGCTGGCCGCGTACATCGCGCCCCCCGGTGGCACCCGGTGGCCGGACATCGAGGAGACGTGGATCACCGTGCCCCGATCCCCCCGGCCGCGCATCTGGGCCACGGCCAAGCGGGTGCACACAGCCAGCCCGAGCACGTTGACCTCGAGGACGTCCCGCCACAGAGCCGCGTCCCCCGTGAGCAGCGGTGCGTCGTGGGCCAGGCCGGCGTTGTTGACCAGCACGTCCACGCCGCCCCAGCGCTCTGCCACCGCCCCGAAGGCTTGCTCCAGCTGGGCCGGCTCCCGCAGATCGGCGGCGATGGCGAACAGCCGCTCCTCGCCCCAGACCCGCTCCAGCTCGCCGAGCACCGCCTGGTTGCGGGCCAGAGCCACCACGGCATGACCCGCCTCGACGAAGGCCCGGGTGGTCGCCAGGCCGATGCCACTCGAAGCCCCTGTCACCAGCACGACCTGTCCAGACATCGCTCACGCCTCCGCGGGTGCTGCCGGCGACTTCCTCAGGACCAGGAGGAGGCCGGCGGTGATCACCAGTCCCCCTCCTAGCCAGCCATTCCATGCCGGCACCAGTGCAAAGACAGCGAGATCACCGACCAGGGCAAACAAGGGAGAGGTGTAGGAGGCCGCGGCCACCGTCGATGCTCGATCCAGCGCATAGGCCCGCGTCATCGCCACCTGACCCGCGGTGCCCACCAGCCCGATGGCGAACAGCTGCGCCCACAGGTGTCGGGGGGGCAGGGTGACGGTGCCGTCGAAGATCATCAGCGCGGTGAAGGCATAGACCGTCACGACCGCCTGGAACCAGAACACCACCGTGGCGGTGCGATCCGTCTTTCCCAGGGACCGCAGGAAGGTGTGGGCAAAGGCCGACGCCACGGTCGCGCCGAGGGCCCAGAAGCCGTAGACGTTGCCGACGGCCAGGCCGGGGCCCAGCAGGACCGCGCAGCCGGTGAAGCCCAAGAGGCAGATCCCCCAGATGCCCGGGGCCGGGCGCTCGCTCTGCCCCAGCAGCTGCGGCGCCAGGACCACGACCAGCAGGGGCTGGAGCTTGTGGACCAGGGCCAGGTCCACCAGAGGCAGGCCCAGGGTAGCCGTGTAGAAGCAGGTCATGGCCACGATGCCGGAGCAGGTCCGCCAGGCAAAGGCCCGCCGCCCGTGCAGCTGAAACCCGCTCCTGGCGGCCAGCAGCGCGACCAGGGGCAGCGCGGACACGCTGCGCCAGGCGATCACCTCGAAGGGCGACAGCTCCACCCGGACCAGCTTGACCAGGGCGACCATCACGGTGAACAGCCCCGCAGCCAGGACCATCAGGGCGGGTCCCGGCCGCAGGGTCAGGCCGGGACGGCTGCGGGGCGTGTCAGGAACCGCCGGTCACCAAGCGGGCGCCGCGGAGCACCACCCGCTCCCCGACCTGGAGGTCCTGTCCGGTCCCGACCAGGTCCACGGACGGCGGCACCGGGGTCGCTTCGCCGGCCACGATGACCAGGACCACGGGACGGTGGCTCAGCTCCACCAGCTCATCCAGCGGTGCGTCCTCGGGCTCGCCGGGCTCTGGGGGCTCGACGGCGTCGGGGCCGGCCACCAGCACCAGGCCTTCACCCTGCAGGTTGGCCGCAGCCGCCAGGCCCACGGCCGTGGCGCGATCGGCGCTGGGGACCACCACCGGGCTCAGGCCAGCGAGTGCCTGGGCCAGGGCGGCCCGACTCCAAGGCTCCGGCAAGAGGAGCACAGGACCGGCCTGGGCGGCGTGGCGGGCCACTGCCGCGAGCAGACGGGTCCTCGCCCGGGGCGTCGGCACCTGCCAACAGGCCGCGGACCCGGGCTCGGGCAGCACCAGCTCCGGAGGCCACGGCACACCGGGACGCGGGGCCAACCCCAGGGCCGGCTCGGCCTTGCGCCGCAGCACCGGCAGCAACAGGCCCAGCACGACGCCACCGCCCAGGCCCAAGGCGATGGGCATGAGCAGGCTGCGCACCAGCCGGACGAAGGGCGAGCCGGTGTCCTGGTCGGTGTGGGCGATCGGCTCCTGCTTGGGGTCGATCACCAGACCACCGGTCACGCCAGCAGCGCCCACCTCCAAGCGCAGGCTGGGCTGCTCCATGCCGGCGGGCACGGCAAAGTCTTCCTGGGACCACAGCACGTCGCCGTCTGCGACGCGCAGAGCCGCCGGTCCGGCACCGGTGGGGTGGCCGGCCATGGCGGCCACCGAGCGGCCGTCCCCGGCGTCCACGTCTGGAGGAGCGCCGTCGTCGTTGAGGGCGACCGTCAGGGCGTCGTCGCCCTCCCCCAACGAAAAGATCAGGGTCTGGTCGGCGTACTCCCGCGCCTCGTCGATGAACACGACCAGGAAATTCCGCCCGGCCCCGACCGCGACCGGACTGCCTCCCGGCGCACCCGACGCGGCTTGCTCGGCGGGCGCCGAGGCCTCGCTCTGGTCCCCCCCGGGGGCCCCCGCCGGGGCCTCCACGTGGTCCACCGGATCCGGCGCCGCGACCTCTTCGGGCTCGGGGGGTGCGGGGGCGTCGTCCTGGGCGGACGCCGGCAGCCCGATCAGCAGCAGCAGCGCAGACAGCAGCACGCGCGGCATCATGGCACAGAGGCCGGATCGACCACGGCACAGCGGGTGTTCGGCGGCAGCTCGCGGGCCAGGAGCTCCAGTGGTGTGACCCCCAGGCCCCCTGGGTTCTCGAGGGACCCAGCGGCCACGACCAGCCCCACGGCCCGGAGCGGTTCCCGCGCTGCGAGTCCCCGCACAGCGTCCACCACGTCGAGCACGTCGACGCTGCGGCACCGCAGCACCGCCCCAGAGCGGGCTTGGGCGGGCACGCCACCGAGTCCGACGAGCACGACCGGCGCCTCGCTGCCGACGACCGGCCACGCGGCCTCCAGGCTGTCGACGTGGGTCATCTGGACGGGCGCGTCCACCCGCTCCAGGCTGCCGTGCAGGGCTCGCTCACCCCGGGGGCCGCGCCCCAGGCGCCACCCCACCAGGCCCGCGCCCAAGGCCAGGAGACCGGCCCACAGGCCCGGGCGGGACGGGGCGTCGGGGGGCTTGACCGCCGGCCCGGTGGCGCCATCGTCGCCGCCCTGGGGCGCCGGGAGCGCGTCGCCCAGGGGCACGGCCTGGGCCGTCGAGCTCAGCTCTGGCATCAGCGCCCGATCACTGGACTGGAGCCCCTGGTCGGTCCAGCGACCGCGCACGATGGCCACATCGGGGCCCACACTGCGCTCGGCCTGGAGCTGCTGAGCCGGCGTGCGCAGGCGCAGCACCACGTCGCCACTGGCGGCGGTGCCGGCGCAGACCGGCACGTCGTCGTTGCGAGCTGCGTCGGGAAAGTCCCCGTCGTCGTGACAGGCCAGCTGGCCAGAGCCCGAGGCCGCCGCGACCTCCAGGATCCACGCCTGGCGACTCTCGCCCCGGTCGACGTCGATGACCAGGGCGGGCACGGGCGGCTTCGCCGTGCCCGGGGCGCCGGGCTCGGGGGTGCCCGGCTCGGCCCGGAGCCGACCCCCGTCCAGGGTCAGGCTGACCCTGCCGGACAACGTGGGAGCCACGGCCTGGGCCCGCACGAGCCGACGACCGTCGAGCATCACTCCGAGCGCATCTCGCTCCGGCGCCCAGGCCAGGCTCGGGCAGCGCCACTGGCCATCGCCGGGCACCGGATCGCCCTGCTGGCCGTCGTCTCGGCACAAGGCTGCGGCCCCCGCGCTGGTCAGCACCACCACGGACCGGGCCTCTCCCACGGCCAGGACCGTCGGCGTCAAGGGGGCCTGGGCGAGCGCGGGCAGGGCCAGGAGCGGGATGAGCAGGCGGCCTCCGGGTGGCGCCACACGGCCCGGGACCGCGCGTGCAGTAGGATATCGCATCCGCCGGAGGTCCCTCATCCGCGCCTTGCCGGCCCTCTTCCTGCTGGGTCTCTCGGGCTGTGACACCGAGCTCCCCGTGGCGTCCGACGAGCCGAGCCCTCTCCGCGAGCCGGCGCCGCTGCCCCTGGCCGAGGTGCTCTACGGCGGCGAGGCGGGAGACGCCCTCACCCCGCTGGGCGACCGCGTGCGCATGCTCCTGTGGCTCCGGTCCCTGGGAGCGCGTCCGGAACAGCTGAGGGCCCTGCGCCAGGCGAGCCTGGAGGTGCGGGCCCTCGGTGCGCGTGCCGCGGACGCGATGGCCGTGGCCGGACGGGCCGAGGCCCAGGCCCTGGGCCCGACCTACGAAGCCCTGGCCCGAGAGCTCGCCGGGGGCGAGCCCCTGCCCGACCAGCTGGCGGCCCGGGCCGACGGGATCCAGGCCGCGAGGCAGAGCCTGGACGCCGACCCGCGCGATCTGCGGGCCCGCTGGGTCGAGGCCGCCCTGGACGCGGCTGGGGCGTTTGCGGAGACGCTGCTGCCGGAACAGCGCCGGGGCATGGTGAACGCCCTGTTCCTGGTCCGCCGACAGGTGGGACCCGGCTCGGCCCCGGCGGCCTATGAGGGCTTGCTGGGACAGTCGTGGGAAGGCAGCAGCTTTGCCTCCCTGAAGCGGGTGCAGTCGCCGGAGCAAGACCACCTGGATCCCGGCGGCTTGTGGACCCTCGACGCCGGCGAGACCGATCTGGTCGCCGACGTGGCCGGCCTGCGGCTCCAGGCGCTCCTGGCCGTGGCCCTGGCCCACCCCGGCCTGGCCGGCGCCTGCGAGGTCCTGCTGGGGGCGCGGGACGCCGTGGATCTGACCCCGGTGCCCGCGCCGGAGCAGGCCCCCTGAGCCGCACCCGGCCGTGGCTGCTCGCCGGTCTCGCCTATGCCATCGGCGCGGTGGTGTTCACGTGGCCCCTCGGGGCCCAGCTGACCACCCACGTGTGGGGCGACCGCTTCGACGCCTGGACGACGATGTGGCTCATCTGGCACCTCCAGGACGCCCTGGGGGCCGGGGCCCTGACCGAGGTGACGGACCGCATCCTGTACCCGGTCGGCTACAACCTCTGGTCCTTCGGCCACCTGGGCGTGCAGCTGCTGGGGGTGCCGCTCATGTGGGCCGGGATCGGCCTGGTCGCCACCTACAACTTGCTGGTGCTCGCGTCCTTCGTGTTCTCGGCCCTGTGCGCACATGCCCTGGGCGTACAGCTCGCCGGCTCCCACCGGGCCGGGGCCCTCGCGGCCGCAGCGTTCACCTGGACCCCCTACCTCTACGGGGAGATGTCCGCGGGCTGTGTGGAGCTGGTGGCGGCGGGCTTCCTGCCCCTGTTCGCCGTGGCCCTGTTGCGGCTCTGCGAGGCGCCCGGCTGGCGGCGGGCCTGGCCGGCGGTGCTCCTGCTGGCCGCCATCGGGCCGTTCAACTGGTACTACACGCTCTTCACCGGGCTGTTCACGGTGGCCTTTGCGGCCTGGCGGTGGCTCGCCGGGGGGGCGCTGCGCAACCGCACCGTGGCCTGGATCGCAGGGGTCTGCCTGCTGGCGGCCGCCCTGGACGCGCCGCTCATCCCCCAGGTCCGGCGCGAGACGCCCAGCCGGGCGGCGGTGACCGCCGAGACCTTCTCCACCGAGAATTGGGAGCGGAGCTACGCCGTCAGCAATGCCCAGGTCCCACTCGAGGCCTTGGACGCACCTCTGCTCGAGCTCAACGACGCCATGCAGGTCGTGGTGAACAGCACGTCGGTGCTGAACCTGGTCCGGGCCCGGTTCACGGCAAATCCCCTGGACAGCACCCCCGGGGCGCTGGCCTATGTGCTGGGGCTCATCGGGCTGGCGGCTGCTGGACGCCGCGGGCGGGGTTGGGCCGTGCTCGCCGGGGGCTTCACCGTGCTCACCCTGGGCCCCTTCCTGCAGATCGACGCCACGCCGCCCCTGGCCGCCTGGGCCCAAGAGACCCCCCTGCCCTACTACTGGCTCTACAACGACGTCCCATTCTTCTCCAAGGCCTACCGGCCCTACCGCATCGGGGTGGTCGTGCTGGTCTGCCTGGCGGGACTGGCGGCGGTGGGAACGACTCGGATCCCCCGGCGTCACGGGTGGGCCCTCGCCGGCCTGGCCGGGGTCCTGGGGCCCCTGCAGCCCCACTGGTCCGGCGAGCGTCCCGCCGAGCGCCCGCTGGCCGACGCGCGCATCCCGGCCATCTACGAGGAGCTCCGGGACCTGCCGGACGGCGCGGTCATCGAGCTGCCCCTGCTGTATCAGCCGATCTCGCCTGCAAATGCGCGCTTCCAGTACCACCAGGTCGTGCACCGCAAGCCCGTGCTCAACTGCAACCAGCTCATCCGGCGCACGGACCTGCTGGCGTTCCAGGACTACGTCGGCGACAACGCCTTCCTCCAGACGGTGCTGGACCTGGGCCGACGGGCACCGCCCTATCGCTTCGGGTCGGACGACCTGAGGTCCCTGTGGGACCAGGGCTTTCGCTATGTCGTGGTGCACCCGGCCTTCGAGACCTCACAGCTGCACCTCTCGGGCTTCCACGGCGAGGCAGACCGGCTGGGCAGCGTCGCCCTGCAGATGCTCGACGACGTGTTCGGGGCCCCCGTGCTGACCAGCGCGGACACGTGGATCTACGCCCTCCCCGCGGAGCTGCCCCCGGCTGGGCACCAGTGGACCTGGACCGGCGAGGGCGTGGTGGACGTGCCGGTGCCCTGGTCCGAGCTGAAGCTCCCGATCACCCTGCGCGACGGCGAGTCCCTGGCCCTGGACTGGCCTGACGGCGCCGCACAGGCCACGGCCCTGTCGGTGTGGGTGCACCGTCCGGCGGCCGACCCGGGTCCTGGCGCACTGCGGGTCGCCGGTGCCGGCAGCCTGGACACCGCCCCGGGCACCTGGACCCGGGTCCAGCTCCCCCTGGCCGGTGGCGTGCTGCCGAGCCTGGCGGCCACCGGGGGCACGGTGCACGTGGAGCTGGACCGCCTACAGTTGATCGGGCGGGCCCCATGAGCGGCCCCTGGTTCGACGCGCACAGGACGGCCCTCACCTGGGTGGCGGCGGTCGTGGGCGTGGCCTGGTTCCTGGGACCGGCCCCCCACGTGGCCCAGCGCCTGGAGCAGGCCCGGGCCCGCAGCGTGGCCGAGGTGCAGCTGCACGACGTGATCCTGGCGATCGCCCTGGCCGGCCAGGACGACCCCGCATCCCTGCCTCACGGCGACGGCGCCGCGACCGCGCGGGGGCTGCTCGAGGCCGCTCTGGACCTGGACGCGGTCAAGTCGAGCTGGCCCCAGCGTGCCGCGGATGCCCTGGGCCCGGAGCTGCTCGCCGTGGCCGTCGCCGGCGCGGATCGGCCGGCTCTGCCCCGCTCCCGCGCCCACCCGAACGTGCCGTCGGAGCTGTTGGCCTTGGAGCAGTCGCTCGCGGGGCGCTTCGGCTCGTGGGGGGGCCCCCCGCCACCGATCCCAGCGACCGATCCCTGGCGTGGCTTCCCCCCCGATGACCAGGCCAAGGGCCTGTTGGCGGTGGCCGAGACCCAGGAGCTGACCCTGGCCCAGGCCCGCAGCCTCCAAGGCGCCGTGCTGGTCGGTCTTCATGCCAACGACGCCCAGCCGGGCCTGATCGAAGCCCTGGCCGAACAGCTGGGGCCAGACGTGCTCGCCCGGGCGCCGGCGTCTCGGGACGCCCCGGATCCGGACCTGGTGCCCCGCTTTGGTCCGGCCGCCGTCGAGATCCTGCGGCGACGCCAGGCTGTGGCCCGGTGAGCGAGACCCTGTGGGTCTTCGGCTATGGCTCGCTGGTCTGGCGCCCGGGCTTGCCGGTGCTGGAGGGACACCCGGCCTGGATCCCGGGCTGGTCACGCCGCTTCTGGCAGGGCTCCCCGGACCACCGGGGCACCCCCGGTCGACCCGGTCGGGTGCTGACCCTCATCGAGACCCCGGACCAGGTCTGCCACGGCCAGGTGTGGCGCGTGTCCGACGACGTCCTGGGTGACCTCGATCACCGGGAACAGGCCGGCTACACCCGACTCGTCCGTCCCGCCACCCTCGCCGACGGCACGGTGCGCCAGGCGGTGGTGTACATCGCTGGCCCGGACAACCCCAGCTGGTTGGGCCCCGCAGACCTGGCCCAGATGGCGGCCCACATCCAGGGCAGCAGGGGCCCCAGCGGGACCAACCGGGCGTACCTGCTCCGCCTGGCGGACACCCTGGCGGCCCGAGGGGTGCGCGATGACCACGTCGAAGCCCTGGCGTCAGCGGTCCGGGCGCTGCCCGAGCTGCCATAGGACCTGGTCCCCGATGCGCTCGCCGTGGCCCAGGGTCAGATCCAGGTGCTGCCAGACGCGGACCCGCACCGCCGCCGGCAGCTCGTCCAGGTGGAGCACCACCGCGGCGAATCCCGCCTGGACCAGCGCGGCTTCACCCAGAGCCAGGTCCAGGGCCGGCAGCACCGGCGCGACCGTGTCCACGCTGGTCCGCTCCAGGTCCAGCGCACTCCGGGCCAGGCGATTCTGGCGCAAGAGCGGCGGCGTGGGATCGTTCAGTCCATAGGGGATCGGGCGCCCGTGGCCGACCTGGTACAGGTTGTAGCGACTGCGGGCCAGGACCTGGACGCTCGCGGGCAGGTCGAGCACCGCGCCTTCGGCCGCGATTGCGCCGTAGACCGCAGGTGTGGCCACCGGGGCCGTGGCCACGGGGAAGGGCGCGGGGGCCACCAGGGCCAGCTCGGCCAGGACCAGGGCGACCCCCAGGCCCGCCACCAGCCCCTCGGACCGCTGGCTTCGGCGAGCGAGCGCCACCACGCCCCACGCGGCCAGGACCGCGACGCAGAGCTGCAGCGGCACGGTGAAGCGGTAGGCGTGGGACAGGGGCCGCAGCAGCGGAAAGGGCTCGAAGAAGAACAGGAAGGGCAAAGGCAGCCAGTCCCCGCCGGGCAGGGCCTGATAGCGGCCGCCGACGTAGAGATAGGGCCCGAGCGCCATCACCCATGCCGCCAGCGCCCCCGCCAGCCAGGGCCGGGCCGCCCGCCGCCTCCAGGCGCCCCAACCCGCCAGCCCCAGGGCGATCAGCCCCACGTAGACGACCACCACCAGGTCCTCGTCGAACAAGACCTTGAGGTCGGGGCTGCGCACCGGCACCACAAAGGCCAGGGCATCGACCATGTTGTGGGCCCACAGGGTGCGCTCCACGAAGTCCCCGTCCCGCGCCACCAGACCATCGGCAGCCACCAAGGTGCGCCGGAAGCGCACCAGGGCCGGCAGGACCAGCAGGCCTGCAGCGGCCACCGGCCAGCCCAGGTGTCGCCGCACCGCGCCGGCCCGCAGTCCGGGACCCAGGGCCTGCACGACCAGAGGCAGGACCGCCAGCAGCGCGAACAGGCCGTAGTACCAGTTCGTGAGCGCTGTCGCGCCCAGCATCACCCCGGCCAGGAGTCCGGACCGGGGGCCCGGCGCCTGGCGGAAGCCGAGGGCGGCCCAAAGGGCCAGGGGCAACCAGCCCAGGGCCAGGGTCTCGGTGATGCCGTTGTGCAGCTGGCCAAGCACGTAAGGCGACGCGCCGTACACCACCCCGGCCACCGCCGCACCCGCCGGGCTGCCGGTGACCCGGTGGGCCAACAGCCCGGCCCCCAGGATCCCCAGGGCGACCCGCAGGGTGACCACCGCATTCATCGCCACCACGGGCCCGGCCAGGAGCTGGACCGGCGCCGACAGCAGAGCCCCGGCCATGTCGATGAACCACAGAGCGCCGCCCTGGGGGAAGCGCAGCAGCGCCGTCTGCAGCGGCGACTCCCCGGCCCCCAGCGCCGAGTGCACCTGCCAGTACCCCCACAGGTGGTTGTAGGTGTCGGCGCCCGGGTGTCCAAGGACCCGTCCCGTGGGGTCGAGCCAAGCGGGCGCTGTGAGCGCGACCGCCAGGACCAGCGCCGCTCCCGCCGCCACCATGGGCCTCTTCATGGATCGTCGCCGAGTGCTGCGACCCGCAAGAGCCGGGTGTGCTCTTCGAATTGCGGCCAGCCGGTCGTGACCAGCGGGCCCCCGGACTGGCCCCCCGGCGCCCTCTCGACGCTCTGGCAGACGCGCTTGGCCAGCACCTGCAGCCCCGGGAACAGCTCGCCCAGGTGTTCTTGCACACCCACGAGGGAGCGCCGGCTGGACCCCTGGACCGATCCGGGCAGGTTCCTGAGATCGGTGATGCCTTCGACGATGCGCACGTGGGTGCCCGGACCGTGCAGGTCCAGCACGCCCCGCCGAGACTCGCCCAGGGCTCGCGCGGTCGACTCGCGCTTCCGGCTCATGCGCCCGCCCTCGCCGGACTGGCGGTAGCGCCGCACCACCACGTCACCGGGCACCACCAGCGACACCTGGAGCCCATCGAGGAGCTCGCCGGGCGGGGGCGCTGCCGGATCGAAGCTCACGGGCTCCTGCCACAGGGGCGTGCGGGTCCCGAACCACCGGCCGTCCGGCTCGCGCCGAAGCACCACCCGCGGCGCGTCGATGGCCGGCAGGGTCTCCCGATCGATGATCGACGCGGCCAGGCCCAGTCGTCCGATCTGCTCGGCTCGTCCCTCGAGCTCGGCGCGGCTGTCGCTCCTGGCCAGCACCTGGGCGTAGCGATGCCGCGACTGCATGCGCAGGGTCGCCTGGTCGATCTGCGCAGCCTGGGACAACGCGGCCAGGTCCATGTCCGCCTCCCAGGGCGCCACGAGCAGGACCCATCGCCTGCGAATGGGCGGGAGGATCACCGGCACCCGGGCCTGTTCCTCGGCTTCGGCCTCGAGCTCCTGGCTCAGGGCCGTGACCAGCTCCGGTGCCCGCTCCCAGAGGGCCAGCGCGTCTGCGGCCCCGCCCGCGGCTCGCAGGGCCTGGACCTGGTTGAACAGCGCGCCCAGGGCGTCGGCTGCAGGCACCGGCTCGGGCTCGGGGGCGTCTCCGGGATCGGTCACCTCGTCCTGGAGGTCGGCGACCGGTGTGCCAGGAGCGACCGCCACGGTCTGCGGCTTGTGGAGCGCGACGCTCAGATCGCGCAGCTTGCCTGTGCGCAGGGCCTTGGCCACCAGCAGGTCGAGGTCTTCGGGCACGGCCCGCTGGACCCGGGGAGGCGGGGGCGCCGTGGGGTTCGGCATTGCCTCCCCGCAGTAGAGACAGCGGGCCTTGTGGGCCGCGTTGGGCCGGGTGCACCTGGGGCAAGGAACGGTCTCGGCCACCCCGTCAGGCTACCGCGAGCCCGGATAGGATGCCCCATGGGCCTGCGGGACAGACTGAAGCGTCGCCTCGGCAAGAGCGCGTCGCCGTCCCAGGCGCCCGATCCGAGTGAGCCGCCCAGCCAGCGGGGCCCCATCCGATCCCGCATCGACTACGCCCAGGAGCGCGAGGCGCCGGCGGTGCCGGAGCCCACGCCCGCGAGCGTGCTCGACGATGACTTCTGGGAGGACGGGGCTCCGACGCCCGATGCGCCAGCGCCCGCAGCCCCGCGCTTCGACGAGCACCCTGTGCAGCACCCCGTCCAGGTCACCAATCCCGACACGGGCGAGGTCCTGCACTTCACGGTGGCGCCGGGCGAGACGGTGCTCGACGGCGCCGACCGGTCCGGCCTGGAGCTGCCCAGCTCGTGTCGTGCGGGGGGCTGCCTGTCCTGCTCGGGCAAGCGGCTGACGGGCCAGGTGACCCTGGATGAACAGTTCGTGCTCGACGACGAGCACCTGACCGCGGACTTCGTGCTCTTGTGCGGCACCCGGGTGCTGGGGCCTGCGTCGTTCCTGAGCCACCAGCAAGAGGCCATCGACTGAGAGCCCGGCTATGTTCGCACCGTGCTTGTCACCACCCTCTGGCTGGCCGCGCTCGCGTGCACCGACGGGGAGACGCCCATCGGCGGACTCCAGGACGAGCCACCGCCCGAGACGTCGTTCCTGCCCTACGACGGCCCCACGCCGGCGAACCTGATCTTCGTGTCCATCGACACCCTGCGGCGGGACCACATCAGCCGCTATGGCGACCTGGACCTGACCCCGTTCATGGACCAGCTCATGGGCGAAGGCGTGGGCCTGGACGCCCACCAGGCCTGCAGCAACTGGACCTATGCCGGCATCCTGTGCGCGCTGAGTGGCCAGGGCAACGTGCCCTTCGCTTTTGTGCCCCGGCTGTCCAAGACCTACCGCGAGGCCCTGCCCGACGACACCCCCATGCTGCCCGATTGGCTGCGCCAGGTCGGCTTCGGCACGGCCCTGGTCAGCAGCAATGGCTACCTGAGCGACAAGTGGAACACTGCCCAGGGCTTCGACTCGGTGGTCTACCCGGGCTTCGAGCGGGCCGAGGACATGATCGCCCTGGCCCTGGACGAGCTCGACGAGCTGATGGTCGAGCACAAGCGCTGGTTTCTGCACCTGCACCTGCGCGACGCCCACGCGCCCTACGACCCGCCGGCGGAGTACCTGACCGCGCTCGAGGGCCTGCCGGAGATCGACTACGACCTGGCGGACTGGGACAGCCACTACCTGCTGGCCGGGCAGTTCCTGACCCTGGACCCCGAGGACCAGGAGGTCCTGGAGCAACACCTCCGGGTCCGCTACGAGGCCGCCGTCCGCTACACCGACGACCAGCTCCAGGCCCTGTGGGCCGAGCTGGAACAGCGCCGGGCGCTGGACGACACCCTGGTGGTCGTTTGGAGCGACCACGGGGAGCAGTTCTTCGAGCACCAGCGCCAGACCCACGCCTGGTCGCTGCACTACGGCGAGAACGACGCGCTGGCGTTCTTCTGGGCCAAGGACCTGGCACACGCCACCTGGTCCGGGCCGACGGTCCAGGAAGACCTGGTGCCCACCCTCTTCGAGGTCCTGGGCCTGCCCCAGCGCGACGAGTTCACGGGCATGCCCCTGGGCACGGCCCCCGACGATCGGCCCCTGTGGCTCATCAGCGACGGTCGCGTCGGGCCGGAGCAGGCTGTGCAGATCTCGGGCGACAAGCTCGGCTACACGTGGAACGGCGATCGCTTCTTCCACCGCCGCGGCACCGACCCCACCGAGCTGGTCGACGCCTACGACCCCGAAGACCCCGACGTGGTGGCCCTGTGGGACCAGCTCATGCCCTACGTCGAGGCCGCGATGCCGCTGCTGCCCGAGCAGACCCCCGTCGAGGCCGGTCCCTGACGCCCCTGGCGGTGCTCAGTCCGGGGTGAGCGAGATGTAGCGCACGAGCATGTTCGTGACCTCGGCCACGAAGCGCGGGTCCTGGACCCAGTCCGGGCGCTCCCGCACGACGGCGTGGGTGACGGCCTCGCCGGAGCGGGTCAGGAGCCAGGCGGCGATCTCGGGGTCCAGGTCCGGGCGCAGCTCGTGGCTTCGCTCGGCCATCACGCCCTGCACGAGCTCCAGGAAGCCTTGCTCCAGGGCCTGCACGGTGGGCAGCTCCACCACGTCCGGGCACTGGGTCATCAGGACCTGGTGGAGCTCCGGGTTGACCCGGTGTGCCGCGATCATGGCCTCGACCGCCTGGTGCACCACCTGGGCCACCGGCAGGTCCGCCAGGTCCTGGAGCAGCTGGCCGACCACGCCGATCATCTCCAGGGCGTGGCGCTCGGCCAGCGCCACGATGAGCGCGTCCTTGCCGCCGAAGTACTGGTAGATCGAGCCCACCGAGACCCCGGCCCGCTTGGCGATGCGGTTGGTGCTGGCCCGGGCGTAGCCTTGCTCGGTGAGAACCTGAGCGGTCGCCTCGAGGATGACGGCCACCGTCTCCTGGGAGCGCTGCTGACGTGGCCTGCGGCGGCCTTCGGCGGGATCGCTGAGGGGCATGGGGGACCTCTGGGGAACGCGAATAGACGATGTGAGTAATCGCTCATATCTTTACTGCACAACCTGAGCGACTGCTCACCTTTCCATGTCGGAGGACCCCATGACCCTGTTCAAGAACACCGTGACCGCCCTCACCCTGCTCCGCGCCTTCGTGTCCCTGGTGCGGGACCCGAACCAGACCGAGATGGTCTTCGACATGGTCAAGGGGCTCAGCGACGAGGAGCACCTGCAAGAGATGATGGACGCGGTGGCCGTCGAGTCCCACGCCGCAGACGCGCTGGCCACGCGCCCTCGCCTCGAACCCATCGATCTCCAGGCCATGGCCCAGCTCCCCCAAGGCACCCTGGGGCGGGCCTTTGCCGACCACATGCTCAGCGAAGGTCTCGACGTGGACTTCTTCCCCGAGCAGCCGAGTGGGACCCCGGACGAGTTCCTGCTGGCCCACCTCTACGAGGTCCACGACATCTGGCACGTGGTCACCGGCTTCGGCACCGACGTGGCCGGCGAGCTCGGCCTCCAGGCCTTCGGCGCCGCCCAGTTCCCCAGCAAGGTCGGCGTGATGATCCTGTCGGCGGGCCTGCTGAACACCATCGTCACCGGCTGGGGCGACCGGGACCGCCGGCTCGAGGCCATCACCCGCGGCTGGCTGCTCGGTCGTCAGGCCCGGCTGCTCTTCGGCACCCGCTGGGACACTCTCTGGGAGACGCCCTTGGTCCAGGTGCGCGCGGGCTTTGGGCTGCCGGCGGATCCGCAGGTGGCGGCGGCGACGCGGCCGCTGCTAGCGCTCCAGGCCGCGGTGGCCTGACGGCCCCTGCTCAGGCCCGGGGCTGCGCCGGCAGCTGCTCGCCCCCGAGCCGGGACAACAGGTCCGCCACGGTGTCGCGGAGGGTGTCCGAGGGGTCCCGCGGCCGCCAGTTGAGCTCGGTCATGGCCCGGCGGCTGTCGACGTACCAGGTGTAGCAGCCGAACTCCAGGTCCAGCCTGTCGACCCGGCGGAAGATGCCCAGGCCCCCCTCTCGGCCCAGGTCGGGCATCCACCGAAGCAGGCTGCCGGTCGCCCGAGGGAGCTTGAGCGGCGGCACCGGCAGGCCGGTGATGCGGGACAGCCGCCCGTAGAAGGCGGCGAAGCTCATGTTGGCGCCACCCAGCAGGTAGCGCTTGCCGGAGCGGCCGCGGGAGACCGCCAGGGCCACGGCATCGGCCACGTCGCGCACGTCGACAAAGGACAGCCCGCCAGGCGGCACTCCCGGGACGCGGTCCTCGAGGAAGTAGCGCACCGGACGCGTGGTCAGGCCCTCGAGATCGCCCGGGCCCAGCAACAGCGACGGGTTCAAGGCGATGGTCTCGATGCCTTCGGCCGCCAGCACCGCTTGTTCGGCCCAGAGCTTCGAGCGGTAGTAGGGCCAGGACTGGATGATGTCCAGCGGGGCCGGCGCATGCTCGTCTCGGATCTCGTCCGGATCTCGGCTGACCGCCACGGTGCCGCTGCTGGAGATGTGCACGAAGCGACGCACGCCGGCACGCTTGGATTCGGCCAGCATGTTCTGGGTGCCCAGCACGTGCACGCGCCACTGCTGCTCGGCGGCCTCGTGGCGGTGGTTGACGTTGCCCGCCGCGTGCACCACGACCTCGCAGCCCTCGGCGACCCCCGCCAGGCTCTCGGGGTCGGTGACGTCGGCCACGCGCAGGGGCACGCCGATGTCCACGTCGACGATGTTGGAGCCGATCACCTCGTGGCCGTCTGCCAGCAGCTCCCGCAGGAGGTGCCGGCCCATGAACCCGGTGGCGCCGGTCAGCAGGACCTTCATGGGGACGCCTCTGCGGGGGTCTCGCCGAAGCGGAAGCAGGTCCCGAACTCCATGAGCATCGGGATGTCGTTGGTCTTGATGGCGCCAGAGAAGAACTCGGTGGGCTCGGGCTGGTAGCCCTCGAGCACGATGCGGGTCAGCAGATCCAGGTTGGTCACCACCACGCAGTCGGCCTTGCCGCTCGGGGGACGCCCCTTGCGGATCTTGACCTCGTCGGGCTCGACGAACACCGTCCAGCGCATGTCGTCGGCGTCCCCGAGCTTCCAGTACCAGGACTTGGGCTCGTCGGCGGCCTGGGGGATGAAGCGTTCGGGCAGCTCGCCCATCAGCTCGGCGAGGGCCGACTCGGGGCTCAGCTCTTCGATGGGGCCGGCGCCGGCGTCGACGGTCGCCAGGTCCAGCACGTCGCCGTCTCGGAGGCAGCGGACCGCCTCGCGGATGTAGCCGGTGGCCATGCGGGCGGCCTCGCCCGGGGTCTGCTCGGTGGTCAGCGCCCGCAGCTGGTCCGCGGCGAGCGGCGGGCCGATGCGCACGGTGACCTTGCGCCCGCGGGGCAGGGTCGCGCCCTTGGGCAGCACGTCGAAGGTGCCGTCCAGATACAGCGGCAGCACGTCGACCCCGGTCTCCAGCGCCAGCTTGCCCACCATCGGCTTGAAGGCGCCCAGGGTGCCGTCGGTGCGGCGGGTGCCCTCGGGGAAGAGCAGCACGATCTCGCCGGACTCGATCACCGCCTTGGCCTGGTTGAAGCTCTTGCGAAAGCTGCCGGAGCGGTCGATGGGCTGCAGGTTGGTGAGCTGCTCGAAGTAGGCCACCCACCAGCGATTGCCCTCGAAGAAGTAGTCCTTGGCCGCCAGGGCCGCGAGCTTGTGGCCATAGGGCCCCAGAGCGAACTTGACCAGGCCCATGTCCAGGTGGGAGCAGTGGTTGCTCACCACGATGACCGAGCGGTTCTTGGGGATGAACGCCCGCCCGGTGACCCGGGTGCGCAGGAAGTTCCCGTAGATGCCACGCTGGACCGAGCCCAGACCGCTGCGCAGCGGCGACACCAGGGGCGCCGGGATGCGCACCGTGTCGCGCACGTCCACCTCGCGCACGATGACCGGGGGCGGGGCGGCCACCAGCGCCTCCAGATCGGCGACGGTCTCACAGGCGGCCAGAGCCTCGGCGCCCAGCGCCGCGCCCTGGGCGTCCAGGGCGGAGCTCAGCTCCACCAGCATCAGGGAGTCGAAGTGCAGGTCCTGGGCCAGCTGGGTCTCGCCATTGACCTGGTCCAGCTTGACGCCCGCGACCAGGGCCACGGCGTTGCGCACGGGACCGGAAGCCCGCGCCCCTTCGTCCCGGGGCCGGGCCGCCGCGCTGGCGATGCGCTCCAGCACCTCTCGCACCTTGTTGCGCTGGACCTTGCGGGTGGCCGTGCGTGGCAGCTCGGCGTCCACGAAGTGGACCACCGCCGGACGGGCCCCGGTCTGGAGGCGCTTGGCGAGGGCCTCCTTCATGGCGGTCTTGGCCCGGGCGTGCACGCTGTGGCGATCGACGCCCGCTTCCTCGGGGTCCTGGGCGACCGCGAGCAGGCCCAGGCGCTCTCCACCCCGCGGGTCCGGCAGGCCCACCAGGCTGTACTCGGCGACCCAGTGGACCTCGCCGAGCTGGTTCTCCAGATCGTCCAGGTACAGGTTCTCGCCGCTCGACGTGACGACCACGTCCTTGGCCCGACCGACGAGCACGAGCCGGTCCTTGTGGTCCAGGCGGCCCAGGTCGCCGGTGTGGAGCCAGCCGTCGGCGTCGAGCACCTGGGCCGTGGCGTCCTCGTTGCCGTAGTAGCCGGCCATCACGTTGGGTCCTCGGGCCAACACCTCGCCGACCCCGGCGTCGTCGGGGTCCGCGATCTTGAGCTCGACCCCGGGGATGGCCTTGCCCACGTTGCCGGGCGCGATCCCCGGTCCCGTCGCCGCCACAGCCAGCACCGGCGCGGCCTCGGTCAGGCCGTAGCCCTCGGTCAGGTGTAGGCCCAGCCCGCTGAAGAAGTGGTGGGTGTCCTTGGGCAGCGCCGCGCCCCCGGAGATCAGGATGCGGATGTTGCCGCCCAGCCGCTCGTGCACCTGGCCGAACATCAGCTTGCCGATGTCCAGGCCCGTGGCCCGGCCGACCATGCGGTTGAGCGCCATGCCCGCGTCGAAGACCAGCCGTACGGGCGCTGCCTGCTCCTCGACCTGGCCCTTGATGCGCCGCTCGAGCAGCTGCCACAGCGCCGGCACGCCGACCATGACGGTGATGCGGCCGTCCTTGAGGGTCTTGGAGAGCGCGTCGCCGGTGAGCTCGGTCAGGTAGGTGACCCGACAGCCATAGGACAGGGGCAGCAACAGGCCACAGGTGAACTCGAAGGTGTGGTGCAGCGGCAGCACCGACAGCATGCGGTCGGACTCGTCGACCTCGAAGATGCGGCTCAAGCTGGCCAGCAGCGACGTGAAGTTCCGGTGGGTGAGCATCACGCCCTTGGGCACCCCGGTGGTGCCGCTGGTGAACAGGATGCTCGCCACGTCGTCGGGCTGGACGTCCAGCTGGGGCAGCTCGTCGGCGTGGCCGTCCGCTGTCGCGTCGTACAGGTCCACGATGCCACAGGTCAGGCCCATGCCGAACGCGTCCAGGGCCTTGTCGTCCAGCACCGCCAGGGCTGCGCCGCTGGTCTCGCCGATGTTCTTGGCCGCTGCCGCGCTCAGGGCCGGATCGACGGGGACCACCACCGCCCCCGCCAGCAGCACGCCGAACCACGCCACCGGCCACATGGGGTCGTTGAGTCCGGACAGGATGACCCGGTCTCCGGGCTTCACCCCCTGACGCACCAGCCGGGCGCCCGTGGACTGGGCCCGAGCCCGCAGATCGGCGTAGCTCAACCGCTCGAAGCCCGCGTCGTGCGGCTTGAGCAGTGCCGGCGCGAACTCGAAGCGCTCGGCGACCTCGTCCAGGAAGGCCAGCAGGTCGTCGTTGCGACGGAGCGGCTTCTTGGGCTTGTTGATCTTCTCCTCGATCTGCGGCATCACGTGCCGGACCACGCCCGGCATGTGCACCTCGATCATGTAGTGCCGCCAGTCGATCTGGTCCGGGTCCCAGGGCAGCCCGGCCTGTTGGTCTTCGGGCACCCGCTCCCAGGCCTCGCGCGTGTTCTTGGCCACGAAGCGGTAGGTGTGGGTGGCCGTGAAGGGCACGAACTGATCCAGGATGCGGGCCGTGATGGTGCTGTTCCTGGAGAACGCCGAGAGGCTCTTGGCCGCCGGGTCCAACAGCGGCTTGAGCGCCAGGACCTGGCCGCTGAGCTTCTTGAGGAAGCCCGAGGCCTGCTTGGTCTTCTCGGCGATCACCGTCGGGCCGGTCCTGTAGTAGTGGTCCGCCGAGATGGCGACCGATCCGAACTGGGCCTGGATGAAATTCGCCAGGGCCGAGCCGCCGGCTTCTTCCCGGTAGTAGCGCCGCTTGAAGAGCGAGAAGAGCTCGATGAAGCGGTACATGTAGAGGGGGTTCCGCTCGGAGCTGCCCAGCTGGTAGACGGGCTTGGCGGTGCCGTCCAGCAGCTCCGAGAGCGCCAGGATCATGCCGCTGGCCACCAGGTCCACCGGGATGATGTCCAGGATCGACTCCTTGGACGCCGGGAAGCGGTGGTAGCCCTTGAGAGCCAGGTAGATGAGCGGGCTGGAGGTGTTGATGCCCTCCGTCCAGCCCACAGACGGGTAGTTCAAGGCCGACTCGATGACCGCAGGACGCACGATGGTCAGCGGGATGCCCGAGGCACAGAAGATCTGCTCGCCGATGCTCTTGGTGTACGTGTAGACGTTGTGCCAGCCCCAGAATTTGGCGCGCTCGAGACCGGCCGCGACCAGGTGCTCGTTCTCGAAGCCCCGCTTGACGCGCTTGAGCTCGTCGTCGAACGGCGTCCCCCGGGTGGGCTCGCCCTTGGCCTTGAGGTTCTTGAGGGTCTGGTCGTGGAAGTGGCTCTGGCGAAAGGCGTCCCTGAGGCGGGTGCGGGTGCTCTCGACCTGGTCGGCGCACTCGGCGATCTCTCGCTCTGGGTCCCAGTGTCCGGCGTCCAGCGTGCCGTGCTTGGGGAAGGGATGCTCGAGGGGGTGGACCTCTTCGATCTGCCCGGTCCGGTCGCCGGCCACGTAGCAGGTCGACGTGTGCATGAACGGGGGACTGCCCACGTCACGGCAGAGCTGCACGAGCTGCTTGGCCCCATAGGCGTTGGAGTTCAGGGCGTAGTCCAGCGGCGGGTTGAAGTCGACCACCCCCGCCACGTTGACGATGGCGCTCAGAGTGCCGCGGACCTGGTCCCGAACCGCCTGGCTGACGCCGCCGAACTCCCGGGTCACGTCGCCGTCGATGGGCACGATCTTGTCCCGCATCCACGACTCGTAGCCATCGCCCAGCTTGGCCCGCAGCGGATCGAACACGCCATTCGGCAGGATCTCCGCGGTGAAGCGCTCCTCGCTGGTCTGGGTCTTGCGGGCCCGGCAGACCAGGTAGAACCTGTCGATCTGCTCGCCGTAGCGATCCAGCATCATGCTCAGGAAGACCTTGCCCAGGAAGCCGGTGCCCCCGATGACCAGGAAGCGGCCACCGGTCATCAGGACCCGAGGGTCCAGGGGCGCTGGGGACTGGGTCGTCACGCGTCCACCGTCTCCCCGGCGGGCGTCGACGCGGTGGCCTCGACCTGCTTGCGCGCGTGCTCGGGCACGGTCACGTCGGCCATCATCATCGGGACCACCCGCAGACAGGTGATCTCGGGGTCCGGCGGCGCGGTCTCCCGGGCCATGCGCAGGGCCTCGGCAAAGGTCGGCGCCGTCTCGTAGCCGAGCACGCTGGGCACGTACTCGTTGTCCGCCCCGACCACGATGACCCGGCCCACGTGCTGCCGGCCGTTCTCGCCCCAGTACCACATGAAGAAGGGGTGGGCGGGGTGATAGGCCAGCCCGGTCCGGTACTGCTGAATGTAGCCGGGGTTCTGGGCGAACTCGGGCTCGAACTCCCGGTGCAGCCGGTCGGCGTCGCGGGTCTGGGTCAGGATGCGGTGGAAGAACTCGATGTAGGCGGGGTGGTGATCCGCGTCGAATTTGTCGCTGCAGGGGTGGAACACGATCATCGTGCCGCCCTTTCGCACCAGCGGCGCTCCCCGGTACAGGTTGAACAGGTACCCGTTGACCATGCAGCTCACGAGCAGCGGGTTCAGGTAGCTGTTCACGTTGTAGGGGCTGATGTACGGGACGCCGCAGACCATGATGTCGCACTGGCCCTCGACCGGCACCAGGTACTGGTCGTAGTTGCGCCTGATGGTGCGCTCGTGCACGGCTTCGGTCTCTCCGGCAAACACGCCGGTGACCCCATAGGGCGCCGGTACCTTCTGGAAGATGGCCTGTCGGGCAGGCTGGGGCAGGAACTTCAGCGACCGGACCAGGCCACGGAGCATGCGCTCCTCGCTCGGGGACAGGTCGTCCTCGTTGCGGCCCAGGAAGTCCAGGGGCTTGTCGAACATGCGGTTGTTCAGCGTGGTCTCGATGGTGAACACGTCGACCTTGCTGTTCACCAGCCGCCCCATGCGCTGCACCCGGGTCGCCAGCTCGCTGGCGTGGGGGTCCATGTAGGAGTCGCACTTGCGGATGGTGTGCGGGTTGTGGTGGGGCTTGACGCTGCGGTAGCCGCACAGGCCCACCGCGACGGACTTGTGCCCCCCGTCCATCGGCACGAAGTTCACGTTGACGTACAGGATCAGGTCGCTCTCGGCGGCCCGGGTCTGGATCTCGACCTCTTCTCCGGCGTCGGTGGTGCCCAGGTAGGTCATGCCCCCGGGCTTCTCGGCGTCCAGGTTGTAGAGCCGGTTCGGCCAGAACTCGGCCATGACGCGGTCGCCGACCATGTACCGGATCTCGTCCTCGCTCATGGGGCGGTGCAGGCACAGCGCCACGACGATCTCGATGTCGTCGACGCCGTGGTCGCGCAGCATGGGCAGCACGATCTCCAGCACCCTCTGCCGCACGTCCGGCCGCTTCATGCGCGGCAGGGGCAGGGAGATGTCGTCGAGAGCGATGGTGACCTTCATGCCCGGGCGGAGCTTGGCGTACAGCGGCTCGCTGTTCAGCGGGTGGTTGATCGCGTACCGAATGGCGGCGTCGACGTCCTGGAGCGGTGCCATGGGCGGCTTGGGGTACACGACCCGGGTGCCCACGGGCAGGTCCACCTCGACCAGCTGGTCGCCAGACCAGAGGACGCGGGGCTTGGAGCGGTGGTCGATCGTGACGACGCAGGGGTGCGTGTTCGACATCTGGAGAGTCACCCTGTGGAGGGGGGTCGGTGTGGGCTACCCGAAGAAGCCGAAGGCCTTGCGGCGTCGGGAGACGCCCTGCTCGCCAGGCGTGGGCCGGTCGATGTCCAGGATCGACCAGTGGTAGCTCCGGGCGAGCTTGGCCAGCTTGGCGTCCGGGTTGATGCAGAAGGGGTGGCCGACGAGGGAGAGCATGGGCACGTCGGAGAAGCTGTCGCTGTAGGCGTGGGACCCGGCCAGGTCGATGCCGCGCTCGCGGGCGTCGGCCACCATGATGCGGGCCTTTTCCGGGCCGGCCACCACCGGGCGCATGAGCCGACCCGTGGCGTAGCCCTCCTTGTACTCGAGGCGATTGGCGATGACCTGGTCCGCGCCCAGGTGCGCGGCCAGCGGGGCCACCGTGCATGCCAGGGACCCGGTCACCAGGATGATGCGCAGGCCGGCGCTGCGGCACTGCTCGACCAGCTCGCCGGTGCCGCGAAAGATGCGGGGGCGGATGACGGCGTCGAAGACCTCGTCCGACAGGAACTCCATCCGGTCCTGGCTCATGCCCTTGAAGTGGAAGAACAGGCGCTCGTTGAAGAGCTTGCGGTCCTTGAGCTCCGCGGCCACCAGGCTGGGCGCGTCGAGGGCTGCGCCCAGCACGCGACGGACGCTCTCGATCGGCGAGGCGGTGGTCATGAGGTACTTGAGGGTCGGGTGGAGCAGGTTGGTGCCCACCAGGGTCCCGTCGACGTCGAAGTAGGCAGCCCTCAAGGCGGCTCCTGGCGAGGGCTCGAATGCCGACCCCCAGCGGTTTCGCGAAGGGTGGCGTCCTAACGCAGCCGTCGCCGGCGCACCAACAGGAGCGAGGCCAGCCAGGGCAGCACCGTGGCCGGACCGCCGCCCGTCGCGCAGCGACAGCACTGCCACGCGATCCGGGCGTCCCCGGGTGCGGTGTCGGGGTCTGCGTACCAGATGCGCACCGCACGCTCGGTCGCCCGGGGGCGACAGGTGTTGCTCAGAGGCGCCGTCAGCGCACACTCCAGCCAGTCGGCTTCGCCCACCACCACGTCGCCAGCACCGGTGAGGATCGGGTGGGCCCCCTCGTATTCCTCGCTGCAGGCGTGCCAGAGCTCCTGGCCGTCGGCGTCGACTGCAAAGACCGAGCCCTTGCGCTCGGCCCCGTGGGTCGAGAACCAGGCGGTGCCGTCTGCGTCGATCGCGATGCCGCTCGGGGCGCCGCGGCCCCCGTTCTCCTCGGGGTCGAAGGTCCAGATCACCGCTCCGCTGGTCGGGTCCAGAGCGTGCAGCCTGCCCTCTCGCTCCTGGCTCGCGCGCTGGCCGGTGGTGACCAGCACGCGGACCGTGGCCCCCCCGTCCTCGTGAAGGGCCAGCCCGCGCACGACCTCGGTGTCCGAGGGGTCCAGGGCGGCGGTCCACAGGGGGTCGCCGTTCGCGTCGAGGGCCATGACCCAGGGCCTCTCGGGCTCACCGGCGAGCCCTCCCAGGTAGAGCGTGCCGTCTGCCCCGACCGACAGCGTGCGGACGTAGAGGGGTTCGCCGTCTCCACTCATCGGCACGGCCTGCCAGGCGATCCGGTCGCTGTCGTCAGCGTCGTCGTCGACCCCCAGGTCGAGCGCCATCACCAGGCCGTCCAGGGCCAGGTCCTCGTCGGCGTCGTTGAAGCCTGGCCAGGCCCATCCGGCGACGTAGGCTGTGCCCCCATCCGGCGACAGGGCGGCCGCGGCCCAGAACGGGGTGTCGAAGCCGGCCGAGTCGGTCGGCAGGCGCCAGCGCACACCGCCGCCTCTGCCAACGGCGTAGACCGCATTGGTCTCGTAGGGACCTGCGGCCACAGACGCGACCAGCACGCCCCCGTCGGGCAACGCCAGGGGCGATGCGAGCAGGCCCCCTCCCCCGTCGGGGTCGTCGAGGTCCTCTGGGTTCCACGTGGTGAGCACCCGCTCTGCCGTGCCGTCGGCCAGATCGACCTCGTACAGGCGACCGTCGCCCCGGGCGACCCACGCCGCGCCGTCTCCCGTGAGGGTCGGCGTGCCGTCCACGATGCCGTTGTGGTAGCTGACCTGGCCCCCGTCGGGACACCAGGTCAGGTCGGTCCGACCGTCGTAGTCGTAGCAGAACGGGTTCACGTCCAGGGCTGGCGAAGCGTCCCAGGTGGTGTCCAGGTGGCTGTCCAGGGACAGCACCGTGCCGTCGAGCTTGTCCCAGGTGCGGGGATCGCTGCTCGCCTCGGTCGACTGGACCACCCCCCAGGTGCCCCACACCATCTGACCGTCGTCGGTCACGGCCGGAGGGGCGTTGAACACCGTGACCTCGGACACGACCCGATCGTGCACCCAGGCGATGTCCTGGGGGCCGCTCACGTCGCTCTGGCCGGTCCGTCGCGTGTCGTGACCGCCCGTGGGCCAGCCAGAGGCCAGAGCGGGTCCCGCGATGGCGAAGGCGAGGAGCATGGGGCCTGCGAGAAGAATGCCAGGAGGGTAGAACGGTTCGGTGCCCTGAGGTGTCGAGTCAGGGTGGAGCCCCAGCCCATCATGCCCCTGCAGACCGAACGCCTCAAGGAGCTGGTCCGTGAGTACGGGCTCGTGGCGATCTGCATCCAGCTGGGGCAGTTCACCCTGTACTTCACCGTGCTGACCCTGGCGATCCTGGCGGGCTGGCAGCCGGAGTCCGCCAGCGGCAGCGCCGGAGCCCTGGGGGCGGCGTTGACCATCACCCTGCTGTTCAAGCCGGTCCAGGTCGCGATCACCATCGCCACGACCCCGATCGTGGCCCGCTGGCTGCGCCGCTCGAGGTCGGTCGAATGATCGGCCGGCCGATGAGCGCCGAGCCGCTGACCTTCAGCTTCGACGTGGTCTGCCCCTATGCCTGGCTGGCCAGCCGCGAGGTCCAGGCCGCCGCCGACCGCTGCGGCGTGCCGCTGGTGTGGCGTCCGGTGCTGCTCGGCGGGCTCTACAAGGCCATCGGCACACCGGACCAGCCGGCGACCACCTGGAGCGATGCCCGGCGCCGCCAGGACGGGCTGGATCTGTTCCGACGGGCCGAGCTCGCGGGCGTGGCGCTGCAATTCCACCCCCAGCACCCCCGTCGAAGCGTCTCGGCGATGCGCCTGCTGGTCGCCGCGCCGGACCCGGTCCGACCGGCTCTTGCCAAGGACCTCTTCGAGACCTACTGGGTCCGGAACCGCGACATCGCCGATCGGGCGGTCCTCGCCCCGGTCGCCCGGGCCCACGGCCTGGACCTGGCGGTCATCGACCAACCCGAGACCAAGGCCGCCTTGTGGCAGACCACCGCCCAGGCCCTGGCCGAAGGCGCCTTTGGCGTGCCGACCTATACCTGGCAGGGACGCATCTGGTGGGGAGGCGACCGCCTCCCCCTGGTCGAGCAGGCCCTGGGGCACGCGCGGGCGCGGGCCGCACCCCCCCGCCGGGGCCGCCCGACCCTGCGCTGGTTCCACGACTTCGCCAGTCCCTTCTCGTACCTGGCGTCCACCCAGATCGCGCGCCTGGCCCGGGAACACGGGGCCGAGCTGGAGCGGGTGCCCCTGCTGCTCGGGGGGCTGTTCCGGGACATCGGCACCGCCGACGTGCCCCTGTTCAGCTTCAGCGAAGCCCGCCAGGCCTGGACCCGCCAGGACCTGGACGACTGGGCCGCCTGGTGGGGCGTGCCCTTCCGCTTCCCGTCCACCTTTCCGCTGCGCACGGTCGCTCCCCTGCGGGCCGCCCTGGCCCATCCCGAGCTGACGGACGCGCTCTACCGGGCCGCCTGGGTCGATGACCGGAACATCGGCGACCCCCGGGTCGTGGCCCAGGTGGTCGAAGAACACGGGCTGGACCCGTCCCGGGTGGCAGCCCGCTGCCAGGACCCCGCGCTGAAGTCCCGCCTGAAGGACCACACGACCCAGGCCGCGGCCCTGGGTGTGTGCGGGGTGCCCAGCTTCCACGTGAGCGACGGCGACGCCGGTGTGCTCTTCTGGGGCCAGGACCGCCTGGACCACGTCGCCCGCGCCCTGGCCGGCTGGCGCCCCCACATCGACGCCCAGGACGCCGAATGAAGGCCAACCTCGCCAAGCTGAAGGCGCTGACCGAACAGTACGGCCCCGTCGCGATGGGGGTGCACGTGGCTGGCTTCCTGGTGGCGATGGGGGTCTTCACGGTCGCCATCTCGACAGGCTTCGAGGTCGAGGGGGCTGCCGCGTCGAGCGGCACCTTGCTGGCCGCGTACGTCGCGACCAAGGCAATTTCCCCCCTGAGAATCCTCGCGACGCTCGCCATCACCCCCGTCCTCGGCCGCCGCTTCAAGCGCGAGCCGACCCCCACGGAGAGCGGTTCCTGACCCGAGGGCGAAGATTTTTCTTTTCCCCGGCTCTGGCCCCCGTGGGACACTCCGCGCGTGCACACCGACGAACCGGACCGAGGGGCTGGGTCGGAAGACGAGCGACAGGGGTCTCCCGCCGCCCTGTGGTTCGGCCTGGTCCTCATCGCCATCCCGATGGTGGTCTATGCACTGCTGGACCTGCCCCTGAGGGCACACATCGGCATCAGCCTCGCCATGATGGGCATGGGGCTGCTCCTGACCCGCGCGGTCCCCGACTGGCGCCTGGCCGCCGTGTTCTTGAGCCTGGCCGCGTCCATGCGGTACCTGTACTGGCGGGTGACCGGCACCCTGGCCCTGGACTCCTTCGGCAACTCCGCAGCCAGCCTGATGCTCCTGGGGGCCGAGCTCTACGCCTTCTCCATGATGTTCGGAGGCTACTTTCAGACCGCCGTGATGCGGCGCCGTTCGGTGATCCCGCTGGACATGGCGCCGGAGCTGCTGCCGTCGGTCGACGTGTTCGTACCCACGTACAACGAGCCGGTGGGCGTGCTTCGGCGGACCCTTGTGGGCTGCGCCGCCATGGACTACCCCGACAAGTTGGTCTGGGTCCTGGACGACGGCCGCCGGGAAGAGGTCCGCCACCTCGCCGCGGAGCTGGGCTGCGGCTACCTGACTCGGTCCGACAACGCGGGCGCCAAGGCCGGCAACCTCAACGCTGCGCTAGGGCGCACCCAGGGCACCCTGATCGCCATCTTCGACGCGGACCACGTGCCCGTCCGGAGCTTCCTCCAGGTCACGGTCGGCTTCTTCCTGAAGGAGGCCGAGCTGGCGCTGGTCCAGACCCCGCACCACTTCTACAACCCCGATCCGGTCGAGCGCAACCTCCACATGGAGGGCGTGCTGCCGCCGGAGCAGGCGTTCTTCTACCACGGCATCCAGCGGGGCAATGACTTCTGGAACGGGGCCTTCTTCTGCGGTTCCTGCGCCCTGTTGCGGCGGACAGCCCTCGAGGACATCGGCGGCATCCCGACCACCACGGTGACCGAGGACGCCCACACATCGCTCAAGCTCCACGCCGCCGGCTGGCAGTCGGCCTACCTGCCCATTCCCCAGGCGGCGGGGCTCGCCACCGAGCGCTTCGCCTTCCACATCACCCAGCGCTTGCGCTGGGCCCGCGGCATGACGCAGATCTTCCGCACCGAGGTGCCGCTGCTCAAGCCCGGGCTCTCCCTGGCCCAGCGCATCACCTACTCGGCCGCGGCAGCTCACTTCCTGTTCGGCCTGCCCCGGCTCGTGTTCCTGATCGCGCCGGCCCTGTTCCTGCTCTTCGGGCTGTACCCGCTGCGCGCAGAGGTCCTGGACGTCCTGGTCTACGCCATTCCGCACCTGTTCCTGGCCACGGTCTGTACCTCGGCCATGCACGGCAACCGGCGCCACAGCTTCTGGCCCGAAGTCTACGAGACAGCGCTCGCCCCGTACACGGCGCTGGTCACCACGCTGACCCTGCTGTTCCCGGGCCAGCAGAAGTTCGTCGTGACGACCAAGGGCGAACAGAGCGACAAGCGCATCTACGACTGGTCCAAGGCCTGGCCCGTGCTGCTGATCGGCGCGTTTGCGATCGCGTCCCTGGTGGTGACGCCGATGCGCATGCTCGGCATCCCGGAAGAACGGGGCACCACCCTGCTCGTGGGGGCGTGGAACCTCTACAACATCCTGCTCCTGGGCGCGGCGGCCTTCGTGGCGCTGGAGCGGCCCCAGCGGCGCTCCGAGTGGCGCATCCCCTACACCTGCAATGTGTGGATGCGCGACCACGACATCGAGCTGGCCACCGACACCGGCCAGGGCGTCGCCCCGTCCGAAGAAGAGGCCTGGCGCAAGGCCGAGGCGATGGACCTCTCCGAGAGCGGGATCCGACTCAGACTCTGGGACGGCAGGCCGGTCTCAGATCGCGTCGATCTGCTGCTCGAATTGGACGACGGCGAGGTGGTTGCGCTGACCGGACAACCGGTGAACCAGGTCGAGGAACACAGCGAGCTCCTGGTCGGTGTGCAGTTCGATGCCCTGAGCACGGCCCAGCGCGACCAGCTGATCCGGCTGATGTTCACGCCCCCGGACACCTGGCTTCGGGACCGCTACCGCGAAGACGCCCCGCTCCGTTCGGCCCTGAGCGTGGTCGGCTCGGTCTTCGGCATGTTCCTGCCCTTTGGCGAGGAAGGACGCCGCGCCGATCAGGGAGAACCCCTGGCCCAGGCCCTGGCGACCCGCCGCTGCACGCAGTGCGGCACCGTGGACCTGGCCGGGACCAAGCTCTGCGCCGCCTGTGGTGTGAGCCTGGCATCTGCCGCGGCCCCGTTCGCCATCAACCGGGGGGCGCGCACGCGCCGCGTCCAGTGGGGCGCCGTCCTGACTGGCGTGGTCTTCGTCGGCCTCAGCGCGAGCATGGCCTGGGGCTGGAGTCCCGACGTGGACAGACTCGCGGTGCCGAACAACGCACCCGTCAGCATCGAGGGCCACGACCGGGTCCGCTACCACGAGCTGGTCCAGGCCCACCGCGAGCTACGCCAGTCCTACTGGACCTTTCGGGCGTCCCTGCTCCCCGGTGGGCCGGCCCTGCCGGCCACGTGGGGAGAGAAGCTGTTCTGGCTCCAGCGCGAATATCGGCTCCACGAAGGCGACAAGCGCAGCGAGGGGCTCTGGCAGGCAGAGGGGGCCGTGAGGGGGGCCATGCTGACGCTCATGTCAGCGGAGAAGGAGTATCGTTCGGGGGCGCCGCAGGAACGGGTCGATGAGATGCTCGACTCTGTCCACCGGCTCCTCCGAGAGGCTGCAACTCACATGAAGAAGGGCAGACAGTGAGCATGATCGCGACGACCTTGCTGCACATGGTGCTGATCGTCCCGCCCGCTTGGGCCCAGGACGACGAGGCCCCTCTCGAACCCGCTGACCAGGTCCGCGTCGTCACCTTCGACGACGACCTGAACACCGGGGGGCACATGATGCTCCAGGGGGTGACCGCCTATGGCACGGTCACCTTCACCCGCCCCCGGGGGTGGGACCTGACAGCCGACCCAGAGCTGGACCTGCGCTTCGAGCACAGCGCCGCGCTGCTGCCGGACCAGAGCAACCTGACCATCCACCTCAACGACCAACCGGTCGGGTCGGTTCGGCTCGACGCGGACAATGTCATCGGTGGACAGCTCAGCGTGCGGCTGCCCCGCGGGCTGATCGAGGACCACAACCGGCTCTCCCTGGTGGCCGATCAGTCCTACACCCTGGAGTGCGAGGATCCCTTTGATCCCGCGCTGTGGACGCGCATCTCCGATCAGTCCTCGATCCGCTTCACCTATCGGCCGGTCCCCATCGAGTCCCAGCTGTTGGATCTGCCCTACCCCATCGTCGACGAGCTCGGCTACGGCGCCTCCCAAGTCGCCCTGGTCGGCCCGGCGTCCGTGTCCCAGGCCGACCTGAACGCGCTGGCCCAGCTGGGTCTCGCCTTTGGGCGCCAGGCCGCCTGGCACCACGTCCAGGTCGCGACGCCCGCCGGCGGGTTGGACAAGGTCAACACCCACGCCATCGTGCTCGGCACGGTCGACGGCAACCCGGTGGTCAACGATCTCGTCGACACCAGCGACCTCAAGGCCGGTCAGGGACTGGTGGCGCTGGTCGCCAACCCCTGGAACCCGACCTTTGGCGTGCTCGTGGTCACAGGCAAGGACGACGCCGGGGTGCTCATCGCCGCCCAGGGCGTGTCTGCCAACGATCGCTACGACCTGTTGTCCGGGGCAGCCGCCCTGGTCGACACCGTCGACGACACCTCGCCCCCCGCCACGCGCCAGAACCCGTTGCCCGCTCCCAATCGGGCGGACTTCGCGCTGTCGGACCTGGGCGTCGAGGACCGCACGGTGCGCGGCTACTACGCGCCCACGATCTCCGTCCCGATCCGGTTCGCAGGGGACGCCCGCCCCCGGCCGGGCGGCGGCAAGGTCTACGTGCGCTACGGCTACGGTGCCCAGCTCGACATTCGACTGTCGACCCTCGAAGTCCGACTGAACGGGGTCAGCCTGCGCTCCGTGGCCCTCGAGGACCCCCAGGGCTCAGAGGACGAGGTCCTGGAAGTCGAGATCCCGGCGGACATCCTGCGACCGGACTCCCGGCTCGACGTGGTCTTCCACCTGTTCCCCCGGGACTTCGATCCCTGTCGCTACATCAGCGACAAGATGATCTGGGGCACGCTCTACGACACCACCGAAGTCCACGCCCCCATGGACCACTACGCCACGCTGCCCGACCTGGGCAAGCTGCGGCACCGGGCCTGGCCCTTCAACCTGGAGGACCCCCAGGCCGGCATCGTGGTCGTGGCGCCCGATGCGCCCTCCCAGGCCCACGCGTCGGCCGTGCTCCAGCTGGGCGCCGAGCTCGGTCGCCTGAGCGTGGCCACGGCCCCAGACCTGAGCGTGCGGTCTGCGTCCGACGAGACCGCCAGCCCATCGACGGGCAAGAACCGCGTCGTGCTCATGGGCGCCGAGAGCAATGGCTGGGTCGAGCAGCAGCTCGACAACGGGGTCTTGACCGCCCGCAGCCAGGACTTCACCAAGGAGCTCAAGGCCGACAAGTCCTTGATCCAGGCCACCGTCGGCACCCCCTATGGCACCCTCGAGGCCGCCCGGACCCAGGGCGAGGACCCCTACAACCTCCTGGTCCTGCGGACCCCCGAAGCCGTCGAGCTGTCCGGCATGGTGCGGCGGGTCTTCGACGAGGAGCGGATCCTGGAGCTGGCCGGCAACCTGGCGGTGTTGGAGCCCGGGGGCGGCATCGACACCCTCGACGTCGCAGAGCGGGTCGCGGTGGGCAAGGTGCCCGTCGTGAGCGCTGCTCGCTTTGCCACGCGCAGGAATTGGCTGCTCGTCGCCCTCATCGCGACCATCGCCGCCGTGCTCGGCACCGCTCTGGTGCGGGAGTGGGCGCAGCGACGGTCAGGCGAGGTGTGATCCTGGTTCGCGCGTGCGCCATCGCAGGCGCAGCCCTGATGATGGGCCCCGGCTGTCTGGGGTCCGGCGGAGAGGACGTCCTGGTGACTACCTGGCGCGGCTACCAGAAGGAGTTCATCCGGCACAACGGCCGGGTGGTCGACCCCCGTCGCGAGCTGACCACCTCCGAGGGCCAGGCCTACGCTCTGGTCCGGGCTCTGTGGGCCCAGGACCGTCGCACGTTTCGCAAGGTGCTGGGCTGGACCGAGAGGCACCTCCAGGCCGGGGATCCCCATGGCCTGCCCGCGTGGCACTGGGCCCGCGACCGGGGCCCGGTCGGTTCGGTCCAGGACCCGAACTCCGCCAGCGACGCCGACGTCTGGATCGCCTACGCGCTGCTGCTGGCGGCCGACGCGTGGGACGAGCCGGACTACCGGGCCCGGGCCCTGGGGCTGCTGCCCCGCATCTGGACCGACGAGGTCGCCCGGCTGGGGGAGCGCCTGGTGCTCCTGCCCGGCCCGTGGGCGCGCTACGAAGACCCGGTCCGCTTCAACCCGTCCTATGTGCTGCCCTTTGCCCTGCGGCGCTTCGCCCAGGAAGACCCCGAGCGGGACTGGGGCCAGCTGCTCGACGACAGCTACGCCCTGCTCGACGAGAGCCTGAGCCCCGCTGGCCTGCCACCGGACTGGGCCTTCCTCGACACCGCCACCGGTCAGCTGGTGCCGCCGCCCGACGACCAGGCCACGTTGGCCAATTTCGGCTTCGAGGCCTTCCGGGTGCCCTGGAACCTGGCGGCCGACGTGGCCTGGCACGACGAACCGCGGGCTGCCGCGCTGCTGACCCGCATGGGCCCCTTGGCCCAGGAGTACCGGGACACGGGCAGCCTGCCGGCGGTGAGAGCGCCCGACGGCACACCCCAGGCGACTTGGGACTACCTGGGCCTCTACGGCTGCTTGCTGCCGGCGTGGGGCCAGACAGAACCCGAGCTCGCTCAGCGTGTGCTGACCGACGTCATCGCGCCCAGCCGGGACGGTCGCACGTGGGGGGATCCCAGCGACTACTACGCCCAGAACCTGCTGTGGTTCGGCCTGGCCCTCCACCGCGGCGGCGCGGCCCTCCCGGGTCGATCATGAGGTGGCTGTGGCTCCTGGTGATCGGCCTCATCTGGGCCGGGCCCGCCTGGGCCGACGACACCGACGACGCCGCACGGCTCGAGTTCGCGGCTGCCCTGGCCAACGTGCCCGGTCACGAAGAAGAGGCCCTGAGTGCGCTGAGCCTGTTCTTGGACGCGTCGGCCCAACGGGACCGAGCCGCCTTCGAGCTCGCGGGCCTGCTGGCCACCGAGCCCGGTCGCGCGGGTTGGGTGGATCACTACCGCCGGATCCAGCCGCCCGCAGAGCTGCAACAGGCCTTCGCCATGCGCCAGGCCCAGGCCCAGGCCGCCCAGGACGCCACCCGTCGCCAGGCCAGCCAGACCCTGAAGGCCCTGCTGCGCAAGGCGCCCGAGGACCGCGCTCTGCGCATGACCCTGGCCCAGGTCGAGCTCCGGCGCGGCAATCCAGCCGGTGCCATCGACGCCCTGCGCACCCTGGACCACGACGAAGAGGCCCGGGGACTCCAGGTCCTGGCGTATCTGGCGGTCGACGACCTGGCCCGGGCCAACGTGGTGGCTGGGCTGGGTGTGCCGAACGCGAGCAGCACGCTGACCAAGGCCCTCGACGAAGGCAGCCTGAGCCTCCGGGTCCGGGCCGTGGGGCTGGGCGGCTGGCCCGAGACGGCGGAGAAGATCTTGCGGGACGCCGACCCCGGTGGCCGCGACCTGTCCGCCTGGGATGGCCTGGCCCGGTCGTGGCTGCGCGCGGGGGAAGCGGAGCGTGCTGCGGAGACCTGGCGCATCGCCGTGCGGGCGGCCCCGGACGACGCCGAGCTCCGGGCCCGGTACGTGCGGGCCCTGGTCGAGTCCGGGCAGACGGCCACCGCCATGCGCGAAGTCGGCGGCGACGACGAGGAGGCCCTGCGCCTGATCGAAGCAGCCCAGCTGGCCGAAGGCGCCCTGGGAGGACGGGACACCGAGGACGCCCGCTGGGAACAGATCCTTCAGGCCCAGCAGCGGGCCCCGGACCTGTGGATGGTCCAGCGGGCCTTGGGGCTGCTCCAGTCCCGACGCGGGGAGCACGGCGCCGCCCTGCGCAACCTCGAAGCGTCCCTGGTGCGCCGCCCGGTCGACGTGCTCCTGCTCGAGGCACACGCTGTCAGCAGCATCGCCAACCGGGTGCCCGAGCGCATGGTCGATCGGCACCGAGAGGCCGTGCGCCAGGCCTCGGACCCGGGGCACCGCAGCGCCCTGGTCCAGCGGCTGTCCGCGGCCCACCGCCGCGCTGGCGACTACCTGGACAGTGCCGGACACCCCGGCGAGGCCCTGTTCAGCTGGCGGGTGGCGCTGGCGATGGCGCCCGACGACTTCGACAACCGGCGGGCCCTCGCTGCAGGCCTCTGGAACGCAGGCCACCTGGACGCCGCCGCCACGGCCTATCGACAGCTCGTGGACCGGTCACCGGGACGGGTGGACCTGCTCCAGGACGCTCTCGAGGTCGAGGTCCAGCGGGGTCGGCCGGATCTGGCCCGGGCCTTGCTCGAGGAAGCGGCTGGGCTGGACGATGACACGCGCAGCCGGCTCGCCGAGAAGATCGAGCGGGCCAACGTGCTCTACCGCGCCCGGGCCCAGGCCGATGCCGACGACCTGAGCGGCGCCATCGAGATCCTGCGATCCGGGGCCCAGGTCTGGCCCGACGATGCCCCCATCGCCCATGCCCTGGGAGACCGGTACATGGAGGCCGGCAGGCCCCGCGACGCCCTGCCCTGGTACGGCCGCGCCCGCACGAACGATCCGGCCAATGTCTGGATCGTGCTGGCCGAGGCCAACTGCCTGGCGATGCTCGCCGCCCGTCAGCCCGCCGAGTACCTGCTGGACGAGCTCGGTGACGAGCTCGACGAGGAACAGGCCGCCATCGCCAGGGACATCCGGCTGCGGGCACTTCGGGCCGAGGCCGACGGCCTGCGGGACGACTGGGAGAACGAGGCGGCCTTTGAGCTCTACGCCCGGCTCCTCGAGATCGAGGCCGACCCCTACGTGCTCACCAGCCTGGGCGGTCTGTACCTGCGCCACGCCCAGCCGGGGCTCGCCGAGGCCTTCTACGCCGAGGCCCTGGACCGCGACCCGACCATGCTCCAGGCCGAGCTGGGCCGCATCCGCGCCCTCGATCAGCTGGGCCGCTCCCGCGAGGGTTGGAGCCTGGCCCGCGAGCTCCCCCAGGACGATCCGGAAGTGCGGGCCCTCCTCGAGGTCCTCGAGGTCCGCATCGTGATGCAGGCCGGCGACGAAGCCCGCATCGAGGGCCGCTTCGACGACGCCGAGGAGCTCCTGCGCAAGGTCCTGGCGCGCTACCCGCTCAACGCTGACGCCCGTGCCCTGCTGGCCGCGCTGCGCCTGGACCAGCGCCGCTACGACGAGGCGCTCCAGCTGGCTCTGGACGTGCTGCGAGACGAACCCGTGCACGGGCGAGCGCTGGCCGTGGCGACGGAGGTCGCGCTGGCCCAGAACCGCAGCGACGTCATCGAAGAGCTGTACCTGACGGCCTTGTTCGAGGGCCAGGAGGTGTGGATTCGCAAGGGCCTCGCCAATGCTCGGCTGGCAGCCCTGGTGGAAGAAGCGGAGCGGCTCGCCGACGCCGGCGAGCTCGACCGTGGCCGCAACCTGGTGCGCGGGACGGCGACCTGGCTTGACGACGACACCGGCCGCATGAGCCTGGTCGGTCGGGGCTACCTGGCGGTCGGCTTGCCGGCCGAGGCCGAGGTCGTGTTCGACGACGCGCTTTCCCTGGACGACAGCCATTCCGGCGCGATCATCGGCAAGGCCGGCACGCTGAGGGCCCGGGGCCGGGCCGCAGCGGCCGAGAGCTATCTCCAGGACGAGGCCGAGCGAACCCAGGACCCGCGGGTCTGGATGGCGCTGGCCCGCACGCAGCACGAGCGGGGCTATCGGGCACGGGCCGAAGATTCCCTGCGTCGCGCCCACGAGCTGCCGGCGAGCGGCACCGCGACGCGCACGTGGTCTGCCGACAGTCGCCTCCCTGCGCTCCCGCTCCCATCCGGGCGCGACGCCCAGGACCTGCCCCCCAGCCAGCAAGCCGAGGTCGTGGCCGTGATGCCCCACGCCGAGCTCGAAGAGCTCGGCGACTCCCTCGGTCCCAAGCAGCAGCCGGGCTTCCAGGCCGAGCTCGGGGTGTGGTCCCGCCCGGGCACGGCGGGCACCTCTGAGCTGCTGGTCGGTGTCGGCCACATCGGCATGCTCGATCTGGTCCTGCCCGGCTTCGTGCTGGACGCAGAGCTCGAGCCTCTCTACGCCACCGACGACGTGCACTCCGTGATCGGCGTCGGGCTTGGCGCACGGCTGCGCACGTCCCCTGCCCTGCCCCGGGGGGTGGCCCTCGAGCTCGGCACCAATCCCCTGGGCTTCGGCAACTTCGACTGGCACGCCAGACTGTCTGGTCGGGTCTCCCTGCGCCCCGGTGGCGAATTCGGACTGGGCCTGACCCGGATGCCGATCACGGACTCCGTGACCTCCTGGGCCGGCGTGCCCGACGCGGGTGGCGACGACTTCGGACGGGTGGCCTTCAACTTCCTCAGCGGATGGATCGTGCGCGATGCCGTCCAGACCCCCCTCGACGCTGGGCTGTTGGTGCGGGGTGGCGTGCTGACTGGCCTCCAGCTGGAGCGGGCCCTGCGGCTCGAGGCGATGGGCTGGTGGGGCTGGACCCTCGATGACGAGCTCTGGTGGGCCCGGGGCGGCATGGACGGGTACTGGCTGAGCGACCGGCCCAGCGTCGACGGCTGGGCGCCGCCCGACGGGGGGGTCTTCAGCCCCGAGGCCTTCGGCTCGCTGTTGGCGCGGGTCGATGGTGAGCTCATGCTCGCCGATCTCCCGCTGGGCGTCTGCGGCGGCATCTCTGCCGGGCTCCAGGTCCTGCAGGACGAAGGGGATCCCGGCATCTGGTTCGACCAGGGCGTGAGCGGCATCGCCGAGGTCCGCCTGGGCGGGCAGGCCTGGCTCGCCGAGAGCTGGCGGCTCTTGCTCGAGGGCCGCTGGACGGCCGTAGGCACCGGCTACCGGGAGCGCACCGCCGTGCTCCACGTGGAGTGGGTGCCAGACGTTCGAGAGGACACGCTCCCGCGGAGCGCACTGGTGACCCAGGGCCGCGTGCCCAGCTCTGTGCTGGCCTGCAAGCGCCCGGTGCCCGTGGCCCACCGGCCCCAGGACTTCCGCTCGGAGCCCGCCGGCGCCGAGTGATCCGCTCGGTCAGTCCGGGGTACCCAGGGCCCGCATCCGCTCCGACGCCGCCTGGTCGAGCTCGGGGTCCCGACCGCTGGCTGCCCTCGCAGCCGCAAGGGCCAGGGCCTCTGCCAGCTCCTGATCCAGCCTGGCCTGGACCACCCCGGCCCCCCCCGCCAGGTTGGTGCGCTCCTGAGGGTCGACACTCACGTGGTACAGCTCCTCGGGCTCCAGGGCCCTGGAGCCGCCGTCGAGGGCCTTGACGTACTTCCAGCCGCCGGCCCGGATCGCCGTGAGCCGATGGCCCTCGAAGTCCGCCTGGGCCACCACGGGACGGTCCTCTGGACTGACCCCAGGCTCCCTCACCAGAGGGGGGACCGCACCTTCGATCCCCTGGGCGACCGCCAAGGCCTGGGCCTGCTCACGTCGCAGCCGGTCCTGGCCCTCCCGGTAGGTCCGATCGAACAGATCGGCGCCCTGCCACTGGGGCGACGAGGGAAAGCCCAAGGCGGCTGCCACCGTGGGTGCCACGTCGAGGGAGCGGACCTGCCACGGCACGCGCTCCCCGGCGTGCAGAGCCTGGGGCAGCTTGACGATCAGCGGCACGTGGAGCAACTCGTCATAGAGGCTCGTGCCATGGCCCTGGGCACCATGGTCCTGGAGCTCCTCGCCGTGATCGGCCGTCAGGATGACCAGCGTGTCGTCCCACCCCTGGGACCGCAGGTCCTGGAGGAACGCGCCCAGCTCGGCGTCCAGCGCGGCCACCTCGCCGGCATAGGCCGCTGCGGCCTGATCCGAGGTGCCCTGGTCCCCGGAGCCAGGTCCCCGGGCCACGCCGTCGAGGGGGTGCTGGAAGTAGGGGCCGTGCGGCTCCATCAGGTGCACGAACAGCAGCCACCGATCGTCTCCCTGTGCTTCGATGAAGTGCCGGGCATGGTCGAGCACCACCGCCGCGGGCTGGTAGTAGTCGCTGACCCGCAGCCCCGAAGGCATCAGCCGTGCCCGCAACTCCCGCACGGTGGCGTACATCGCGAGCTGCGACGCGGACTCCGTCGCCCCGTACAGGTAGTCGGGGGCCAGATAGCGGAAGTAGTCGAAGCCCTGCTGGAAATTGAAGGATCGGGCCAGGTGGATGCTGTTGGGCAGGCCCCCCGTGACCCAGCCCTGCTCTTGGAGGGCTTCGGCCAGAGTGTAGACATCGCTCGGCAACACCGCGGACTTGCTGAGGGTCCGGTGGCTGCCGGGCAGCATCGACGTCAACAGGGTGGCGGTGCTGGCCCGGGTCCACGACGACGCTGCATAGGCCTGCTCGAAGACCACGCTCTCGGCCGCCAGGGCATCCATCGCTGGCGTGTGGTCCTGGGGCCAGGTCCCGTAGGCGCCCAAGTGATCGGCTCTCAAGCTGTCGACCAGCACGATCAGGACGTTCGGACGGGCCCGAATGCGGGGGTCCTGGCTGCGGTCCGGTCGCAACTGTCCGTGGGGGTGCGGCCCGCCGGGGGCAAAGGAGAAGACAGCCGACATCAGCACCAGGCCCGTCCACAGGGTCGCCGTGCCCTTGGCCCCCAGGAGCACCTTGAGCGGCGTGCGCGTCATCAGGATGGGCAGGATCCATGCCCCGGGCAGCGCCACCGCCAGGCCCAGCGCCGTGAGCACGCCCTGGCCGAGCGGCGAGAGCCCCTGCTCCAGGAACACCACCCGATCCACCACCCGGACGGCGATCACGCCCCCCAGAGATAGGAACACCACCAGGAAGCCCAGGGTCCAGGCCCCTGGGTCGCCCAGGCGCACCACGAGACCCACAGCCGCAACCACCACGCCCGCGCCCACACCCAGCGCGAGGCCGATCGCCCCGTACAGCACCACGGCGTAGAACAACGCCACGTACTCGGTCGGTGCCCCCGAGCTGGTGAGCACCCAGAGGGCCTCCACCAGCCCCACGCCGCTGCCCGCGACCAGGCCTGCAGCCATGCCCAGCAGCAGGCGACGGCTCACGGAGCGCTCCCGGCGCTCGGGTCACGCCAGGGCGGACCAGTCCGGCCCCAGGCCAGATCCGTGCGCCACTCGACCCAGGCGCGGGCCGTCCAGTCGTCGGCGTCGGGCACGAAGTCGCGCCCGGTGGTGCGCACGAGCTCAGCGCCCAGCCCCAGGTGCCCGCCGCCCGGCCGGAGCTTCCACGCCTGGGCGCCCACGCGCCAGCGGTGTTCCTCGGTCATGAGCGTGAACACCGCCCCGCTCTCGGCCTTCTCGATGGCGCCGACGCGACGGACCTGTTCCAGCCAGATCGAGCCCCCCCAAGGCAGGGGCGTCCAGCCGGCCTGGGCCCACCACGTGGCCTGGTCACCGCCGTTGACGTGGCCCAGGGACTGGCCATCTCGCGTGAAGCCCTCGTGGTAGATGCGGTGGCCTACGTACCAGCGAAACAGGTCGTCCATCAAGACCGCTCGCTCCACGAGCACCCACCAGCGCTCCCCGGAGACCTGGGCGCCGTACAGGTTGGCAACACCGGCCAGCGACGGGGAAGGCAAGGGGCCGATGGACCTGACGATCATGTCCTCGCCACCGTACTGGTACCAGACCTCGACGGCGTCGATGGGGCCCGGGATCCAGCGCTGCAGCGGCAGGATCAGGCGCACATCCAAGGCAGCCAGCTCGTCGGTGTCGGCGAGGTCCCGGCCTTCATCGTCGTAGACGTGCGGATCGGTGGGCGCGATCAGCTGGAGCACGTCCACCGGCCGCCTCTCTCCGCTGGGCTCCGTGCCCCCGAAGAGAGAGAGCCTGGAGGCGCCCAGCTCGATCAGGGGGATCGGCGCCCAGCGAAAGTCCATGTGCAGGACCCCGGGCCGGAGCACGTCCTGGCGCTCGCCGGGCAGCCAGCCCACCGACGTCTCGGCGCGCAGCCTGCCGACCACGGGCAGCCGGCCCTCCCACGCCACCTCGCCGGCGGGCCAGGGCCGCGCCGCCTCCCCGATGACGAGCCCGCTGAGGTGGCCGGGTCCGAGGCCGCGAGGGCGGGTCCCGAAGCCCACCCGGAGCCCCCGCCAGTGTGCCGCCACCCAGGCCTCGAGGCCGGTGAGTCCGACGGCCCCTGTGCCCCCAGCGTCCGCCCCCAGCTCCGGCGCCAGCCGCAGCGTCATCCACCGGTTCTGCACGTCCAGGCTGGCCCCGAAGCGCTGGGACACCAGACCGGGCTCGGCGTCGCCGAACAGGTTCAGCGGCCGAGCGTTCCCAGCCGCGCTGCGGGCCCACCCGCGGGCGGCCCAATTGGGCCACATGGGCGCCAGGTCCGTCCAGGGGGCCAGAGCCGGGCCCAGCACCTCGGCCTGCCACGGCAGCGCATCGGTCCCACGTGCGAGGGCCTGGGCCTGGGCCCGCCCGCCGTGGTCACTGGCACCGGCCAGCTGATCGAGCACGCCCATGGACACCAGCTGGTCCTGGAGCAGGACCTCGGGCTCTACGACGGGAGCCGCCAGGGCCGCAGAGGCCGCGGCAAGGCACGTCAGCACCGTCAGCCCTCGGAGTCACCCGAGGCAGCGCCCGGCTTGAGTTGGCGCAAGGCCTGGTGGGCGTTGTAGGCCACGTACGGGTCGGCGTGGGTGCGCAGCTGGGAGAGCAAGCCCATGGCCCGCATGTCGGCGATGTTGCCCAAGGCCCACAGGGCGTTCAGCGGCACGCGGTCCCCCAGACGGTCGCGCACGTAAGCCATCAGCGGCTCGGTGGCTTCGGGGTCGGCGAGCTTGCCGAGCGCGTCGACGGCCGCGCGCTGGACCTTGTCATTGGGATCCGACAGACACTTGATCAGCGCTGGCACCGCACTGGCGCTGTCCAGGAAGGACAGGCTCTCCACGGCGCTCAGCCGGATCACCGCCTCGGAGTCGTCCAGGGCCACGGTCAGCGCATCGACCACACCCGGATCGTCGTACTTGCGGGCGATCTTGACCATGTCCTGGCGGACCGCAGGGTTCTCGTTGTTCAGGCCGGTGATGACGGTTTCGGGCTTGGGTCCACAGGCCAGGACCCACAGGAGCAGGGTCGGGCTCATGCGGCACCTCCCTCGGCGGGTGGGGTCGCGGGCTTGTCGCCCTCCTTGTAGTAGGTCTCATACGCCCGGCGGGCGTAGTAGGTGTAGCCGTAGCCGGCGTTGAAGCCGACCTTGTTGAACACCAGGCCCAGGGGCTCCAAGCCGCCGGAACGCAGCTGCTCCCGCACCTCGGAGAGCACGCGCTTGGTGGTGCCGCTCGCCTCGACCACCAGCAGGGTGTGGTCCACCAGCCGACTGATGATCATCGCGTCGCTGACCACCAGCACCGGCGGGCTGTCCACGATGACCAGGTCATAGGACTTGGACACTTCGAGCAGGAGCTGGCGGAGCTTCAGCGACTCGACCAGGCGGCCCGGGTTCGGCGGCACCGGGCCCGAAGTCAGGATGTCGAAGCCCTCGACCCGGGTGTGCTTGATGGCTTCTTCTGGTGTGACCGTGCCCAGCAGCAAGGACGTCACGCCGACGTCGTTGGACATGCCCTGCCAGAAGCGGTGCTGCCGCGGACGCCGTAGATCGCAGTCCACCACCAGCACCCGCTTGCCGTCCTGGGCGTAGCTGATGGCCAGGTTTGTGCTGAGCGTGCTCTTGCCTTCCTCTGGCAGGCTGGACGTGACCAAGACCATCTTGGCGTTGGCGTCCAGGGTCGAGAACGCGATGGCCGACCGCAGGGTGCGGTAGGACTCGACCACCGGATCGGTGTGTTTGCGTTCGTCGATCAGCCCCGTGGACTCGGCCGTGACCTTGAAGCGGGGAATCAGTCCCAGGAGCGGCAGGTCCCAGAACGTGCGCAATTCCTCGGGACTCTTGATGGAGTCGTCGACGTACTCGAAGGCGGCCACCAGGGCCAGCCCGAACAGCACGCCCAGGCCGAACCCGACCACCAGGTTCGGCAGCATCTTGGGGAACACCGGGCGCTCGGGGCGGACCGCGGGCTCCACGAATTGCAGCGGTGACACGGTCATCGCCTCGGCGATGGCGATCTGGTACTTCTGGTCCTGGAGCGAGCGGTAGACCTCTTCGGCGGCCGACGCGCCGACCTCGAGCTGACTCAGGGTGCGGATCTTCTCGGGATACCCAGCGAAGTCGGCCGACGTGCGGTCGATGGCGTTGTTCAGCTCCCGCCCGCGGCTGCGCAGACCCGAGAGCTCGGCCTCGAGCTTGAGCAGCTGCGGATCGAGGGTGTGCTGCTCCTCGAGGGCCCGTGACAGCTCGCTGTCCAGGGACGCCAGCGCCGTGTCGAGCTTGACCACGTCGGGGTGCTTCTCGGTCTTCTCCAGGGCCAGCACCTCGCGCTGCTGGACGATCTTGAGGCGCTCCTCGCGCAGGGACCGAATGTCGCTGTTCGTCGACACGGTGCCGGGTCCCAGGAAGTCCGCGGACTCCTTGCCCTGGCTGCTGCGCACGGCTTCGATCTGGGCGCGGACCTCTTGGATGCGGCTGGCGTTTTCCTCGCCGGCCATCATGAGCTCGCTCAGCCGCAGCAGACCGGCGCGGATCTCGGCGTCGAGATCGACGACCTCGGCCGCGACCTGGGCGTCGGAGATCTCGGTCAGGGCGGCCTCGAGCTCGCCCCGGACCACCTCGAGGCGACCTTCGACGAAGCGCCGGGCTTCGCGGGTCTCCCGCCGAGCGGTGGACTGGGTCTCGGCGATGTAGAGCCGGACCAGCGTGTCCGCCATGAGACGGGACAGCTCGGGATCGGACGTGCGGGCCGTGACCAGGATGATGTCGCTGCCCTGGTGCTGCTTGATCTCGACGTAGGGCGCCGCGTCCAGGGACCCGGTCACCCCGGGGATCAAGAGCTTCTCGGGGTTGAGCAGATCGCCGGCGTCGTTGCGCAGCTGCAGCCGCCAGACCAGCTCTTCCAGGATGGGCCGGGTGGTGGCGAGCGCGATGTGGTTCTGGATGTCGTCAGAGGAGCCGGTCAGCCCCTGGGCGACCTCGGACAGGCCCAGGTCACTCAGCACGGACAAGCTGGTGTCCGACGTGGTGCCCATCATCTTGGCCGTGGCCTGGTAGGACTTGGGCAGGGTCATGGCCGCAGCCAGTCCAGCGAGCGTGAAGAACACGATCGCCTGGATGAGAACCCACTTGCGACGCAGGATTGCGCTGTAGAGCCTCACCAGTTCCATGGCGTCCCTTCCTCTGCTGCCTCAGCGCGGCGCAACATAGCACCGCAACCTGGCCTCCGCCCGCTGATCGCGGGGCCTTACGCGCCCTTCACGCCGCCTTCACGCAGCGCCTCGTCCCTTCAGCACAGCCGGCACGGTGAGCAGCAGGATCTTGAGATCCAGCCACGGCGACCAGTTCTGGATGTAGTAGATGTCCAGCTGGACCATCTCCTGGAAGCCCAGGTCTGAACGGCCCATCACCTGCCACAGCCCGGTGATGCCCGGCGGGACCTTGTGGCGCAGCTCGAACCAGTACGCCGCCTCTGGATCGTCCTCGATGCCCGCCAGGTCGCCGATCGGCAGTGGGCGCGGACCGACCAGGTTCATGTCGCCCCGCAGCACGTTGAGGAACTGGGGGAATTCGTCCAGGGAGTACTTCCGGATGAAGCGGCCCACCCGCGTGACCCGGGGATCGTTCTGCATCTTGAACAGGGGACCATCGGTCTCGTTCTGATCCATCAGATCGGCCTTCAGCTCCTCGGCCCCCACCACCATCGAGCGGAATTTGAAGAAAGGGAAGGCGCGGCCACCCTTGCCGACCCGCGGCGACGCGTAGAACAGAGGGCCCCCGTCGGCCTTGACCGCCGCAGCCACGGTCGCCAGCAGCGGCATGATCACCAGGCCACCCAGGCTGACGGCCAGCAGGTCGAAGCCCCGCTTGAAGTACTCGCCCAGGGACGGGTAGCTGAGCTCGGAGAGGTCGATGAGCTGCAGGTCGCCGAGCTCGGCAAACCGCAGCCGCGGCGAGACCAGCCCCCAGGTGAACGGCACCTGGAGCACCCGCAGGCCCATCTGGTCGCAGCGCATCGCCAGAGCCAGGGCCTCTTCGCGCCCCAGGAAGCGGGTGGCCAGCACCACCACGGCGATGTCGTGCTCGTTGACCAGGTTGACAAGGTCGTAGACCGTTCCCAGCACCCGATCGGCGGCCACGACCTGGTCATCGCGGTCGACCTCGCTCGGCGCGATGAAGCCCACGGTGCGCCACTGGGAGTGGCCGAAGCGAACCAGCCGGCCCTCCATGAGCTGTGCGTCGTCGCCCAGTCCCACGATGGCCAGGCCCTGGGCCGGCGCACCCACCGGGGCGATGCGCCCGGCCCGGAACAGGATCCAGCGGGCCGCCCCCATGGTCACGAAGGAATAGACCAGGAAGGGGGCGATCAGGCTGCGGCTGTAGTGTCGTTCCTCGAAGAACTCGACGGTGACGACGAGCACGATCACGTAGACCAGCGACCGGGTCAGCACGCCAGCGGCCCGCACCGCCGTGGGGATGCGGAGGGGGTCGTAGTAGCCCAGCTGCCGCAGGAAGAAGATCCAGGCCAGCCCCAAGAGCAGGGCCGAAGGCATCCACGGGTTGTAGGTGACCAGGTCCAGGTAGTCGGGCTGGACCAGTTGGTTGTGGTTGGTCTTCCACCACAGCCAGGTGCGCCAGGCACCGAGCAAGGCCACGGCCATGAGCACCGCGTCCAGCACGGCCAGGGCGACCGGGAACCAGCCGTGACGACGCATGAGTGAGCGCCCGCTGCCCTACTGGAGCCCGGCGCTGGTGCCCTGAGCACCCCCGGTGATCACGTTCCGGTAGATGGCGGACCCCGACAGGAACGGCGCCAACATGCCCTGCACGCGCCGGAAGAAGCGCTCGACGTTCACGATGGTCTTGGCCGGCACGAGCACGATGTCCCCGCGCTGCAGGTAGACCATCTGTGAGAAGTCGCCCTTGGCGAAGATGGCGTTGACGTCGACGGTGTAGAGCTGGGGCTCGTCGAGCCCACCGCGGACCAGCAGCACGTTGTCGGTGCGGGCGTCCGGGTTGATGCCGCCGGTGCGGGTGAGCGCCTCGAGGATGGACAGGTCGTTCTCGATCTGCAGCACGGCGGGTGACCGCACCTCGCCCAGGATGAAGACCTTCTGGTTGCTGACCTGGACCACGTTCACCGCGACGGAGGGCTCGGTGTAGTACTCCATGAGCGCCGTCTCGATGGTGGTCACCAGCTCCGGATAGGTCAGTCCGGCCACCTCCAGCCGACCCACCAAGGGGTAGGTGATGGCGCCGTCGGGAGCGATGACGATCTGCATGTCCATGTCCGGCTGGCGCCAGACCTTGATGTCGATCACGTCGCCCGGGCCGAACACGAAGTCCTCGGGTGCGGGCGGGCGCAGGGTCACGACGTCGTCGCTCTCGGCCACGTTGGGCGGGCCGGTCTTGCCACCGCAGGCCACGAGGACCAACCACAGGGCGCCAAGCAGCAGTCTCAGACAGCGAGCGGACATGGACGGACCGGACCTTGGGGAGCCCGGCTTCTACCCGGCCGGACCGTGCGCTGTCCACCACTGGCTCCGCCCGTGAGGGTCGGTCGCACCGCTCTGTGGCTGGTCCCGCTGGCGGTGCTGGCCCGCGGGAGCGCGTTCGGCGTGACGATCGCCCTGGCCCTCTGGTTCGGTGTGGACCAGGCCACCGACGCCTACTTCTACGCGGTCGCCTTCCCCGTGCTGGCCCTGGCCTTGTTCTCCAACGCGCTGGGCATCGCGCTGACCCCGGCGCTGGCCCAGGCGCTGACCCACAGACCCGCCGACGCCGCACAGCTCGCGGGGGCGGCAGCGGTCGGCGGCGCTCTGCTGGGAGGCGCCCTGGGCTTGGGGGTCTGCCTGGCCTTGCCGCCCCTGCTGCCCTGGCTGACGGCCTTCGACGACCAGACCCGGGCGCTCACGACGCGCTTCCTGTGGGAGCTCTGGCCCTACATGGTGCTGACCCCCGTGACGACGGTGCTGCGCGTGGGCTGCGAGGTCCGCGGGGCCTTCCGACGGGCCACCCTGTCTCCCGCGGTCCGCGCGGTGGCCACCATCGGCGGCACCTGGTTGCTGCTGGAGCCGGTCGGCGCGGACGCGATGCCCCTGGGGCTGCTGGTGGGAGAGCTCGCCCAGGTCAGCTGGAACTGGGCGGTCCTGGCCCGGGACGGCCTGTGGGTCCGCCCGGTCTTCCGCTGGGACGCGTCGTTGGTCGGGGTCTCTCGGGACGCGGTGCCGATCCTGGGCGCCGAGCTCCTGGTGGCGTCGAACGTGGTGGTCGACAAGCTCTTTGCCGGGGCCATGCCGGCCGGCGCGGTGGCGGTCCTGGAGTACGCGGACCGGGCCCGGGTGATCCCTCGGGTGCTGCTGGCGTCGACCCTGATGCCGGTCGCCTATGCGGCCTGGTCGCACATGCAGGCCCGTGGCGACGCCGGCTTTGGCGCGGCGGTCGACCAGTCCCTGCGCTGGGTCGGCGCCCTGGCAGCGCCCGTGCTGGCCGGCATGTTCATCGCCCGGGTGCCCCTGGTGCACTGGATGTTCGAGCGGGGCGCCTTCACCCCCCAGGACACCTGGGACACCGCCCAGGTGCTGCGCTGGTACCTCCCGGGGGTCTGGCCGATGCTCCTGGGCCTCATGGCCATCCGCGCCCACGTCTTGCGGCGCCGGGTCTGGCTGATCTTCGGCCTGGCCGTACTGAGCCTTGTTCACAACGCCTCCTGGAACCTGCTGTTGATCCCGTCCATGGGCCTCCAGGGGATCGCTCTGGCCACGACGATCAACCTGTGCGTCGTGCCGGCGTGCATGGTGTGGTTCCTGCGTGGAGATCTGGCCGAGGCCTGGTCCCTGCGGGGCTGGGCACCGGTGGGGGGGATCGCACTGGGTTCGGCGGCCGTGGCCGCGGCCCTGGAGGCCTGGTGGGGCCCGGCAGATCAGCTGCTCGCCCCTCAGGTGATCCTCGGCGCCTTGCTCTGCACAGCCCTGTTGGCCCTCGCCTTTGTGGTAACGAACCCACCGACCCGCACCACAAGCGATTCTACGGGAGTGCTGGGTCCTTGACGGCATCCTTGCACCCCTGGGCAGGGGGCGCGTATGATCCGCCTTCCGAGGATGCTCCCCCTTGCGACTGCTCTGCCTCCCAGCACTGTGCCTCTCTGCCTGTCTGGGCATGGACTACATGGTCGAGGTCTCCGTGGACTCCGGCGTCGAGATCACCGGTGATGCGGACGCGGACACGGACGCGGACAGCGACTCGGACAGCGACAGCGACTCGGACAGCGACTCGGACAGCGACGCGGACAGCGACGCGGACAGCGACACCGACTGGGGCACGCTGGAGATCCACGCGGTCAACCCGAACTACGGCACCAGCGCCGGCGGCACGACGGTCGAGATCACCGGCAACGACTTCGACGCATCGTCCGAGGTCTGGTTCGGCACGTCCCAGGGCACGGTCGTCGCAGCCCAGCCCACCACGCTGATCGTCGAGTCCCCGTCTGCGACCTCGTCGGCCCTGGTCGACATCAGCGTCTCCGGCGCCGCCGGCCAGGCGACCATCTCCGAGGCCTTCACCTACTTCCAGGACAGCACGGGCCTGGCCGGCGCCATCGGGGAGATCAGCTGGTTCACCTATGTCGGTGGCTACTGGTCCCAGCCGACCCCGTCGGACTTCGGCTCCGCCTGGATGATGCTCACCGTGCCCGTCGACTTCCACATGTGGCAGTTCTGGGCCAGCAGCCTGGACACCTGCAAGAGCGAGTACGCCTACAGCGGGACGGACATCTACTACTACGAGATGAACACCCCCTCGTACGTGGACTTCACGTCGGGGTCGTCCACGGTCCGGCTGTCCAACGGCTTCGACGGCTACAACGGCTACTTCGTCAACGAGACCCTGGGCTCGTCGGACTTCCGCCAGAACGCGACCTATGACCTGGAAGAGGTCGTGAGCGACGGGGTTCCGTCCTTCTCGGCGCCGAACAGCGTGCCCACGCCCTTGGCGCCGTCGTTCACGTCTCCCCAGATCGAAGGCACCAGCCTGCCCACCATCTCCCAGAACCAGGTCACCTTCCAGTGGACCGGGGGCACTGGGGCCGACTGGATGGTGTTCGAGCTCTACCGCTACAACTCGGACCAGTCGGTCCTGTTGGAGACCCTGCGCTGCGCCGCCTACAACGACGGCAACTTCAGCGTGCCCAGCTCGGCCTGGTCCAGCTGGTCCGGCAACCAGCTCGTCCTGGTCGCCGCAGGCGCCCTGGCCGAAGGCACCGCGACCATTCCCTGGGACAACTCGGGCTTCCGGCTGGTCGGGAGCTTCTGGACCATCGGCGGCTTCGTCACGCGCCAGTGACGGCGTGAGCGACCGACCCGGGTCGCGCTTCCGGGTGCTCGGGCTACCCGTGGACCACCTCGACCGGGCTGGACTGCTGGCCCGGGTGGTCGACTACGCGGCTGGGCACACCAAACGCACGGTCGCCTACCTGAACGTGCACGTGGCCAACCAGGCCGCCCAGGACCCTGGCCTCCGAGACTTCCTGGACCGCGTCGACCTGTGCTACTGCGACGGTGAGGGCATCCGACTGGGGGCCCGCGTGCTGGGGCACTCCCTGCCCGAGCGCATGACCGGGGCCGACTGGATCTGGGACCTGGCCGCCCAGGCCGAAGGCACGCTGAGGCTGTTCTGGTTGGGGGGAGAACCCGGCGTGACGGACCGGGCCGCCGAGGTGCTGCGGGAGCGGCACCCGGATCTGGCGATCGCCAGCGACCACGGCTTCCACGACGCTGACCAGGTCCCTGCCCTGCTGGCCCGCATCCACGACTTTGCACCCCACATCCTCTTGGTGGGCATGGGCACGCCGATCCAGGAGCGCTGGGTGAGCCGCTGGCGGGCGCAGCTCGACGTCCCGGTGGTGTGGTGCCTTGGGGCCACCGCCGACTTCATCAGCGGCAAGACGGCTCGGGGCCCAGCGCTGCTGCACGACAACTTCGAGTGGCTCGCCCGGCTGATCACCGAGCCCCGTCGCCTGTGGCGCCGCTACCTGATCGGCAACGGCGCCTTCCTGCTGCGCGTGGGGCTGGAGCGCCTGCGCGGCAGCTGAGCGAGCGGCTCAGAAGGCCTCGACCAAGTCCTTGTACCGGTCCACCTGGCGCGCCAGGTGGTTCAGCTCTCCGTGGAGCTCGATGGCGTCCTTGGGGCACACCCACCAGCAGTAGAGGCACTGGATGCAGTCGTCGGGGTCCTGCTTCACGCCGATCTCCGCAGCGCTCAGGTGGGTCGGGCAGTAGTCCTCGCACCGGGTGCACTCGCCACAGACGCCCTCGCGCTTGTGAAAGCCGGTGATGGTGTCGTCGACCCGGCTGTACACGTCCTGGATGATCTTGAGGCGGTAGGCCGTCTCCATCACCCCGGGCGCCTCGAGCGCCGGCCGCACGGCTTTCTTGAGCCAGAACAGGGAGCGGGCCTCGGCCAGCTCGGCCAGCCGGGACCTGGCTGGGGCACGCTTGATGGGCCGGATCACGGGGACCCGCTCCAACACCTGGGCCTGCAGCGCTGGGGTCAGGTGTCCGGCGTCGATCGCGTGCACCAGGTAGGGCACCTGGTCGACAGGCATGTCCACCAAGCGGCTCACCACCAGATCGTTCAGGAAGGCGTTGTCGGACGCCATCAGGTAGCCAAAGCGAAAGGGCTCACCGTCGCCCGGCCCGTTGCCCTCCATGCCGACCAGACCATCCACCAGGATGAGGTCCGGGATGACGGCCTCGTTGACCGCGAAGATGTTGCGCCCCAGATCCAGGTGCATCTCGCGCTTTTCCTGGCCCGTGCAGATGCCGACCCAGTTCTTCATGGCGCAGCTCAGGCCAGCCTCGCAGTGGGTCTTGACCTTGGGGATGGAGATCAGGAAGTCGGACTCCAGGATGGTCCGCGCGATGACCGGCCGGGCGCCTGCGTGCAGCGCCACGCGCAGCCCCTCGTCCTTGTTCAGGTCCAGGACCTCGATGCCGTACCGGTCCCGGAGCTTGTCCACCCGCAGCCGCTTGAAGCTGTCGATGTCCCTGCGGTCCACACCCACGTTGGAGCCGTCGGCCAGGACCAGGTTCCGATACCCCCGGTTCAGGAGCCCCTCGATCAGGGAGCAGAGCACCCGCAGGTCGACGCAGTTGCCGACCAGCGCCACCAGGTCGTTGTTGAGGTTCGGCTTGAGCACGATGCGGGCATCGCGGTCCTGGGGCAGGCGGTGCTGCCAGTGCTCCAGGATCTCCTCGATGGTGGTCCGCACCTCTGAGGTGGTCCAGGCCGCGTGCACGTCCACGGTGCCCTGGTCGAACTGGTAGCGATCGAAGCGCGTCATGGGGGCCAACATAGCCGCGACTCAGCGAGCCAGCCCGCGCAGCAGCTCCTCGTAGCGGCTCCAGACGCCGGGCCAGCCATAGTGGCTCCGCACATAGGCCTGGCCTTCGGCCCCCATCGCCTCGCGGCGCTCTGGGTCGTCCATCAAGGCCATCATGGCGTCGCGCAGAGCGTCCACGTCGCCGGACGGCACGGGCGTGCCAAGTCCACCGGTGGCCTCACGAACAGCGGGCTGGTCGAACCAGATTACCGGCTTGCCGCACGCCATGGCCTCGATGGCCGTGTACCCGAAGCCCTCCTCCATGAGGCTGGGGAACAGCACCACGTCGGCCTGTTGGTAGTAGGGCGCGATGGCCGGCACGTCGGTCTCGATGCGGATGGGCTGGTTGTACGACTGGATCTTGAGCTGGTCCAGGAACAACGGGTCGGCCACGGCCCCCACCACCACCAGCTCGGCTCGCTTCTTGTACGGCGCCCGGAGCCGGGCCAGCGCATCCATGGCCAGGTGCTGTCCCTTGCCGGGGAGGATCCGGCTGGGGTACGCGAAGCGGACCAGGTCTTGGGGCTCGTCGTGGGTGGTCTCTCGGGCCACCGCCGAGAACCGCTCCAGGTCCACACCGTTGTGGATCACCCGGATGGTCTCTTGTGGGAGGCCGGCGGAGACGAGCCGTCGTGCGGCGGCCTCGGAGACCGTGACCACGGCCTGGAGGCGGCGCGCCCGCAGGCGGTAGAAGGCCTCGCGGCCGCGGGTGCCCAGGCCGCGAGCGCCGGCCTGGCCGAAATTGAGATCGTGCACGATGCAGGCGGTGGGACAGCGGAAGGACGCGACCTCGATGCTGTTGGCCAGCACCACGTCCGGACCGAAGCGCCGTTGCTCGTCGAGCGAGGCGGCCGCCATGCGGGCCCAGGCCTGGGCCTTGCTCACGCCTCTCAGATCCACCGCCCGCGCCTCGGGCGGGACCAGCTCTCGGGCCCGGGTGTAGCCCACCACAAGGCGGACCTCGTGGCGACTCCGGGCCATGCGGTACAGGTTCTCGAACACCGTCTCGGTGCCCGAGCGGATGTCCGGCGGGTACCTGCGGGCCACCATCAGCAGGCGCATAGACCGCTCCTCATTCGATGTACCCCAGCTCGCGCAGGCGCTCTTCGTTCACGTCTTCCGTCGACTGACCCGCCCACTCTCCCCAGTCCAGCTCGTCGAGCAGGCCCTGGTAGCTCGGCGGCCCGCCGGTGGGACCGCCGTAGAGGGCCCTTCCGGCCATGTCATCGGCCTTGGGCAGGTCCAGGAGCCCCAGCACCGTCGGTGCGATGTCCAGGAGGCCGGCTTCGGTCTGGACCGTGTCCACGGGGACCTGGGGGCCGACCGCCAGGATCACCCCGGCGCTGTCGTGGTCCCCCGAGTGGGCGTCGTCCATGCGCACGTAGGACGCCATCGGCTCACCGCCCACCGTGCCTGCGGCGATCCGCGCGGGCGTCACGTCTTCGTCCACCAGCGTCAGGCCGACCCCCCGATCGGAGTCAGGCAGGTCCTCCCACCGATAGAAGGGCTGGCCGTCCGCGTCGGTGAGCGCCTCGACGGCGTCCGTCAGCGCGGAGAGCGGCGCGTCGTCCTGGGTCATCATGACCGCGAGCTTGTACCCCACCTTGCTCACGTCGACGGGGCCGACCTGGGCCGCGAGACGCTCCTGGAGGCGGGACGTGAGCGGCGCGAAGTAGGCCTTGTTGCCCTCTCCCGGCCGCAGGGCCTTGAAGCCGTGGTCCGAGATCACCAGCAGGGTCGCGCCCTCGGGCAGGGCATGGCGCAGCTCCCCCAGCACCTGGTCCGCCAGGCGGTAGGCATCGCGGATCGAGTCCCCCCATGCGGCCACGTCGTCCGCGGGCACTGGCGCGATGTCCGCGAAGGCCTGGGGCTCGTGGTAGCGCCACATCAGGTGGGACAGCGCGTCCGTCGCGTACAGCGTGAACGTGGCCAGCTGGGGCTGACGGGACCAGGTGGCGTAGAAGAAGGTGTCGCGGTCGAGCAGCACCCGGATGCGCTCCAGTGCCACCCGCCGAGCCTGATCGCTCGGCCGGGTCAGTCGCTCACGGGCCTTCCAGACCGCGGCTTCGAGCACCGTGCCGAAGCGCACGCCGTGACGGAGCCCGTCCGCCAGCAGCGCCGGGGTGCTGCGCTGGGCCTCCTTGCGCTTGCGCTTCTGGCGATTCGAGAGCTCCAGCTCCTTGACGAAGCGCAGCTCAGCCGGCCAGGTGTCGGGCTCGGCGGCGAGCCAGGCGGGCACGACGAAGCCGTTCAGCGGCCTGGGCGGCGAGGTCACGAGCCACTTGTACAGGCCGACCCGGCGTCCGCCCACCTGCTCCGCGACGTCCCAGAACCGCGCGACGCGGCAGTCCGTGGACTGCACGTGGAAGCCACGCACGCCATGGGCGTCGGGGGTCTGACCCGACGCGATGGTCGTCCAGAGAAGCGGGGAGAACATGGGCTCCATGGACCGCAGCACCCCGTGGCTGCCCTGGGCCTTCAGATCCCGGAACGCCGGCAGCTGCCCGGCGTCGAGCAACGGATCCAGCACCGACCACGACGCGCCATCGACGCCGTAGATCAACACCTCGACCTCGTCGAAGCGGGGGCGGGGCACGGCGGCCAGCACCACCACGACCACGGCCTGAGCGAACAGGCCCCCCCGACCCCGTCGCACGGAGCCGCCGCCGCCCAGGACCAGTCGCGCCGCGGTCCCGACGACCAGGGCCGGCAGCCCCATGGCGAGCACCAGGTAGAGCACCGGGCGGTCCAGGAACCACGGGTTCACCCACCGCAGCCCGACGGCGACCAGCAGCCCGGGCAGGGCACCCCAGGCCGCCCCCAGCGCAAAGGCCCGACTCCTCATGCCGCCGCCTCGTCGGGATCGACCAGGAAGCGTCCGGGCTGGAACTCGTCCCAGAAGTGCCAGTCCCCGGGGTGTGTGCGCAGGTGGCCATCGAGCAGGGCCGCGACCTGGTCCACGCCGGTCTCCAGCGCGTCTCGGAGCCGGGCGTGGCGGTCCAGGGACAGCGGTGCGCCGATCTCGGACACGAACAGGCCATCGCCGGCGCGGCTCGAATAGGTCACGAGGGGCAGCAGGGCAGCCCCGCTGCGCAGGGCCAGGTACAGGCCTCCCACGGGCAGGTTCATCGGCTGACCGAGCACGGTCCGGGTCAGTCGACGGCCCATCTCCCGGCCGCCCCCTGTGCCGTCCATCGCCGTCAGGACCACTTCGTTGCCCCCGAGGGCCCGCAGCACCGGCCGAAGGAAGCCCGTGCCATCCCAGATGGTGGCCTGGATGTGATCCTCGAGCTGGTGGCGCATCGACTCGGCCCAACGCCCGGTCTCGGACAGGACCACGTCCACCCCGCCGCCCCCGATCTGATTCATGGGGTACCCGAGCACGCCCAGCACGGCGAGGGGCATCTGGGCGGCACCCATGTGGGGGTGCAGGAGCACCGCCCCCCGGCCCTCTGCCAGCGCGGCGTCCAGGTGTGCCCGGCCCCGTAGCTCGAGGTAGTTGGGCCAGGTGTCCCGGTCGATGCGATGGAAGGACCAGGAGATGTACTGCTCCATGAAGTGGGTCTGGAACAGCTGGTCGATGATGGGGTCCAGGTCCCGGTCGGGAAAGGCGCGGCCCAGGTTGCGCGCGACCTGGTCCCGCTTGCCACGGGCTGCGCGAGCCACCGCCCGCCCCAGTAGGCGGTTGGCGCGGACCTCGCTCCCCGGAGGCAGCCGATCGAAGGCCCGTCGATAGGGGCCCCACACGACCCGTCGGTACAGGTCCTTGATCCTGGACTCGCCGAAGACCACGACTACTCGATGTACCCGAGGGCTTCCAGACGGGCCCGGTCCTCGTCGGAGAGCTCGATGTTCGAGCGCTCCACGCCCCCCTCGCCCGCCTGGAGGAGTCGCCTCGCGGTGTCCTTCAACAGCCCGATGGCCTCGGCGCCCTGAGGCGTGGCGACCTCGTCGGCGATCACGTCGCGCTCCAGGTCGGCGGACCGGTAGTACTGATCCCCGAAGTCCGCGTGATCCCGATGCACGAACAGGTGATCCAGGGACAAGAGCCCAGCCATGCGCCACTTGGGCGGGGTGGGGCGGCCTGCGTTGGCCTCGCGCTCGGCCAGGTTCGCCTCGCGATCGAAGCACACCCCCCGGGCGTGGGTGCGGGCCGGACCGCCGGTGAAGGTGTCGACCAGGCTGCGCCCATCCAGCCCCTCGGGCACCGGCTCGTCCAGGAGGGCGTAGAGCGTGGGCAGCACGTCGGTCAGCTCGACCGGCCCGGGGACCCGAATCCCTGCGGGGATCTGGCCCGGCCATCTCATGAGCAGCGGCACCTGGGTGGCCGCCACGGTCAGGTCGTCGCCGTGGTTGAACCAGACCCCGTTGTCGCCCAGGGACTCCCCATGGTCCCCGGTGACCACCACCAAGGTGTCGGCGCCAGCGGCGTCGAGCAGCCTGCCGACCTGCTTGTCCTGGTAGCTGATCTCGCCGTCGTACTGGGCCACCACCCAGTCGACGTCGGTGATGCCCTCGAGGCTGGGCGCCAGGTAGGCCGCGACGTCGTGGACCTGGTCCATCGAGGTGTGGGACGGGTCCCTGGGGTCCCCGGCGTAGTACATCGTGTCGTAGGGCGGCGGCGGCTCATAGGGCCCGTGGGCGTCGAAGAGGTGGACCCACAAGAACCAGGGGCCCTCGTCCCGGGCGAGCCAGTCCAGGGCATCGCCGACGGTTCGTTCCCCCACGCGCTCCAGCACATAGTCCGGGTTGAGCCGCCGGGCGGCTGCTTCCCGGACCCGCCATGGGAGCAGCTCCGAGCCCCCCTTGGGCATGCCGAAGTCGTCGTCGTAGGTCTGGAAGCCCCGGGCGAAGCCCAGATCCCCGTCCAGGACGTAGGCCGACACGAAGGCGCCCGTGCGGTAGCCCCGCGCCTGCAGGCGCTCGGCCAGGGTCTCGGCCTCTGGCGGCATGGGGATGCCGTTGAGCAGCGATCCATGGGTCCAGGTCCCCTGCCCCGTGAGCAGGGTGGTGTGGGAGGGGCCGGTCACGGACGCCTGGGCCACAGCGGTCTCGAACAGCACGCCGTCGCTGGCCATGGCGTCCAGAATGGGGGTCTGGATCCTGTCGTAGCCGTAGGCCCCGATGTGATCGGCCCGGGTGGTGTCCAGGGTCACCAGGAGGACATTGGGCGCGCCAGGCTCGGGCGAGGGCTGGGCGACATCGCCACCGGTCAGCGCCAGAGCCGGAAGGACAGCGGCCGATGCCAGCGCCAGAGCCAGCCCGACCCGCCGCATCCGACGGCTGCCCTCGACCACGACCAGCAGGGCCACCAGGGCGCCGGCAGCTGCCAGCGGGCTGTGCACGTACCAGGCGGGATCCTGGAAAGGGGCCGGATCGGTGACCACGGCGAGCAGGGCCGCCAGCGCCCACAGCGCGGCGGTTCCGCCCACCAACCCGCCCGTGGCACCCCCGATGCGGCGGCCGAGCAAGGCGCCGGGCACCAACGCCAGGGCCGCCCCAGCCACCAGCCCCGCGATCAGCAGCGGCCCCGACGAGGGGATCCACAAGCGCCCACCGACCAGGACCGCGACGACCTCGCTCAGACCGTGCAGACCGCCCCCAGCGGCCGCCCCGATCACGAGCGGTGCGTAACGAGCAGCAGGGGTCGTCAACAGCGGCTCCGGGGGCACTCGGCCGCCCGTGGGTAACGCGGAGCCCATGCGTCAGCCCCCTCCATCCGGTGGGGGCCCCTCCCCTGTCAAGAGGGTGTTCAGGAAGGTTCCCAAGACTTGTCTTCGGGCCAGAATTCCTGGAATTACCCCCTGGGGACCCTGGGTCAGGCGTCTTCCTGCCGGGCCTTCGGCATCCTGTCGCGAGGGTCGGGGGTTGCAGTCCCGGCCGACCCCTCCAGGAACCGAGGTCGTCATGACACGCCTCTTCATCACCGCACTGATCTTGCTGACCGCCAGCTTGGGCGGCTCCGCCCATGCCGCGGAAGCCAAGGTGGTGCCCTTCGTGAAAAAGGGCGTCGATCCGCTGATCGTGCTGAACATCACGTCGCTCGTGGCCAGCGAGCTCGACTTCATGGGCACCTACGACGACGTCGAGCAGCTCGACGACTACCCGAGCGGGTACAGCCTGTCGTGTCTGTCCAAGACCAGCTGCATGGGCACGGTGGGCAAGGCCCTGGGGACCGACTTCGTGCTGGGCGGCTCCGTCGCGTCGTCCGGCAGCACCTTCGACGTCTACATGGTGCTCTTCGACGTGAACCGCGGCACCTTCGTGCGCAAGAAGACCTTCAAGGTGGACAAGGCCCCTGAGAAGATGGCCGACTCCATGGGCGCCTACGTCCAGGAGCTGGTCACCGGCAAGTCCCGGGCCCAGGTCCAGGAGGAGTCCTCGGTCGCCTCGGCCGACGACTTCGCCCTGGAAGAAGACGACTTCGAAGACCTGGACTTCGACTTCGACGACGGCAACAGCAGCTCCCGGGTCTCGACGCCCGGCAACAGCGACAACTCGCTGGACGACTTCGAGGAGGCGGAAGATCCGGCCTACGAGGCCCGTCGCGCCGAAGAAGAGCGCCGCCGCGCCGAGCAGCAGCGCCGGGAAGACGACGCCCGACGCGCCGAAGAGGAGCGCCGAGCCGAGGAGCAGCGCCAGCGCGAGGAAGAGCAGCGTCGGGCCGACGAAGAGCGCCGCCGGGAAGACGAGCGTCGCGCCGAAGAGGAGCGCCAGCGCCAGGCCGAGGAGAAGCGCCGCGCCGACGAGGAACGGGCGCGCCAGAAAGAAGACGACAAGCGCCGCAAGGAAGCCGAGAAGCAGCGCAAGGAAGACGAGCGCCGGGTCGAGGAGCAGGCCCGTCGGGATCGCGAAGCCGCCGACGAGGCCGAGCGCTCCCGCGCCCAGGAAGACGCAGTGGTCGACGAGTACGACTACGACAGCGGGGACAGCGACGACTTCGACGACATCTCCTTCGGGTCCTCTGTCTCGGTCGACGAGATCGAGTTCGGCTCGTCCGTGAGCGCCGAAGAGGAGCCCGAAGAAGAGGCGCCCTCCAGGAGCCGCTACGAAGACCTGGACGACGAAGACAGCTACGACGAAGACGCGGTCGCCTCGGACGACGACCCCCTGTTCGACGACGACTACTACGACGACCTCGACAGCTTCGAGCCCAGCGAGCGCCAGGTCGCCGAGGCCCGGGGCAGCGACCGCTACGACGACGACCGCAGCAGCCGCTACGACGACGACGACGACCGTGACCGCTATGACGACGACCGGAACAGCGGCAGCAGCGGGTCGCGCACCGGCAGTCGCAGCGGCAGTAGCTCCGCGACGATCTCGGGCACCTTCGTGCCCCATGACCCGCGGGTCGGCATCACGGCGAGGGCCGGGTACAGCCGCTACCAGAATTGGAATTTCCTCAGCTACGGCGCCGAGGTGTCGATCCCCGTCAGCGACACGATCTACGTCCAGATCGGTCTCGCTGGCTACTCGGTCAACCGCGACGTGCCCGAGGAGCTCCAGGAGGACTTCGGCTCCGACAAGATCTGGAACACCATCGTGCCGTTCAACCTGGGCTTCATCTACCAGGCCACCAAGAGCAACATCCGCCCCTATGGCGGGGTGGACCTGACCCTGACGCCCTACACCCGCACCTTCAAGGTGGCCATCGGCGCACGCGCCCGCATCGGCGTGGACTTCATGATCGCCGAGACCTTTGGCATCAACCTGAACACCGGGCTGGGCGTCTGGTACGGCAGCGACTTCGACGTCATCGAAGAAGGCGTGTCCGAGTTCGGCTTCATCCCCAGCATCAACGCGGGCACTGTCCTGAAGTTCTGAGCGGCGGTTAGCGAAGCGAGGAGCACGAGGTCTCCTTGCACCGTCGACACGCCGTCCCTGCCTTGATCCAGTGCGCCGTGTTCGCCGCCGGTGCGGGGGTGCTGTGGACCCGGCTGCCGGCCCTGTGCCCCCTGGTCGCCGCGGCCGCACTGGCCCAGGCTGTGCTCGCCGGGCGCCTGCTCCACGGCGAGGGGGCGCGCCTGGCTCGGTGGGTGGCCGTGGCGAGCCTGGTCGTGGCGGCCGTGGCCCTTGGGGTCCTGCTCGAGACCACGGCCTACGTGTTCACCCGGTTCACCGACATCGGCGCCCGCTCCGGCTGGCAGCTCCTGGGCGGCGGGCTGGTCGCGCTGCCCTGGGTCGCCGGCATCCCCCTGTGGCAGCTCTTCACCGCGCCCGGGCGCACCCTGGCGCCGCCCACCGGTCTGGTGGTGCTCCTGATCTGCGGCGCCACCGCCTGGCACGGCCACGACAAGGCGTCGGCGGATCGCACCTGGTCGCCGGTCGACGGCGCCGCTGCCGCCGCTTGGATGCTCGAGCGAGAGGGGGCACCCCCGGACAGCGACCACCCGGTGCTGCTGGTGGCCACCGTGATCCGCAACGGCAAGGCACGGTGGTCCATGTCCATGCGCGGTGGCAGCCTCGCCCGGGCGCTCGAGGCCCTGCATCCCCCGGCCCTCGAGGGCAACAACAGCGGCCTGATCCTCGAGGTGGTGCGGGCGGCGGGCCCGTTGAGCCGGCCCTGGCTCCAGCGGGGCCGGGGCCTGGCAGCCCCAGCGGGCAGCACCGGCTTCCGGACCGAGCGCGGGGTGGTGGGGGCCTGGTCCGCCTGGCAGGGCGAGCGCGTCTCCGGTGCCCTCCTGGCCACCGTGCGCACCCCGGCGCTGCAGCTGGCCCCAGACGTCCTGGAGTGGGTCCAGGTCGACGGCTGGCTCGCCACCCCCGACGGGGTCACCCCCTTGGAGCGGAGCTGGAGCCGACCCCAGCCCTTCGAACCCGACACCCTGCTGGCAGCGGCGCTCGCCGGCGGACACCACCTCGCTGCGAACATGGGCCAGGACGGCCGCTTCGCCTATGTGGTCGAGGGACCCAGCGGGAAGCACGGTCCTGGCTACAATTTTCCCAGGCACGCGGGCGGGGCTTGGTTCCTGGCGCGGCTCTGGCAGCGAACCCGGGACCCGGTGGTGCGCGAGGCGCTGGATGCGGCTCTGGACTTCCTGGCCCGGCACACCACGTCCCTCGACGACGGGCGGACCTACGTGCTCGATCCCGCTCGTCGAGACGGCAAGGCCTGGGTCGGCACCAATGCCCTGGCACTCCTCGCTCTGTTGGCTGCCGAGGGCGACCCGGACCTGGCCCAGGGCCTGGCCAACCACCTGGCCTCTTCGGTGGACGATGTGGGGCGGATCCGGGGGGACTTCGACGTGGCGGGTCAGACCTGGCCGGCGCAGCCCCTGGTCACCTATGCCCAGGGCCAGGTCCTCCTGGGGCTGGCGGCTGCGGAGCGGGCGGGTCTGAGTGGGATTCGTCCAGCCCTCGAGCGGGCCGCCGACTTCATCGAGTCGGACTACTGGCCCCTGGGGGCTGGCCTGTACCTGCCCCTCGACGAGCACTGGATGTGCCTCGCGTCAGCAGCGGCCCAGGAGGTCCTCCCTCGCGCCGCGGGAGAGCGCATCTGCCGCGCCTGGATCCAGGACAGGGTGCCCCCTCCCCCGGGCAGCGATCTGGCCCCACCCGCCGGCCCTGCTGCCGCCACTGGCGAGGCCTGGATCGCCGCCGCCGAGCTGGACCGCCGCGCCGGCCGTCGCACCGACGCCTACGACGGCGCCCTGGCCTATGCCCGCATCCTGCTGGACCACGCCTACCAGCTGACAGACAGCCCGTTGCTGACCCGACCAGAGCGCCTGGTCGGCGGCTTCCGTGACCGCCCGCACCAGCTGGACGTGCGCGTGGATGCCGTCCAGCACATCGCCTGTGCGCTGCTCGGCGCCGAGCAGTTGCTGCGGGACTCGCCTCTCCCAGGATCCATGCCCTGACTGGGGTGCCCGTACCCCAGGGGAAGGAATTGCCTGTGGCTCACTGCGACACCGAAGCCCCACAGGGCACGCGAAGGCCCTGGCCATGGGCATTCGCGGGTGGGGCACGGCCGCATAGACAGGCACGGATCTTGCAGGAAACTGGGGCCTCCTGTTCCCATCGTTGACCCCGTCCCTCTCCCCGGTGCCTGAATGCGCTCGACCGCCCTCGCCTCCTTCCTCCTGCTGCTTGCAGGCTGCGACACCACTCAGACCGAGCCGGAGCTCTACGACGGTCCCGCCTTTGGCCAGATCGGCGGCCAGGTCCTCGACCTCGACGGCGCCCCCGTGGCCGACGTCGCTGTCCAGGTCCAGGGCATCTCCGCCCTGACCAACGCCGACGGCATCTACCTGGTCGACGGCATCAGCCCCGCCGACGGCATCGCGGTGGAATTCCAGAAGAGCGGCTACGCCAAGAGCTACGAGCGGGCGGACCTGGTGTCCTGGGAGACCGTGAACGCCAACGCCGTGCTGATCGAGATCGACGGTGTCGGCACCTTCGACGCGGGCGCCGGCGGCATCGTCCAGGTCGACAAGGTCACCGTGGCCTTCCCCCCCGCAGCCATCTCGTACGAGGACGGCTCCACCTACGACGGCACGGTGACGGTCGAGGTCACCCACGTGAACCCCCGCACCGACGAAGCCCTCGCCGCGCCCGGTGACCTCCGCTACTACGCCCGCAGCGCGGACAGCGATGGCAAGGACGTCTTCGACGACGGCCAGCTGGTCTCCTACGGCATGGTCGACATCACCATGACCGACGACAAGGGCGAGCTGCTCAACCTCACCGTCGGCTCCGAGGCCGAGATCGACATGCCCATCGACCAGGAAGGCCTGGCGAGCGTGTACGTGATGGCCAGCGGCGACGAACAGGACACCTGGTCTTTCGACGCCGAGAAGCTCGGCTGGATCGAGGAGGGCGTGGGCACGGTCTACGAGTCCGACCAAGGCGACCTGATGTTCAGCTTCTCCGCCAGCCACTTCTCCTGGTGGAACTGCGACCAGGGCATGGTCCCGACCTGTGCCGCGGGCAAGGTCATCGACACCCTGAACTTCCCGGTGCGCGGCGCCGAGGTGGCCTGCAACGGTGGGGCCAGCAGCTCGACCTCCACCACCGACGAGAACGGCAACTACGTCTGCTCGGTGCTCGCCGGCGACACGGTCCTGTTCGAGGGCGCGACCTTCGTGGCCGACCGCGTCTGGAGCGCCACCCAGGGCTCGTACTTCATGGACGGCGAGGGCAGCAGCTCCGCCACCTGTGAGCCGATCCCCGACATCAAGATCGACGTCTGTCGCGAGGCCGGCATCGTGATGGCCGACAACCTGACGGCCCACTACTCCGAGACCGAGTCGGCCGAAGTCGACCAGCTCCGGGCCTGGTTCTGGGATCCCCCGGGCACGGTGTCCGAGTGCGCCGACCCGTGGAGCACGGTCGCCATGGACACCTGCACCACCCTGGTCCCCGCGGACAACCACAACCGCTACCCCGACATGGCCGCTGACGGCATGCCCACCGACACCAAGTCCGTCGGCGCCTGGCTCGAGATCGGCGCTGGCAACGCCAGCTTCAACCTGGAGCGCGAGTTCATCGACGGTCGCCCGGTCTACGTGTGGGACACCCAGCAGTTCAGCACCTCGGACGGCGTCATCGGCGAAGACGACATCACCAGCGAGTTCGTGGACTTCCAGGGCGGCGACAACCTGACCGCCACCGCACCTGGCGACGTCGCCGACGGCATGGGCGCCATCTCCCAGGACGACCTGCTGACCATCCCCGCCGACGTCGAGCTCACCAACAACGCCGGACCCCTCCAGGTCCGTAGCGGCGAGCAGGTCAGCTTCTCCATGCGGGCCGGCAGCCACCCGGACGGCGTGATGGTGTTCGGCATCGCCGATCGCGACTCCGACGCCCTGCTGTGCCGCTTCAACGACGACGGCAGCGTCACCGTGCCCGGCTCGGACATGAACGCCATGGGCGCCACCGACCACGCGGGTCTCGGCATCTACCGGACCGAGGTGGGCTGGGTCGCCGGCCCCGACGGCCTGCCCATCCGCATCCAGTCCTTCTCGGGCGCCGTGGTGCCGGTCGAGTTCCAGTAGCAGCGAACCGAGCAACGACACCGCCGGTGCCCCTCGGGGCGCCGGCGGTGCTGCTTTTGGTCAAAAGACCCCGTGGTCCAGGTAGCCCTGCAGGATCAGCACGGCCGCGGCCTGGTCGATGATCTGCTTGCGGCGCTTCCGGGACACGTCCTGTTGCACCAGGGCCCGCTCGGCCTCGACCGACGAGAAGCGCTCGTCGACGTAGTGCACGGGGAGCCCGGTGAGCTCGCCCAGGCCATCTCCGACCTGGCGGGCCAGGCGGGCGGATCGGGACTCGGAGCCATCGAGCTCCAGGGGCAGGCCGACCACGATGGCATCGACCTCGTGACGCACGACCAGCGCCTGGAGCTTGGGCAGGTCGGTCTTGAGACCCTTGCGGCCTACGGTCTCGACCGGCTGAGCGAACATGCGCAGGGGGTCGCTCACGGCGACCCCGATGGTCTTGGTGCCCACGTCGAGGCCAATCACACGTCCCACGGCCGCTCCCGTCCTGACGGCCTCCTAGCCCGCCGGCGATCAGAACTCGATCACCAGGCTCACCCGGGACGGTGTCGCGCGACCCTCGACGACCTGGAACCGGTAGGGCGGGTCGGACAGGACGCCGATCAGGCACTGCCGCTGGACGCGGGACAACACCTCGTCGGCCACGGTGGGCTCCAGGGAGTGCTCGGAGACGCGCCCGGTCTCCGGCGCCACCGCCGCCGTCCACTTCATGCGCCCGGGCCGCTCCGCGCCTACGAAGCACGCCGCCAGCCGGGGACTGCGGGCCTCGACCTGGCGCTGGAAGGCGGCGACCCACGGCAGCACCTCGGGCACCTCGCTGCGGTACTCCGGCCGATCCAACCTGGCGATTCGGCCCGGTGCTTGGGGCCGCTTGGGGGCCTCGACAGGGGGCGTGAGCTCGGGCTCCGGCTCTTCGGCGGCCGGACCGGGTGCCGCTTGCTGGGGCGGCTCCGGCTGACAGGAACAGTCGCTGAGCAGCAGCAGGAGCACCGCCAGCAGCGCCAGCAGGACCCAAGCGAGGCGCCGATCCCGACGGGCCGGGGCCAGCCCGAGGGCCTGCCGCTGGCGCTCGAGCTCCGCCCGGGCCTCGGCCTTGCGACGCGCGAGTTCAGCCCGGAGCGCTCGCTTGCGCGCACGGAGCGCCTGGCCCTCATCTGGACTCACCCGCCGATGCTCCACCCGAAGACCAGCTCACCGCCGTCGTCCCGCCACTCCACCGGTGTCAGCTGGAGCGGCGTGAACACCGAGGGCGCCGGCACGTCGAGCCGGCGGAAGGGCCATGGCAGAGGGTCGGCCGGGGCCAGCCGCACGCTGCCCACGAAGACCTCGCGGGAAGGGTCCAGCGCCCGGGCCCGCTCTCGGGCTGTCGCGTCGTCTGTCAGACCGCCCAGGCCTTCTCTCAGAGCCTGAGAACGCTCCAGCAGGGCGGTGGCGGCGCGGGCCAAGCGCCCACCCTCCAGGGCCACCGCCAGGGGCAGCAGCAACGTGTCCAGCCGATCCAGGGTCCCAGCATGGGCCGCTCGCACAGCGCCCGGCTCCAGCTCCAGCCGTTGGACGAGCTGATCGAGGAAGCGCAGGGTCTCGCTGGGGGCTTCGTCGAGCCCGTCGGCGATGTCCTGGGAGAACCGCCCAAGATCGCCCGCGGCCAGGGGCCGTAGCCACGCCAGGCGCCGGGCCAGGGCGCCGCGGCCACGCTGGTTGGCCAGGCCGCGCTCGAAGGATGCCTGGTCGGCCCGCAGCGCCGCCCGCCACATCAGGTCTTCCAGGATGACGGCGTAGTCCCTCACCGGCACGAGCTGCTGCAGGGTCAACAGCAGATCGTCGGTGATCTCGAATCGACCTGCGACAAAGGACAGCCAACGCAGGCTCAGGCCCTCGACGGTGTTGGCCACCTGGGATGTGCCGGCACCCTGGACCGCGAACGCCAACGACCGGAGGGCTTCGGGCAGCTCCCCCCGCTCCAGGTGATGCACGCCTCTGGCCAGGGCGATGACCGCGCCTTCCTCGAAGCCGCTCTCGGCCCCCAAGGCCATCAGCGCCTGGCCCCGCGGGCCGCGCCAGACCTGGGCCCGCGCCCCCGGGTCGTCCGGGTTCCCCACCCGAGCGATCCATGGGCCCACCTCCGTTCCCAGGCCCTGATGGATCAGTCGGTCCAGGATGCCCAGGGCCAGCGCATCGAGCGCAGCCGGGTCGGCGCCGTTGGCCCGCACGTGGTCGAACAGGAAGAGACGACGCTCCGACGACAGGGCCATCCACTCCCAGACCGGCCAGGCCACCGCCTCCCGCAGGATGCGGGCCGCTTCTGAGTCGGGGTCCAGCGTGGTGCCCGGCGCCTCTTCACGCATGACGGTCACCGACGCGCGGGACAGCCCGAGCTGCCGGCCCTGCCCCGCCTGGTCCAGAGCCTGCTTGCGGGCCTCCCGTGCGGCCAGAGCGGTGAGCTGCAAGTCCAGGTCGAAGAGCCGCGCGTCGATGGCGGCCCGTCCTCGCACCCGCGGCTGGGCCAGGCTGCCTCGGGCCTCGTCGAGCAGGTGCCGCAACAAGCGAGCGACGACCTGGCGGTCTGACAGGTCCGCCGTCGGCAGCTCTCCGGCGCGGGCCAGCGCGAAGCGCGGCTCCAGACAGGGGCCGCGGAACAGCCGCACCGTGCGCAGCTCGTCGTAGCTGAGCACCTCGTTGATCGAGACCAGGCGGTGCTGGCGGTCCACCTCGAAGGCCGAGAAGGGTTGTGCCGCTGGAGCCCGTCGGCGCCGCCCCATGTTGCGGACGATCTGGTTGTGGAGCGCGAGGGGCCACAGGCCGGCACCGTCCTTGTCCCGGGGGTGGCCGTCCTGGCACACGCCCAGGTCTCCAAGGGCTGTCCAGGTCACGGAGTGAAAGTCGGCGTCATGGGCCGAGACGCGCCCGGTGCGGTCCCGCAGCGTGTTGCGCGTGAACCACAGCCGGACCGCCTCGCTGGGGTTGCCCTCCCGCAGGGCCATGCGGGCGTTGTAGTACAGCAGCGTGTGGGTGCTCGGCCCCGGCGCTGGCTCCCCGGCTGCGAGCGCGAGCAGGACCACCCAGAGCATCAGAACGCCACCCCGATCGTCAGGGACAGGTCCGCCCAGAACCGCAGATCGCTCTCGGTGACCGGTGCGAAGACCGGCACGGCGAACATCACCCGCGGCATCACGAACACCCCCTGCTTGAAGTAGATCTCGTTGCCGAAGCCGACCAGGATGCCGTACCGCGCGGGATCGACCTCCATGGCGTCCAGCCGGACCTCCTCCAGGTTCTCCAGCTCGTCGTCGGTCAGGGTCGGGCTGACCACAGCGCCGGCGATCTCCCGGGCCTTCATGCCCTGGAAGGCCGTCGGGTAGAGCACGTAGCGCAGCCCGGCGTAGGGGCTGAAGACCAGCTCGACCGCCGGGAACAGTCGCGGAAAGGTCGTCACCACGCCTTCGGCGACGGGGAAGCCCACCGTCAGGTCCAGCTCGATCCGCGCCGGGCGGCCAGGCTGGCGGTAGGGGGTCAGCGCCAGCTGGCGACTGCTGGGCGTGTCCCAGACCCAGACCCAGGCTCCGCCGAGCTCCAGGATGAACTTGTCGTAGGGCACCCTGGCCACGCCGCCAGCCCGCAGGCTGTCGAAGTTGTTCAGCTCGAAGTAGTGGCTGCCCGTCGCGGCCACCATCGCCGTCGCGTGCCGCCAGTTGAACTCCACCGACTTCGACGCTGCCCCGATGGCCTGCTCGGCGAGCACGGGAAAGGCCACCCGGTGTCTGGAGAGCTCGTCGTCGAGCTCAGGCTCGGCGGGGGCCTCGTCGTCTTCGGACGACGACTCAGACCCGTCGTCGGACGCATCCGGGTCCTCTGCGGCGAGCACAGGACCACCCCAGAGACCCAGGAGCAGGCTAGGGATCAAGGGGGAAGCCCGAGTCCCCAACCCTGGGGTAGACCGGCGCATAGCAGGTGTTCAGGTACGTCAGCCGGAAGGGGTCGGTGACGTTGTAGACGCTGGCCGAGCCAAAGGTCGGGTGGTCGCAGAAGCGGGTGCACTGCAGCAGCTCGTCCTCCAGAGAGAACGCGTCGGCGAGCCAGGCAGCGGTGCCGTAGTAGGCCTCGCCGTCGCCGGCGACGCCAAAGGGCACGCTGAGCTCGAAGGCGCTCACCGCGCCTGCGGTGTAGGCCTCGTACTCCACCCGCAGCAGGAAGGGGAAGTCCCAGAAGAGCCCCAGCTCGTAGAGGGGCTCGCCCACCAGCTCGTGCCACTCGGGCAGCTGGTCCAGGGTCAGCACCCCCAGGGTCGCCAGCGAGCAGAAGTCTTCGCTCACCACCCCGTTGGCGCACCAGACCTCCAGGATGTTGGCGAACTGCTCGCTGGTCAGGATCTCGGAGCGGAAGACCACCGGCGGGGGTTCCTCCTGGACGCAGTGGGAGAACGCTTCGTCGGCGGTGGCGGTGATGAACTCGTCGTCGAGGAAGGTGATGGTGCCGAACTCGCCCAGGTCGATGTGGTCGCTTGTGGTCGCGAATTCCGGCGTCAGGAAGTCCAGGGCCAGCACGTCGCCGGCCTGGCGCTTGGAGTAGGTGTCGATGAAGTCCAGGTACACGGCCCGGGAGGGAAAGACCGGCAGGGTGCTGAAGGTCAGCGGACCCAGCTCGATCTCGGGGTTGTCGGGCTGGATGGCACAGGTCCGCGCCGACGCACCGGACCCCTGGGTCGCCGGGCACCACAGCGTCACCGGCTCGAGCTCGGGCAAGGTCAGGCCCTGGATGTCGCTGTCGAACACGAACGCTCCTGCGAGCCGCGGTGAGCTCTGGTGCCGCTCCTCGGGAACGACCAGGGCCAGGGCCTCTTGGACCGCGTCGGCCAGACCGTCGTCGTCTCGGTGCAGCCCGATGACCAACACCATGTCCTGGCCCCGCACCCGCTCGGCCTCGACCGCGTCGGAGAAGGTCGTCACCAGTGCCTCGACAAATCCCGCGGTCTCCCAGTCGTCGGTGCAGATCGGAGCCAGGTCGCCGACCAGCAAGCGCTGGCGCTGGAGTTCCTCGTGGTCGTCGTCGATGGTGCGGTCGCAAGGGGCCAGGAAGAATCGCAGGGGCGTCGCGTCCCGCACCGGCGTCCGGAGCAGGGGAAACGCCGGGCGCACCTCGGGATTCTTGCGGGCCACGGCATCCGCGGTGAAGTTGCCGAGGGCATCGGTGACGGTGCTGGGGCCACACACCACGGCGGCATCGGCCGCGTCCGTCGGGAGCTCCTGGGCGTTGAAGACCGCCCGATCGAGGGTCAGGACCGGGTCCACCCCCGCGTCGACGAAGTCCCCGGGACAGGTCACCCCGTAGGCATAGGGGTTGTTCAGATCCACAGGCTCGTCCAGGTCGCCGTAGCGCTGGTCGGCCACCGAGAACTCTCGCCGCAGGCCCAGGTCTTCGGCGTCCTGGTTCCGCAGCGTGGGGAACAGGTGCCGCGCCCGCCACTGGACCCGTCGGTTGGTCTCATCGAAGACCCCGTAGACCAGCAAGCTGCGCTGGAGGTGGGCCGGGCCCGGGTAGATGACGTTGAGCACGGTGTCAGCCCGCAGGGAGAGCTCACCATCGTGGTGGTAGCGCAGCCGCAGATCCACGTCCCTGGGCTCCAGGGGCACGTGCACGCTGTGGCTGCCGCAGAGTCCCTGGGTGCCGCAGTCCACGTCGACGTGGGTGTGCACCGGCGTGAGCTCGCTCAGCGGCGTCCAGTCGACCCGCCCGTCGTCGGTGGTGTAGGTGATCTCGACCACGCTGGGGTCGCCCAGGCCCTGCTCGGCCGTGATCCGGTAGAACACGAACAGGGTCTCCTCGGCCTGGAACCAAGCCGTGTCGGCCAGCGTGAAGTCCGCTTCGACGTCGGAGAGTGGGACCTTGGAGCACCCGGCCAGGCCAGCGCCCAGAAGGGTGACGGCGACGGCGACGGCCCGCATCACGTCGCTGTCCCGCTTCCGGCCGTGACCACCCGCTCGAACGGCAGACTGGCCCGGGCCAGCTGGCGCTGAAAGCCGCGCGCCAGGGCGCGTCGCCCCTGGTCTGCCAGGGCGTCCCTACGAGCGGCCGACGGCCACGAGGACAGGGCCTGCAGCGTCGCCCGCAGGGCATCCGGCAGGCCGGTCACCAGCTGTGCCCGAGACTCACTGGGCACCAGGGCCAGCCACGCCGCGAGTTCTTCGGCTTCGACCTCCAGGAACAGGTCCGTGCGGGCCTCCTGCGGGAGCTCCAGCAACATGTCAGGCACCAGAATGCCCCTGTGCCACGCCGGCAGGGTGCCGTGGAAGCGCTGCAGGACCCCCTCGAAGAGGGCGGCCCGCTGGTGGGGCTCGACGGCGCCCAGGAGCACGGAGAGCGCACCCGCTGCGTCGAAGGGCGTGCCCCGGTCCGTGATGCGGGCGCCGCCCTGGGGCATGGTCAGCTTGCCGCCGGTGCGGGCGGCCTCGAGCACGCCAAAGAGCGCCGCGGTCTGGCGCCGGTCCATGCGCTCCGACAGCAAGAGCTGACCGGCACGCTCCGCGGCCTGGACCGGTGACAAGAGGCCCACCAGCTCCCGCTGGCTGGCCCCCGGCGCCAGGGCGAAGAGCACGGCGCCGTCCCGGGGCGGCAGGGCGCTGATGAGGGTCGCCAGGCCTGCGGTGCCGAAGTCTTCCCGCAGGCTGCGCAGGACTCCGGTGTCGCTCTGGCTGGCCAGTGTCGCGGAGAGCGCGTGCCGGTTGAGGGCTTCGAAGAATGCGGCGTCAGAGGGCAGGGCCCCGTCGTCGACGCCGGTCAGGAAGTCCGCCAGTGCCAGCTTCTGGCCGGCCACGTCGCCCCCGCTGGGGAACGCATCCGGCAAGGCGGGGTAGGTCAGCACGGCCTTGGCAAGCAGCGGCAGGCTGCCGGCTCTCAGGAGCTCCCGCAGCAGGGCCTGGAGCTGGGGGTCTGGTTGCTCCGGATCGAGGCCGGCCAGGCGCTCCGACCAGGCGGCGTGCTGGGCGTCGACCCAGGCGGCGTCCTCGTCGGGCTCGACGGACGTGGGGGTGGCTGCGGGCCCGCCGCCCCCAGGCCCAGCCGTGATCTGGGCCAGCAGCGCCTGTTCCTCGAGAGACGCCCGGCCGACCCGACGCCAGGACCAGATCAACATCGCAGAGGCCAGGGTCACGAGCCCCAGGCCGATCATCCAGAAGAAGTGGGGCAAGAGCGTGGCCCACAGCTCCTGGCCTGCCTGGGCCCAGGACCAGGCCGCCGGTTCCTCGGGCTCGGGCTCGGGCGCGGCGACCTCCTCTTCTTGCTCCTCGGGCTCCTGGGGCTCCGGCACCGCCGGCTCGCTCAGGTACTGGGGCAGAGGCTGCAGGACGTCGTTGGTCACGGTGACCACGGTCCAGCCCGACGACAGCTTGGCCTGGAGCCGGCGCACCAGGTTCTGCACGTCCCGGCTCGCCAGGCTCTGCTCGTGGGCAAAGGCACACCGGGCGCTTGTCAGGTACTCCTGGGCCCCTTCGGCGCTGGGTCCGGACTCCGGCGCGAGACCCGGCAACGAGGTCTGCCGAGGCCGGTCGGCGACGGCGTGGTCCAGGTAGCTGCAGCCCTTGGAGAAGCAGCGCGACGCGTCGCAGTCCTGGGCCAGGGCCAGGTCGAAGCGGTTCTCGAGCAGCTGGACCTCGACCAGCACCGACGGCGGGATCTGCCGGGTGGGCACCGTGGGCGACTGGGCAAAGACGCCGGGCACCAGGGCCGCGAGGAGACACAGACCGGACATCAGTAGATCCTCACGACGACACGCCGGTGGCGGGCCAGGCGCTCTTCCTCGGTCAGACCCTCCAGGTCGTCCTCGGGCAGCACGACCGTGTCGGCATAGCCCTCGACCCGGATGCCTTCCTGTTCCACGCCGACGTCCTCCAGGCGGGCGCGCACCGCGTTGGCCCGCCCGGTGGAGAGCTCCCAATTCGTGGGGTAGTGGCCGTTGCCGTTCACAATGGGCGTGCTGTCGGTGTGGCCCTCGACGGCGAAGTCGTACCGGCCGCTATACGGCGCCATGGTCTCGAGCATGCTGGTGAGCAGCGGGCTGTGCTCGGCCCGGATCACCGCGCTGCCGGAGTCGAACACCACCCCGGAATTCAGGGCGACCTCGAGTCCGTCGTCGGTCAGGTCCGTGCGGATGAGTTCCTGGAGGCCCTCGGCCTCGATCCGGGCGTCGATCTCCTTCTGGATCGAACGCAGGCTCTGGGGCTGCTCGACCCCAGACAGCCGCTCCGCCACCTTCTGCATCTGGGAGCGACTGACGTCGGACACCGAGACGATGATGGCGAAGAAGACCAACAGGTTGGTGATCAGGTCTGCGTAGCTGAGCAGCCAGCCCTCGTCGTTGGTGTAGACGCGTCTCTGCATGGGCTAGATCCCGCCCGCCAGCGCGTCGCCGGAGGCTGCGATCAGCTCGGAGACGCTCTGTTCGCAGCGCTCCAGGGCGCCCAGGCGTTCGTCGAGCAGGCCTCGGAGGTAGTGACCGATCGGACCGGCGACGCCCGCGCCGAAGGCGACCCCGTAGAGGGTGGCCAGGAGCGCCAGGGACAGCGCAGGACCCAACGCCGCGGTGTCCTCGCCCATGTTGCGGAAGAGCTGGATCATGCCGGTGATGGTCCCGACCATGCCAAAGGACGGCGCGAGCTTGGCCAGCAGCTCCCAGTTCCCGACCGCTGGCTGCCACCGGCTCAGCTCGTCGTGGCGCAGCTTGGTGAAGGCGGCCTGGATGGCCTGGGGGGACGCCCGGCGGAGGACCAGCCCGAGCATTGCCCGGGTAGCGGGGAACGCGCTGCGCTCGGCGAGCTCGACCGCCTGGGCTCGCCGGCCGTCGAGCCACAGGGTGACCAGCTCGTCGCGCTCGGCCTCCAGGGCTTGATTCGCGCGGTCCAGCGTGCCCAGACCGGGCAGGATCTCGCGCAGACAGGTCAGGGTGCGCAGGCTGTCCCGGGTCTTGGACATCACCAGGACGGCCGACGCGGAGCCCCCCAGCACCATCACCAGGGCGTGGAGGTCGAAGGCCGTGATGGCACCGGCTTCGCGTTCGCCGAAGAAGCCAAACCAGATCACGTAGCCCAACAGGGTGAGACCGACTAGCTGCACAGGTTCACTCCGTCACCTCGGGCTGCTGCGCCTGGAGCTCCTCGAGCTTCTTGCGCACTGCGGGATCAGACTCGATCTCCTCGACCGCCTCGTAGACCTCGATGGCCTTTTCCCGTTCCCCCAGCAGCAAGAGCACCGAGCCCTTGGCACGGAGCGTCTCGGGGTGGGCGGGGTAGCGGGCCAACACCAGCTCACACCACTCCAGGGCCAGCTGGTAGTTGCCGTCGGCCAGGGCCTGGTTCATGCGCGTGCGGGCCGCGGACAGGCTGACTTCTGGCGCCCCCTGGTTCACCCGCAGGCCCCGCTGTCGGTAGGCCTCGTCCAAGGTGTCGTCGGCCAGGCTCGGCGGCGGCGGCACCAGTCGGGTCGCCGGGATGGTCTCCACGTCGGTGGCCGCGGCTGTATGCTCGATCACGATGCGCTGCCCACTCGCCAAGAGCGGGATCTGGACCTCGGTGATGACGTCGCCATCGTTCCAGCGCACGTGCATCGCCGTGGTCGAGCCGAAGCCCATGGGCCGCAGCTGGGTGCCCTCCTCTTCTTCGAGCACCGGGCTCGTCGCCGGGGCCGGCTCGATCAGGTAGTGGGTGTAGTTGTGCATGGCGCAACCCGGGGCGAGCCCCAGCAGCACGGCACCCGCAAGCAGGGTCATGGGATCACCGGAAGGAAGCGGATGTTCATCAGCGAGAGTCCGAGTCCGATCGTGCCGTTGGTCGAGACCGTGGCGACCACGCCGTAGTTGCTGCGACCAAAGGGTACGCGCACCACCCCCACCGCTGTGACCATCGGATCGAGCACGTCGCCCGCGTCGTCGTCGAAGGCCCGCACCAGCGCCGTGGGCACGCTGAGCACCAGCTTGGCCCCGACGATGACGTTCACCAGGTCTACGACCCGATAGTGCGCGGCGCCCAGGCCGAAGACCGGGTCGACCAGGGACAGGGTCACCCCGGTCAGGTTCTTGTTGGTCGCCCCCCACTGCTCGGTCATGTCCACCGAGATGTGCTGGCCCGGGTAGACGGCGACGTCCAGGAAGGACTGGGTGATGCTCCGCCCGCGAGACCGCCGCTCGAGCTCCTCGCTCAGGGTGAAATTGCGCTGGGTCTGCTCGTCCTCGACCAGCATGGGGTCGATGTTCTGGGCGAACAAGACGCGCCCGGTGCCCAGCGCCAAGATGCGCACGGCCACACCGACCGACGTCTCCTCGATCCAGATGGCCGAGCGGGCTGGCGTGGCGCCGCCACGGCTGGCCTCGTCCAGCCGCACCACGTCGGCCAGCGACACCGCGCCCGTCTGGTAGGTCAGCAGGCCCTGCTGGACGAAGGCCCGGGGCACCATGCAGGCCTCGCACAGGCGCAGGCCCTGGCCCAAAACGGACTGCAGCACATCGATGGCCTGCACCCCGAACCAGTCCTGAGACGTGACGTAGCGCGGCGTGGCGCTGACCAGGACGGCTGGGGTCACGTCGTCCAGATCCAGGCGACCGTCCTCGATCCGGAGCTGCAGCAGCTCCTCGAGGCGATCCAGGGACTCCCGACTCTCGGCCGTGCCGGCCCACGCGGACCCCGACGCCAGGACCAGGGCCCCGAGCCACGCCAGGAACAGCCTCAGAGCCAGAACGTCACCTCGGTGCCGAAGCTCTGGATGCCCAGGCCGAAGACGCTCAGGTAGGCGCCGAAGTTGTCGGAGTCTCGGAACGACGGCAGGAACTCGAAGAAGGCCGACATGCCCATCCGATTGCCGACCCGCAGGTCCAGACCCGCTTGGAAGGTACCGAAGACGGCCCGGGGGTCGTCGCCCTCGAGCTGATTCAGGATGTCGTCGGTGTTCAGGGCGTTGTTGGTGAAGCTGCCGGTGGCCGGGCCCCAGACCGTCATGACCGCGGCGCCCCCGAAGGCGTACAGGTCCGGCCGGGTGAGGGAGCGGTAGTTGCCCGTCAGCAGCCGGGCGAACCGGACCTCGCCCATGAGCCCCTGGTAGGCCTGGGGGATGACGCTGTAGCCGAGCACGAAGCTGGAGATCCAGGCCCGGGCGTCGCTCATGCCCAGCTCGATGCCGCTCTGGACCCAGTAGAAGGGCGGCGGCGCGATGCCGATGCCGCCGGTGTCCAAGCCGGTGTCGGTGTCGGTGTCGGTGGTGTCGTAGGTGTCGAAGGTGTCGGTCTCGAAGAGGGTGTTGCCGTCCGGTGCCGCAAAGGCCCGCACCCCGATCCTCACGGGCACCGCGAGGGGACCCCGAGACTCCAGCGCGGCCAGGTAGTCCTGGCGGGCTTCGGCGACGGTCTTCAGGTCGTCGGGCTGGCGCAGCATCGCCGGCACGCTGGACGCGTGGGACAGGGTCCGACTCCAGACGATGGGCAGGTCCGGGTTCAGCTCGGTCATGCGGGCACGCAGGACCAACCACGTGCCCTCGGCCTCGACGTCCACGAAGAGCGCGTACTTGCGACCGCCGCTGCCGAGCTCCTGGAGCAGGGCGGGGCTGTCGATGCCCCGGGACACCACGGTGCCTTCCGGGCCGGAGTGCACGACCACGGCGGTGCAGCTCGGGCAGTGGGAGAGCTGCACATTGCAGCCAGGGTTCTGGGTCAGCAGGCCGCCCAGGTGGTTCTCGAGCAAGGCCTGGAGCCCGGTGCCCAGCCCGACCGGGACCGTCAGGCCGGCCAGCACCACCGGGGTCGGGGTCGTGAAGACCGGCTCCTGGATCCACCCGAGCACCAGCTCGTCGAGCAGGTCGTAGGCGGTCAGCTGGACCTGACCAGCGACCTGGGTCCGGACCCGATCGAGCTCGGCGAGCTGGGCGGCCTCGAGGGGATCGGCCGCCAAGGCCGGGCCTGACGCGAACGCCACCGCCAGGGCCATCGCGAACACGCGGCGTAGGGCGTTCATCGGAGCCACGTCCACGTGCCCTGCTGGCACAGTCCGGCGTGCAGGGCCGTCTCGCGAGGGTCCAGGCTCACGACGCCCAGCAAGACATCGTCCGGGCCCAAGCTGCCGTTGTCCGCATAGCGCCGGCACGCCGCGGCATAGGCGTCGCTTGGTGTCATGCGGGTGATGACCTGGACGTCGCCCGCCCCCAGCAGGGGGGTCCGGTCCGACACCCGCAGCCCCTGGAACACCAGGGCGTTCTTGGTGGCGAAGCCGATCTTCGCGGCGACCTGGGGGTCTGGGTAGTAGGTCTCGACCAGCCACGTGGCGCCCTGGAGCTCGGGGCGAAGGGCGTCGGCGGCGGCCGCGAGCTCGCTGGAGCGAGCGTCCAGGGTCGACAGGATGGCCTCGTCCCGGGCGTCCCGTAGACCGGGCCGAACCAGGCGCTCCGTGCAGACGAGGGCGCTGCGGGCGTAGTAGTCGCCCCGAGGACCAGGGGGCGCGACGTCGCCGGGGTGGGCTCGGCTCGCTTCTTCGACGCTCAGCCGCTCGCACTCCAGGTTGCGCGCTTCATTCTTGGAGTGGAGCAGCCCCGGCGCCGGGTCCTTGGGGGACACGAAGACCAACAAGCCCAGCCACAAGATGATCGCCTCGATCATGGCGGGGCCCCCGGCAGCGACGGGGCGGCAGCAGCCTGGGACAGGACCTGCCACTGCATCTTGGCGTTGAACAGCAGCTGTCCGAGCTGACCGTACAGGTCGTCGGACAGATCCTGGTGCGCCGCGTCTCCGGTGATGCGGTCCGCGTCTTCCCGCAGGAAGCTGTCCAGCAGGAAATTCGTGCCCCAGGCACCGACGCCCATGCGGCGCACCAGGCGCCCCTGCAGCGAGTCCGCCACCAGCACGAAGCCGCTCTCGTCCTTGATGGTGACGTCGACGGCGAACGAGGTCTCCGTCACCGCGGGCACCACGGTGGCGCTGATGAAGAAGAGCACCCAGGAGACCGGGTCGTTGGCCTTGTGCAGCTCCCGGGAGGTGAGCTCCAGGGTCAGGTCGGTGGCGGGCGGTGGCGCTTCTTCTTCGCCGGGGACAGCGGGCTCCTCGAACTCGAACTCTCCGGCACCGGACTCCGAAGTGGTGGTGGTCACCACGGCGCCCTGTTGCTCGAAGAGCGTGCCCACGTGCTGGCACAGGGTGCGGGCCTCGGCGGCGGTGAGCAGGTCTCCGCGCTCGCAGACCACGGTCAGGGACAGATCTCCGAAGTTCCGGGCCTGGGGATCCACGACCACGGGGCCGTGGAAGCCCGCCATGGGCTGGTACACATGGATGCAGCCCGTCGTGGCGGCCAGCAGCAGCAAGGGCGAGAAGATCTGGGGCTCCTGGTGTGTGCGAGCAGGAGAGCACGAGTCCGGGGCCAGAGCTTGCCTGACCCCGCCTCGGGGCCGAGAGACTATGACACCGCGCGGCGGGGTCACGGGGGACCGGGTGCTGGACCACACCCCGCCTTGGCGACCGTGTCGGGACCGATCGGACAGTTCCTGTCCACTCGGGTCTTGTCAGGTCAATCGCCCGCCGTTACTGTACGGGTGTTCAGCATCCCCTCCCCCGACGCGCCCCGAGTCTCCCAGATGCCACCAGCCACCGCCATCCTCCTCGCCCAGGGCGACGAGGTCCTGACCGGGCGGACGGTGGACACCAATTCCGGCTGGCTGGCGGAACGCCTGACGGACCTGGGCGTGCACGTGCACCGCATCGAGGCGGTCGGCGATCGCCGGGCCGACATCCGCTCCACCGTCCTGCGGTCCCTGGCCGACGCCGACCTGGTCATCAGCACCGGCGGCCTGGGCCCGACCGACGACGACCTGACCGCTGCGGCCGTGGCCGATGCTCTGGGCGTGGCGCTGGTCCAGGACCCGGCAGCCCTGGCGTCCATGGAGCGTCTCTTTACCGAGCACGGCTACCGCCTGAGCGCGGTCAACCGCAAGCAGGCCCTGCTCCCCCAAGGTGCGCACGTGCTCGAGAACCGCTGGGGCACCGCCCCGGGCTTCTCGGTGACCCACAGCGGCGCGACCGGCTTCTTCCTGCCTGGCGTGCCCCGCGAGATGCGCGCCTTCTGGCAGCACCACCTGGACCCCTGGGTCCGTTCGCGGCTGGACACCGTGCCGCCGCGGCTGGTGACCCTGCGCTGCATGGGCCTGCCCGAGTCCCGCGCCCAGGAAAAGCTCAACGGCTTGGACCTGCCCGACGGCGTGACCCTGGGCTTCCGCAGCCTGGACCCCGAGATCCAGGTCAAGCTGCGACTCCCTGCGACGCTGGCGGGCGACGACCTGATCGCCACGGTCCGCGACCGGCTCGGTGCCGGGGTGTTCTGCGTCGACGGCGGCAGCCTGGCCCAGGTGGTGGGCACGGCCCTGGCCGAACGGGGCGAGACCCTGGCGACCGCCGAGTCCTGCACCGGGGGTCAGATCTCGGCTCTGGTCACCGCCGTGCCCGGCTCGTCCCGCTACTTCCTCGAAGGCGCCTGTGTCTACGCCAATGCCGCCAAGGTGCGGACCTGTGGCGTCGATCCGGCGCTGCTTGCGTCCCACGGTGCGGTCTCCGAGCCCGTCGCCCGGGCCCTGGCCGACGGCATCCGGGCCCGTGCCGGCAGCACCTATGGCATCGGCACCACCGGCATCGCCGGCCCAGACGGTGGCTCCGACCACAAGCCCGTCGGCACCGTGCACCTGGCCCTGGCCACTCCCACCGGCACCGTGCACCGCCGAATCCGCGTGCCGGGCGGCCGCCAGCGCGTGACCCAGCGGGCCGCCTCGGCTGGCCTCGATCTCCTCCGCAGGCACCTCCAAGGTGTCCTCGAACCCTCACCGACCCTTCCCCACGGAGCCTCCCATGCCTCTTGACAAGGACCGCAGCAAGGCCATCGACGCCGCCATCGCCTCTATCGAACGCCAGTTCGGCAAGGGCGCCATCATGCGCCTGGGCGACGACGAGCGCCCCCAGGTCAAGTCCATCTCCACCGGCTCGATCGGCCTCGACGTCGCCCTGGGGGTCGGGGGTGTGCCCGTGGGCCGGGTCATCGAGATCTACGGGCCCGAGGCCTCGGGCAAGACCACCCTGACCCTGCACGTCATCGCCGAGGCCCAGCGCCAGGGCAAGGTCGCGGCCTTCATCGACGCCGAGCACGCCCTGGACGTCAACTACGCCGCCGCCCTGGGCGTCAAGGTCGACGAGCTGCTCATCTCCCAGCCGGACCACGGCGAGCAGGCCCTCGAGATCGCCGAGACCCTGGTGCGCTCCGGCGCTGTGGGCATCGTGGTCATCGACTCGGTCGCCGCCCTGGTCCCCCGTGCCGAGCTCGAGGGCGACATGGGCGACATCCAGCCCGGCCTCCAGGCCCGGCTCATGTCCAAGGCCCTGCGCAAGCTCACCGGCACGATCCACAAGTCCGAGTGCTCGATGGTCTTCATCAACCAGGTCCGGCACAAGATCGGCGTGATGTTCGGCAGCCCCGAGACCACGTCGGGCGGCAACGCGCTCAAGTTCTACGCGTCCGTCCGGCTGGACATCCGCCGCATCGGCTCGCTGAAGAAGGGCGACGAGGTCCTGGGCAACCGCACTCGGGTCAAGGTCGTCAAGAACAAGGTCGCGCCCCCGTTCCGCAAGGCCGAGTTCGACATCCTCTACGGCCGCGGCATCAGCCTGTCGGGCGAGCTCCTGGACATGGGGGTCGACCTGGGCCTCGTGCGCAAGAGCGGCAGCTGGTACTCCTTGGGCGACGAGCGCATCGGCCAGGGCCGCGAGAACGCGCGGTCCTTCCTGGAGAGCCACCCCGAGCACCTGGCCGCTGTCCGCCAGGCCGTGCTCGAGGAGAACGGCATCGTTCCGGCAGAGCCCGCAGAGGGCAAGTAGCTCGAAGCTCCGCGGCGGCCCCGTCCGGTAGACTCGGGCCGCCCGGAGAGAGCCTTGGACCTGACCGCGATCGCCAAGTGGGCCGTCAAGAACGGCGCCTCGGACATCCACATCAAGGTGGGCGTGCCCCCGATGGTGCGCATCAACGGGGACATCCGCTCGATCCCCAAGGCGCCCAAGGTCTCCCAGGAGCTCGCGGGCCAGATGGCGTGGTCCATCATGAACGCTTCACAGAGAGAGCGCTTCAAGGCGTCGAGCGACCTGGACATGGCGTGGGCCGCGCCGAGCGTCGGCCGCTTCCGGGTCAACGTGTTTCGCCAGCGGGCGCGGATCGGCATGGTGCTGCGGGTCATCCCGACCAAGGTCTTCACCATCGACGAGCTCAACCTGCCGAACGCCATCCGCACCATGTCCCTGGAGCCTCGGGGCCTGCTGTTGGTGACCGGCGTGACCGGTTCGGGCAAGAGCACCACGCTGGCGTCGATGATCGAGGAGATCAACCGCACCAAGCCCCACCACATCCTCACCATCGAGGACCCGATCGAGTTCACCTTCCAGGACCGCACCTCGATCGTGAACCAGCGCGAGGTGGGCCAGGACTCCCAGAGCTTCCACTCCGCCCTCCGTGCCGCCCTGCGCCAGGACCCGGACGTCATCCTGGTCGGTGAGCTCCGCGACAAGGAGACGATGGAGATCGCGCTCAGTGCGGCCGAGACCGGTCACCTGGTCATGGGCACCCTGCACACCCTCAACGCGTCCCAGGCCATCAGCCGCATCGTGGACTTCTTCGAGCCCCACCACCAGAACATGATCCGGCACCAGATCGCCGGCAGCCTGGTGGGCATCGTGAGCCAGCGCCTGGTGCCCCGCAAGGGCGGCGGCCGCATCGCGGCGGTCGAGGTGATGGTGAACAAGGGCGCCGTCACCGAGTGCATCACGGATCCGTCCCGCGTCAAGGAGATCACGGACCTGCTGAGCAAGGGCACGGCCCAGTACGGCACCCAGACCTTCGACCAGTGCCTGTACTGGCACTACAACGACGGCAACATCACCAAGGACGACGCTCTGGGGTACGCGAGCAACCCCGAGGACCTGACGCTGAGGATGAGCGGCATCGCGTCCGAGGAGTGGAACAAGCCTTTGGCGGATCAGTGAACTGAGGCGGTCGGCTCACTCCGGTTTGGCATGTCGGACTCACTCCGAGCCGCACCCGGGCTTGTCAGGGTGTAAAGCCGGCGTCGAACTTCCGTCGGGCCTGTAAAGCTGCCCTCGAACTTCCGCGGGAGAGACCCTGAAGCCCATCTCGGGAAGGAGCACGACGCCAAGGCCCCTTCAGAGCGCCTCGCGCGGACTGAGACGGAAGTCGGAGGGCGGCTCTACAAGACGAACGGAAGTTCAGTGGGGGCTCTACAAGTCCGAGGGCAACGCACGGTCCACCGCGACGGGTCGGGTGGTCGTGACCCGGGTCGGGACTTAGCTTCCGCGGCCGCTTCGGCTGGAGTCCCCATGACCTCTGCAGAGATTCGTCAGGCGTTCCTGGATGCGTTCGAGAAGCGCGGGCACACGGTGGTCGACAGCTCGCCCCTGGTGCCCCAGAACGACCCGACCCTGTTCTTCGTGAACGCCGGCATGGTGCAGTTCAAGGACACCTTCACCGGGGCCGAGCCCCGGGACTACGCGCGGGCCGTGACCGTGCAGAAGTGCCTGAGGGTGAGCGGCAAGCACAACGACCTGGAGAACGTGGGGCGCACGCCGCGGCACCACACGTTCTTCGAGATGCTCGGGAATTTCTCCTTTGGCGACTACTTCAAGCCCGACGCCATCGCGTTCGCTTGGGAGCTGCTGACGGTCGACCTGGGGCTGGACGCCGAGCGCCTGTGGGTGACGGTGTTCGAGGAGGACGACGAGGCCTTCCGCATCTGGACCGAGGACGTGGGTGTGCCCGCAGCACGGGTCCAGCGCATGGGGGCCAAGGACAACTTCTGGTCGATGGGGCCGACCGGTCCCTGTGGGCCGTGCTCGGAGATTCACTGGGACCGCGGACCGGCCATCAGCGACGAGCTGGGCGGCCCGGCCACCGAAGACGACCGCTACATGGAGATCTGGAACCTGGTCTTCATGCAGTACGAGCAGCACGCGGACGGGTCGCGGACCGACCTGCCGCGACCGTCCATCGACACCGGCATGGGGTTCGAGCGCATCACGGCGGTGCTCCAGGGCGTCGACACCAACTACGACACCGACGTCTTCTCGCCGCTCATCCAGCGCGGCGCTGAGCTCGCCGGCGTGACGTACGGAGAGAACGAGGACACCGACACGGCGCTGCGGGTCATCGCCGACCACGCGCGGGCGACCGCGTTCCTGATCGGCGATGGGGTCATGCCGTCCAACGAGGACCGAGGCTACGTGCTGCGGCGCATCATGCGCCGGGCCATCCGCTTCGGCGTGAAGCTGGAGCTCAGTGGCGGCTGGCTCTTCCAGGTCACCGACGCCGTCGTCGACGCGATGGGCAGCGCCTACCCGGAGCTCGTGGAGCGACGGGCCTACATCCGCGAGGTCGTGGAGAGCGAGGAGCGGCGCTTCGCCGAGACCCTGCACCGGGGACTCCAGCTCCTGGAGCAGGCGGTGGACGCCCTGGGAGAGTCCAAGGTCATCCCAGGTGACGTGGCGTTCAAGCTCTACGACACCTATGGCTTCCCCCTCGACCTGACCCGCCAGGTGGCCCAGGAGCGCGGCATCGGTGTCGACGAAGGGGGCTTCACCGCCGAGATGGAGGCCCAGCGTGCCCGCGGGCGTGCGGCCTGGAAGGGCTCCGGCGAGGCCGCCCTGCTCAAGGTGGGGGGCCTGGCCGACGCGCTGCCGGAGACCCGGTTCACCGGCTACGGCAACCTGGGCGGTGACTCCGAGGTGCTGGCGCTCATCCGGGACGGCGCTGGCGCCCCGGCGCTGGCGGCCGGCGACGCCGGCACGGTCATCGTGGCCGAGTCCCCCTTCTACGCCGAATCCGGTGGCCAGGTCGGCGATCAGGGGATGCTGGAGGGGCCCGGCGGGCGCTTCCAGGTCAACGACGTGCAGCAAGGCCAAGGCGGCCTGTTCTTCCACCACGGCACGCTGCTCAGCGGCGCGCTGCGCGTCGGCGAGGCCGTGAGCCTCACCGTCGACGAGGCCCGGCGCGGCGCCATCAAGCTGAACCACACCGCGACCCACCTGCTGCACGCGGCGCTGCGCAACGTGCTGGGCGAGCACGTGCAGCAGAAGGGCTCGATGGTCAGCGCGGACCGGCTGCGCTTCGACTTCTCCCACCACAAGTCGGTGACCACGCACCAGCTCCAGGCCATCGAGGACATGGTCTACGGCGAGATCCTGGGCAACACGGCGCTGGAGACCCAGCTCATGGACCTGGACGCCGCCAAGGACGCCGGCGCCATGGCGCTCTTCGGCGAGAAGTACGCCGACGAGGTCCGGGTCGTGCGCATCGGCGACTACAGCTGCGAGCTGTGTGGCGGCACCCACGTGGAGCGGACCGGCGACATCGGGCTGTTCCGGTTGACCCACGAGCAGGGCATCGCGGCCGGTGTACGCCGGGTCGAAGCCCTGACGGGGCTCGGCGCCTGGACCTGGGCGCGGGAGCGGGACCAGGCGGCGACCACCGCGGCCGCGCGGCTGCGCTCCCCGCTGGTGGACCTGGCCGACGCCATCGACCGGAGCACGGCCGAGCGCAAGCGGCTGGAGCGTGAACTCGACGGGCTCAAGCGCGAGCTGGCCCGCAGCGCCTCGGGCGACCTGACCGAGCAAGCTCGCGACGTGGGCGGCATCCCGGTGGTGTCGGCCGAGATCCCCGGCGATGCCGGCACCCTGCGCGAAGAGGCCGACCGCATCCGGGACACCCTGGGCTCCGCGGTGGTGGTGCTGGGCAGCCGCGAAGGCGGCAAGGTCGTCCTGGTCGCGACCGCGTCCAAGGACCTGGCCGGCAAGCGCGTTCACGCGGGCAACCTGGTGCGCGACGTGGCCAAGCTCGTCGGCGGCGGCGGCGGCGGAAGACCCGACATGGCCCAGGCCGGTGGACGCAACGCGGACGCGCTAGCAGGTGCCCTGGAACAGGTCTACGACCTGGTCTCTGCCCAGCTCTGACTGCGAAGCCGCGGTGGCACCCGCGAAGGCGACTTCGCACCGGTAAGCCAGCTTTGAGCAGCAATCTCAGCCACTTGGCGCAGGCGCAGAGCGTGCATACAGGTTAGGACATGCCCGTGCAGACCCAGCCGCTCGTCCCCCGTCGCCCAGCCCCCTACGGGGTCGTGCTCAACGCCAACGCCGGTCGCGTCACCCCGCGACTGGCGCGGCGCATCGAGCGCGTCGTGGGCGCCGACCATGTGTTCCTCTCCGAGAGCGAGGAGCACGCCCGGGAGATCCTGGAGACCTGTCTGGAGCGGGGGTACGACACGGTCTTCGCCGGCGGAGGCGACGGCACCATCCTCCAGGCCGTCAACACCCTGCGCGAGCTCGCAGGCGACGACGCCCCCCCGGTGGGGGTCCTGCGCCTGGGCACCGGCAACGCCCTGGCGCGGCACCTGGGCTCCGGCCTGCCGCTGCTCGAGCTGCTGCGCTGGCAGAGCCCGCGCGTCGCCTACCAGCGCATTCCGGTGCGGCTGGTCGAGCACGGGCACACGCTGTTCCCCTTCGGCGGCATGGGCGTCGATGCAGCCGTGATCAACGACTATGTGGACCTGAAGCGCAGGTGGGGCGGGCCCGGCTGGCGCAAGCTCTTCAGCGGCCTGAGCGGCTACCTGATCGCCGGCTTCGGCGTGACCATTCCCCGCTTCCTCAAGCGCCCCATGGCCGACGTCGAGGTCGTGAACCTTGGGGGCCCCGCCTGGCGCTGCGGCACCGGCGGCGTGCGCATCGGCGAGCCCATCCCCACGGGCGGCGTGATCTACCGAGGCCCGGCGAGCACCCTGGGCGTCGCGACCACGCCGCTCATCGGGTACGGCATGCGGTTGTTCCCCTATGCCTGCCGGGTGCCCGACCGTTTCCAGCTGCGTCTGCTCGACTTCACCCCGCTCCAGTGTGGCCTCCACCTGGCGGCGGCGTGGAACGGCAAGCTCGATCACCCGAGCTGTCACGACTTCTACGTGGAGCGGATCAAGATCCGTTCGACCCGTGCTCTGCCGCTCCAGCTCGGCGGCGACGCCCTCGGCCACACCTTTGACGCGACCTTTGGGCTGGCCGAGCGCCCCGTCAGCTTCGTGGGGCGGACAAAGGCCTGACGCCCCCGCTGGCCGGCGCTTGACGCCAGCGATATCACCGGGCCCCTCACGCACCCCAGGGAGCCCCCAATGTTGCTCGAAAACGCACGCGCCCTCGTCACCGGCGGCGCCTCCGGCATGGGCCGGGCCTTCACCCTCTCGCTGGCCGCGGCCGGCGCCGATGTCGCCTTCTGCGATGTGAACGCCGAAGGCATCGCCGCCGTCGTGGCCGAGGGCGCGGACCTGCCCGGCAAGGTGGTCGGCTTCGAGGCCAACGTGGCCGACGAGGACAGCGTCAGCCAGCTCATCACCGACGCCGCCGAGGCCCTGGGCGGCCTGAACGTGCTGGTGAACAACGCCGGCATCTTCCGCGACGGCATGCTGGTCAAGCGCGACCGCAAGACCGGCGAGATCAAGAAGATGTCCCTCAAGAAGTGGCAGGTGGTCATCGACGTGGACCTGACCGGACCGTTCCTGTGCACCCGCGACTTCGCCGCCCAGGTCATCGAGGCCGGCATCGAGGACGCCGTGGTCGTGAACATCAGCTCGATCGCCCGCCACGGCAACAGGGGCCAGAGCAACTACTCCGCCGCCAAGGCCGGCCTGGTCGCCGACACCAAGCTGTGGGCCGGCGAGCTCGCCCGCTACGGCATCCGGACCGGCGCCGTGGCCCCCGGCTTCGTCGACACCCCGATCCTCCAGGGCATGCGCCCCGAGGTCCTGGAGTCGATGTTGAAGCCTGTGCCCCTGCGACGGGTCGGCACCACCGACGAGATCTTCTCGGCCGTGAAGTTCATCATCGAGTGCGGCTACTTCACCGGCCGCTGCATCGACGTCGACGGCGGGCTCACGCTGTAGTTCGGGGCCAGGTCTGGAGCGGCCCCGCAGCCCACCTACCAGGCCTTGCGCCCCTTGAAGGTCAGCCAGCGGTTCCACCGACTGTCCGGGTGCTCGGTCTGCAGGCGCTCACGCAGGACTGCCCCGGCTTCGACCTCGCCCAGCTCGACCCGGCACAGGGCCAACAGCGCCATGGCGTGGTCGGTGTCGGCGGCGCCCGGGTAGGTCCGAAGCATGTCCTCGAGGCGCAGGGCCGCCGCAGCCCAGGCGTCCTGGCCGGCGTAGAAGTCCGCGATGCGCAGCTCCTTGCGTGCCAGGCGGTCGCGCCCCTTGCCGTGGAGCTCCTGGACCTCGTCGATGTGCTCGCTCTCGGGGAAGCGGCTGTCGAAGTTCGTCCACATGTCGACGGCCATGCGCGTCGAGGTCTGGTCCCGGGACGCCACGCGACTGGCCTTCTTGTAGGCCGTCATGCCCAGCCGATAGACCACGTAGTCGGTCTTTTCGTGGCGGGGGTGCATGCGCCGGAAGTCCTCGTAGGCGACCCGTGCCAGGTCGTAGTCGGTCTTCTCGAAGTGCAGATCACCGATCGCCAGCTCGGCGAGCACCGCGTACGGGCTGTCTCGGTAGTAGTTGCGCAGGCGGGTGCAGAGCTCCAGGGCCTTGACGTAGTAGCCCCGCCGGATCTGCTTCTGGCAGTCCTCGTAGAGGCTCTCGGCCGTCGGATTGGCCCGCTGGGAGAGGGCTGCGGGCGTCCAGTTGCGCTGGAGGTTGACCTCGCAGCCCAGGGACAGGCTGAGCAAGGCGGCAGCGATGGGCCAGGCGGTCTTCACGGGCGGTCTCTACCCCGCCGGTCAACCCACTGCACCCCCCCGGACTTCCGGTGCCCATTGACGGGTTCGGGCGTGGGTGTGAAGGAGGGTCGATGTTCGCGACGCTGATGACCCTGTGGACCGGGACCGCCCTGGCGGCCGGCCCTCGCGAGACGCCGGTCGTCCAGGCGATCGAGGCGAGCGCCCCAGCGGTGGTCAGCATCGCCACCGAGCTGCCGGTCCAGTCCCCCTTCCTGTTCGCCCGGGGGGGCACCGCCACCAGCGACGGCAGCGGGGTCATCATCGACGCCCGGGGCCTGGTGCTCACGAATGCCCACGTGGTCAGCGGGGCCATGTCCATCACCGCACACGACGCCCAGGGCCGGGACTGGCCGGCCCACGTGGTGGGGCTGGACGCCGACCTGGATCTGGCGGTGCTCCAGCTCGAAGGGGCCCACGGCCTCTCGCCCATCACCCTGGGAACCAGCGGCGATCTGCTGCTCGGCGAGCCCGCCATCGCCATCGGCAACCCCTATGGGCTGGGCCTGACGGTCAGCACCGGGATCGTGTCGTCGGTGTCCCGAGAGGTCGAGATCCAGCGCGGCGTCTTCCAGGAATATGTCCAGACCGACGCGGCCATCAACCCGGGCAACTCCGGTGGCGCCCTGGTGAACATCCACGGCGAGCTCATCGGGATCAACACGGCGATCCATGCCGAGGGCGAGGGCATCGGCTTCGCCATTCCGGTGGACCGCGCCCGGAAGATCGCCGGGGACCTGGCGCTCTACGGCGAGGTCCAGGTGCCCTGGCTGGGCGTGGACCTGGAGGACATCTCGACCAGCCGACTGCGCGGCACGCCCCTGAGCGAAGGCGCGGTCCAGGTGACCCGGGTCTACGCCCAAGGCCCGGGCGACCAAGGCGGCCTGGCCGTGGGCGACCTGGTCTACAAGGTCGACGGGCGACCGGTCCACTCCCGGGCCGACCTCAACGCCTACCTGGCGTCCCAGACCCGAGGGGGCACGGTCACCGTGGCCCTGGCCCGACAGGGCACGCTGGAGCAACGGCGGGTCGAGACCGGCGCGATCCCCCAGGACCTGCCCCAGCGGCTGCTGTCGGAGACCCTGGGCATCTCCGTGCGGGCATCCCAGAGCGGGCTGGTGGTCGACAAGGCGTCGGCGCAGGGCACCTGGATCCGGAGCGGGCTAAGGGTCGGAGACCTGGTCGTGGCGGTCAACGGGTCTCCCGTCCGCAGCGCCCGGGACCTGGCGACCGCGCTGGAGCGGGCCAAGGCCGGTCACCGGCCCAGCGCCCTGTTCACCATCCGCCGGGGCCGCTTCACAGGCACCATCACCCTCGCGATCTGACCCTCCCGCCCCAGGAACCGACCATGGCCGCCTCGACCGCCACCGCCGGCTCGCCGCCCGTCTCGTTCTCGTCCTTCGTCACCTCGCTGGCGGCCTCTGCCATGGAGCACCTGGGCCTGATCGAGGCCGCCACGCCCGCGGCCCCCAACCTGGTGCTCGCCCGTCAGACCATCGAGCTGTTGGCCGTGCTCAAGGCCAAGACCGACGGCAACCTGGACGACGACGAGGCCAAGCTCCTGGACACCCTGCTCCAAGACCTCCAGGGTCGCCTGGCCCAGTCCGACAGCACCGCCTGAACCCGCACGGCAGGCCGGGCCACGCCCCCTGCCATGAATTCGTCAAGAGACCCGGCGCCACTCGGCGGGGGCCTCGTTGACACCCCTGACGGGCTACAGCTATGGTCCGCGCCTCCCGCGGACTCTGCATTCCGGCCGTTCGAAGTCGGTTCCGCACCCGCCCCCCATCTCTCCGGTCCGGCTCCACCGAACCCCCCCGCATTCTCTTGGAGGAGACATGCTGCTTCGCTCGACCATCGCCTTTGCCATCCTGGGCCTCGCCGCCTGCACCGACGACACGACCACCGAGGACTCGGGCATCACGGGCTGCGACATCGACATCCGGGAGCACTTCCCCGAAGCCGACTCCGTCAGCGCCTACTACCTGAACCCCATCGAGTTCCACCTGTCCCAGCCCCACGACGAAGACGCGACGATCACCGTCGACGGCGTGAACGGCACCGTGTCCTGGAACGACGAGCGCACCAAGATCTACTTCGATCACGACGGGCTGGCCCCGGCCACCAGCTACAGCGCGACCCTGAGCTACTGCCGGGGCGACGCGACCATCAACTTCACCACGTCAGAGCTGGGCAACGCCCTGGACACCGACGTGGCGGGCAAGACCTACAGCATCGACCTGTCCACCGGCCGCATCGTCGTGCCCGAAGGCGTCGGCGCCGCGCTGGCCCCCTACCTGGAGTTCGAGATCCTGGCCGCGGTCAAGGAGATCCAGGGCACCGATCTGGTCATCACCGGCGCCATCGGCGACGAGGACAACCCCGGCACCCAGGACTTCTGCTCGCCGACCTTCGAGTTCCCGGCCGCGGACTTCTCCGGCTCCCCGTACTTCCAGCTCGGTCCCCAGACCACGACCATCGCGGTCGCCGGCTACTCCGTCACCATCGACGACCTGCTGATCTCGGGCACCTTTGCCCCGGACGGCAGCTACTTCGGCGGCGGCACCCTGTCCGGCCTCATCGACACCCGCCCGCTGGTCGAGCTCGTCTTCGACGACGAGGACGACGAGAACGCCATCTGCGACTTCATCCTGGGCTTCGGCGTGAGCTGCGTGGCCTGCCCGAACGGCGACGGCGACTTCTGCCTGGAGCTCAAGGCCATCGACCTGCTGGCCGAGGAGCTCGCCATCACCGTCGACGACATCGAGTACGAGGACTGCCACGAGGAGTGCGTGGACACCTGGACCGACACCGGTGCCCTGACCAACCCCGAGTGCGACCTCGAGGCCACTGGCACCACGAGCACCAGTGGCACCACCACCACCGGCGGCTGAGCCCTCGCATCCCCTGACTCGCCGGGCCCCTGTGCGGGGCCCGGCTGCCTTCGCACCTCTCGGCGCACCGGAGTCCCCATGACCTCCATCGTTCTCCTCGGCCTCTCCCTGCTCGCTTGCGAAGACGACGGCGTCATCGCCTCGGACTCCGCGGTCACCGACATCGACGCGGACACCGACACCGACACCGACACCGACACCGACTCCGACACCGACTCCGACACGGACACGGACACGGACACGGACACCGACGTGCCCTGCACGGCGACGGTGGCCGGCACCATCCCTGGAGACGGCGCCAGCGCGGTGGCGACCGACGTGACGGTCCAGGCCGTCTTCACCGAGCCGGTCGACGCCGCCTCCATCGCCCTGTCCGGTCCGAACGGCGACGTGGCGGGCGCCAGTGCCCTCAACCCCGACGGCCAAGGCGCGACATTCAACCCGACCGACGACCTGGCGCGGTCCACGGACTACACCGTCGAGGTCACAGTCTGCGACACCGTCGAGACGTCGGGCTTCTCGACCCTGGGGGAAGAGGTCGATCCGGACAACCTGACCGGCAACACCTACGACGTGGACATGGCCGGCGTCACCTGGGTCAAGCCCAGCGAGACCGTCGGCCTGCTGCTGGTCGCGAGCTTCCCGGGTGGTCACATCCTGCTCAACGTGGAGTCCTACAGCAGCGCCGAGCAGACCATCGACTTCGTCGGCGCCCTGGGCTGGAACGGCGCCGACGAGATGTCCCCGCTGGAGCAGTACCCCTGCGCCCCGGCCTTCGACTTCGAGTCCGCGGACTTCGCCAGCAACCCGGCCTTCACCATCGGACCGCTGGACACGGAACTGGCCATGGGCTCCGAGGTCCTGCCGCTGCACGGCTTCCAGTGGACCGGCGCGTTCAACAGCGACGCGAGCGCCATGGAGAGCGTCGTGGCGACGGCGTCGGTCGACGTCGCAGCCTTCGAGTACAACGGCGCTGCGGTCTGTGACTTCCTGGTGCTGCTGGGCGAGTCCTGTGTGGCGTGCCCCGATGGCTCCGGCGACAACTGCCTGGAGCTCGAGCTCCAGATCGAAGAGGCTCCACTGGTGCCCGGCATCACCGTGGACGCCGCCATCGACTGGGAGAACAACTCCTGCGGCTGATGCCCCACTCCGGAGTCCGTCATGCGCCTTGCCCTCACTACAGCAGTCCTCCTCTCCGCCTGCGCCTCCGGTGACCACACCGCCTGGGAGGACGTGCCCTTGTGCGCGGCCTCGCTGGTCGAGTCCCTGCCGGTCGACGGCGAGGACGTGATCGGCACCAACGCCCAGGTCGTGCTGTGGTTCGACGGCGCGATGATCGACCACGGGGGCGCGACGCTGACCACCGATCCGCCCGTGGACTACACCTACACCGTGGTCGATGACCGCGTGGTGTTCGAGCCTGCCGTGCTGCTCGACGAGGACACGACCTACACCTGGACCGCCGAGCTGTGCGCCACCCAGGTGGCCAGCGGGACCTTCACCACCCGCACCGAAGGCGACGCGGTCGAGGACCCGGACGCCCTGCTGGACCGCACCTTCTCCATGGACCTGCTCGACGCGGACTGGCTCGAGCCGTCCGGGACCGGCGGCGACCTGTTGGCCAGCTACTTTGGCGGGATCTTCCTGGTGGGCGTGCAAGACGTCACGGACACCGAGCTCGACGTCATGTTCGCCGTGGGCGAGGACATCGGGGGTGGCCAGGTCCAGCAGGACCCCTGCTACCAGACCGTGGACTTCGAGCCCGCCGACTTCACCCGGAACCCCTACTTCGAGCTGGGCCCCAAGCGCATGCCGCTCGAGGTCGAAGGCCAGTCGGTCATGCTGGACTCCGTGCAGATCTTCGGCGCCCTGGTCGACGACGGCACCGACCTGGCCGACGCCGAGCTCAAGGCCGACGCGGATCTGCGTCAGCTGGGCGCCGACTGGGAGACCTACTGCGACTACGGCGCCCTGCTGGGCATCACCTGCACCTCCTGCGAGACCGATGGCGAGGAAGCCTGCGTCAAGCTGCACGTCGCCGACATCGCGGGCCGCGTCCAGGCGGGAGTCGTGGTGGCCGAGGTGCTCGATCCGGACGCCGAGTGCGGCATCGGCGACACCAAGGAGACGGACACCAGCGGCGGCGGGGCTTGATCGCCCGCTGATCAGCGGTCCAGCGCTCGCAGCGCGACCAAGACCCCTTGGAAGTCCGGCGGGACCGCCGCGTCAAAGGCCAGCGCGTCGCCGGTCATCGGGTGCACGAACCCCAGCCGGTAGGCGTGCAGCAGCTGGTGGTCCAGGCTGGCAGCCAGCTCGCGCAGCCCCTTCCTGGGGGTCCGCCCACGGGTGTAGAGCGGGTCCCCGACGATGGGCCAGCCCTGTTCTGCCAAGTGGACCCGCACCTGGTGTGTGCGGCCGGTCTCGAGCTTGCACTCCAGGAGTGTGGCGATGCCCAGGCTCTCGCGGCGTGACCAGCGCGTCACGGCTTCGCGGCCCCCACGCACGCTGGCGAAGCGCAAGCGGTCGTGGGGGTGACGACCATGCTCGGTGCGAATCGTGCCGTTGTCCAGCTGGGGGCCGGCCTGGACCAGGGCCAGGTAGCGGCGGTCCAGATCGTGGGTCCGGAACAGGTCCTGGAGGCCCCGGTGGGCCTGGTCGTGGCGGGCGACGACCATCACGCCGCTGGTGCCCTTGTCGAGCCGGTGCACGATGCCCGGGCGGTCCTCGCCACCGATGTTGGACAGACCGTCCAGGTGGTGCATCAGCGCGTTCACCAGCGTGCCATCGGGATGGCCAGGCGCCGGATGGACGACCATGCCCGCCGGCTTCACGATGACGGCCAGGTGTTCGTCGGAGTGCAGGATCTCCAGGGGCAGGTCCTGGGCCACGAGCGCTGTGGCCACCGACACCGGCTCGTCCACGATCACCAGTGCCCCCGGGGTGGGCCTGGCGCTGGGACGCAGGGTGCGTCCGTCCACGGTCACGTGGCCGCTGTCGATGAGACCCTTGACCCGAGAGCGGGAGAGGTGGGGCAGAGCGGCCGCGATGGCCTTGTCCAGGCGACGGCTGCCTTCCGGCACCGTGAAGCGATGCTGGGGCAATCTAGCTGCGCTGGCGGCTGAACAAGGCCAGGTAGCCGTCGACCACCGGGCCGGGGTCGATGTCGAGGAAGGTCGCGATCTCGCGAACATAGCCCTTGACGAAGACCGCTGCGGGGAGCTTGTCGAAGGCGTTGGCCTCGATCGCCGACAGGTAGCGTGTGGCGATCTTGGTGGCGACGGCGACGTCTTCCAGGCGGGCGCCCCGGGCCTCTCGCACGGCCTGCAGGTAGCGGCCGTCGAAGCCGAAGCTCTCGGCCAGGCCGCGCAGCTCCTGGGCGGACAGGGGCCGGGCCGCCGGCGCCGGCGCCGCGCGATCGGGCACGGGAGCCACCGCGGCCTGGGCGCGTTCGTGGCGCTGCTCCGGGGACATCATGCTGACCACCGGTGGCGCAGGGGCCTGGGGCCCCCGAGGGGCCGGCTGGGGGCTCGGCGTGCCAAAGGTCTCGCCCACTGGGAGCTCGGTCAGGCTGCGCAGGACGTCGACCGCAGCTGCGGCGGAGGGATCCGTCCAACCCGGCGAGACGGCCTTCCAGAAGGCTTCGGGGTCATCGGCTGGCTCGGCGCGACTCAGGGCGCGGAAGTGGTCGTAGCGGCGGCGCCGGGACGGATCGCTCAGGATCTCGTGGGCTTCGTCGAGCTCGCGGCGCTGGGCCTCGAGCACAGCCGTGTCGGCCCCGGACCGCTGGGCCTGGCGCAGCCGACCCACGAGCTCACCCAGCGACCGGCGGTAGGCTTCCTTGAGTTCGTCGGTCGTGGCCCCTTCACGAAGGTCGAGGCGCTCGTAGAAACCCTGGCTCACCTGTGTCCTCTGGCCCGATCAAGCCCGAAGTGCAAGGAGTAAGCCGGCGGTTAGCGCTTCCTCCTGGGACGGGAGCACGGTGCGCAGGTCCAGGAGCAACGCGTCCCGGCCCACCCGCGGCACCACGGCGGGGTCGCCCAGGCGGAGCGCGCGGGCCACCTTGGCGGCGCCTGTGGTGCGGATCGCCACCACCTCGCCGGGCAGCGGCACCTGGGGCAGCGCACCGCCTCCGGTGAAGGCCACGTCGGCCTCGGTGACCGCATCGACCCCCTCCCGCCGCAGGCGCTCGGCCAGAGCCCGGGCCCTGGGTGTGGGATCCTCTCGCAGCATCCGCTGGGTCGGAATCGCCATCGGATCGCCGGCGAGCACGAGCCTCAGGGTCGCTTCGAGCCCTGCCAGCACCAGCTTGTCGAGGCGCAGCGCCCGGTAGAGCGGGTGCTCGCGACACGCCCGCACCAGCTCGCCTCGCCCGGCCAGGATGCCCGCCTGAGGGCCCCCGAGCAGCTTGTCCCCGGAGAAGCACACCAGCGCCGCACCGGCGCTCAGCACCCGGGACACCAGCGGCTCGTCCCCCACCCCATCGAGCAGTGCCCCGCTTCCCAGGTCCTGGAGCAACGGTGGCCCCAGCGCGGCGAGCTCTGCGGTGCCGGCGTCTTCGGTGAAGCCCACCACCTGGAAGTTGCTCCGGTGGACCTTCAACAGCAGCGCCGTGTCGGGTCCCATGGCGGCGGCGTAGTCCCCGGCCCGGGTGCGGTTGGTCGTGCCGACCTCGACCATGCGGGCACCGCTGGCCGCCATGATGTCGGGCACCCGGAAGGAGCCCCCGATCTCGACGAGCTCGCCCCGGGAGACCACGACCTCGCGATCCTTGGCCAGGGCGGCCAGGGCCAGCACCACGGCGGCGGCGTTGTTGTTGACGGCGATGGCGTCGTCACACCCCAGCAGCAAGCAGAGGGGCTCGCGGATGCCCCGCAGGCGGCCCCCGCGCTTGCCCGACGACAGCTCGAGCTCCGCGTTGCTGTAGCCGGCAGCCACGTCGGCCACGGCCGCTGCGGCCTGGGGGGCCAGAGGCGCCCGGCCCAGGTTGGTGTGGAGCACGATCCCAGTCGCGTTGATGACACCGCGGAGCTTCTGGCGGCGCAGATCGGCGACCCGCGCGACACAGGCGGCCTCCAGGTCCGGGAGCTGCGCCAGCTCGCCGGATCGGATCCCGTCCCGGGTCTCGCCGAGCACTTGTCGCACGGCGAGCCGGGCCAGGGCGGGAGGGAGCCCAGCCAGGCCCGCCGAGGCGAGCAGCGCGTCGACCCCGGGGATCTGGCGAAACAGGGGGTTGGGCCCGGGGGCAGCCATCGGGGCCAGCATAGCGGAGCCGGATAGGCTGTCGGCATGGGTGCCCTCGTCTACCTGGCCGTCGCTGTGCTCGCGGTCTCGCTGGGCCTGGGGACCACGTGGCGGGACCGACACGAGCAGCTGCGCCAGCACTTCGCCGTCCTGGGGCTGCTGACCGGTGTGGTCTACACCGCGTTCTTCCTGTACGTCGCGTGGGGCCAGGACCTGTTCCGCTTCGTCTTCACCGCGGCCGGCTCCTTCCTCCCGGTGGCGACGCTCCAGGTCCTGGACCACTTCCTGAGCCCCAAGGACGCCACGAACGCCCGACTGATGAAGCGGATGTGGGCCGCGACACCGCTGCTTGTCGTGGTGTACCTGGCCCTGGAGCTGGTGCTGCTCCAGGACACGCCCGGGCCCAGCTGGCCCGACATGATGCTCGGCGGCGTGGTCTACGGCACCTTCCTGCTGGTGCTCCAGCGCATGTGGACCATGCTGCGGCTGGCGCCCAATCCCGTGGAGCGGGATCGCTTGCGCTACCTGCTCCTGCTGTCTGCAGGGGCCGTGCTGTTCTCGGCGCTGGAGGGCCTGGCCCGCATCCTGGACGGCTCGCTGGCCCCCAGCGTTCTGGGGCTCTTGGCCCGCCAGGGCTCGTTGCCGCCCATCGGTGCCCTGTTCGTCGCCCTGACGCTCTACGCCTTGTACAAGGTCATCGTGCTGGAGCGCTTGGTCGACCTGCACGAGATCTTCTCCAAGGGCGCGGCCATCACCACGTCGGCGCTGGCGCTGGTGATCCTGTGCCTGGCGGTCATGTTCCTGGGTCAGATCGACTCCTGGGTGCACCTGGCCTACGACCTGTTCCTGGCATGCATGCTCTTCCTGGTGGCGTACGAGCCCTACCACCCGAAGCTCCAGGCCACAGTCGCCGGTTTCCTGAACCGGCGCGGACACCAGCTGCAGCAAGGCCTGGTACAGCTGGACCAGGGCCTGCCTCGGGTCGTGTCCAAGGAACACCTGGCCCGGGAGCTGCTGGGCGGTCTGCACTCCCTGGCCCGCTTCAGCGCGGTCTCCCTGTACCTGCGAGACGCCGATCGACAGCTGGTGCGGCTGGTGGACTACCGGGTCCTGGGGGACCCGCTGCCGATGCCGGCCGTCTCCCCGACGCCCTTCGGCGATGGCTTCGAGCGAGGGCAGGACGTCTACCTGCGCCAGGAGCTGGAGCGGCTCCAGTCCTGGGAGCCCGGGGACGAGGAGCTGTCGGCCCGGCTGCGGGCGATGGACGCGATGCGGGCAGACGTGGTGCTCCCGCTGATGGCCGGCTCCATCGTGATGGGCTGGCTGGCGCTCGAGGAGGACCTGGCATCGGGCGGCATCTCCCAGGACGAGGTCGCCCGGCTGATGCGCACGGCTCGTCGATCCGCCGTCATCCTGGAGAACCTGGAGGACTTCGAGGCGCTCAAGGAGCAAGCTCGCCTGGCGGCGCTGGGCACCATGGCGGCGGGCCTGGCCCACGAGATCCGCAACCCCCTGGCCGGCATCAAGGGCGCTGCCCAATACCTCCAAGCCACCCAGGTCCAGGCCGACGACGGGGACTTCCTCCAGGTCATCACCGACGAGGTGGACCGCCTGAACGTCGTGGTCTCAAACTTCCTGGACTACTCCCGGCCGTTCGAGCTGGAGCGCCAGCCTGACGACCTGAACGCCACCGTGACCCAGGTCCTGTCGCTCCTGCGGGCGGAAGGCGTGCCAGAAGGGGTCCGGGTCGTGCAGGACCTTGCCGGGGGCCTGCCCCTGTGCCGGGTGGACGGGGACAAGCTCCGCCAGGTCTTCCTGAACCTGCTCAAGAACGCCGTCCAGGCGGTGGAGCGGCGGGGGGGCACAGTGACTGTCGAGACCCGGCTGGGGCGTCTGCGGCGTCCGGGCAGCGAAGAGGGCCTCGAAGGGGTCGAGGTGCACTTCGTCGACGACGGACCCGGCATCGCCATGGACGATCTGGACAAGCTCTTCGTGCCCTTCTACACCACGAAGACCCAAGGCACGGGCCTGGGCCTGGCCATCTCTCACCGCATCGTGAAGGCCCACGAAGGCGACCTGGAGGTCAAGTCCAGCCCTGGCCGAGGCAGCCGCTTCACGGTCCGCGTGCCGGTCCGGCCGGAGCTCCAGCAGGTCACCGAGGACGCGCCCGAGCTCGGACTCGAGAGCTAAACTCCGGCATTGGCTGTGCCGAAGCCGAGGGTGAGGGACCCATGTCCAGCCCACAGCACAGCCCAAGCTCCGAGCCCCCCCTGGCGCTCGCCCGTCGCTGGTGGCAAGAGGACGCGGACGGCCGCACCCGTGCGGAGCTGCTGCTCGCGGCGCTCCAGGATGCGCGCAGAACGCGTCAGCCCCCGGCAGAGACGGACCTTCGCGGAGTCCGGATGCTGGACGCCGATCTGGCCGGGGTGGACCTGAGCCGCTGCGACCTGCGAGGGGCGGACCTGTCCCGGGCGGATCTGCGCGGGGCACGCTTTCACGGTGCGGATCTGCGAGGCTGTGTGCTCCAGGAGGCGCGCCTGGACGACGCCGACCTGACCAGCGCGAACCTGGAATGCGCCCAGCTGTCCGGTGTGCATGCCGTCGGGACCGGGTTCGGCCACGCCCGTCTGGCTGGGGCCAACCTGTTCCACGCCCACCTGACCGGCTCGACCTTTGCTGCAGCGGACCTCTCCGGCGCGGACCTGCGCACGGCCCGCATGGCGTCGGTCAGCCTGCGGGACGCGGTGCTCACCTCCGTAGACGCCACCGGCACGTGCCTCCAGGAAGCCGACTTGCACGGCGCCCGGCTGGACCGGGCCTGCTTCGACGGGGCCGATCTGCGCCGGGCGAGCGTCACAGGAGCCCAGGGCTACCCGACAGCCAGCTGGATCGGCACCGATGTGCGCGACGTGGACTTCTGCGGGGCCTGGCTCATGCGACGCCACGTGCTCGACGAGAACTACCTCCACGAATTCAGGCACCAGTCGACGCTGAACCTGTGGGTCTACCGGCTCTGGTGGCTCTCGTCGGACTGTGGCCGCTCGGCGACGCGCTGGGCGGGTTGGACCGTGATCATCGCGCTGATCTTCGCCGGGGTCTACCAGCTCTGCGACGTGGACTACGGGTCTCACGAGACCTGGCTCTCCCCGCTCTACTACAGCGTCGTGACGCTCACGACCCTGGGCTACGGCGACGTCCTGCCAGCGTCGGCGGGGGCCCAGCTCGCAGCCATGCTCCAGGTCGTCATCGGGTACGTCATGCTCGGTGGGCTGATGAGCATCTTCAGCAACAAGATGGCCCGCAGAGCCGACTGAGGTCCCCGTGTTCAAGCTCTTCAAGCGCAAGCCGGATCCCCGAGAGAACCTGCGCAGCGTGCTGGGCGAGCAGAGACTGCCCAGCTTTCCCAACCTGCTGTGGAACGTGCTGGAGAAGCTCCGGGATCCCGAGGCCTCCATGGGCGAGATCGGGCGCTTGCTGTCCCTGGATCCCGGTCTGTCGGTGAAGCTACTGCGCACGGTCAACTGCGCGGGCACCGGGGTCCGGAAGCAAGTCAACAGCGTCAGCCACGCCGTGGTGCTGCTGGGCCGGCGTCAGGTGGAGTCGATGGTGCTGGCGGTGGCCGTCCAGGACGCACTACCGGCCCACCAGACCGGCGCCTTCTCGTCGGCGGACTTCTGGAAGACCGCCGCGCACCGCGCTGTGACGGCCCACAGCCTGGCCCGCATCGTGGAGCCCGCCGTGGCAGACCTGTCGTTCACGGCCGCCCTGCTCCAGGACATGGCGCTGCCCCTGCTGACGCTGCACCGGGCCCACGACTACGCACCGGTGCTCGAGGCCTGGCACGGGGGGGACGGGGAGCTGGAGGAGCTGGAGGAGCAGGCCCTGGGCTTCCACCATGCCCAGGTGGGCGACTGGATGAGCGAGACGTGGACCTTTCCGGCCGACCTGCGGGCTGCGATCGGGGACCACCACGGCGGCGACGGCGCACCCGCCCCGGTGCAGCTGGTCTCGCAGATCCGCAACGCCGACGACGCCGACGGCCAGGAGTTTCTGCTCGAGGGCATGCGCGGCCGCTACGGCTTCAACCCCGACAGGACCCTGCGGGTGATGGCAGCGGGCGAAGAACAGGTGCGAGAGCTGTCCAAGCTCCTGGCGGCCTGACTGCGACGATCGGTGATCGTCGCAGTGACGGCTCACAGCCGGTCGCCGACTGCGGCCCAGGCCTGGGCCAGGCGCTCCTCGACGGTGTAGCGCCAGGGCGCGGGCAGGACGCGGAAGGCCGCGGCCCCGGCCAGCCAGCGCCGCTCGACCCGACCCTCGTGGGCCAGGGTCTCGGGGCTGGGGGTGCCGGCCCGGATCCAGGCCCGCTCCTGGGGGGTGGCGTCCCGGTAGAAACACTCCGGGCTGAACACCGCATAGCGGCCCTCGGGCAGGTGATCGGCCAGATATCGGCGCACACGGGGCACGTGGTAGGTGCTGGTGATGGCCGCCACGCGGTCGCCGCCGCGTGCGTCGAGGAGGGCGACCGCCATGCGGACCTCTTCCCGGGTGCTCCGGGTCTGCTCGGCGATGACCATGCACTCGCGATCCACACCAAGCTCGGCCAGCAGCGCGACCACGATCTCGGACCCGGTCTGGGACTGGTGCGCGAGCTGCGCTTCCAGGGTGGCCACGTAGCGGGCACCGCGTCGCAGGGCGACCGACGCTGCCGCGGCACGGGCCGCCAGCTCGCGGCGGGCCCGCTCGGGATCCCTCTGCAATTCCTTGCCCAGGATCAGGACGGCATCGCGCGGCATGGCCCGGCTTCTATCGACGGGGGGTCATGTCTGCAGCCGCGACTTCCGATTGGGTGGATGACATGCTCACGTTCCTGCTCATCCTCGCCACCGACGCCCAGGCCGACCCAGCGGTGGCCGACCTGCAGCCGGGAGAAGAGGAGAGCGCGGACTTCGTCGTCGAAGCCCCGCCGTCCCTCGAGGAGCTCCCCGAAGTGGAGATGGCAGAGACGGTGGTCACCGGCACCACGCCCAGCGGACCACGGGTTCGGGCCTATGGCGGCCGCATCGAGCTCGAAGCGAACATGACGGCCGACGGCGTCAGCGCGTCCCAGGCCGATCTGGTCTTCGCCGAGACCTCGCCCTCGGAGCTCGCGGTGACGCCCCTTGGCCGCCTCACACGTCAGGAGACCGGTGTGACCGGCTGGGTCGGGCTGGCCGATGGCGAGACACGCCTGGCTCGCCGCGCGGCCCTGGACGAGGGCACCGTGTGCGCCGAGCGGGAGGGCGCCCAGGTGGCCGAGCGAGAGCTCGACCTGCGGCTCACGCGGCCTCCGCCAGGCAGCGAGGACCTGGCCCAGGACACCTGGGAACAGCGTCCGAGCTTCGTCATGGGCGAGGACGACGACGGCCTCACCGCCGTGTACGCATCCCTGCAGCCGGGGGACCAGATCACGGTCGTCCAGGTCTCCGGCGGGCCCCGGTTCGTCGAGTCCGTGTCCCTGCGCCGCACCGGCCGTGAGCTCCGCTGGCGCCGAGACGCCAAGGGCGAGTCGGTCTGCTACGAGGATCCGCCCGCGGACGAGTAGGGCTGGTCGACCACGACCCGGGCGCCGCCCTCTGCCAGCGTGAGCGCCAACACGTCGCCAGGCGCCAGGTCTTGGCCCCGACGGACGATGGCGCCGTCCCGCCGAGCCAGGGCGTAGCCACGCCCGAGCACGGCCAGAGGGGACAGGGCGTCCAGGCGTGCCCCAAGAGCCCCAAGGCGGGCACGCCGGTCGGAGAGGTCCCGCGCTGACGCGCGGCCGAGGCGGGTTCGCAGCTCGTCGTGGCGCCGTCGGACCTGGGCCAGCCGGTCCCCGGGGTGCAGGAGCCGGAGTCGCTCCAGGCGGGTTCGGCGCGTGTGGAGCTGTCGCGCCAGCGCACCTGTGGCCCTGGCCTCGAGCTCCTCGAGCCGCCCGATCAGTGCTGCGAGCTCCGGCACCACGAGCTCGGCGGCCGCAGAGGGTGTGGGTGCGCGCAGGTCCGCCGCCAGGTCCGACAGAGACTGATCGGTCTCGTGGCCCACCGCCGAGACCACCGGGATGGGACAGCGCACGATGGCCCGCACCACCGGCTCCAGGTTGAAGCCCCACAGGTCCTCGGCCGAGCCCCCACCACGACCCACGATGACGACGTCTGAGCGCCCGTGGTCCCCCAGCAGGTCCAGGGCCGCGGCGATCTCTCGCTCACAGCCCGCGCCCTGCACCCTGCACGGGGCCAGGTACACCGGGAGGCCGGGAAAGCGCCGCGCCAGGACGTTGAGGATGTCCTGGAGCGCGGCACCGGTGGGCGACGTCGCCACCCCGATCGCCCGGGGAAGGACCGGTAGTGCTTGCTTGCGCTCGGTCGCGAACAACCCTTCGGACGCGAGCCGGTGGGTCAGAGCCTCGAGCGCACGCTGCCGCTCACCAGCACCAGCCGGCACCATTCTTCGGGCCAAGAGCGACGTGCGTCCGCCAGGCGCGTAGAAGTCCAGGCGCCCCATCACCACCACAGCGTCGCCGTCTCGGGGCCGCCAGTCCTGGCGCTGGTTGTCGCCGCGGAACATGGCGGCCTGGATCGACGAGCGGCCGTCGGTCAGCGTGAAGTACCAGTGTCCGGACCGGGCCGCGGTGAAGCGGCTGACCTCGCCCTCGACCGCCAGGCTGCCGAATTGGTGCCCCAGCACGTCCTTGAGGGCCGCCCCGAGCTGCGTGACGGTCAGGACGTCGCCCACTGCTGCCTCCAGGCCGAGCCCAGTGCGCCCAGGACGAGCAGGGCGAGCAGCCCCCAGGCCGTGCCGGCCAGGCCCAGGGACCAGCCCCAGGAGGGGGCATAGCGGAACAAGACCTCGTGGCTTCCCGGCGCCAGCAACACCCCCCGGAAGGTCACGTTGGTGCGCAGGATCTCCACCGATTCCCCATCGACGGACGCCTGCCAGCCCGGGTACCAGGTGTCGGCCAGGACCAGCAGGCCCGGCCGATCCAGCTCGGCCCGCAGGCGGACCTGGGAGGGACCGTGGTGGTCCAGGACCAGCGAGCCCGGGTGGGGACCGCAGTCCACGCCCGGACCCTCGACCACCGCGGTGGTCCGCGGGTCGATGGTCAGGAGCCGCTCGAGCGCCTGGTCCGGATCCGCCGCGGACTCCGTGCACCCGACCAGGAAGGCCCGAGGCCGGGAGAGGGGGTTCCGGTACACCTTGACCGGCCCGGTCAGGAGCTTCTCCAACCGCGGGGCCTGCAGGGTGTGCACCGTGACCAGATAGCGCACACCCATCATCTCCAGGAGGGGCAGGCGCTGCTCGACCAGGCGGGCCTGGCGCACCCCATGGTCCATGCCCACGTCGAGCCCCGTCGCCGCGAGCAGGGCCTCGTGCCGCGGCAGCAGCAGCGGGGACAACAGGATCACGTCTCGGGTGCCTGCGAGCAGGCCCAGGTTGCTGCTCAGCAGCCTGCGGTCCAGGGTCGGGCTCTGGACCCGGTCCACCGTGGTGGTGCGAAAGAGCCCCTCCTCGCGGGTGACGATCTCGGCGGTCAGGGTGTCGGCGTTGGCCTGGGATGCGGGCACGCTGGGGTTGAAGTCCCGGGCAAAGGACAGGCCGTCCGCCAGCACCAGCACCAACACGCTGCTGCCCAGGGCGCGGCGGCTGAAGCGCTCGGCCTTCCAGGCCCACAGGACCGCGGCCAGGGCCAGCGCCAGGGCCGCGGGCCACCAGACGCCGGGGGACGCCGGCGAGAGATTCCACGCCAGTCCCTCCAGGAGCGCGTCCACGCGAGGGGCGCCCCCCCGCTCGGCGAAGACGCCCAGCAGCACGCCTCTGAGCTGATCGTGTCGCGCAGCCAGCAGCACGGACCCGACGCCAGCGCCAACGACGCCCAGGCCCAGGCCCCACACCAGCCAGCGGGGGAAGCGCTGGGCCAGCGCGTCGGGGTGGCCGTTGACCAGCTCATCCAGGGCCCTCGCCGCCAGCACCACGACCGCCAGGGTCAGCAACATCGAGAAGCGCACCGGAAAGCGGAAGAAGTCCATGCCCGGGAGCAGTCGGAACAAGGCGTAGACCGGGGTGTAGCGCCCGAGCATGAGCAGCACGCTGACCAGGGCCAGGCCCTTCCAGGTGCGGGCTCCCTTGCGCAGGGTGCCCAGCACCGCCAGCAGGGTCAGGGGCACGCCCAGGTAGAAGCAGTCCTCCCAGAAGTTCTCGCCCGTGCCGAAGTACAGCGGCCCCTTGTGCACATAGGTCAACGCGATGTCGGCCGGGCGCTCAAAACCCCAGAACCGCGGCAGCACGCTGTTGATCAGCTCCCAGGGCGGCAGGGACCCGATGCCGGCAAATGCGGCGTCGACCCCCCCCTCGCGGGCCGAGTGGCGGGACAGCTCGAGGCTGGCCAGGAGCTGGGGTGCCGCCGCACAGATGCCCACGGCGGCGCCAAGCCCGGCCCGCCCCCAGGCCGCCTTGCTGCGAGCGTGGCCGGCAAAGACCCACAGGGACCCGAGCAGACCGATGACCGCGGCCTGGGGATGCCCGGCGGTGAGCATGGCCGCGACGCAGCCGGCCCAGGCGAGCCCCCACCGCCAGGAGCCCCCGCGGGCGATGAGGACGGTCGTGCCCACCGCCGTGGGCACCCAGGCGCTGACCGCCTGCATGCCCGCATAGGTCACGTGGGCGATCATGAAGCCCGAGAGCGTGTAGCCGACCGCGGCGGTCAGGCTGGCCAGGGTCCCCCGGCCCAGGACCCGGCAGAGCCACCACGCGCCAAAGGCCCCCCAGGCCGTGTGCAGCCACACGCTGGCGGTCAGTGCGTAGTGGGCCGGCAGGAGCCAGCCCAGCAGCACGTTGATCGGGTAGAACACCCCGGTCTGGCCGTCGGCCATCAGCGGGAAGCCATTGGCCACGTCGGTGGCCCACAGCGGCACCCGACCCGCAGCCCACTCGCCCGCCGCCCAGGCCCGCCAGGGGTGGTGGTGGTGACGCAGGTCGTGGGCCCACAGCACCTCGTCCGAGAAGAGGACCTCTGGGTAGAGCAGCAGTGGCAGTGCGAGGGCCATCACGATGGCCAGCCCCGCTCCCCAGCGCGGTCCCACGTTCACTCCCTATGCGGTCTGAATGCCTCGGCTACTCTGTGTAGCCGAGCGCCTCCAGCCGGTCGAGGGTCGTCTGATCCGCAGCGGGCGCCACGTGGCCCAGCGACTCCGCGTCCGGGGCGACCTGGCGCCGACACTGGGCCAGGGGCTCGGCCTGGAGCGGGTCCTGGGACAGATCCTGGGCCTCGGCGGGGTCCTGGGCCAGGTCGTAGAGCTCTTCTGTGCCCTGGGCGGGGTCCAGGATGTACTTCACGTCGTGGGCCCGTAGGCCCAGCAGCACACCCTCTCGCAGGGAAGCCTCGCGTCGGCCGTACAGCGGGCACGCCAGGTCCCGGGTGCGCACGCCGGTCGCATAGCCCAGGAGTTCGGCCCCCTCGGCCTGGGCCAAGGGATCGAGCTTGATGTACTTCAACACGGTGGGCGCGATGTCCATCATGCGGACCTGGGGCGCGATGGTCCGGGTCACCACGCCGCGCAGTCCGGGCGCCCGAATGATCAGGGGGATGCGCAGGGACTCGTCGTAGAGCCCGTGGTGGTGGAACATGATGTCGTGCTCGCCGAGCTGTTCCCCGTGGTCCGAAGTGATCACGACCAGGGTGTTGTCAGCGGCCTCCAGCTCGTCCAACAGGTCCAGGAGCTGGCCCACCAGGGTGTCCGACAGGGTGGCCTCGTGGCTGTACTGGGCCCGCAGTGCGTCGGCCTCGGCAGCTGTGAAGTCGTGGTGAGGCTGGCTCAGCAGCGCCCTGTGATCGACGGTCTGGTCCGGCGACTCGTAGGGCGCGTGGGGCTCGAAGTAGTGCACCCAGGCCAGCCAGGGCTGGTCCCCCCGGGCGCGGAGCCAGTGGCTGGCCCTGCGGTTGGTCTCGTGGCCCAGCCGCTCCAGCAGCCAGGGCATGTGTTCGGGGCGGCCGACCTTGAACAGCAAGGGCACCAGGAAGCGGCCGGCGACCAGGTCCGTGGCGCCTCGAAAGAGGGGCAGGAAGTCGTCGTCGTAGACGTCGAAGCCCTGGTCCAGCCCGAGCCGGGAGTCGACCGCAAAGGACGAGACGAAGGCCCCGGTCGCATAGCCCTCGTCCTGGAGCCGCTCGGCCAGGGTCTCGTACCCCGGCGCGAGCTCGTGGCCGTTGGACAGCACCTTGGACCGCAAGGGGTGCAGCGCCGTGAACAGGGCGGCGTGGGACGGACCGGTCTCGGGCGTGGGGGTGACCGCGTCGAGGAAGAGCAGGCCCTCCTCGGCCAGGGCGTCCATGCGCGGGGTCTCGGCCAGGCCCGCACCATAGGCGGACACGTGGTCCCGACGCAGGGTGTCGATGGTCACGATCAGGACGTTGGGATCGCCTTGGAGCGCCTTGGAGGAGCCGGCGTCATCCCGGGCCCCGAGCCACGCACCGACGCTGCCCAGGCCCCCCCCGATCAAGAGGGCGGACAGGACCCAGCCCAGGCGACTGCGGGCCCCGGCGGCCTCGCGCCGCAAGAAGTACCCGGCGTGGAACCAGATCACCCCGGCCAGTCCCACGGGACAGGCGGCCATCGCGACCGCCGCAGGCACCCGCCCCTGCTGCCAGATGGTCGCGGCGACCAGGCCCAGGTAGACACCGCTCAGCGCCAGGGTCACGGCGCTGGCCGTGCCCGCCAGGATGCGCCAGGGCGCTGCAGCGCCGAAGAGCCGCCGGAGCACCGGCGCCGTGACCAGTCCCAGAGCGCCAGCGGCGCCGCCGATCAAGGCCATGTCGAAGGCGGCCAGCTGGAGCGCCTCGGGCAGGGTGAGCGGCAGCTGGGTCGACAGGCCAAGCTCGATGAGCTCGAAGCCGGCGGCCACGAAGCCCAGGCCCAGGCCCAGGCTGAGGCCCGCCCGCCATGGCGCGTGGTCGATCACTCGATGTACCCCAGGGCCTTCAGGGCATCGACGGTCGCGGCATCCCGCTGGGGTGCCACCCCTTCGGCTGCGCCCAGGAGCTCTTGCTGGAGTGCCGACTCCAGCTCGGCCAGGCGGTCGACGAAGGTCCCGCTCAGGTCCCGCGCCTCGTCCGGGTCTGGTCCCAGTTCGTAGAGCTCCGCCCCGCCAGCGCCGTGGTGGATGACCTTCCAACCTTCGGACCGCAGGCTCCAGTCGGTGGGGGGGTCATCGACGAAGCGGGCTGCAATGGTGCTCGACAGCGCCGGCCGGTCCTCGCAGGCGCCGCCCCGCAGGTCCTGCCACAGGGACCGGCCTTGGGCGGGCGACGGGTCGAGCCCAGCGGACTCGAACAGGGTGGAGCCCACGTCGTACAGGCGGACCTGACAGGCGACGCGGGTACCCGACTGGACCCCGGGCCCGTGCACCACGAGCGGGATGCGCAGCGACGCGTCGTACAGGTAGTCCCCGTGATCGAAGAGGTAGTCGTGCTCGGTCAGCGACTCGCCGTGGTCCGCCGTGACGACGATCAGCGTGTCGTCCAGCTCACCCCGTGCCTCGACGGCGGCCACCAGCTCACCCAGCAGCTGATCGGCAAAGGCGATCTCGGCGTCGTAGGCGTCGAGCAGCCATTCGGTCGACGTCACGGCCCGGTGGGGCGGGGGCCAGTAGGCGGGCAGCGCCAGCGGCGTGCCGTCCCTGGGCGCGGTCATGACGTCGGTCCCGGGCGCCTCGTAGGGGCCGTGGGCGTCGAACAGGTGGACCCAGGCGAACCACGGGCCCTCGACCTGGTCCAGGAAGGCGGTGGCCCGGCGGGTGGTCCGGTCCCCTACCCGCTCGCGCAGCGTGTTGCCCGGCAGGAAGAGCTGCTCGTAGAGCTTGACCAGGGAGAGGCGGTGCAGGCCGGGCACCGGGCCAAAGTCGTCGTCGTAGACGTCGAAGCCCTGGGTCCAGCCCCACTTGCCGTGCAGCGGGAAGCCGGACACGAAGCCGCCGGTGGTCCAGCCGGCGTCTTGCAGCCGACGGGACATCAGCTCGGGGCGGTCTCCAAGGGCCGTGGCGTTGGTGCGCACCCCGGTGGTCGAGGTCGGCTGGCCGGTCAGCAGCGACAGATGGGAGGGCTCGGTGAGGGGGGCTGGCGCGATGGCCTGGTCGAACACCGCGCCGTTCCGGCCGAGCTGATCGAGCACAGGGGTCGCCGCCGGACCCCCGTAGATGCCCAGCCGGTCGGGCCGGGTCGTGTCCAGGGTCACCAGCAGCACGTTGGGCCCGTCCCCGCCGCGGTCGGCCAGCCCCGGGTTCGCCCGCAAGAAGCCCACGGGCACCGCCAACAACCCGACGGCCACCAAGGGACGCACGAGGCTTCGGAGCCAAGGAGCCAGGGCCAGGCCCAGGACCAGGCACCCGAACGCGATGGCCAGCAGGCCTCCCCAGACCCGCGGGTCCCGCACGAACTGGTTCAGCACCACCTCGAAGCGGTAGTACAGCGCGGCGTGCAGCGCGAGCACGGCGGCGAGGACCCAGCCCCCGGAGCGGGGCAGCCAGCGAGCGATCACGGCGGCGGGCAGGGTCACCGCCAGCCCACTCCCGACCGCGAGCCCCAGCCAGACCGCTGTCTCGCCCACGCCCAGGCCCAGGCGCGGCTCGGCCCTCAGGGCGACCTCCAGCGTCCCGGAGACCACACCCAGCAGCACGGCGATCCGGACCAGGCCGGCACGTTCGTCAGGTCCGTTCACCCGCTGCCTTCAGGTGCGCCTGGGCCTCTTCTGCGGTCATCTGCCGCTGGCCCTCGAGCGCCGGGTAGTCGTCGAAGTAGGGCATCACGTCGCTCGCCCGCACACGCCGGCGGAGCAGGAGGAAGTAGAGGTACTGCTCGGGGTAGCGCACGACCCACTCGCTGAACACGTCGGCAAAGGCCTGCATGTTCACCTGGATCTCGTCGGCCCGGTCCGAGCGCTTCTGGTACGGCAGCGCCGGCGTGATGACCATGCGGTGCCGGTCCTCGCCAGGTTCCCGGACCACCAACGTGGGCAGCAGCGCGGCGCCGGTCTTGCGCACGAGCTGGATGGGCTGGGTCGACACGTTGGCCCAGCGCTCGACCAGCCTCACTCGGGTCCACTTCTTGCCGCCGCCCCCGTCAAAGGCCAGGCCCAGGACCTGGTTGTCACGCAGGCACTGAAAGGCCGGTCGCAGGAACTTGAACACGTTGATGTGTTGGACCGGCAGGCGCTGCTCCAGTTCCCAGCGCCGGCCCAGCACACGCTCCCAGAGGGGGGTGGTGCGGGTCTCGCGCAGGATGTCGGCCCACACCGGAGGCGGCGCCGAAAGCTGGTTCATCGGGTAGCCCTTGTGGCCCAGCGCCGGCATGATCATCTGGTTGGCGCCGTAGTGGCCGATCAGGATGACCGCGCCCTTGCCGCGGGCCAGGGCGGCGTCCAGGTGCTCCAGGCCCTCGATGGTGCAGTACTGGTCGATGGTGTCCGGGTTCATGTGGGGGTACCGCAGCACCTCCAGCTCGTTGAACATGTTCAGGCGCCAGGCGTCTCTCACGATGTCGTCTGGCGCCCGGGGCATGGCGCGGTCCCCAAAGGTCAGCCGGAGCTCTTCGGCAGCCTGGGAGATGTCGTCTGTGCCCAGGGTGCGCACCAGGTCCCCGCCCAGCGTCGCCACCCGGTCCAGCAGGCCTCGGGGCGCCTTGGAGACGAGGGCCTGCCCCGGGTAGTAGATCGCCAGCCCTCCCAGGTCCTTGACCAGGAGCTTGAGGGGGGGCCTTCCCGTGCCTCCCACGGGCTCCTCGCTCGTCATCGGGGCTGCTTGGGCGGCACGGCCAGCACGGCCTTCTTGTCGATCTTGCCGTTGGCCATCAGCGGGATCTCCGGCCAGAACTCGATCAGCCTGGGCACCTTGTAGACCGCCAGCCGATCGCGGCAATAGCGCCGCAGGCGGGGCACCGTGAGGGTGGACCCGGGGGCCAACTGCACGACGGCCCGGGCGATCTCGCCCCGGATCCGCTCCTCGGCCCGCACCACCACCGCAGTTCGCACGTCGGGGTGGGTCATCAGCACCCGCTCGATCTCCAGGGGGTAGACCCGGATGCCGCCGATCTTGAGCATCTCGGACCGGCGCCCGATGAACTCGATGTACCCGTCGTCGGCGCGACGCATGAGGTCCCGGGTCCAGTACCAGCCGTCCCGGAACAGCAGCGCTGTCTCCTCGGCGTTGTTCACGTAGCCGCTGACCACCGCGTCGCCGCGCACGATCATCTCGCCCACGTCGCCGGTGGGCACGTCGCGGCCCTGGGTGTCCACGATGCGGATCTCGTAGCCCTGGACCGGCAGGCCGGTGCACCCGGGCCGCCGGGTGCGGTCGGGCCGCAAGGCGATGGCCACGCCGGTGGTCTCGGTCGACCCCCACACGGGCATGAAGCTGGCCCCGAAGCGCTGCTCCAGGCGGTGCAGGGTCTCACTGGTCACGAAGGCGCCACCGCTCTCCAGGATCTCCAGCGCCGACAGGTCCGAGCCCCCGTCGTCGGCGTGGTCCAGCAGCATCTCGTAGAAGCTGGGCACGGCCATCATCCACGTGACCCGGAACCGCTCGATGGTCTGGGCGATCACCCGCGGGGACAGGGAGTCCATGATCACGAAGGCACCGCCACACAGGATCGAGCGGTGGAAGAGCTCGTGGGGGTGGGCGAAGACCGAGAACATGCCCAGGAAGACGTGGCGCTCGGTGAAGCCCAGGCCGTCGTGGCCCGGCCGATCGAAGGCGGTCAGGCCATTGGCGTTGATGTGCCGGTGGGTCGCCATCGCGCCCTTGGGCCGACCGGTCGTGCCCGACGTGTAGTTGTAGTAGCAGACGTCGTCCACAGAGACGCTGACGCCGGGGTCCTGGGCCGGAAAGCCGGTGTTCTCGCCGTAGTGGGTCTCGCCGTGCTTGCCCGGCTGGCCCACATAGATGATGCGGCGGGGGTCGCCCAGCACCGGCAGCAGGCCCTTGAGGAGCGGATCGAACTGCTTCTCCACGAACACCGTGCGGATGTTCGCGGTCTCGAACTGGTCCCGCAGGTGGTCCGGGTGGAGCTTGAAATTGACCGGCGCCATGATGGCGCCGATGCGCGCACAGGCCAGGAAGCCGATGGACACTTCGGGCCGCTTGGTGAGCAGGAAGCCCACGGCGTCGCCCTTGGCCACGCCCACGCTGATCAGCAGGTTGGCGAGCCGGTCCACCTCGGCGTCGAGCTCGCCATAGGTCAGCTGGCGCTGGTCGCCCAACAGCGCAGGTCGATCCGGGCCTTCCGCGGCAGTCTTGCGCAGGACGTCGCCCAGCGTGAGCCGAGCCTTCAATTCGAGACTGTCCAAACCAACCCTCTGACCCTGAGAGCGGCACAACTACCCGCCCCCGACACCCCCCGTCAACCGGCGCGGGGCAGTCCCTTGAGCGATGCCAGGTGCTGGCGGGCCTCTGGCAGCAGGCTCGCTTCGTCTTCGCCGGCGTAGCGGACCCGGTAGTGACAGCTCGCCAGCTCCTGGAGCGGCACCGCTGCCGGACCGGCCCGAGCGACCAGCCAGTCCGCTGCGGCGGCCGGCGGGAGACCTCGGGGCACCGCATAGCCGCGCTTGTCCACCAGCCCCCAGGCCCGCTGCAGGAGCCCTTCCACGCCCTGGCGGCGGGTCTGGTTGCGCGGCCGCAGGAGCAGGCTCCGCACCAGGCTCGGCAGCACCCCCACCAGGACCAGCAACGCCCCCACCGGCACCAGGGGGGCCGCGGGCGCCCAGCCCACGCTGGCGCCGGCGTTGAAGTCCGGGAGGTTCAACAGGGCCAGCTGGTCTCCCAGGTCAAAATCCACGACCTGCTGACGCCAGGCCCGGGTCGCGGCGTCCCCCAGCTGGGAGAGCCAGGAGGCGCTGGGCGAAGCGACCGCCTGGGGGGTCGCGTCAAAGGTCACCCAACCGGCGCCGCCCAGGTAGGCCTCGACCCAGCTGTGGGCGTCGGACTGACGCAGGGTCACGAACCCCGTGACGTCGTTCCACTCGCCGCCGTAGAAGCCGTTGACCACGATGGACGGCACGTCGAGGGAGCGCAGCATCACCGCCAGGGCCGTGGCGAAGTACTCGCAGTGGCCCCGCCGGGTCTCGAACAGGAAGTCCGACAGCGGCAAGCCCAGGCTGCCGGCCTCGGGCACGTCGGTGTAGGTGAAGTTGTCTTGCAGGTAGGCCTCGAGCGCCTGGGCCTTGTCGTACGGCGTGGGCTGGGAGCCGGCGACGCGCTCGGCCAGTGCTCGCACGTTCGGATCGAGCTCGGGCGGGAGCCGGGTGAAGTGGCGCTGCCCCCGTCGGTTGAGCGGAGCGCCGCGACTGGCCGACCGGAGCTGCTCCGGGCCGTCGACCTGGGGCCGGGACCAGACCCGGTAGGACAAGCGCCGGGGCTCGCCCAGGTGCCGCACATTTCCGGGCGCATGGCCCAACAGGTGCATCCCGTCGGTGCGCATCGCGAGCACCCTGGACAAGCCGAATAGGATGCGCTCACCCAGCGGCTCCAGCAGGACGTCCTGGACGATGTCCCCGCCCTGCATCGTCCGGGGCTGCTCGGGCACCCGCCACGGGACCAGCAGCCCGCTGCGCCGCCAGGACTCCCCGTCGAAGGCATCCAGGGCCACGCCGCGCATGCGCAGGGGGGGGCCCAGCGCCTGGTCGCCTCCGACGGGGACCGCCTCGACCTCCATCACGGGGGTCGGGTTGGTCTGGATGGCGCCCAGATCCCCCAGGCGCACCTGGTCGGAGAAGCCGGACACCGAGCTGGCCGCGCCCCATCGCGCCATCGCGCCGGCCTGGAGCCGGGGCAGCGAGAGGAAGACCCCGGCCGAGACCAGCAGCAGCGCCACACCGGTCGCCACGAGCCCCGACGCCCGGCGCGGCGTGAAGAGCGACGCGCCCCGGGCCGGACGGAGCGTGTCGACGTCCCAGGTGTGCAGCAGCAGCAGGGCCAGGGGCAAGAGCGAGACCATGCCGACGTGGAGTGGGGCCAGCCAAGGGGAGTCGCTCAGGGTCGAGCCCAGCAGGATGACCAGGTAGGACAGGAGCAACGCCACCCGATGGTCCTGAGGCGCCTGGGCGGTCCAGGCGCGGTGGACCAGCAGATAGACCACCAACAGCATCGCCACCTCGCCCCAAGGGCGGGCGAAGAGGAAGACCAGGACCAGGGCCAGCACCGCCGCAGCGGCGTTCGCCAGCCGCCAGCCGGTCTGCCACCGGGCCGGGCGGGCCACGACCCAGCCCAGGGCCATCAGGGCAAGGCCACCGACGGACGTCAGCGTCGGCACGCCGCCCTTGGGGGCCAGGCTCAACAGTCCCAAGACCATCAGCAGCCGAACGGTCCACGCCGCTGCACGCCGAAGGCGAGGCCCGTCTCTCCTCATGCGGGGTCGCCTCCGGCGAGCGCCAAGGCCGTCAGCATGGCCCTGACGTGGGGCTTGCCTCGGGCCGGGAGCCAGCGGCGCCCCAGGAGCTGGAGACCGACGGTCCGCCCCCGGGTGGTGTGGTGCACGATCTCTCCGCAGGCCCGGGCGAGCTCGCGCTCCATGTGGCCGGCGCTCCGCTCGACCACGACCAGCACCTCGCCGGCCCGGTCCGGCTCCCGCTCGACCACCACCGGCTCGCCCAGGCGCGCTGTGGTGGGCCAGTGGATCAGGCGCACCGGGTCGCCGGGCACATACGGCCGAAGGCCCATGAATTCTCCGCGGCCTCCCCGACGACTGGCGTTCATCGCGCCCCGCCCCTGGCCGATGCCCAGCGGCGCCCGGCGGCCCCGGCCCCGGTGGGGGTAGACCACGAGCTCCGCGGGCAGGGGCACGGTCCAGCGCCGCTGGAACAGACCGAAGGGGAAGCTCGACGTCATGCGCAGCCCCTCCAGCGGCACCCGGCCTCGCCTGGGGAAGTGCCAGGTGAAGGGCACCGGCACCGCTTCGCCGGGATCGACCACCGCCACGGCAGCGGTGCCCAGGGGGCCATCCGGGCTGACCTCCTCGACGATGAGCCCGTAGAGCGCAAACCAAGCCCGCTCGTTCTCGACGATCACCTCGCCCTGGCAAGGCTCTCGGGCGTGCACGTCCGCAGGCAGGCGCCGGCCGAGCCGGATCCCGCGCAGGTTCCACTCGGCCAGCAGGTTCTGCACGACCATCAGCCCCAGCAGACCCGCCAGGGACAGATACAGCAGGTTGTTGCCCGTGTTCAAGGCCGCCAGGGCCAGACCGGTGATGACGGCCAGGAACCACCAGCCGGTGGGGGTGGGCTTGACCCGAAAGTGCTGCCGGCGCTGAATCCGACCGGCGCTCACCGCCCGGGGGCCGGGAGCTCGTCCAGCAGCTCGGTCAGGGCCCGGGCAGCGGCGTCGCGGCCCTCACCCCGCGCCACGACCCGGTGGGCCATCACCGGCGCCACCAGGGCACGCAGGTCCTCGGGCAACGCATAGGACCTGCCGTGCAGGGTCGCCAGGGCCTTGACGCAGCGGTACAGCGCCTCGGCCGCCCGGGTGCTGGCACCGCGGATGAAGCGGGCGTCGGACCGCGAGCGGTCGACGATGCGCAGCAGATCGTCTTCGACGTCGGCGTGGACCTGGACCGTGTCGACCTGGTCGAGCAGGACCTGGAGCTCCCCAGGGCCCAGCGCCGGAGCCAGGGCCATGTTGCGGTAGCCACCGGCCCTCAGCACCGCCCGCTCGGACTCCCGGTCCGGGTAGCCCATCGACAGGCGCAGCAGGAAGCGGTCCAGCTGGGAGTCGGGGAGCGGGAAGGTGCCCACGTGGTCGTGAGGGTTCTGGGTCGCGACCACCACGAAGGGGTCCGGCAAGGCGCGGGACACGCCGTCGACGCTGACCTGGCCCGCATTCATGGCCTCGAGCAGCGCCGACTGGGTCCGCGGCGGTGCCCGGTTGATCTCGTCGGCGAGCACCACGTTGGCGAACACCGGGCCGGCCCGGAAGCGGAAGTCGTGGCGGTCCGCGTCCAGGATCGCGACACCGAGCACGTCGGAGGGCAGCAGGTCGGCGGTGAACTGCACCCGGGAAAAACTGCCGCCCAGGGCCCCAGCCAGGGCATGGGCCAGAGTGGTCTTGCCGACCCCCGGCACGTCTTCGAGCAGGATGTGGCCTCGGGCCAGCACGGCCACCAGGGCCAGCTCGACCACGTGACGCTTGCCCTGCACGACCTGCTCGATGCGGTCGCGCAGCGCCAGGACCCGAGGGTCCCCGTCAGAGGGTGACGAAGGTACCGGCGACGAGGACGGTGTACTCACACCCGATCTCCAGCTCTTCGATGGCTTCGCCCACACCCCGGATCTCGAAGGTCTCGAATCCGAACCAGTCGACCTGGGACGGCTCGTAGGCGAGCTCCAGGTGATCCCAGCCGTCGGTCGCGGACCAGGCGTACTGGGAGATGCCCTCGTAGATCTCGGTCTCGATGTCGCAACTGCTCCCGCCTTGTCGGATCACCGTGTCGGTCGACGTGAGCCGCCACTGGACCCATTCTTCGGAGCCGTCACCCCGCTCCTCACGCACGACACCCGAGTCATAGGAGAGCTTGCATCCGGCGAAATTACCGGTCGCGAAGGGGTCCTCGCCGATGCGCAGGACGCTCTCGCTGCCGACGAACTCCACAGAGTAGGTGTAGGCGTCGGCGAAGCCGACCGGGTCTTCGTGGCAGTCGTCGGCGACACCGACCACGTCGATGTCCCAGTGGTACCAGTCCGGATTCAGGCCGTCCGCTTCGCAGCCTGCGAGCGGCACGAGCAGCACGGGGATCGACAGCAGGCGCATCCGCCCTCCGGGGACCTGGGGACCATAACCGAAGCTCCGTGGATGCGGCTGTCAGGCTGTCGCATCCAGGATGGACCCGGGTTATCCGCCCGGGTCTCTCCCATCGCTTCAGGAGCCCCCGTGGCTGACACCCCCTTCGTCGCTCGCCCCGCTGACATCGCACCAGTGCGCGACAACTTCTACGCCGCCGCAGCCGGCACCGGCCGCACCCTGGTCCTGCCGGGCCGCCCGGGCGCTGGCCGCCGGGCCGCCGTCGGCGAGGCCCTCAAGACCATCGCCACCGACGGGGGCGACGTCTTGATCTGGCGCGTCGCCCTCACCGACGAGGAAGACGGCCTGCGCAGCGTGCTCCGCCTCTACGCCACGCTCCTGGGCACCCTGCACAAGGACCCCCTGCTCAAGGGCAAGGTCGAGCTCCTGCTGGGCGCCCAGCTGCCCCAGCACGGCAAGCGGGTCCAGGGCTGGTTCAAGGGCTTCATCGACACCCTGAAGCG